>CAZKCM010000091.1:0-15986 GCA_964551315.1 uncultured Rhodospirillaceae bacterium | reverse complement strand
TGATGGGCGAGGCACCACTTGGCCATGATCGAGCCGCCGCGCGAGACGATGCCGGTCACGCGGTTCACGGTGAGCGGGATGTAGCGCAGCCTCACGCCGGCGTGGATCGTGAAGTAGTCTACGCCCTGCTCCGCCTGCTCGATGAGCGTGTCGCGGAACACCTCCCAGGACAGGTCCTCGGCCACGCCGCCGACCTTCTCCAGCGCCTGGTAGATGGGCACCGTGCCGATGGGCACCGGCGAATTGCGGATGATCCACTCGCGGATGTTGTGGATGTTGCGGCCGGTCGAGAGGTCCATGACCGTGTCGGCGCCCCAGCGGATCGCCCACACCATCTTCTCCACCTCCTCGGCCATCGAGGAGGTGATCGCCGAGTTGCCGATGTTGGCGTTGACCTTCACGAGGAAGTTGCGCCCGATGATCATCGGCTCCGACTCGGGGTGGTTGACGTTGGCGGGAATGATGGCGCGGCCCGCCGCCACCTCGTCGCGCACGAATTCGGGCGTCACATAATCCGGGATGCGCGCCCCCCAGGGCTCGCCATCGCGTTCGCCGCGCCGTTCGATGGCCTCCTGCGCGCTCTTGTCCCGCGCCAGGTTCTCGCGGATGGCGATGAACTCCATCTCGGGCGTGACGATCCCGGCGCGGGCATAGGCAAGCTGCGTCACCGCCCGGCCCTGCTTCGCGCGCAGCGGCCGGTGGCGCAGGGGGAAGGCCGGGAAGAGTCGCTCGCCGGTCGCGAACCCGTTGTCCTCCGGTCTCACGGCTCGCCCGTCATACTCTTCCACGTCGCCCCGCGCCCGGATCCAGGACTCGCGCAGCCGGGGCAGGCCCCGCGCGATGTCCGTCTCTATCTCCGGATCGGTGTAGGGGCCGGAGGAGTCGTAGACGATGACGGGCGGCTCGCCCGCGGTCGGGTGCAACTCGATCGCGCGCATCGGCACCCTGAGATCGGGATGGATCCTGCCGGGCCGGTAGATCTTGCGCGATGCAGGCAGCGGGCCCGTGGTGACGGTCGGTGTGACAGCATTCATTGGACACTCCCTTGCGCCCTTGCAGTTCGCGAAGGAGATCCAGTTGCAGCTGGTCTAGAGAATGGAGGTGTGACCGGGAGGAACTATCAGCAGACGGTCACCGAGCTCTGACCTTCCCTACGCCAGTATGAACTGGATCAGGTTCTAAGGGTCGTCATGCCGCGCGATCTGCGCTCAATGACCTCTCAGCCCCTTGCCGGGACTCCCCTGGTAACGGGGTAAGCGTAGCAACGCTCCTGCATTCCGTCAACGTACCGGCCGACGGCCGCCCGGTAAGCCCGCCGTTGACTTCGGCCGGCGGAGCCCGAATATCTGTCGGCACCGGCACGGGGTGCTCGCGTCGAGCGGGCTGAGATCACACCCGTAGGACTTGATCTGGGTAATGCCAGCGAAAGGAGCGCCGCATGGTTTGCAACCTGCTGACGATCGCCGGCTCCGACCCGAGCGGCGGGGCCGGGATACAGGCCGACCTCAAGACCTTCTCCGCCCTCGGCGCCTACGGAGCGGCCGTCCTCACTGCCCTGACGGCGCAGAACACGCGGGCCGTCACCGGCGTTCACCAGGTACCGGCCGATTTCATCGCCGCGCAGATCGACACGCTCTTCGCCGACCTGCGGATCGACGCGCTCAAGATCGGCATGGTCGGCTGCGCCGAGGCGGCCGACGCCATCGCCGACCGCCTGCGCCGCCATGACGCCCGGACGATCGTGCTGGATCCGGTCATGGTCGCGAAGAGCGGCGACCGCCTGCTCGACGCGGACGCCGTCGAGGCGGTCCGCGACCGGCTCCTGCCGATCGCCACCGTGATCACCCCGAACCTCGACGAGGCCGCCGTCCTGCTGGGCGAGGCGGTTCCGGAGAGCCGGGACGCCATGCGCGCCGCGGCGCGGGCGCTGCATCGGCTCGGGCCGCGCTACGTGTTCCTGAAGGGCGGCCATCTCGGCGGCCCCGACAGCCCGGACTTGGTTTTCGACGGCGAGGATTTCCTCGAGCTGTCGGCGCGGCGGATTCCGACGAAGAACACGCACGGCACCGGCTGCACGCTTTCTGCGGCCATCGCGGCGCTGCTGCCGCAGAGCGAGAGCCCGGCGGATGCGTTCCGCGCCGCCAAGGCCTACATCACGGCCGCCATCGAGGCGAGCGACTTGCTGACGGTCGGCCACGGCCACGGCCCCGTCCACCACTTCCACGCTCTCTGGCAAGGCCTGCCGCCGAATCCCCGTTGATCAGGCACTCGCCATCGGACGGCGTCTTGTCGGCGGTGAGGTCCCGATTCAGACGGTTTCGCCGTCCAGACCGGTCAGCTGCAGGCTGAGCGCCTTGAGGCGTCGGCGCGCTTCGGCGTCATAAGCCTGCGGATGGGCACGCGCCTCCCGGAGCCCGTCGAAGTAGAGGCCGCTCCGCCCCTCCAGGGCAGGCGACGTGGCAAGGTAGAGAATGGCCTCGGCGCCCTCCTCCACCGTGCTGATGGGCGTCACGCCGGCCCCGCGGACCATGGTCGTGTCCATATAGGTCGCAGGGTGTAGCGCGTTGACGGTGACGCCGGAGCCGCGGAGATCCTCGGCAAGGTCGAAGGTGAACATGATCTGCGCGAGCTTGCTCTGGCAGTAGGCCCGCGCGCCGCTGTAGCCGCGCTCCAGCATCACGTCGGCGAAGTCGATCGGCTGCTGCCCGGCCGAGGCCACGTTGACGATTCGGGCGGGCGCGCTCTTCTTGAGGAGCGGCAGCAGGAGATGCGTCAGGAGGAAGCCGGCGAGATAGTTGACGGCGAAGCGCAGCTCGTGCCCGTCGGCGCTCGTCTCCCGCGGCGCGCCCGGCCTGCCGGTGCCGATCCCGGCGTTGTTGATCAGAATGTCGAGCCTGTCCGTCCGTCGCCGCACCGCCTCGGCAAGCGCGCGCACTTCGGAGAGCGCGGCGAGGTCCGCCAGCAGAAGCTCCGCCCTACCGCCGCCCGCCTCAATCTCGGCGACGAGGCGCTCGCCCCTGTCGCGGTTGCGACCGTGAACCAGGACATGTGCGCCCATCTCGCCGAGGTGCTTCGCAACCAGCCGGCCGACGCCGTCCGTCGAGCCGGTGACGAGCGCCGTCTTGCCGTTCAGCTCGGTCATGCCGGACCCCCGTCGTTTTCGTCCTGGTCCTAACATGGTGCGGTCCGGAACGCGCAACCAGAGGCATGCCATCGGGCGGGTGCACGGGCGACCGGCCGGACAATGCGCCGACCAATCGGGCGAAAGCTGTGATATGTCGACCGGATGGAGACGAAGCCACCCCTGTCGGAGTTCGGCTACGCGGACAGGATCCTGCGGGCCGAGGGAGAGGACGAACGCATCGTCCTCGCCGCCCGGTGGGTGCTCTCGGAGTTCGACGCCTACTACACGGAATCGCGGCGGATCCCCCACCGCGCCAAGCGGGCCTTCGAGGACCGCGACCCGGGGGAGTCGCTGCGCCTCAGCCGGCGGCGCCTGACGATCTACAGCGACAGCGTGCGCGACCTTGCCGCGGGGCTCAAGCGGGCCTTCCCTGCCCTCGCCGAGGAGGAGCGGCTCTGGCGGAAGGTCGAGGGGCGATACCTGCCGCTCGTGGCCGGCCGCTACGAGGAAGATCTCGCCACGGCCTTCGTCCACTCCGTCCGGCGCGTGATCTACCACGACGAGTGGAAGCCGGTGGACTACACCTTCGGCAAGCCGGCCAGGGCCGTCTCCGGCGACCCGGTCGAGATCTTCCGCGCCTTCCCGGGCGGCGCGCGGATCGCGCCCGGAACGGTGATGGCGATCCTGGATGTCCCGAACTTCTCCCGGCCCTATCGGGACGCCAAAGGCGACGCGGCCCGCGTCGCGGAGCGGATCAATCGCGATTTCGGCTTCGACGGCCGCGATCCCGGCGCCGTCCAGGCCATCCAGATGGTCAACGCCGGTTTCTACCGGAACCGCGGCGCCTATCTGGTCGGGCGCATCGTCCTCAAGGGCTGGGTCTTCGCGCCGCTCGTCCTCTGCCTCGACAACGGGCCGGAGGGCGTGTTCGTCGATGCGGTGCTGACCTCGGAGGCCGACGCCCACAACATCTTCAGCTCAACCCTCGCCAACTTCCACGTCACCAACCCGCATTATCACGAACTTGCGTCGTTCCTTCACTCCATCATGCCGCGGCGCCCGCTGGGGCTCCACTACTCGACGATCGGCTTCAACCACACCGGCAAGGTCGCGGTGATGAACGAGCTGCGGGACGAGCTCGGGGCCACGGGAGAGGTCTTCGAGACCGCCGTCGGCTTCCGCGGCACCGTCGCGATCGGCTTCTCGGCGCCGTCCTCCGCCTACACCCTGAAGGTGATCCGCGACGCGCCGACCGAACAGTACAAGTGGGGAAAATTCGAGGGGATCGACTCGGTCCTGCGGAAGTACGGCCGCGTGCACGAGATCGATCGTACCGGCAGCATGCTGGACAACATCATCTACCGCAACGTCAGGCTGAACCAGCGGTGGTTCGCCGCGGATCTCCTCGACGAGCTGCTGACCTTCGCCGCCGAGACCGTGTCGCCCGACGGCGACAACCTCATCTTCAAGCACCTGATCGCCCAGCCCAAGATGGTCCCCCTGCCCCTCTTCCTAGAGACCGCCTCGCCGCGCGACGCGGAAACGGCCATCGTCAATCTCGGGAACTGCATCAAGAACAACGCGGCGGCCGACATCTTCAACAAGGACCTCGACAGCCGGAACTACGGGGTCAGCCGCTTCCTCAAGGTCTTCCTGTTCGACTATGACGCCGTGGAGCCCCTGACGGCGGTGAAGGTTCGCACCAACCGGGGACGGATCGACGGGGAGGAGGATATCCCGGACTGGTTCTTCGAGGACGGCGTGGTGTTTCTGCCCGAAGAGATCGAGGTCGGGCTTCAGATCGCGGACAGAAACCTCCGCCGCCTCTTCCGCGAGGTCCACGGCGACCTGCTGACGACGGAGTACTGGGAGGGCATGCAGCGCGCGCTGCGGGCCGGCAAGGTGCCGCGGATCAACGTCTACCCGGATGCGCGACGCCTCGGCAGGCGAGCGCTCCGAGACTAACCGAAGCCGGAAAACGAGAACGGCCGGACCCCAACGGTCCGGCCGTTCTCGATTCCGTGCCCGGTTTCGCGCCCCGGTTTCGCCCCCGGGGCAAGGTCCGCGCCCTCAAGCCGCCAGCCGCTCGCCGTCGATCTCCGGCCGGGCCGGGGCCTCGGCGGGACGGGTCTTGCTCTCCGGCTTCGGGGCCTCGTCGCGCTTGTAGGTCCCGGCGACCACCGCCGGAATGTCGGCGCGGTTCAGGCCGATGTCGCGGAGCTCACGGTCGCTCAGCCGCGAAAGCTCCTCATAGACGGCCTGCTGCCGCCGGGCCTCCGCGAACGCGGTCGCGATGGCGCGCAGGAAGCCGACGACGGCCCCCACGGCCTTCCGGATACCGGCGGCGAAGACGGCGGCCCGCTCGCGCCGGACTCTATCCATGATCTCCCGCATCTCCTCCGGGCTGGGTCTCGTGATCTCGGTCATTGCAGTCTCTCCTTCGGCGGTCGAACCGCTCCCGGGACGGGAGCGGGCGGCTTCAATTCTTCGTCGCACCCCTTATATGGGGTCCCATGTTGCAGTGCAGTATATGCGTTATTGCATTGCAACAATGCAATTCGTGCAAGGCTCCGGAACGGCGTGTAACCCGTTGCCGGAATTAACCAAAATCAACTTGGCTCGCCCCGCCCTGCGGCCCCCTTTCCGCCCCCAAAGGGGGGTGCCACGGCGCAGGGCGCGGCGACGACGCGGCGCATCGACGCTAACGGGTCGCGGCCCTTTACCGGGCCCGCGCGATCAACCACATTGGGGAGAGGCAGACGGCGAACGCAGACGGACGAATCATGGAGCTCGGTGATTTCAAGGCATCCCTGGCAGGCACCGAACCACCCGGGGGGCTCGGCTTGCCGCTGCAGGCCCTGTGGCACGCGGCGAAGGGCGATTGGGACCACGCCCACCGCCTCGCGCAGAGGGAAGAGAGCGAAGCGGGCGCCTGGGTCCACGCCTATCTGCACCGGGTCGAGGGCGATGCCGGCAACGCCGCCTACTGGTATCGGCGCGCCGGCCGACCGGTGGCGACGGGGGCGACCGAGGACGAGTGGGAACGGATCGCCGCCGCGCTGCTGAAGACCGACGCGCGGGCGGGCGCCTAGGCGCCCGCGAGATAGCGCGGGAGCTCGCGCTCGAACTCCGGGAAGTAGCGCGAGATCACCGTCACGTCGAAGCGGCCGAGGATCGCCTCCTTCGGCTCGCGGTCGAGCAGGAACCGGAAGGCCGCCTCGAGGCACTGCTCCGGGGTGTGCCGGCCGGCGGTCAGCCGCTCACAGCTCTCCCGCCCCATCGTGACCTGGTGGCGGGTCTCGCCATGGTGGTCGCGGACGACCACCTCGAAGGCGAGCGGGTCGCCGTCTGCCGTTCGTTGAACCTGGATCTGGGGCACCTCGACCTCCCTGTTTCTTCCGGAAGCGGCCTCTATCAAACCGGAGGCTGATCCGACGCCCATCCCATACTAGACTCCGACACCTATACGGCAATGCAAGTACGGCAATGCAAGGCGACGCGCTCGTGCCGCGCGGCATCGGGCCGTACCGGCTCCAGGCCGTGTCACGACCGCGACAGGACGGAGTCCCGCATGAAGGCAACACGGCGAACGGTCCTCCGGGCCGCCCTGGCGACCGCAGCGGCAGCCGCGCTGCCGCCGCGTCCGAACGCAAGCGCGCAGGCGCAAGGCGGCCCGCCGGCGACGAAGCCGATTCCCTCGACCGGTGAGGCGCTTCCCGTCGTCGGCCTCGGCACCTGGATCACCTTCAACGTCGGCAACGATCCGGTTCTTCGCGACGAATGCGCGGCCGTGATGGCGGCGTTCTTCGAGGCCGGCGGGCGGATCATCGATTCCTCGCCGATGTACGGCTCGTCGCAGCCCGTGATCGGCTACGGGCTTCGGAAGCTCGGCATGCCGGCGCGACTGTTCTCGGCCGACAAGGTCTGGACCTCCTCGGGTCGCAATGGGCCGCCGCAGATCGAGGAGTCGCGCCGGTTCTGGGGCGTCCCGCGCTTCGATCTCCTCCAGGTCCACAACCTCGTCGCCTGGGAACAGCACTTGCCGACCCTGTTCGAGATGAAGGCGGCCGGCGCGCTGCGCTATGTCGGGATCACGACCTCGGAGGGCCGGCGCCACGACCTGTTCGAGGAGATCATGCGCACCCAGCCGCTCGATTTCGTCCAGGTCACCTACAACGTCGTCGACCGCGAGGTGGAGGATCGGATCCTGCCGCTGGCGCGTGACCGCGGCATGGGCGTGATCGTCAACCGCCCCTTCCGGCAGGGCGCGCTGACCCGGCGGCTGGAGGGCACCCCTCTGCCCGAATGGGCAAGCGAGATCGGCGCCGTGACCTGGGCGCAGTTCATTCTGAAATTCATCGTGACGCACCCCGCCGTCACCGTGGCGATCCCGGCGACGACCCGCGTCGATCACGTCCGCGAGAACCTGGCCGCCGCCGCGGGCCCGATGCCGGATGCTGCCATGCGCCGGCGGATGGCCGCCTATGTGCGGGAGCTCTGATGCTGGCCTGGTGGACCTACCGGTTCGAGGACTTCCTGCTCTTCTCCCCGCGCGTCTACTGGCGGCTGTTCGAGCTGCACAACGCGGCGGTCTGGCCTTTCCAATTTCCGGCCCTGCTGCTCGGCGCGCCGATCCTCTTGTGCATCCTCCGGCCGCGCCCGTGGTCGGACCGGGCCGTCTCGATCATCCTGGCGGCGGCCTGGGTCTCCGTCGCGTGGGGCTTCCTCTGGGCCCGCTACACGACGATCAACTGGGCCGCGGCCTATGCGGTCCCGCCCTTCCTCGCCGAGGCGCTGCTGCTCTTCGTCATCGGCGGGCTGGGCGGCCGTCTGCGCTTCGCGGCGAACCGGACCGTTCCGGGCGTCGTCGGCCTTGCCCTCTTCCTCTACGCGCTCGTCCTGCACCCGCTCGTGGCGCCGTTCGCGGGCCGGCCGATCGCGGCGGCGGAGCTGGTCGGCATCGCGCCGGACCCGACCGCGATCGCAACCCTCGGCCTCGTCTCGATCGGCGCCGGCGCCGCCGCGGCCTGGCTGCTTCTGGCCGTTCCCCTGGCCTGGTGCGTCTTGAGCTGGGCGACGCTTTACGCCATGAATGCGCCGGAGGCCTGGATCCCGCTTGCGGCGGCCGGTCTCGCCGTCGCGGCGCGGCTCTTGCCCTCGATCGGGCAGCGGACGTCGCGCGACGAGCGGCGGAGGCCGCAATCGCATCGGCCCGGGCCGTGACCGGAGCCGAACGCCCTCGACCAGCCCTCGCGACATGACTCAACCCCGCAAGCCGCGCATCGCGATCACCTATTGCTGCCAATGCCAATGGCTGCTGCGCGCCGCATGGATGGCGCAGGAATTGCTGTCCACCTTCGCCGACGATCTCGGCGAGGTGGCGCTCGTGCCGGGAACGGGCGGCGTGTTCCGGATCGAGTACGAGGGCGACCTGATCTGGGAGCGCAAGCGTGACGGCGGCTTTCCGGACGCCAAGCGGCTGAAGCAACTGGTCCGGGACCGCCTCGACCCGGCCCGCGACCTCGGTCACCTGGATCGGCCGTGAGCCAGCGGCCGATGTCGGAGGCCGTCGTCACCGCGAGGCTTCTCTTTTTCGAACCGGCGCGTCAAAGTGTTCGGACGGGACTCGTGTCGGATGGCGGTCGGCCCGCGGGGCGCGGCGACACAGGACAGGAGGTCCCATGCACCAACTCGACATGTCGGCCGCTTTCCCGTCGGGCGAGGCGGCGCACGCCCTCGGCGAGGTCACTGACTGCCTGCGGCCGGCGACCTGCGGCTGCCCGGAGTGCCAGACGATGCGGATGATCGCCTCCCCGGCACCGCCCGGCGATTGCCCCGACTGCGGAACACCGCTTCGGATCCGCCAGGGCTGACAAAGCGCGGTCCGCGGCGGCCGTTCGGCCGTCCCTGGGTGAGGCTGGCGCCCCCGGGAGGCCACGCGATACCTGGACCTTGCCGCCTTCGCCCCCCTCCGTTTAGGGTCGGGCTGACCCCAATCCAAACGGGAGGACGGCATGGGCAATTGGATCCAGCTTACCGCGAAGGACGGACACGGCTTTCAGGCCTATGAAGCGCCGGCCTCGGGCGCGGCGAAGGGCGCCGTCGTCGTTCTGCAGGAGATCTTCGGCGTCAACGCCCATATCCGCCGCGTCGCCGACGACTACGCGAGCCGCGGCTATCACGCGGTGGCGCCGGCGCTCTTCGATCGTGTCGAGCGCAACGTCGAACTTGGTTACGACGCCGACGCGATTGCCAAGGGCCGCGCGCTGCGGCAGCAGATTCCGCTGGAGGCCGTCCTGCAGGACGTGCAGGCGGCGATCGACCACGCGGGCCGCCACGGCAAGGTTGCCGTCGTGGGGTATTGCTGGGGCGGCAGCCTCGCCTATCTCGCGGCCACCCGCCTCACCGGCCTCGCCTGCGCCGTCGGCTATTACGGCGCCATGATCGCGCAGCACAAGGATGAACGAACGCGCGTCCCGACGATGCTGCATTTCGGCGAGAAGGACGCCTCGATTCCGATGAGCGACGTCGAGGCGGTGCGCCAGGCGCATCCGGACATGTCGATCTTCACCTACCCCGCCGGGCATGGGTTCAACTGCGACGAGCGCAAGGATTACGACGCCGAGCAGGCCCGGCTCGCGCTCGAGCGGACCCTGCGCTTCATGGAGTCGAAGCTCGCCGGCTAGGTCGGACCGCGCAACGGCCCGGGCGGACCGGGGCCGGAAAGGCGATCGGCGGGCGGCCGCGCGGCCGGGCCGCCGTCGCCTCAGGACTTGGCCTTGGCCGCCAAGCGCTGATCCAGCCGATGCAGGTCGACGACCATGCGCTGATGCGTGCCGCGGCCGATCTCTTCCGACTCGTCGCGCGCGGTCACCGTGAACGCGACCCTCCGTCCCTTGACCTCGGTCACCTCCGCCTCGGCGCGGACGCGGTGGCCGACGGGCGTGGCGGCCAGGTGCCGCACCTCGACCGCGGTCCCCACGGCGATCTCCCCCGGATCGAGGAACGGCCGGATCGCGTTGAGCGCCGCATTCTCCATCATCATGATCATGACGGGCGTTGCCAGCACGGGCGGCAGCGCCGCGTCCTTGAACTGGTTGGCGAGATGCTCGGGCGCGACCACGAGCGTGAAGCTGCCCTTGGTTCCCGGCGGTATCGAGCGCATGCGTTCCCTCCGGCGTCTTCGGTGCTCGGCGTCGCCATTCTCAAGCGCCGCGCTGACGGCCCGTTATACGCCTGCACATCCCGACATTCACGCGCGACGACGTCCCTGCAACACGGGACGTGTCGGCTTGGTCGGACCGGGCGTCGACGGCGCTGGAAGCCGCCCGTCGCCCGGCCCGTGATGGTCCCCGGCACGCCTGGGTTCGCACCGCGGGACTCTCGTTCGGCCGGCCTTCCTGCCCGGCCATGGTTTGCATCCCTGTTAACTTGCCGGGGACGCCCATCGCGACCAGGCCATCGATGATCGAGAGACCTCGGTCTCGCACGCCCCCGTCACGATCCGTTTCAAGATGCGTGCCAGAGCGTCGTGCAACGGCAGCCACCACGACAAAACCGGACATATCAGCACCCTAACGCGAGGATCGCCGCGCGGGTACGCCGGGGATCGATGAAGCGATCGCTCAGAAAATGAGCGGGATCGCCTTTCGACGCGTCATCGGCCAGAGCGCCCCGTCCGGACCCGAGCCTCGTTGACGCGGCGGTTCGTGCGGCGAATCTGGCGCCGTGCCGTCGGGAACCGCTGATGGGGACATTTCCGGGATGATTTCTCAGAAAGCCGTGAGATAATCCGGCACATGGGGGAGACGACCGCGGACCGGATCCGGGCGCGCCTGACCGAATCTGGGATCGGCGCGCGCACAGCATTGGCCAGCGCTGGGCTTCGCCCGGACACCATCCGAATCGTGCGGCGCAACAAGCCCGAGGGTCGGCGGGGCCAGACGCTGTGCACGCTCCAGTGCGCGCCGGCGTCCCCGACGGCAGAAGAGAGCGCCCCGGGCCTCCGTTCCCCCATCGAAGCAGATGTGTCGGACTCAATCGGAAGGGGTGCGGGATGATTCGAATCGACGAGCGCGACCTGGCGGCCGGCGGGCCGACCAGGGCGGAGCTTCAGGATCGGGAGGTTGTTTACGGACGAATTGCGCAATCGGGAGCCGTTTGAGGATGTCACGTTCAGAAGCGTCCTCTCGGCCTGAGGCGATTTACGTGGCCGGCCTGCACAAGTCGGCGACGATGTTCCTCTACCGCCTGTTCAAGGACATCGGTCAGGATTTTCTACGATATGACGTGATCTCGTCGAACAATCGGCCGCCCAACCACCACGATTACGACAAGTTCGTCGACGGCCCGTTCATCTACGTCCCGAAACGGAACTTCCTGCCGCTTTCCGATAACATATACTCACGATTCAAGGTTCGGATCTTCGCTCTGATCCGCGACCCTCGGGACATCCTCGTCTCCGAGTACTACTCTGTTGGCTTTACCCATTCCGCCTCGATCCAGAGCAACCCGGCAACCGTCGAGTTGCGCGACCGAATCCAGAAGGGCGACATCGACGTTGATCGCTACGCCCTCATGTCAGCGCTCGAAGCGGTTCCGTTCGCCGACGAGCGCCGGTCGCTCCATGACAAGCTTTCGGGACTGGACGCCTTACTGTCGCACGCGCGGCTGCAGGGCTACGATGTCGTCGTCTCTCGATATGAGGAAATGGTCCTGGCGTTCCGGGATTGGCTGGAGCAGACGCTGGCATGGGCCGGCTGTCCCGCCGCATTTTCGACGCTTTGGGAAAAGTACCGGAGCGAGTTCGATGTCGAGAGCCTGGCCAAACGAGGGAAGCAGATGGCCCATCGCCGGGCCGTCATTCCCGGGGATTACCGGACCGAGCTCCGTCCGGAGACGATCGCGAAGCTGGACGAGATCTTCGGCGACTTCCTGCACCGGCACGGCTATCCCATGACGGGCGGCAAGCGATTTACGCGCGGCCTGCACCGGCTCGGCGCGCGGCTGCTCAATGGGCAGCCCAAGCCCATTCCTTGGCTCCTCCCCCCGCGCTCGTCGACGTGGCAGCCGGCGCTCATCCTTGACGCACTGGCGCGACGAATCGGACGGGTCGATTATCGGCACGGCGCTCGACGGCCGCGAATGGATGACGCTTCGCGCGTATGACCGGGACCTTCCGCGCCGCCCGGGTCCGACCGGGGCGAATGGGGTCCGATGGGTAGCGGCCGACAGACGATCGACCTCCGCCCGGGCGACGCGCGAGGGCCTGCACGGACCCTGTCGGCGGACGCAGAGGCGCGGGAGAATGCGGCGGCGATCCCGCGCCGCCTGACCGACCTCCGCCCGGCCGAAGGCGCCGGCTGCACCGAGCCGTGGGCCCTGTCTCGCTTTGGACCGGCATCTGTGGCCGCGTTGCTTGCTCCAGGGGTGGAAAATCCGCCTATGCGTTTGAGGGGTGTCCGGATCTTTTACACATACGGAGCTCTCGTCGCCCGGATTTTCCGAGGGCATTGTAAAACATGCCAAATCATTGTTGGCATGACACTTGCATCCGTATCCTTGCCAACAAGCCGGACAACCGGCACAACGCGCCGTCGTTAAGAACAGGGGGGTTAGATCCATGAAATCGATGAAGATGCTTGGCCTTGCCAGCGCGATTCTTCTCGCCGCCGGTGGAGCGCAGGCCGCACCCATTGTGCTGGACTTTGAAGGCCTGGCGAACCGTGCCTTAGTCAATGATTTTTACAATGGCGGGACCGACAGCGAGGGGAACTCGGGGCCGAATTACGGGATCAGCTTCACATCGACGGCCATCGCCACGATCGACGCCGATGCCGGCGGCACCGGACAGTTCGCGAACGAACCCTCGCCGAACACCGTCATCACGTTTCTGGAAGGGGGCACCGCGATCATGAATGTCGCGGCCGGGTTCGATACCGGCTTCTCCTTCTTCTATTCGAGCATCTTCAACGCCGGCTCCGTAACGGTTTACGACGGCCTGAACGGCACCGGCAATGTCCTGGCGACACTGACTCTGGCACCGCTCGGCAGCGATTGCGAAGGCGACCCGAACGGGGACTATTGTGCCTGGGCACCGGTGGGCGTCACCTTCTCCGGGACGGCCCGCTCGGTCGATTTCGGCGGCGTCCCGAACGCCATCGGCTTCGACGACATCACCCTCTATTCCGCCACGCCCGGCGTCACCGTGCCGGAACCGGGAACGCTGGCGCTCCTGGGCGCCGGCCTTGCGGGTCTCGGATTGGTCGGACGGAACCGACGGGCCGCCTGATTGCGCGCGGTCGTCTGGGAAGGCCTCGCGGATCCTCCCTGCGGGCGGGCTTTCGAACGCCGTCGTTCCGAATGGCGGCTCGAGCACCCGCCCGCCCCTCGCACCGGGGCGTCTACTGCACCGACACGACCTTGATCTTGCCCGCGAGGCTGTCGATGAGCTTGAGGCGATCCCCGGCCGCCGCGATCGCCGCGCTTACCGCGTAGGGATTCCAGCCGGGATCGATCGCCAACAGGCCCGGATCGAGGTAGCGCACACGATTCGAATCCTCCGGGCTTGGATCGGTGACGTGGCCGCCTGCCCCGGCCTCGACCGCCGCGCGAACAAGGGCGAGGATGTGGGCATCCAGCTTGGGGAAGCCAAACAGCAGCCGCGACTCGGTTTGGTCCGGAGCACCGAAATGCCCGCCGCTGCCCGCCTCGATGGCCCGCTCGACGTTCGAGAGCAGGTGCCCGCCAAGCTGCGCGGCAAGAAGGAGAAGGAGGCAGGCAGCCGTCTCGGAGTCCACCCCGGGAACGTCCGGGTACTCGGACTTCGGATCGTTCGGGTTGTACCCCCCGATATGCACGGCGGCGAGCTCCATCACCGTTCCCCAAAGCCAGGCGATCCCTCCGACGCCGGCCGTGACCGCAGCGGCCGGACCCGTTACCCCGCCCATCGCCATGACCGCGCCGGCGGCCATCGCGGCGCCGCCGGCCCTCTGCAGCCCCACGCCCCAGGCGTAGACGTCGTCCGCATGGCTGGTCCCGCCGCCGACCGAGGTCCATCCCGAGGTGCTGTGGACGAGGGCGCCGAGGCCGAAGCCGAACTCTTCGAGAAACTCCATCTGCCGTTGCGAGGCCGACTTCAGCGTTCCCTCGAGGGCCGCCGAGTTCACCAGCTGCTCCAGCTGCCCGGAGTCGATCGCGGCGCCAAGGGCAGCGATCCGCGCGACGAGACCGGCCGCGAGCCGCGACGGCAAGGAAAGCTGGACCGCGACGACATCCACGGTCATCTGATGCTCGCGAAGCGCCGCCGGCGTCGTCGTCACCGAAACCTCGGCGATCAGATACTCCAGTGCCTTGGCCGTGATCTGCGCGGGCACGGCAAGTCGGTACCGGATCGCACTCGTGTGACGCCGCGCCTCTCCGGACGAAATCTTTCGAAACGTTCTCTGATGCTTGACAGCGCCGCCCACTCTCGCCGAGTTCGGCAAGATGTGCGGTCGTGCTTCCGCGATCATCGAATGCTCCCCCGTTTCATAGACAAGACAGGTGTTCGACAACGCTGCTCTTGTACCATGAAACCAACGAAGACGCTCGGTCCCGCGGGCGCAAAGATCGGACCTCGCCCTTCGCCCAGGCCAGATCTAGCGGTGGCGCGTCTCCTTCAACGCGGACGAGTTGGCCGGGTTTGGGCCAGCGCCGAAGTGGCCCGCTCCCCGACAACCGGTTCGGGACCTATGCGGGAGATCCGGTGAAAGGAGGAGGTCAGAGATGGCGAAGCGAAAGCGCATGGCGGAGCAGGTCACTCCCATCGACGGCATCCTCACGATCGGGCTGGTTTCACGGCTGCGTGAAACTGCAACGGATGCAATCAAACCTGATATAATTCTCTCGCAATCCCGCTGATTGCCGGGGCGGTATCAAGGTTCGCCGTTCGCGGTGTTTTTCGCCGCAGGGCCACAGACCCGAACCGCTCGTCGTCAGACGATCCCATAAACGAACCGGGCTTCGCGCGCGAAACGCCGGTTCATGATGATGCAAGGGATCAGAAAAATGTCCGATCAATGGCTCTTCAAGAGTGAAACCTACGATAACTGCAACTGCGCGATGAACTGCGGGTGCCAGTTCAACCTGCCGAGCACCCATGGCTATTGTCAGTCGGCTTTCATCGGCACCGTCGTGGAAGGTTATTTCAACGACACGCCGCTCGCGGGCCTGAACTGGGCGGCACTCTACAAATGGCCCGGCGAGATCGCAGAGGGGAACGGCAAGCGCCAGATCATCGTCGACGAACGGGCAGACGAGGCTCAACGGACCGCGCTCGAAGCGATCATTTCGGGCAAGGCAGGTGCGCCCCTCAGCAATCTCTTCTCGGTCTTCGCCTCCACATGCTCCGACCTTTGCGAGACGCTGTTCCTGCCGATCGATCTGAAAGCGGACCTGGAAGCCAGAACCGCGCGGGTTGAGATTCCGGGCATACTGAAGAGCAGCGCCAGCCCGAAGATCAACGAGTTCACCGGTGAGCCGTTCCACGTCGCACTGGCACGGCCGAGCGGCAGCTTCGAGTTCATCTATGCGGAACTTGGACTGGGCACGACCTCGGTAACGGGCGACATGGAGATGGCGTTCGAAGACTCATGGGCGCATTTCTGTGTGCACCACTTCAACCAGGATGGGATGGTGCGAGAGCGCCCAAGGCTCACTGCATGGCTCGGCAGATGAAGCGGAACAAATTTGCCGGTTGCTCGGCCTCCTCTTAGGGCGCAAGCAAGCGGCCGCCATTCTGCGCTCACTGATCGAGCGGATCGTTCTGCATCCCGGCCGGAAGCGGGGCGAGCCGCGCGTGGAGCTTCGCGGCCAGCTCGCC
>CAZKCM010000090.1:0-16544 GCA_964551315.1 uncultured Rhodospirillaceae bacterium | reverse complement strand
TGGCGTCCCCAGGGGGATTCGAACCCCCGTTGCCGCCGTGAGAGGGCGGTGTCCTGGGCCTCTAGACGATGGGGACACAGAGGACCTGAGGGCCCTTCACATAAGGGATGCGCGGCCGCCGATCAAGGGTTTTCGCGCGGGCGCCGGCCCCGTCGGCCGCGTCAGCCCGTGCCGAGATGCCGTTCGGCCGCGGCCAGGAGGGCCTCGACCGCCGCGGGCTCCGTATCGAAGGCCGTCACCAGCCGCACCAATCCCGCGGAGGCCCCGCCTTCCCGGGACGCGCCCCCCTGGAGTCCGTCTTCCGGCGTCTCGTCCCAACGATAGAACGCGAATCCGTCGGCCAGGAGGCCGGCGATGGCCGGTTCCGGCAGCCGCGCGAAGATCTCGTTCGCCTGCACCGGGTAGACGATCTCCACCCCCGGCAGGCGGCCGAGCCCGTCCGCCAGCCGCGCCGCCATGCGGTTGGCGTGGGCGGCGTTCCGCAGCCACAGGTCGTCGGCCAGATAGGCCTCGAGCTGGGCGCTCAGAAAGCGCATCTTCGAGAAGAGGTGGCCCGCCCGCTTGCGCCGGAAGGCGAAGCCGTCGGCGAGCGCCCGGTTGAAGAACACGACCGCCTCGGCGGCGAGCGCGCCGTTCTTCGTGGCACCGAAGGACAGCACGTCGACGCCAGCCCGCCAGGTGAGGTCAGCCGGCGCCAGCCCGAGGCCCGCCACCGCATTGGCGAAGCGCGCGCCGTCCACATGGACGGCAAGGCCATGGGCATGGGCCAGCTCGGCGATGGCGCGCAGCTCGTCCGGATCATAGACCGTACCGAAGTCGCTTGCCTGGGTCAGGCTGACCGCCGCCGGCTGAACCCGGTGCACGCTTCCGGCCCCCGCGACGGCGAGCGCCGCGGCGAGGTCTTCGGCCCACAGCTTGCCGTTCGCCCCCGGCAGGTCGATCAGCTTGGCGCCGCCGGTGAAGAACTCCGGCGCGCCACATTCGTCGGTGTTGATGTGGGCCGATGCGTGGCAATAGACGGCGCCGTAGGACGGCGCGACCGCGGCAAGCGCAAGCGCATTGGCGGCCGTGCCGGTCGCCACCGGGAAGACGGCGAGTTCGTCGGTCTCGAAGACCTCCGCCATCCTCGCCTCAAGCCGCGCCGTCACGGCGTCGTCCCCGTAGGGAGCAGCCGGCCCGGCGTTCACCGCGGCCAGCGCCGCCAGAATCTCCGGCGCGACGCCCGTGACATTGTCGCTCGCGAAGTTCATGCCCTGCGGCCCTCTTCTTGTCCTGTCCCCGCCGGGTCCCGGCCTATTCGGCGGCCGGCGTCATCGTAAATCGGCCGAGCAGCGACCCCGTTCCCATGTCGAGAACGAGGATCTGCTCGCAGTCGCCGCCCGATCCGAGCCGCAGAAGCAGCCGTTCCCCGGCCGCCGTCAGCGACACCAGGCGGCAGCCTTCGGGCATGGGAAGGTTCGCCTCCCCGAAGGCCGTCGGCGCGGCCGCGGCCCCGGGCCGCGCGGTCCGCTCTTCCGCCCCGCCGCCGAACCGGGTCGCGATCGTTACCACCACCACCGCGGTGCCGATGACGATCAGGATTCCCATGAGAATGACGAGTACCTTGAGGGCCTGCATGGTTTCGGTCCAGTCTTGCCGCCATGACGACGCCCCAAGACAGCCAACAGGACAGCCGGCAGCGCAGTGGTGCGCACGAAGTCACCGCCGGCCCGGCGGATGCCGGACAGCGGCTTGACCGCCTGCTCGCCGCCGGTCTGCCGGACATCTCGCGCAGCCGCGTCAAGGCGCTGGTCGAGGCGGGCCATGTGACGGCGGGCGGCGCGACCATAACCGACCCGTCCTACCGGGTCAAACCCGGCCAAACTTTCGCCATTTTGCTGCCGGAACCTGAAGCTGCGGCCCCAGCGGGCCAAGCCATCGCACTCGACATCGTTTACGAGGACGCCGACTTGATCGTCGTCAACAAGCCGGCCGGCATGGTGGTGCATCCTGCCCCCGGAAACCCGGACGAGACGCTGGTCAACGCCTTGATCGCCCATTGCGGCGACTCGCTGTCCGGCGTCGGCGGCGTTCGGCGGCCCGGCATCGTGCACAGGCTGGACAAGGACACGAGCGGCCTCATCGTCGCGGCGAAGAACGACGCCGCGCATCGCGCGCTGGCCGAGGCCTTCGCCGCCCACGCGATCGAGCGGGGCTACAAGGCCGTCGTCTGGGGAACGCCGTCGCCGCCCGAGGGCGAGATCGAAGGCGCCATCGGCCGCCACCCCGTCAATCGCAAGAGGATGGCGGTGGTGCGCCGCGGCGGCAAGCCGGCGCTGACCCGCTATCGGGTGTTGCGGGCAGTCGGGCCGGCGGCGAGCCTGGTTGAGTGCCGGCTCGCCACCGGTCGGACGCACCAGATCCGCGTCCACATGGCCTCGATCGGCCACCCCGTCATCGGCGACCAGACTTACGGCCGGACGACGGCGGCCCGGCTCGCCCGGCTGAGCCCGGCGGGACGCGCCGCCGTGGAAAGCATGAAGCGCCAGGCGCTGCACGCCTATCTGCTCGGATTTCGCCACCCGCGCACCGGCGTCCCGCTTCGCTGGGAGACAGAGATGCCCACGGATATCCACAATTTAATTGCCAGTTTAGAACGGCTTTAGAACCTTGACTATACCTGACCGTTTGAGTCATGTATGATTGACAGGAGGAGGGCAGAGTACTAGTGCTCTTGACTCTAGCCTCCGACCCGGGCGCCCCGGGACATGATCACGGGGCGCTTCACCGCCGCAGGGCATGAGGAGAGACATTCCATGGCCGCATCGCGATCGCTTCCGACGCTGACTTCGGAAAGCAACCTGGCCCGGTATCTCCAGGAGATCCGCAAGTTCCCGATGCTGGACGCGGACGAGGAGTACATGCTGGCCAAGCGCTGGCGCGAGCACGGCGACACCGAGGCCGCGCACCGGCTCGTCACGAGCCATCTGCGTCTCGTCGCCAAGATCGCCATGGGCTACCGGGGCTACGGCCTGCCCATAAACGAGCTCATCTCCGAGGGCAATGTCGGCATGATGCAGGCGGTCAAGCGGTTCGATCCGGACCGAGGCTTCCGCTTGGCGACCTATGCCATGTGGTGGATCCGCGCGGCGATCCAGGAGTATATCCTGCATTCCTGGTCGCTGGTGAAGATGGGGACCACGGCGGCGCAGAAGAAGCTGTTCTTCAACCTGCGCAAGCTCAAGGGACAGCTCCAGGCGATCGAGGAAGGCGACATGTCGCCCGAGAACGTCAAGAAGATCGCCCAGGAGCTCGACGTCTCCGAGGACGAGGTGGTGAGCATGAACCGCCGCCTGGCAAGCCCCGATCACTCGCTCAACGCTCCGCTGCGCATCGACGGCGAGGGGGAGTGGCAGGACTGGCTGGTCGACGAGCGGGAAAGCCAGGAAGCCGCGCTGGCGGAGCGCGAGGAGCTGAGCAAGCGCCGCAAGCTGCTGACGCACGCCATGAAATCGCTCAACGAGCGCGAGCGCAACATCCTTACGGAGCGACGCCTCAAGGATGAGCCGACCACGCTCGAGGACCTCAGCAAGGAATACGGCATCAGCCGCGAGCGGGTCCGCCAGATCGAGGTCCGCGCCTTCGAAAAGCTGCAGAAGTCGATCCGCAACGCCGCCATCGAGGAGCGGCTGGGGACCGTCTGATCAGTTCGCCGCCTCTGCGGCAACTTCGGCGGCCGGCTCTTTGGCCGCGGGCTCGCTGTCCTGGGCGACGGCCGGACCCCAGTCTTCGATCAGCGCATCCTGTTCGGCGCGGATCTGCGCCAAGCGGCTTCGCTGCCTGGCCGCGGCGATTCGGGCGACCAGAACCGGCATCCCCAGATAGAGTCCCCAGCCGGCCGCGGCGCCGAGAAAGGCGATCAGCCAGCCATAGGGATCGCCGAGCACCTCGAATGCCGCGGCGAAGCCGTGGCCCCGGCCCCACAGCTCGGCAATCGGGAACATGGCGCCGCACAGGTTCAACGGCCCCACCGTCAGGGCGAGCCACTTTTCGGGGCTTCGGTCGACGTAGAAAGCGACTGCCGTCGGCAGCATGAGGGGTGCCAGAACAAGGCAGGTCGGCAGCAGCACGACAACGGCCGGCAGGAGGAGGAGAAGCAGCGCCATCTTCCAGGCGCTCCAGCGGCGCCGGACGGCATATCGGCCCGCCACGCCGGCTGAACCTTGAAAACTCCGCCTGTTCGTCGCCATGTGCCCGGCCGTCCCTAAAATGCCAGCCTCAGCACCAGACCGAACAGCACGAAGCCCGCGGTCGTGGTCGAGGTTGCCGCGGCCGCCCGGTTGGCGAGTCGCGCCACCCGGTCCGGCGCCGTCATGCCGTCCTCTTCAAGCCAGGCCACCTCGCGCCGCGTCATGGCATACTGGATCTTTGCGCGGGCAAGTCCGTCCGTGTCCCGGCGCCGCATCTCCTCGTTCTCGAGCAGCCGCACCAAGTCGGCGATCCTTCCCCTTTCGACGATCCGGCCGATCTCCCGGAGCAGCACCGCCCGATAGGGCCGGTATTGATAGCTGTCGACGATCGGCCGGGCAAAAGCGGCGAGCCAGGTCAGCAGGGCCGGGCGCTCCGCCGCCGCGGACGCCTTCTCCGCCGCGGCCAGGAGCCGCAGGACCGCCAATCGCTGCCGGTAAACCTCCGCACTCGACCCCAGCGCCGCGAGATCGCGGTCGAGCAGAGTCTTGGCGCGGGCCGCTATGAAGGCGGCGATGTGCCGATCCATCGGCTCCCGCTCGTGGTCGACCCGCGCCGCCACCCGGTTGAGGGCCGGCAGCAGCTCGCTGAGCTTGGATACATACTCTTCTTCGAGCAGAGGGCTTCGGCACGGCACTCCCGGATTCAACTCGTAAAGACAGCGCTCGATGCTGAACCCCGGTCCGGGGCGATCCAGGAAGTAGCGGACCATGTCGAGGGTCTTGCGCACGGGCACGAAGTCGATCCGGTTCTCGCCCTGCAGCTCCATCCAGGCCGAGCCAAGCTTGCTGTCGATCATCTCGACAAAGTGCTGCACCGCCCCGGGCCGGTCGAAGCCGGCGGCAAGCGCCGGGCCAAGGCTATCGAGGCGCGTGGCGAAGTCCCGGTACCGGACCGGCGCCTCCGGATGAAGCGCCATCAGCGCCCAGGCGACGAGGGCGTGCTCAGCCCGGCCGGCGGCACTCGCGTCCCTGAGGAAGGAGGCCGCCGATTCCAGCGCCTTCGCCCGGCGGATGTCGCCGAAGCTGCGCCGCAGCCAGGGCTCCACCTGACCCGATCGGGCGACGTCGATCGCCTTGTCCCAGCTGCGCGCCATCGCGTGGGCGAGCGCCGGCCGCGTCCAGTATTCGGCGCCGTCGAACGGGAACGGACGGCCGGCGCGGGGCGGCAGGTTCGGCGGATTGGGGCTGAGTCGCCGGCCGTCCACCCAAGCGCTGAGCTGGTCGAAGGTCCAACGGCCGTTCACGTTGTCGGCAAGAAGGCCGCGAAGCAACTCGGTCATGCCGGCGCTGATCCGCGCCTGGCCGGCGATGGCCGCGAAGGAGCCCTGACCGATCTTCGCCGCGACGATGGCATGGTCGTCGAGGTCCTGAAGCGGGTTGCGGCCGAGGAGGAGGAGCAGAAGCGTGACCCCGAGCGCATAGAGATCTTCGGCGACGCTGCCGGGTCCGCGGCCGCCCGGACTGCACATGCCGGCTTCGATGGGCACGAACAGGACCGGCTGGGCGAAGCCCGGCGGGGCGCTGCAGTTCTCGCCCAGAATCACGTCGCCGGCGGGGTCGCTGCGATAGAACATGTTGTCGGGGCGAATGGCGCCGTGGCTGACGCCGATCCCCGCGAGCTCTCTCAGGCCCGCGAGAATCGGGCGGATGACGTTCCGCGTCAGGACATCATCGGCCACCGGCGGGATCGCAGCCGAGAGGGAGGGCATCAATCGGCCGCCGCCCGGCATCTCGAAGACGATCGCCGGGCCACGGCCGCGCCACGGCTCCTCCGCCGGCCAATCGACCAGACCCCACTCGAGCGGCGGCATGAGCTGCGGGCGGCTGAGCCGCCGCAGCGCCATCAGCGTCTCCTCGCGGAAGGGCAGCTTCTTCGAACAGAGGAGCGCGAAGAGACGGCGCGACGGATCGCGCGCATCGCGCACGGCGAAGGCGGGGGCCGTCGGCGAGGCGAGCGCCGGCAGCGGCCTCTCGGGCAGGATCTCGTACCGCCCCGCCAGCGTAACCGTGGGCTCTGTTCCGTCGCGCTCCTCTCTTGCCCCCTCTCTTGCCATTGGGCGAACGTTCCCTTCTGGCTGCGGAGTCCGGCTGTAGACCCGCCCTCGGCAGTTAACCGCAGGAGGGCAAAGGCTGGGTTAACGTCCGGCGAATGTTTCCGATTCGTTCTCGACGCGTCACCTGCGGGAGGAATGGCTGCCCGGCCGAGGTCCGCGCGTCCCGGATTGTCCGACGCTACCGGCTTGCGAACGGATCGTGAACGAGGATGGTGTCCTCGCGCTCCGGGCTGGTCGACAGCAGCGCCACCGGCGTCTCGATCAGCTCTTCGATGCGCCGGACGTACTTGACCGCCGTGGCCGGAAGCTGCGCCCAGGAGCGCGCGCCACGCGTCGATTCCGACCAGCCCTCGAGGGTTTCGTAGATGGGCTGCGCCGCGGCCTGCGCCGCGGGCGACGCCGGGAGGTGATCGAAGGTCTCACCGTGGATCCGGTAGCCAACGCAGACCTTCACGCTGTCGAAGCCGTCGAGCACGTCGAGCTTGGTGAGCGCGATGCCGTCGATTCCGCCGATCTTGATGGCCTGACGGACCAGCGTCGCGTCGAACCAGCCGCAGCGCCGCTGGCGGCCGGTGACGGTGCCGAACTCCCGACCTCGCTCGCCGAGCAATCGGCCTACTTCGTCGTGGAGCTCCGTGGGAAAAGGTCCGCTGCCGACCCGCGTTGTGTAGGCCTTGGTGATGCCGAGGACGTAGCCGACCGCTCCGACGCCCAGTCCAGAGCCCACGGCCGCCTGCGCGCCCACGGTGTTGGACGAGGTAACGAAGGGATAGGTGCCGTGATCGACGTCGAGCATGATGCCCTGCGCCCCCTCGAACAGAATCCGGTCGCCCCGGCGGCGCACCGCATCGAGCCGTTCCCAGGTGTTGGCGACGAAGGGCAGGATCCGCGGCGCCACCTCGCGCAGGGACTGCAGGAGGGCCGCGCGATCGATCTCCGGTGCGCCCAGCCCGCGGAGCAGCGCGTTGTGGTGCAGCAGCAGCGCGTCGAGCCGGTCGTCGAGGCTTGCCGGATCGGCCAGGTCGCAAACCCGGATGGCCCGCCGCGCCACCTTGTCCTCATAGGCCGGGCCGATGCCGCGCCCGGTGGTGCCGAGCTTTGCCGCGCCGCGCGCCTCTTCGCGCAGCCGGTCGAGCTGGCCGTGCAGCGGCAGGATCAGCGCGGCATTCTCCGCGATCAGCAGATTCTCCGGCGAGACTGCGACGCCCTGGCCGGACAGCGTGTCGATCTCCCGCAGCAGCGCCCAGGGATCGAGTACGACCCCGTTGCCGATGATCGACAGCTTGCCGGGCCGGACCACACCGGACGGCAGCAGGCTCAACTTGTAGGTGGTGCCGTCGATCACCAGCGTGTGGCCGGCGTTGTGCCCGCCCTGAAAGCGGACCACCACATCGGCACGTTCCGAGAGCCAGTCGACGATTTTGCCCTTGCCCTCGTCGCCCCATTGCGAGCCGACGACAGCGACATTTGTCATGGCCGTTCCCTTTCCTTCCCGCTGCCGACTTCGCGCGGCTCTCCGTCGACGAGCAGATGACTGCAGGCCTGGCGTCGGGCCTCCGCCCGCAGATCGGTGTCACGCCGGTCAAGATCGGCGACTGTCACCCAGCCCTGATCGCGCAGCCGCGCGGCCACCGCCCGCGGCGTTCCGGAGGGCACGAAGACCCGCCGCACCGGCGGCGGCGGCGGCAGCGCCCGCAGCACGGTGTCCATGTAAAGCGTGAATCCGGTCGAGGATTCGGAATCGCCGCTGAGATAGCGGCCGCCGCGACCGAGTTCGCCCCGGACCCGTCGCGCGAAGAGCGTGAAGCTGACTCCGGTGTGATATTCGAAGCCGCGGTGCTCGACCGGATCGATCGTCAGATTGAGATCGGGCATGGCGGACAGCACCAGTTCGACCACCTCCGCGAGGCGGGCACGCTCGGCCGCGGCGGACCCCGGCAGGTCGAGCGCCTCCAAGGCGGCGATCGCCCGGCGCGCCGGTCCGGCCGCGCGCATCAGCGTGACGAACCGCGGCGCCTGGACGCCGGCGAGCGCCTCGACCGCCGGCGCGTCCTTCCGGTCGAGCGCGGTGACGAGCGAATCCATCGTCTCGCCGTCGAGGCCCAGGTCCGATGCCAGCGCCGGGACCAGCGTCGGGAGCGTCAGGTCGACCGTCAGATTGGCGACGCCGACGGCACGAAGCGCCTCGGCCGCGAGCAGGATCACCTCCGCGTCCGCCTCCGTCGTGGCGGCACCGATCAGCTCGACGCCGGCCTGGCCCACCTGCCGCTCCGGCCGGAGCTGTGAGCCTTTGACCCGTAGGGCCTGGCCGGCGTAGCACAGCCGCAGCGGCCGGGGAGACTTCCGCAGGCGGGTCGCGGCGATGCGCGCGACCTGCGGGGTGATGTCGGCCCGCAGGCCCATCATGCGCTGGGAGATCGGGTCCATCAGCCGGAAGGTGTGAGCGGCCATCGCCGCCCCCGCGCCGGACAGCAGGCTTTCCTCGAACTCGATCAGGGGCGGCTTGACCTGCTGATAGCCGTGCGATGCAAAGCGGGCGAGCAGGCGTTCGACGACGCGCGCCTCAAAGGCGGCGTCCGGCGGCAGGACGTCGCGCAGCCCCGTGGGCAGCAGCGCCATTTCGCTCACTCGACTCATGCTCGGCTGATCCTTCAGGGGCCGCCCGGCCGAACCTCCAGAGGCGGCCGCCGGCACCCCGCCTCGCGGCCGCGAAGGGTTACTAGCCGGTTTGGCTGGAAACGGCAAGGCGGGCTTGGCGCCCCGGCCCGCGAACCGTCAGGCCGATTCCCGCAGTTCGCGTTCCAAATGGAGAACGCCCGGCGGATTCGCGCCGTGGACGGGCCGTTCCGCGAATCCCAGATCGGCATAAAGCGCCCGCGCGGCCGTCATGGTCGGCAGGGTGTCCAGGCAGATTCGGCGGTAGCCGATCGCGCGCGCGGCGGCGATCGCCGCTTCCGCCAGCCGGCGCGCGTGGCCCCGGCCGCGGAACGCCGGTCGCAGATAGAGACGCTTCATCTCGCAGCGCGCCGCGTCGAGCGGCCGCAGGGCGACGCATCCGGCAAGCGCCGGGCCTTCGCGGGCAAGCAGCAGCCGACCGCTGGGCGAGGCATAGGCGCCGGGCAGCGATGCCAGCTCCGCCGCGAACCCTTGGAAGCACAAGCCGCCCCCGATCTCGGCCTCGTATTCCCGGAACAAGGCCCGCACCTGGTCAACCGCATCGGCCCCGAGCGCCTGCGAAATCTCCAGCGGCGCGGCCGCGGCCTCGGCGTCAGACACGAATCCGCCCTTCGAGGTAGCAGACGGCGCGCCCGGTGACGGCGACCCGGTCGCCGCGGTCCTCGCAGAACAGCTCGCCGCCGCGCGCGGAGATCTGACGCGCCCTCAACGCGCTGCGGCCGAGCCGCTTCGCCCAGTACGGCGTCAGCACGCAATGCGCCGATCCCGTGACCGGGTCCTCGGGGATACCGGCGGCCGGCGCGAAGTAACGCGACACGAAATCGGCCTCTCGCCCCGGGGCGGTGACGATTACGCCGTCACGGTCCAGCGCCGCGACGGCGCCCATGTCCGGAGCCAGGGCCGCCACCTCCGCCTCGTCGGCAAAGACGGCGAGATAGGATTTGGCGGCGAGCACCTCACGCGGCACCTTGCCCAGGGCGGCGACCAGGGACTCCGGCGTCTCCACCGGCCGCGGCGGGCTCGCAGGCAGGTCGAGTTCGAAGAGATCGCCGCGCCGGACGACCTCAAGTGCGCCGCTGCGGGTCCGGAATCTGACGCGCTCTGCCCCGGGCCTGAGTTGCGTCATGATCACGAAGCCCGCCGCCAGGGTGGCGTGGCCGCAGAGCGGCACCTCGACCGTCGGCGTGAACCAGCGCAACTCGTACCCGTCCTCCGCGGCCCCATCCTCCGCGGCGACGAAGAAGGCCGTTTCGGAGAGGTTGTTTTCGGCCGCGATCGCCTGCATGGTCGCGTCCGGCAGCCATGCCGTCAGCGGGCAGACGGCGGCCGGGTTGCCGGCGAACAGCCGGCCGGTGAAGGCATCGATCTGGTAGATGGGGATTTCCATTTTTCCGTCCTCTCTCAGCCGTCGCGCCGAAGGCCCCAGCAATTGTCGAACTTCTCCAGACCGATGTGCGGGTAATAGGACATGGCGCCCGGCGCCGACAGGAGGATCAGGGTCACACCTCGGCCGGCGGCCTCGCGGGTCCGGCGAATCAGCTCACGGCCGATGCCCCGCCCCTGGAAGGCAGCGTCCACGGCCAGATCGGAGAGATAGCAGCAATAGCTGAAGTCGGTCAGCGATCGGGCGACGCCGACGAGCAGTCCCGCTTCGTCGCGTGCGGCGACGGTCAGGTCGGCCTGCTCGAGCATCCGGGCGATCCGCTCCGGCTCGTCCACGGGGCGCCGCGCCGCCAGGCCGGAGCGCCGCAGGACATCGATGAATTCCGCCGGACCGAGATCGCGCTCGAAGCGATAGCTGATGGTCATGGCCTGATCCTTCCCGCCGCAAGCCGCAAACAACCGTGCGTCACGATCAGATCTGCCAGAACCACTTCGCCGTTTCCAGCTCTACATCGGCACGCGTTACGCCGATGTCCTTCAGCAGCCGGTCGTCCAGTGCCTGCAGCGCCCGCCGTTGACGAGCCCGATCCATCCAGCGGAGGACCAAACCAAGGGAAACCGAAAGGAGCCGCGGGCCGGGCGCCCGGCGACCGGAACGTATCGAGGATGCCCCCGGACGCACAGCATCGATCGTTTTGCCAATTGTACCCATACAATCCTCCTAAGCGGTGGAGAATTTTTGGTATTGTGTGCACATAAGCGGATACAATTGACAAGCAGACGCGGTCAATTCTAATATTGTCACCATGACAATAAACTGGCTTCCCGATCTCAACGGCCAGAAGGGTCCGCGCTACGCCGCCATCGCCGAGGCCCTCGCCAGGGATATCCGCAGCGGGCGTCTCGCCCGCGGAGACCGTCTTCCGACGCACCGTGAGCTCGCCTACCGGCTCGGCGTTACGGTCGGCACGGTGACGCGCGCCTATGCCGAGGCAGAGCGGCGCGGCCTGATCGAGGGCGAAGTCGGGCGCGGCACCTTCGTGCGCGACCCGCAGGCGACGGCCCTGCCCTCCTTCACCATGGTCGAGCACGGCGCGGCCGCCGGGTCGGAGACGGAGCCGGTGGATCTCAGCCTCAACGTTCCGGCGCGGCCGGAGGGGGACGAGCTGCTCGCGGCGGCCCTGTCGGACCTGGCCCGGCAGCCCGGCATCGCGGGACTTCTGGACTATCAGCCGCATCGCGGATTGCCGCATCACCGGGCGGCAGGGGCCGAGTGGCTCGAGCGCACGGGGTTCCGGGTTTCGCCCGAGCAGGTCATCCTCAGCGCCGGCGCGCAGCACGCGATGATGATCGCCTTCGGCGCCCTGACGCGCCCCGGCGATCTGGTCCTGACGGAGGCCCTGACCTATCCGGGCATGCGCGCGCTGGCAAACCTGCTGCAGCTACGCCTGCAGGGATTGCCGATGGACGAGCACGGCCTGCGCCCGGACGCGTTCAAGGCCGCCTGTCGGGCCGCCGCGCCGCGCGCGCTCTATTGCATGCCGAACCTGCATAACCCGATCGGAACCGTGATGCCCGAGGAGCGCCGCCGCGAGATCGCCCGCATCGCCGCGGCGCATCAGGTCGCGGTCGTCGAGGACGACGTCTACGGATTCCTCGCCGGCAAGGACGCGCCGCCGCCGCTCACGACATGGCTGCCGCAGCTCGGCCATTACGTGACCAGCGTCTCGAAGAGCATGGCGCCCGGCCTGAGGATCGGGTTTCTGGCCGTGCCCGCGGGCAGCGAGGCGGCCTTCGCCACGGTTGTCCGGACGACCACCTGGATGGTGGCGCCGCTCGCCGCGGAGATCGCCGCCCGCTGGATCGCCGACGGCACGGGAGAACGGCTCGCGCGCGCCCGGCGCGACGAGAGCATCGCGCGCCAGGAGATCGCGCAGCGCCTGCTCGCCGGGTTCGAGTACACCGTCCACCACCCGGCCGCCTTCCATGGCTGGCTCGCACTGCCGGAGAACTGGCGCGGCGAGGAATTCGCGGCGCAAGCGCGGCGCAAGGGTGTCCTGGTAACGCCGGCCGAAGCCTTTGCCGTGGACGCGCCGGCCGCGCGCGGCGTCCGGCTGTGCCTGAGTGCGGCCCGGAGCCGGGACGAGCTGGCCCGCGGGCTGCAACTGATAGCCGAGCTGCTGCGCGGCGCGTCGGGATCCTACCTGTCGATCGTCTGACGGCTTGGCCGGCCCGCGAGGCGCGCCCTCCGAAGGCGGGTAGGACGGGTCAGGAGGCGCTGACGCGCTCGATCGCCTCGGCGATGTCGTCGACCACCTGGCCGATGAGCGCCGCGTCCTCGCCTTCGGCCATGATGCGGATGACCGGCTCCGTGCCGGACTTTCGGATCAGCACGCGCCCCGCATTACCCAACCGCGCCTCGCCCGCGCGAATCGCGCTCTGCACCCGGGGATCGTCGAGCGGACTGGCCGCCGCGCCGTTGAGCCGCAGATTGCGCAGCAGCTGCGGCAACGGCGTGAACAGGCGCCCGGCCTCGCTCGCCGCGCGTCCCGAGCGGACGATCTCCGCCAGGACCTGAAGCGCCGCGATGAGCCCGTCGCCGGTGGTCGCGTAATCGCTGAGGATGATGTGTCCGGACTGCTCGCCGCCGACATTGAAGCCGCCGGCGCGCATATGCTCGACCACATAGCGGTCGCCGACCGGCGTGCGGACCAGGCTGAGGCCGAGGGTCGCGAGAAACCGTTCGAGCCCGAGATTCGACATCACCGTGGCCACGATCCCGCCGCCGGCAAGCCGGTCGGTTTCCGCCCAGGAGCGGGCGACCAGCGCCATCAGATGGTCGCCGTCGAGGAGGTCGCCGTGCTCGTCCGCGACCAGCAGGCGGTCCGCGTCGCCGTCGAGCGCAATGCCGAGATCGGCGCCGTGCGCGACGACGGCGCTGCGCATGTTGTCGGTCGCCACGGCGCCGCAATCGCGGTTGATGTTGAAGCCGTCGGGCCCGACAGCGATCGGCACCACCTCGGCTCCGAGTTCCCATAGGACGGTGGGCGCCACCTTGTAGGCGGCGCCATTGGCGCAATCGACGACGATCTTCAGGCCGTCGAGGCTCAGGCCCTTCGGAAAGGTGTTCTTGACAAACTCGATATAGCGGCCGGGCGCGTCCTCCAGCCGCTTCGCCCGGCCCAGGCGCTCCGGCGCCGCGAGCGTCCAGCCGCCGCTATCGGCCAGGCGCGCTTCGATCGCCGCCTCGACCGCGTCGGACAGCTTGTAGCCATCCGGACCGAACAGCTTGATGCCGTTGTCCTGATACGGATTGTGCGACGCGGAGATCATGACGCCGAGATCGGCGCGCAGCGAGCGGGTCAACATCGCCACCGCCGGCGTGGGCAGCGGCCCGAGCAGCATCACGTCCATCCCCATAGAGATGAAGCCGGCGGTGAGCGCCGGTTCCAGCATATAGCCGGAAAGCCGCGTGTCCTTGCCGATCACCACACGGTGGAGGTGATCCCCGCGGATGAACTGCGCGCCGGCGGCCTGCGCAACCTTGAGCGCAGTCTCCGCGGTTACCGGCTCGAGATTGGCGGTTCCACGGATTCCGTCCGTTCCGAAGAGCTGGCGCGTCATCCCCTCACGCTCCCGGTGCCGCCCCGCATGCGCAGGGGACACATCTTTTCAATTTCAAGAACCCGATTTCGGACAGAAGTTCGAGAATCGCCGCGACTCTCGAGCCCCTGAGGCCTGGTACTGGCCGTTGGGCCGACCTTATAACAGAACGGAGCGAGATTGCAGTTGTGTTAAAAACTTGCCGAGTTCGTCCCCTCCGCCGCCTGACCGCAAGTTGCAAGCGCCGTCCAGATCGCCCGCGCCTGAAAGGTCTCGGCAACGTCATGGACGCGCAGGATCTGTACCCCCTGGGAGAAGCCGGCAAGCCCGGCCGCCAGCGACCCGGCCAGACGCTCCTTCGGCGGCTCGCCCCGGCTGATGCGCCCGATGAAGCTCTTGCGCGAAACGCCAAGCAGGAGCGAACAGCCGAGATCGTGGAACAGGGCGAGGCGCTCCATGAGCTGGAGGTTGTGCTCGACGGTCTTGCCAAAGCCGATGCCGGGATCGAGCACGATGCGGTCGGCGCCAAGGCCCGCGGCCTCGCAGGCGGCGATCCGCTCGGCGAAGAAGTCGTGGATGTCGAGCGGCGCGTCGACGTAGCGGGGGTCGCGCTGCATGGTCTGCGGTTCGCCCTGCATGTGCATGAGCACCACCGGCAGCCCGCTTCGGGCGGCCAGGGCGAGGCTGTCCGGGTCGCCGGCAAGCGCCGTTATGTCATTGATGATCCGTGCACCCGCCTCGATCGCCGCCGCCATGACCGCCGCGTGCCGCGTGTCGATGGAGATCACCGCGCCCCGGGCGGCCGCCTCGTCCGCGAGCACGCGGATCACGGGGACGACGCGCTCAAGTTCCACCTCGATTGGGACGGAGGGAGCGCCCGGCCGGGTCGATTCGCCGCCGATGTCGAGGATATCGGCACCCGCTTCGAGCAGGGCGCGCCCGCCGGCGATGGCGATATCCCGCTCGGCATAGTCACCGCCGTCGGAGAAGCTGTCGGGGGTGACGTTGATGACGCCCATGATGAGGGGCCGGTCCGGCCGGAGCCCAGCGATGGCGGGCCGCGGCCGGGTGATCCGACGGAGCCGATCCTCCACGGCCGCCGCCACGTCCTCGCCCTGCCGGGCCGCCCAGTCCCTTAGGGCGCGCAGGCCGAATAGCGCCTCCCGGCGCTCCGTGCCGTGGCGCCGGATTACGGAGCAGGCGGAGAAGGCAAGCGGCGGGCCACCGGCCAGCCACAGCGCCTCGCCCGCCTCGCAAGCGGCGGCCGCGAGACTGCCGCTCAGCAGCCCGGCGGGCTGCAGGTAGAAGGCCGTCCGATCGGCGTCGTCCGGGCCAAAGGAAAGGCCCCGCGCGTCGGCGGGGCCTTCTGTCCTCGTCGTCATGGAACAGAGATCCAGTCGGCCGGACTCGTTCAGGCGCCCGGCTGCGGCTCCGGCTCGAGCCCGCCCGGCCGCTTCCGATCGCTCGTCTCGTCCTTCGCCGGCCGGCCGCTGCTCGGCACCGACGAACGCGGCTTGCTCTGCGGCGGCGACTCGCCATCACCGGTCCGGATCGGCTCACCGCGGATCAGCGCCCTGATCTCTTCGGCGGTCAGCGTCTCGTATTCGAGCAAGCCCTTGGCCACGATATGAAGCTCGTCGAGGTGCTCGGTCAGGATCTGGCGCGCCGTCGCCTCGCCTTCCTCGACCAGCCGGCGGATCTCCTCGTCGATGACGCCGGCGGTGACCTCGGAGACGTTCTTGCGCTGGGTCACCGAATGCCCGAGGAAGACCTCTTCCTCGTTGTCGCTGTAGCGCAGCGGACCGAGCTTTTCGCTGAAGCCGAACTCGGTGACCATGCGGCGGGCCCAGTTCGTGGCCTGGCGGATGTCGTCCGCCGCGCCCGTGGTCACGTTCTCCTTGCCGAAGATCAGCTCCTCCGCGACTCGGCCGCCGAACAGGCTGGCGAGCTTCGCCTGGATCTCCTGCTTCGAGTAGCTGTAGCGGTCCCGCTCCGGCAGCCACATGGTGACGCCAAGCGCGCGGCCGCGCGGGATGATCGTCACCTTATGCAGCGGCTCGTGGCCCTTCGCGTACATCATCACCAGGGCATGCCCGCCCTCGTGGTATGCGGTCAGGCGCTTCTCCTCCTCGGTCATCACCATGGAGCGCCGTTCGGCGCCCATCATCACCTTGTCCTTGGCGGCCTCGAAGTCGAGCATGGTGACGACCCGCTTGCCGGCCCGGGCGGCCAGCAGCGCCGCCTCGTTCACCAGGTTCGCAAGATCGGCGCCGGAGAAGCCGGGCGTACCGCGGGCGATGACGCGCGGATCGACGTCGGGCGCAAGCGGCACCTTCCGCATATGGACCTTCAGGATCTGCTCGCGGCCAAGGATATCGGGATTGGGCACCACGACCTGGCGGTCGAAGCGGCCCGGCCGCAGCAGCGCCGGGTCGAGCACGTCAGGCCGGTTCGTGGCGGCGATCAGGATGACGCCGTCATTGGCCTCGAACCCGTCCATCTCGACGAGAAGCTGGTTCAGCGTCTGCTCGCGCTCGTCGTTGCCGCCGCCGAGCCCCGCGCCGCGGTGCCGGCCGACGGCGTCGATCTCGTCGATGAA
>CAZKCM010000089.1:0-16850 GCA_964551315.1 uncultured Rhodospirillaceae bacterium | reverse complement strand
GTACCTGCAGGCGATTTCGGCGGCGTTCGACGCCATCGCCGAAGCGACCGAGACCGTGGCCGGTCCCGGCCAGGCGCAGATCCGCGTGAACGTCCATCCGGCCTTCGGGGCGCGCTGGCTCATCCGGCGGCTCGACCGCTTCCGGGAAGCCTACCCGGACTACGAGGTGGTGCTCGACGCGACGCCGCAGCTCATCGATCTTGCGCGCGACGAGGCCGATCTTTGCATCCGCAACGGCGCCGGGGCATGGCCGGGCACCGCCTGCGACCTTCTGGCCCGCTCGCGGCTCTACCCCGTCGGCGCGCCGGGCTTGCTCCGCGAGAGCCGCGGCACGGTGGCCCCCGCGAATCTCAGGGACCTCCCCATCCTGCTGGACGAATGCGATGGCAGTACTTGGCGGCGCTGGTTCGCCGCGGCGGGTATCGTCGATGCCGACATCGGCCGCGGACGGCGCATCCTGGAAACCGGCCTTGCCATCGACGCCGCGATCGCGGGACAGGGAATCGCACTGGTGGACGACTTCCTGGTCGCCGACGACCTCGCGGCGGGCCGGCTCGTGAAGCTCAGCGACCTCGCCCTCTCCGCTCCCGATTGCGACTACTATCTCGTCAGTCTGGACGGCACGCGCCGCCGCCGGCCCATCGCCGCCTTCTACACCTGGCTGCTGTCGGAAAGCGCGCCGCTGCGGTAAGAGCGTTTGCGTCTCATGCCCTCCTCCGCCGCCTCAGCGCGGCCACGCCGACGAGACCGGTGACGATCAGTGCCGGCGTGCCGGGGCCGGAGATCTGCGTCGGCCGGTGCGGCGTCCCCACGAAATCGAACCGGTTGATGGCGAAGGCACCGTCCGTGGTCAGCCCGATCTCGATCCGGGCGATGGATTGCGCGGTGTCGAGAATGCCGATGAAGAGGGCCGAGTTGTCGTTGGCGGGCGTGGAACTCCCGGTGAGTGTGAACATGCCGAGACTTCTATCGGCGGCGTCGAAGGCCTCGATCGTGGCGGTGAAGCTTCCGAATTGAACCCACTGGATCTGCGCCCCGCCGCCGAAAACGAGCCCGCCGAAATCGATCGAAATCGGGCCCGGCGTTCGGTTCGTGTAGAGGATTGGAGCGCCCGGTTCAAAGTTGCCCGTCCAACTGAAGGCTTGCTCGCGCCGTTGAAAGTCGCCCGCGCTGGCCTTGCTGATCTCGACCTGGACCCCGCCACTGGACGTGATCGTGAATGCGTTCGGGACCAGCGTCCCAGTCGGCCCCAGAATGCCCCAATCAAGGAAATCGGTCCCGCCGAGCGCCGACCGGCTGGTCACGAGCACCGGTGCTGCTTCGGCCAGGTTTGCAAAGGGTACCAGCGCCAGGACCGCCAGTGCGGCGGTGAGAGTTCTTTTTCGAATCATGCTGCCCCCCAAGGATGTAAACCGTCCTTATCGCGCGCCCGCGCCTGCGGCGGGTCCGACGCGATCGATGGGGAACCGTGCCGCGGCCCGACCGGGCCCACAAGCGCCGTTTCGGCACAGATCTTGTAAGAGAAAGTCACGAATCCGGGGGCAGCCGCCCCGAAGGCGGGCCGCCCCCGCAGCAGCAATCGAAATCCTCGAAAGCGAAACGCCCGACTGCCGAGGCTCGGGATAGCTTACTCCGGCGGCAACGCCTTGAGGGCGCCGGCCGTTTCGACAAATTCCCCCTGCCATAGCCTGCCAAGTTCGGCCGGAGACCGGCTCCTCGGTGGTCTTGGCGCGACCCGGCACAACGAGGGATTTCACGCCAACGTCATTTCGCAGAACTTGACGCGCGCAACGTTTGGCTGGCGCAATGAGACATTCCGCGCCCGTTCATCTTCGGATCCAACCTCCAGGGGGATGTCGTCATGAAGTGCCGAGGACCCTTACCCAGCCGTGGGCCGTTGTTCGCGGCACTGACATGCTTAGCCGTTGCGGGCGTCGGCTCGGTCGCCGCCGCACAAGAGGGCGATTGGTACCCGTCGCCCTGGGGACCCGGGGACGAACGCGGAGCGGCCAATCGATTGACGCCGGCCAAGGTGCTCGACGCCAAGGCCCTGATCGAGCGGGGGCAGGTTTATCAGCTTGGCCGTGTCTACCGGCCGGACATGCCCGTCTTCGGCGATCGGATCTACGAGATGCGCATCCTCGAGATCGGCCCGATCGCCGAGAATCGACTGACGGCCCACGAAGGATACTTCACCGGCGAACTCGATCAGGTCGGCACGCAATTCGATGCCCTCGGTCACATCGGGATCGGGGACTATTTCTTCAACGGGTTCCATCACCGCGATCTCGGGAACGAACACGGGCTGACGCATCTCGGCGTCGAACAGGTCGGGCCCATCGTGTCGCGAGGGGTGCTGATCGATGTCGCCGGCTACAAAGGCGTGAGCCAGCTCGAGGCCGGCTACGAGATCACCGCCGCCGACCTCAGAGGAGCCCTCGAGCGGCAAGGAACCGAAATAGAGGAAGGCGACGCGGTTCTCATTCACACCGGCTGGGGATCGAACTGGACGACGGACAGCGCCAAATATTACGGCGCCGGCCCCGGAATCGGCCTGGAGGCCGCCCAGTTCCTGATCGATGAAGAGATCGTGATGGTTGGGTCGGACAACGCGGGCGTCGAAGTCGTGCCCAATCCGGACCCTTCGCTCGTCTTTCCCGTGCATCAGCTGCTCCTGACGCAGAACGGGATCTATCTTCTCGAAAGCATCATCACCGAAGAGCTGGCGCGGGACCGCGCCTATGAGTTCGCGTTTGTCTTCGCGCCGCTTCGCCTGAAGGGCGCATCGGGGTCGCCGGGCAACCCGATCGCGATCCGCTAGGCTTTGAGCGCCCGGCGGACCGCACATCCAACCATCGCGCGGGAAAAACGAGACCTGGATGGCGGCTCGGCAACATCGAAGACGACGGGCAGAGAGCCGGCTCGCATCCGGCCGCAATCAGGGGGGCGTCCATGCCGTTTATAGACAGAACCGACGAGCCCGCCGCAGGGCACGGAATCCTCGTACGCGACGCGACGGAGGCCGACATGCCAGCCGTCCAGAGGATTTACGCCCACTACGTCCTGCACGGCTTGGCGACCTTCGAAGAGGAACCGCCCACGATCGACGAAATGCTGTCGCGGAGAGCCGGGATTGTGAGCCGGGGCCTTCCCTATCTCGTCGCCGAGACAAACGGCGCGATCCTCGGCTACAGCTACGCCACCGCCTATCGGCCGCGCCCGGCCTATCGCCACACGATCGAGGATTCGGTCTATGTTGCGGATGGGTTCGGCGGGCGCGGCATCGGCCGCGCCCTGCTCTCCGCCCTGATCGCGCGGTGCGAGACGGGCCCCTGGCGGCAGATGATCGCCGTCATCGGTGACAGCGGCAACGCGGCTTCCATCGCCCTTCACGGAAGCCTCGGTTTCCGGCCGGTCGGGACGCTCCGCGCGGTCGGATTCAAGCTCGGCCGCTGGGTGGACACCGTCCTGATGCAGCGGGACCTCGGCGCGGGAAGCCGCACGCTGCCGGCACCTCTCGACCGAGCGGACCACCGTCCCTGACCGGGCCGGGCGGCACTCGGCTGCCCTCGACGCGGCGCAAGTCAGGACAACCGCACCGTCTCGGCGAGATAGTCGATGAAGGCGCGAACGCGGGCGGGCAGATGGCCCCCCTGGCCGACGAAGACGGCGTGGACCTCTTGGAGATCGCCCGGATTGAGCTCTTCGAGCACGGGCTGCAGGCGGCCGGCCCGGACGTCGGCGCCGATGTGGAACAAGGCGAGCCGTGCCAGACCGACCCCGGCCAGGGCAAGCCTGCGGGCGGCTTCACCGTCGCTGACCTGAACGTTGCCGCGCGCGGGCAGCGTTCTGACGGTGCCGGCTTCAAGAAACGGCCATTCCTCGAAGCTGCGGGCGAAGTTGAAGCCGATCCGGTTATGGCTCTCAAGCTCCGCGAGAGTCCGCGGGATGCCGTGTTGTTCGAGATAACTCGGTGCCCCGACGACCGCCATGCGGCTTTCGCCGAGCTTGCGCGCGATGAGCCGCGTGTTGCGCAGCGGCCCGGTGCGGATGGCGACATCGGCGCGCTCCTCCAGAAGATCGACCACCTGGTCCGTGAGCGTGATGTCGAGCGTGACTTCCGGATATCGGGCGACGAAGTGGGGGACGAGCGGCAGAAGGTGGTGGAGGCCGAAGGGCACGTTGGCATTGACGCGCAGGCGGCCACGCGGTGCCGCTCCCGCCGCCACCGCGCGCTCGGCCTCGTCGATATCGGCCAGGACCCGCACGCAACGCTCGTAGAAGGTCATCCCCTCGGGCGTGAGCTGCAGCTTGCGCGTGGAGCGGTTGACGAGACGCGCGCCGAGCCGGGTTTCGAGGCGCGCCACCAGTTTGCTGACCGCCGACGGCGTCATGCGCAACGAGCGGGCGGCCGCGGAGAAGCCCGAAAGCTCCACGACCCGCACAAACACTTCCATCTCACCGGACCGGTTCGTCTCCGGGCGCCCCATTGTGAATTCACCTCATAGATGATGTGACGATCGGCCGTCTGTTTCATCGCAGGCCGCGCCTCTATCTGCAAGGCACAACATCCCGAACCGAATTCGCCTGCGGCAGAGGAGAATCATCATGGAATACAGGAACCTGGGCGCTTCGGGACTGAGGGTCCCGGCCCTGAGCTTCGGCACCGGCACATTCGCGGGCCAGGGTCCGCTGTTCGGCGCATGGGGCAATACGGACGCCGCGCAGGCGCGGCGGCTGGTCGATATCTGCCTGGAGGCGGGTGTCACCCTGTTCGACAGCGCCGACGTCTATTCCAACGGCGCCGCCGAGGAGGTACTGGGTCAAGCGATCAAAGGGCGCCGGGACCAGGTCCTTCTCTCGACCAAGGCGAGCCTTCCCTTGGGGGACGGCCCGAACGATGCCGGATCGTCGCGCTCCCGGTTGATCCGGGCGTGCGAAGCGGCACTGCGGCGTCTGGGCACAGACTTCATCGACCTCTTCCAGCTTCATGCCTTCGACGCCGCGACACCCGTGGAGGAGGTCCTGTCCACGCTCGACGACCTCGTGCGCGCCGGCAAGATCCGCTATGTCGGCGTCTCGAACTTCTCCGGCTGGCAGCTGATGAAGTCGCTGGCGATTGCCGACCGGTATGGCTACCCGCGCTATGTCGCGAACCAGGCCTACTACTCCCTGATCGGCCGGGACTACGAATGGGAACTCATGCCGCTCGGCCTGGACCAGGGCGTCGGGGCGGTGGTCTGGAGCCCGCTCGGCTGGGGACGGCTCACCGGCAAGCTCCGCCGAGGCCGGCCCCTCCCCGAGACCAGCCGCCTCCACCGGACGGCCGACTACGGCCCGCCGGTGGAGGACGAGCACCTGTTCCGGGTCCTCGACGCGCTCGAGGCGGTGGCGGGCGAAACCGGCCGGACGATTCCACAGGTCGCCATCAACTGGCTGCTTCAGCGGCCTACGGTTTCCACCGTCATCATCGGGGCCCGGACCGAAGCGCAGCTCCGCGAGAACCTGGGCGCCGTCGGATGGACGCTCACGCCCGATCAGATGGCGCAACTGGACGCCGCCAGCGCGGTGACGGCGCCCTATCCCTACTGGCCGTACCGGCGCCAGAGCGGGTTCGCCAGGCTCAATCCGCCGCCGGTCTGAGACCGCCGTCTCCCTCTCCCGGCAGGCGCGCCGGTCCCTGCCGTCTTCCCCTCAGTAAGGGCTGTCCGGACGGAAGGGGATATCCGTCACGCCGTAGTCGAACCCGAGCTTCCACAGCTCCGCCGTGACTTGGCTGCGGTGGTGGGTTTGATGATTGAACATCTGCATCACGAGGAGCGCGCGCGGGAGGCGGCGTCGGCGGCCGAGGCGCGCGCTGTCCACCTCGATGATGCTCTCGAACCAATCCGCCCCATGCGTGTCCGCCAAACGGCCGATCTGTGCGTCCAAAGCGGCCCGCTCCCGTTTCAGCGCGGTCCAGTCCTCATGGACAACGACGGACGGGTTGAAGGGAGCCGGTGTGCCGGTCGCCAAATAGTCCAGGATCGTCCGGTCGACCATGGCGATGTGGTCCAGCGTGTTGTGCAGCGAGCCGAAGAACATGCCCCGGTCCCGCCTGCGCTCTTCCTCGGTCAGGCCGTCGCACAGGCCATAGACGACCTCGTTCTGCCAGGCGTTGTAGCGCGCCATCTCGGCGACGTAGGCCGGCGTGATCATCACTGCCTTCGTTCCATCGCAGGCCTCCCGGCAGACCGGACGTTCCGTCCCGGGCGCCGGTCTCCGCCTACTCTGCGTAATCCGGTTCGTCCCGGTCGAGGAGCCGCTTCAGCGCGTCGAAATGGATGCGCGCGAACTCGCCGCCGCCGCTCATATTGCCGAAGGTCGTGCGGGCGACCTCCTCGGGCACCGGGCGCAGGGGCCGGCCGGTCGACATGGCCAGCACTTGCACCTGGCAGGCGCGCTCGAGATAGTAGAGGTCGTCGAACGCCTCGGCGACGGTCCGGCCGACCACGATGACGCCGTGATTGGCGAGGAACAGCACCCGCTTGTCGCCGAGCGCGGCGGCGAGCCGGTCGCCTTCCGCGTTGTCGTGGACGAGGCCGTTGTAGAGGTCGTCATAGGCGACGTCGTCGTAATAGCGCAGCGCGTTCTGGCTGATTGGCTCGAGCCGCGTCCCCTGGATCGACGTCAGCGCCGTGGCGTAGGGCATGTGCGTGTGCAGCACGCAGACGGCGCGCGGGTTCACCCGATGAATGCGCGAATGGATGTAGAAGGCGGTCCGCTCCGCCTCGCCTTCGCCTTCGAGCACCCGCCCCTCGCCGTCGACGACCAGCAGGTTGCTCGCCGTGATCTCCGACCAGTGCAGGCCGTACGGGTTCAGCAGGAAGCAGTCCTCGGCGCCCGGAAGCATGAGGCTGAAATGGTTGCAGATGCCCTCGTGCAGGCCGAAGCGGACGGCCAGCCGGAAGGCCGCGGCCAGGTCGATTCTCGCCTCACGGATCGCGTCGCCGGGCATTCTCGAGATCCTCCTTCTACCGTTGCGCCGGAGGTGACCTTAATGCCACAGCGGCCGCCCTGGCAACGCGCACCACGCACCGGCGAAGCCACCGTGCCGCCCCCCGCGCCGCACATTTCGGCTGCGCCTTCGGGCGGTCCGCCCCCCTGGCAATCCGCCCACGGATTGCCGTAGACTGCGCCCCATGAAGGAAACCACACACCGGCCGGCCCGGATCGATCGGGCGCGACTGCGGGAACTCAGCGCCCGCTCCGACCGGCGCGGCCTGATCCAGCTCGCCGGGCACGGGGCAGCGCTCGGCGCGACGGGATGGCTGCTGGGCCAGACGGTCGGTAGCTGGTGGGCGGCGCCGGCCCTTCTCCTGCACGGCGCGGTGCTGACCTTCCTGTTCGCGCCGCTGCACGAAACGGTCCATCGCACCGCCTTCCGCAGCCGCTGGCTCAACGACTCCGTCGCCTGGGTCTGCGGCGCGCTGCTCGTTCTGCCGCCGGCCTATTTCCGCGCCTTCCACTTCGCGCACCACCGGTACACGCAGGATCCCCGGCGCGACCCGGAGCTGGCGACGCCGAAGCCGGACACCCTCGCCGCTTGGCTGCTGCACGTCTCCGGCCTGCCCTATTGGTGGGCGCAGATCGGCGGCCTCCTGCGACGCGCGCTGGGCAGAACGCCCGAACCCTTCCTGCCGCCGCACCTCGCGCGCCCCGCGATCCGCGAGGCGCGACTGCTGCTCGGGCTCTACGGCGGCATCGCCGTTGTCGCGGTCGCCACCGGATCCGCCGCCCCACTGCTCTACTGGGTCCTGCCGGCTCTCGTCGGACAACCCTTCCTCCGGCTGTTCCTGCTCGCCGAGCACACCGGATGCCCGCTCTCGCCCGACATGCTGGCCAACACGCGGACGACTCTGACCAACGCGATCGTCCGCTTCTTCGCGTGGAACATGCCGTTCCATGCGGAGCACCACGCCTATCCGTCGGTCCCCTTTCATGCCCTGCCGGCCGTGCACCGGGAATTGCGCCGCGACCTCAAGGTCGTGGCCCCCGGCTACCTCGCCGTGCAGCGGGAGATCCTGCGCGGCCTCGGCCAACGGCCCGGCGAGGCCCGGGCGAATTGACGCAGGTAACGGCGCCGCTCGTCCTTTGCGTCGATCGATCAGGTAACGAGGGGCTGCCCGAGACAGCGCGCCACCGTCCGCACCAGCCGTTCGCCGCTGAAGGGCTTCCGGAGCGTGGCGTCGGCGCCGGCCTGCACGGCCATTCCGAGGAGCGTGTCGGCGTCCCGTCCGCCGCAGACCGCGATAATCTTGATGCTCGGCCGCCGGTGCCGCAATTCCATGATGCCGATGAGGTGAACCCCGTGCCGGAGCGGCGAGATGTCGATGACGACGACCTCGACAGGTTCTGTTTCGGCGATGCCGAGAAACGTGCCGGTCTCCGCCTCCACCACGGCGTGACCCCTTCCTTCCAGTGCGGATCGCCACATCGGCTGATCCGGATCGCCGCTGCCGACCAGCAGAACGAATGCCACCGCCGCTCCCAGTGCTTCGAGCGCCTTCAGAAAATTGTTGCCAGCAAATCGCTGCGGCGTCGTCCGCTAACCCGCCGTACTCCGATTGCGCCCGGCGAAGCATCGGCGGTATGCCGAACAGCAGCGCCCCGCGATGTTCCGGACGCCGGGATCCGTGCTATAGTTCGCGCATGAGTATCAGGACGCACGGCAAATCGGGGATTCGCACAGATTTGGCCCGTGCCGACTTGACTCATGCTAATGCGCTGGACGGTGCTGTGCGCGCAGACTGGCAGCACTGCACGGGCATGTTGGGGAACACCATAGACGTGCCAAAGCAGCCGACGGATCTCTTTCGGTTCACGCTCGAGGACGAGGGCCTGATGTCCGTCGTCGGCGCGACGCTCGCCGCGAACGGATTGGCGCTTGAGCGCAGCGCCGGACCCGTGGACTACTATCGGATCGTCAACCCGAGCTCCGGCAAGCCGCGTTGGATCGTGGCCCGTCACCTTGATGGCGGCTATCAGCTTTACAGCGGCAACCTCGGCGCGCTCAAGGCGGGGGCGGGCCTACGCGACGTCCTCCTGACCGACTGGCTGCCCATCTCCTGAATCCTGAAGCACGACCGGAACCCGCCCAAGGCCCGCAACGGGTGCCGGCACCTCGCCCTGGCCCGGTCGCGGCGACCGAAGATTACAGCCCGCGTTTGGGCGGATTATTTCTCCGAAGCCGCCTCCGCCCCCGTCATCGGCCGACCGCTTCGGTTATACGGCAACCAGCTCTTGTATCTTCATTCGGCGCCGCACCCACGAATTCGGCCAAGCCTACGATATCGTTTTGTAATACTTTAGCTGAAACCGGTCCTTCGCCGCCAACGTCAAAACCGGGACTTGCATTTCTTTATGAAGACGCTCAATGTATCATGTTGTTGTCCAAGGCGGATGCTCTCGGGATGGAATTCATAAGCCGTCGGAGCTTGGACCTTTCGTCGAGGCGCGGTCGAGGGATCACCCGCACGGGACGTTACTAGCTAGAGTGAGCGTAATGTACGAACGACAGAATTCCGGAGCGGCCGGCGGTGACAGCGGATCGGAGCTCCGGGGAACGGTGAAGTGGTTCAACCCCGAAAAGGGGTTTGGCTTCGTTTCACCGTCCGACGGCTCGCCCGATGTCTTCCTGCACATCTCCGCTTTGAAGCAAGCGGGCCTTCAGGATGCTCCTGAGGGCTCGACGATTCACTGCGAGGTGGGGCAAGGCCGCAAGGGTATCCAGGTGCTTCGTGTCATCCAACTCGACACGAGCACTGCGACGCCGCGCGCACCAAAGCCGCGGCGACCCTTCCAGTCGCGCGATCACGACCGAGGCTGATCGCCCAGAACGCCCGCCGACCGTCCCCCGCGCCGGTCGGCGGCTGTTCGGGCATGAACTTGCCTTCGCCCTCGGGATCATCCCGGAACGCGTCTCGCCGGTGCACAGGCGTTCGCCGTCTTGCGGGGGTGTGTCGCCGCCCGCCCACCCGTCTGGCCATTGCCTGATCATCGTCAATCGTGGTAACTGCCGGTCCCAGCCCTCTCACTAAGGTCGGAGCCGCCATGACCGTCGACAGGCGAGCCTTCCGCGACGCTCTCGGCTGCTTCGCCACCGGCGTTACGGTCGTCACCTCTGTCACGCCGCAGGGCGAGCTGCTCGGGATCACCGCCAACTCCTTCAACTCCGTCTCGCTCGACCCGCCGCTGGTTCTGTTCAGCCTGGACCGCAGCGCCTACAGCCTGAAGGCCTTTCAGGAGAGCGGCTGCTTCGCCATCAACGTCCTGCGCGAGGACCAGATCGCGCTGTCGTCGAACTTCGCGCGGCCGCTCAGCGACAAGTGGAATGGGGTCGCCTACGAGGTCTGGGACACCGGCAGCCCGATCTTGAAGGACGCGCTGGCGAGCTTCGAATGCCGGACCCATTCGGTCTATGACGGCGGGGATCATCTGATCTTCGTCGGCCGGGTTCTGCGCCTGCGCTCGCAGGCCGAGGGGCAGCCGCTGCTCTTCTTCCGCGGCGCCTATCGCCGCATCGATTAGCCGCCCGCCCGTCTCCGGCGCCGGAACCGACACCGGACCAGTTCGGGCCAATCACAGACCATAATCTCACGAAGATCGGCCGGCTGCGTGAGCAAGATGGCCGGAATGCGTATGTTCAAGCCCAGATACGGCGGATCATTTGGTCCATCTTTGGTTGCAAATTTTCGCCGAAGCCGGCTTGAACGGCTTGCGCCAATTTTACCAATTCGTGTACGCTCGCCGCAAAAGAGGGAAAATTCCCATCGTCTTCCGCGCCGTTCTGACGCCGGGCGAACCGCAGTGAGGCTCACATGGATCAGGTCAAGAAATGGGGCAGCGAGGAGTTTTGGGGTCTCGGCTTCGAGTTCGATCCCCAGTGGCTCCTGACCGATGAGCAGAAGAAGCTTCAGGCCGAGCTCATCGAGCTGGCGCGCACAACGCTCCGCGACAACGCGATCGAGTCGGACAAGAAGCTCCTGTTCCCCCGCAAGAACTTCGAGGCGCTGGCGGAGCTCGGTCTACTCGGACTCCTCGTCCCGAAGGAGCTCGGCGGCATGGGCGAGAACCACGTCTGCGCCGCCATGGTGGTCGAGACGATCGCGCGCTACGGCTGCCCCAGCACGGCGATGTGCTACACGATGCACACCGGCGCCGTCGCGGCCGCGGCGCTGCGCCATCACGACAACGAGACCATCAAGGACATTCTGCGGCGCGTCGACAAGGACGTTCTGGTCGGCACGCTCTCCTACTCCGACCCCGAGACGGGCGGGCATTTCTGGTACCCGGTTTCGTCGGGCGCGGAGCGGGTCGACGGCGGCTACAGGGTGCGCAAGAAGGCGTCCTGGACGACCTCGGGCGGTTTCGCCGACTGGTACGTGATCCAGACGACGAGCCCCGATTTCGGCGGCAACTACGCGGACCTCACCTGCTGGCTCGTCATGGGCGACGAGGTGAAGGCCGAGCCCTCGAAATGGGACGGGCTCGGTCTGCGCGGCAACCAGTCCGGCACGCTCGAGGTCGACAACGTCGTGCTGTCCCCCGACCGCATGGTCGGGCCGAAGGGCGACGGCGCCAGCTCGAACGACGAGGCGGTGGACCCGTTCTTCCTGCTCTGCTCCTCGGCCTGCTGGAACGGCATCTCGATGGGCGCCATCGATATCGCCAAGAGCCACACGACGAAGAAGAAGCATGTCGACGTCGGCATGCGCGTCTGCGACTACCCGAGCATCCAGGACTATTTCGGCGCGGCGATCGCCGACACCAACGCCAGCCGCGCCCTCACCTTCCAGATGGCGGCGGCGATGGACCAGCTCACCAACGGCTGCGACTGGTCGATCCACAAGGACGTGAGCGTCCTGCCGCGAGCCCAGGTGCTGCACTGGATGTGGCAGGTAAAGTTCACCGCGGCGAAGAACGTGACGCACGTCGTCGACAAGATGCTGCACGCCTGCGGCGGCACCGGCTACAAGCCCGGCCTCGGCATCGAGCGCCTGCTGCGCGACGGCAAAGCAAGCTGGGTCATGGGGCCGTCCAACGAGGTGCTGCGCCAGTTTGTCGGCAAGTCGGCGCTGCTCGGGTTCGACTCGCTCGACTACTGGAACCAGTCGATCAACGAACGGGTGCTCGCCAACGAGCTGAAGAAGATGGACGCCGCGGGCAAGCGCGCCCTCGCCGAGAAGCTGCTGGCCGAAACCTCCGGCAAGGCAGCGGAGTAGCGCGGCCCCGCGCGACCCGTCGCGGCCGGGCCCCCGGACGTCTCCGAGGACCCGGCCACCCAGCGGCGGTGCGGCTCGAGATCAAATTGCCGCTGGGTTTCCTTGCGGCCGGCCCCCTGGCACGGGGCCGGCCGTTTTTCTTTGCCGGCGCGGTAGGGACGCCCCGGTGTGGCCGTCTGCACTCGCCATCAGCGCAAATGACTCGCGATCTTCTTCCGCTTGAAGACCACCCCGATCAGGAATACCCAGCGCAACTGTCCGCAGGCAACCGCTTTGCGAACGTCATGCCCCATCCGGGGCGACGTCGCATCTTGACCGGGGACAGACGAACGGCCACGGCGCTCACGTTGCCTGCGATGGGTGGAAAGGAGACCTTAGCTCACCGGCCTCCGATGGCGCGCGTGCACCAGAAGCGGTCGCCCAGCAATCGAGCGTGCTTCGAATCTGCCTCCCATCCGAATTCATCCGATCCACAGAGAGGTGCTTGACAAACAATGAAATTAGGTAGAACAGTCTACCTAATTCAATGGAGAGCGACCATGACCGACAGAGTGCCAGCCAGGGAGCGCCTCCTGAAGGCAGCAGCCGAGTTGTTCTATGCCGAAGGTGTTGGGGCGACCGGCATCGATGCGATCACCGCGCGTGCAGGCGTCGCGAAAATGAGCCTCTATAACAACTTCTCGTCCAAGGCCGATCTGGTCAACGCGTATATCCAGACGCGTTGTGCGGAATGGCGGGAGCTTTATCAGGAGCGGCTCAAGCATGCGAGAACGCCCCAAGAGCGTATCCTTGCGGTCTTCGATTCCTATCTGGACCATGCGGCCGGTGCGTATGAGCGGGGATTTCGAGGGTGCGGACTGCTCAATGCGGCCGCAGAGCTTCCCGTGGGCGATCCGGGCCGAGCACTGGTTGCCTCTCAAAAGGAAGAGGTGGAGCGGCAGTTCAAAAAGCACCTCCGCGACATGCAACCGACAGCCGGCACGTCCATCGACGAGACCGCGGAACATCTGTCCTTTCTTCTCGAAGGCGCGATGTCTCGCGCGGGCCTCGACGGGCATGACGCGCGTCTGAAAACGGCACGGAAGATCGCCGCCTCCATACTGGAGCGGCTATGACACCGAGATCATCTGCCGTGCATCTCGGGATGTGAGCTTTCGCGCGTCTTCTCGCCAACTCTCTTCGCAGGAAGCCGGAATAGATGAGTGAAGTTGCCACGGTCCCTTTTCGGCCGAGGGGCGGAATCGCGGCGCTTGTTATCCTGGTCATACTTGAAGCGGCTCTGGTGATTTGCTGGAGCGCCGGGTTCGTCGGCATTCGATTTGCGATCGATCACGCTCCGATCTTTCTGATCCTGCTTTGGCGCAGCTTGGTCTCCGGTCTGGTGCTCGTGCCTTTCGCCCTGGCAATGGGTCCCGCGCTCCGGTGGGGAGATGCCCTCCCGCAGATGATGTTCGGCGCAGTGGCCATGTCCGGCTATTTGGCCGGGTTCGCCCTTGCAATTTCCCATGGCGTTCCGACCGGTCTCGTCGCCTTGATTGCGGACATGCTGCCCTTGGCCGTCGCACTGCTGTCCTGGCCCGTTCTTGGACAGGCGCTGACCTGGCGCCAGTGGCTTGGATCGATCATCGGTCTCGCCGGCGTCTTGATTGCCTCGGGCTGGTCTCTCCATATCAGCGACGCCCCGCTGTGGGCTTATGGCCTGCCTGTCCTGGGAACGCTTTCCCTGGCAATGGCTACACTCCTGCAGAAACGCAGTCCGAGCAGCGCCATGCCTGTGCACCAGCGCTTGTGCATCCAATGCCTTTCGGCGTCCGCCATCTTCGCCCTGTTCGCCTGGCATGAAGGAAGCGTGCTCCCTGTGCTCGAAAGCGGCTTTATTGCCGGCATTCTGTGGCTCGTCTTCGTCGCGACCTTTGGCGCATGGAGCCTCTACTACATCGCGCTTCGGAAATCGTCTCCGGCTCGGGTCACCGCGATCCTGTATCTGAGTCCCCCGGTCACCATGGTCTGGGCTTGGATCATGTTCGACGAACCACTGTCATGGGAGATGGCGGGGGGATTAGCGGTTTCCCTTGTCGGCATCGTCATTGTCGCGAGGTCGAAAAAGCCCGTTCCTGCTGTATAGTCCTGGTGCATATGGTCCGGGGCTGCCATTGACCTTGAGCGGACTCGCCATTGCATCGTTTCGAACCTATAACTTGATGAATCCAACGTCGTTGCGGCCGGGGCACCGCAACAGAGCGCCACACACGTGAACGGCCGGGGATCGTAAACGAAATCGCTCACTCGAGCGGTTCCGCATCCGAACATCGAGTAGAGCAGAGGAGGACGTCATGTCGACAACGTCACTATCGTCCCTCCGTCCCTTCAGCCCCGACTTCCCACAGGAGGAGATCACAGAGCTTCGCCGACGCATCACTGCAACCCGCTGGCCTGAGCGGAAGCCGGTCACGGATGCATCGCAAGGGGTGAAGTTGGGGACCATCCAGAAACTCGCGCACTATTGGGAGACAGATTACGACTGGCGAAAGTGCGAGGCGAGGTTAAGGGCCCTGCCACAATTCCTGACCGAGATCGACGATCTCGACATCCATTTCCATCCATGTGCGTTCCAAACACGAGGATGCGCTGCCGCTCATCGTCACGCACGGGTGGCCAGGCTCGATCATCGAGCAGCTGAAGATCATCGAGCCGCTGACCGATCCAACACCCCACGGCGGGAGCGCCTCGGATGCGTTCCACCTGGTGATCCCCTCGATGCCGGGTTACGGTTTTTCCGGAAAGCCGGGCACGACCGGCTGGAGTCCTGAGCGCATCGCGCGCGCCTGGTCCGTGCTGATGAAACGCCTCGGCTACGAAAGATTCGTTGCACAGGGTGGAGATTGGGGGCGCTTATCGTCGACCTGATGGGAGTCGACGCGCCTCCCGAATTACTCGGAATCCATACGAACATGGCGGGTGCTATTCCGCCGGACATTGATGCAGCGGCCTTAGCCGGAGTTCCCCCGCCGCCCGACCTCTCGGCGGAGGAAAGTCAGGCGTTCGATCAGGTCGCGTTCTTCTACAAGCACGGCCTCGGCTATGCGCAGGAGATGGGCAACCGCCCGCAGACGCTGTACGGTATTGCCGATTCCCCCGTCGGCCTCGCGGCCTGGATTCTCGACCACGATATCTGGAGCTATGAGCTGATCGCACGCGTCTTCGACGGTCAGTCCGAGGGCCTCACGCGGGACGACATTCTCGACAACATCACGCTCTACTGGCTGACGAACACCGGGGTTTCTTCGGCGCGCCTCTATTGGGAGAACAAGCTCGCTTTCTTTGCACCGAAAGGCGTCACCATCCCCACCGTCGTGAGTGTGTTCCCGGACGACATATGCCCGGCCCTGCGGAGTTGGGCCGAAAAGGCCTACCCGAAGCTGATCTACTATCACCGGCACCCGAAGGGCGCTCACTTCGCGGCATGGGAGCGGCCGGAGGCGATTGTCGACGACCTTCGCGTCGGTTTCCGTTCGCTGCATTGAGTCAAGGTCCGGTCGGCGTCGTGCCGCCACCGCCGATCGCAGGCTATAAGGAAGATTTATGCCAGGGGTTGCAAGGAACGTTTATCGAGGGGCGGTGAGGCTCGCCACCGAAGCTTTCGGTGAATCCGAGAAACCTCCGATTGTTCTGATCATGGGCGCAACCGCATCCATGTTGTTCTGGCCGGACGCATTCTGCGAGGCGCTGGCCAACGCCGGCCGATTCGTCATTCGTTATGACAACCGCGACACCGGGCAATCGACCACGGGAACGGCTGGCGAGCTGGACTATACGCTCGACGATCTGGCCGACGACGTCATTGCCATTCTTGACGGCTACGATCTCCGGCGCGCGCACCTCGTTGGCATGTCGCTGGGCGGCATGATCGCGCAGATCGCTGCCCTGAAGCACCCCTCGCGCGTGGCGAGCGTAACGGCGATCAGTTCGGCACGCTTTGACGAGGACGATCCCGATCTACCGGAAATGGATCCGGCGCTGCTCGATCAGTTCGGCAAGATCACCACGCTCGACTGGAGCGACCGCGAGGCGGTTGTTGCCTTCCGCGTCGAGAGTTTCCGGATCAGTGCCGGAGGCGGTGCGGCCTTTGATGCAGAGCGTGCCCGCGACCTCGCGGAACGCGAGTACGACCGCGCGATCAATCCGCAAAGCGCCATGAATCATGCCATGCTGACGGGCGGCGAGAGCTATCGCGGTCGCCTGGGGGAGATCAAAGCGCCTTTCCTCGTAATCCACGGCAGGAACGATCCCATTCTCTCTTTCGCTCACGGGACGAAGCTGGCCGAAGCCGTTCCCCATTCCAAGTTCGTGCCACTCGATAACGCGGGACATGAACTGAATCCACTGCACTGGAATCAGATCATCAGCTCGATCGAAGCCCATACCGGCGACAGGGAATAGGCATCGCGCTCGTGACGGAGCGGCAGGGTTGGCACGTCAAAACCGTCCGGGTCCGCTTTGCGCCGGTCGCGCCTGGCGTCAGGACCGCGGCCTGGTCTTCTCGGGGTCGTAGAACGGGAACCGCACGACCGTGGCCGGGATGCGCTT
>CAZKCM010000088.1:0-17333 GCA_964551315.1 uncultured Rhodospirillaceae bacterium | reverse complement strand
GGCGGACGAAGCGCGGGAGCTGCCCCGGCAACGGCAGCAGGGCCCGCAGGCGGCGCATTTCCACGCGGCCGACCAAATCAAGGACGAGGGCGAAGCCGAGGTTGGGAATGAAGGGAAACGGATGCGCCGGGTCGATCGCCATCGGCGTCAGCACCGGAAAGATCTCGTCGACGAAATACTGATCGAGCCAAGTCTGCTCCGCTGCCGTCAGCTCCACCGGATCGATGACCGCGATTCCGGCCTCGCGCAGCTCCTCGCGCAGGCGACGCCAGCAGGCCTGCTGGCGCTGCATCAGCTCGCCGCTCCGGCTGTTGATGGCCGCGAGCTGCTGCGCCGGCGTCAGGCCGTCCTGGCTCGCCGTGACCACGCCGGCGGAGACCTGCCCCTTCAGCCCGGCGACGCGCACCATGTAGAACTCGTCCAGGTTGCTGGCCGAAATCGACAGGAAGCGCAACCGCTCGAGCAGCGGATGTGCCGGATTGTCGGCCTCCTCGAGGACGCGCTCGTTGAAGGCAAGCCAGGAGAGTTCGCGGTTGATGTACCGCGTTGCCCTTGCCGCCTCGGGGGCGGACCGCTCGCCGATGTGTGCGACCTCGCTCACAGCCTCTCCGCTCCATGCCCGGCACTGGGCGGCCGCCACGCCGCCGGCGCCGCCAGGGGCCGGGAGATCCTATATCTTGATGATTAAATTGTCATGACACGCCGCTCGGCCGATCGCGGATCCGGTACCGCGATGGCCGGGTCCATTGCCTTCATCGGGATGCGCCGCGCCGCGGCAGCTTACAGCGTGCCGCGGTAGCCGCCGCCATCGATCAACAGGTTCTGCCCGGTGATGTACCCCGCCTGGGCGCTGCACAGGAAGGCGCAGGCCTCGCCGAATTCATGGGGATCGCCGAAGCGGCCTGCGGGGTTCTCCGCCATGCGGGCCCGCCGATACTCGGCCGGGTCACTGCCCGTCTTGCGCGCCGCCTCCTCGAAGTTGCTGCGCAGGCGGTCGGTGTCGAACGGCCCCGGCAGCAGGTTGTTGATCGTCACGTTGTGCCGCGCGATCTGGCGCGCAAGGCCAGCGACGAAGCCGGTCAGCCCGGCCCGGGCGCCGTTGGAAAGCCCCAGGGACTCGATCGGCTGCTTCACTGCGCTCGAGGTGATGTTGACGATGCGGCCGAAGCGCCGCTCGATCATCCCGTCCACCGTCGCCTTGATCAGCTCGATGGGGGTCAGCATGTTGGCGTCGAGCGCCCGGATCCAATCGTCGCGGCTCCAGTCGCGGAAGTCGCCCGGCGGCGGACCGCCCGCGTTGTTGACGAGGATGTCCGGGTCCGGACAGGCGGCCAGCGCCGCCGCGCGGCCGGCCTCCGTGGTGATGTCGGCCGCGACCGCCCGCACGGCGGCACCCGTCGATCGTCGGATTTCCTCGGCGGTTGCCTCCAGCGGCCCCTCGTTGCGCGCGACGATCGTGACGGCGACGCCTTCGCGCGCCAGCGAGAAAGCGCAGGCGCGCCCAAGCCCCTTGCTCGCGGCGCAGACCAGCGCACGCCGACCGGCAATTCCCAGATCCATGCGACCTCCTTTTCAGTCTTTCGATCGATCGTCCAACGGCACGTCGGCGGCCAACAGCTCCCGGACGAGCGGGACCGTCACCCGGCGGTGGGCGGCCAGCGCCGCGCGGTCGATCGCCGCAACCATCGAACGCGCGGCGTCGAACGATCGCTCCATATGCGTGCAAAGATATCCGATCACGTCGCTCCCGACCGCAAGCTGCCGGTCGTTGAACAGCTTCACCAGAAGCGCGCCGATGAGGGCGTCGTCCGGCGGATCGACGCGCACGGCCGGGATTGCGCTCAGCCGCGAGCGGAGGTCGGCCAGCGTGATCGGCCAGCGTGCCGGCGCCTCGTCCGCACAGAGCAGCAGATGTCCGCCCCGTTCGGCCAGGAGATTGTAGAGGTGCAGGAGGCGCCGCTCGTCCAGCGCGCCCAGGCGGCCGCGCCCGACGCCGTCCAGAACGCAGGCCCGGGCCGCCCTCAGGAGCTGCGGCGGCTCCGCCTCTGCGAGGCGTTGGGGATCGACAAACACGGCGCCGCTGCGAGCCTGCCAGACATGGGCGAGGTGGGTCTTGCCGCATCCGGGCGGTCCGTAGATCGCCAGGGCCGGCGCGGGCCAGGCGGGCCACCGGTCGAGCCAGGCCACCGCCGCCTCGTTGCTCGGCGCGACCAGGAAGTCCTCGCCGTCGAGCGACGGCCGGTGGCCGAGTTCCAGAGGAAGCTGCGAGGCCGGGCGACGGGCCGGCATCAGAGCCGCCCTCCCGGGGAGCCGCCCGTTCCATCCTCGCCCTTTCGCGGCGGCGGGCCAGATGCCGGAAGGCCGCCGCGATAGTATCGGCTGTTCAGGTAGCGGCCGAGGACGAAGCGGGCAAGCACGCCGATGACGGCGGCGACGGGGATCGCCAGCAGGACGCCGACGAAGCCGAACAGCGAACCGCCGGCAAGAAGGGCGAAGATCACCCATACGGGATGCAGGCCGACGCGGTCCCCCACCAGCTTCGGCGTCAGGAAGTTTCCCTCGATCGCCTGGCCGGCGATGAACAGCCCGGCAACCAGAAAGATCGGCAGCCATTCGGAGAACTGCGCGAACGCGACGGCGATGCTGGTGACGAATCCGAAGGTCGTTCCGACATACGGAATGAAGGACAGGATTCCGGTGAACAGGCCGATCGTGATGCCGAAGTCCAGCCCGACAATGGTCAGGACCACGGCGTAAAACGTGCCCAGAAACAGGCAGACGAGCGCCTGGCCGCGGACGAAGCCGGCCAGCGTCTCGTCGATCAGGGCGGCCTGCTCGCGAATGACTCCGGCCCATGGGCGCGGCAGCCACTTGTCGAGCCGGCCGACGATATCGTCCCAGTCGCGCAGAAGGAAGAAGGCCACGATGGGGGTGATGAAGAGCAGTGCCAGGAGATTGACGAGCGCGAGGCCGCCGCTGAGGACGGTCTTCAGTGCGGCGGTGACCCAGCCCAGCACCGTCCCGACATGCTCTCCTACATTGGGACTGATCCCCGACAGATCGCCGCCTTCCAGTCGCCCCGCGATCTGCTCCAGCAGCGGCCGGAACTGCTCGCCGATCTGCTGGAAGTATTCCGGCAGCCGGTTGACCAGGGTGAGGATCTGACCGTACACCACCGGCGCCAGCCACAGCAGGATCGCCAGCAGAACAAGGAAGAAGGCGGCGGTGACGACGACGGTCGCCAAGGTCCGCGACAGGCCCCACCGCTCCAGCCGATCGCAGACCGGATCAAGCAGATAGGCAGCGGCCATGCCGGCGACGAACGGCGCCAGAATGTCTCTCAGGAGATAGAGCAGCCCGAACAGAACGACGAGGAGGGCAAAGGCCCACAAGGCCACTTGTCGTTCGGTGGACATTACAGGTTCTCCATCCGGGCGATCCGCCATCCCCAGATGACGAGGTATGCCGCCCCCGAGAGGAAGGTGGTGGCCGCCACGACATGAATGAGCAGCGCGGCGGCGCCGCGGTCGTCGATGCCGAGACCAAGCTGCGCCAGCAGAACCGTGGCGAAGGCGATCTGCGCTGCCGTGTTCAGCTTGCTGATAAGGAGCGGCTGCATCTTCAAGGACTGCGTCAGGGTGTGATAGAGCAGCGCCCCGCCGACGATCAGGATATCCCGAAAGACCACGAGGATCACCAGCCAGCTGTCGATCGTCCCCTGATAGCCGAGCGTGATGTAGACGCTGACCAGCAGCGCCTTGTCGGCGAGCGGATCGAGATAGGCGCCGAACACCGTGCGCAGGCCATAGTTCTTGGCGATGAATCCGTCCAGCGCGTCGGAGATGCCGGCCGCGATGAACAGCCAGAACGCCCCCGTGAACCTGTCGGACAGCAGCAGCCAAACGATCAGCGGAACGGTCAGCAATCGCGCCGTGCTGATGATGTTCGGAAGGAACGCGAAGAGGGTGGCGCGGATCACGCGGGCGGGCGGCTCAGTTGGCGATGGCCGGCGGGACCGACGGCGTCGGCGATGTCGAGGGAGCCGACGGCCCCGGCCCCGATGGGGTCGAGAGCGCCGAGGGAGCCGAGAGCGGCTCCGGCGCGGTCGCATCGCTCGGCGCAGGTCCGAGGTGGAGCGTCCAGGACTCGAAAGCGGGACCGCCGGAGGCGGAGCGATCGAAAGCGGGCGCGGCGCGCGCCGGCGTCAGCGAAAGGTCCTGCTGCGCGAGCGCCCGCGAGAGCTGCGCCATGTTGCCGACGAAGGCCAGCCGCAACCGCCCTTCTCCGCGCATCAGATAGAGGATCTCGGTCTCGCGGACGATGGCGATGTGGGCGAGCCGGTCGCGAACGGTCACCCAGTCCGACAGCTCGCCGAGCGGCACCGTCGCGATCAGAGTCTGCGCCGCGCCGAAAGTGACCAGATTGGCGCGCTTCCAGGCCTCCTGCACCATTTCGTCCAGCCGCTGGACGCCACTTGCAAAGAGCGCCCGGCTTTCGCCCGCGCTTCCCGTCAGGCTGTCCGAATACGTCTCCTGAACGGCATCGCCCGCCTGCCGCGTCGCCCGGATATCGAGGCGCAGCTGCCCCTCGCCCGTCGTCGCGACCCGCGCTTCGGCAACGATCACGTCGCCGGTCCCGTAGCGGTCCGCCAGGGTGAAGAATCCATCCGTATCGCCGGCCAGCGCTTCCTCCGCGTCGATCGCCGAGAGATCGGCGAGATCGCCGAACGGCACCACGAGCGGCACGAGCCCGTCCGTGCTTCCCCGGGCCGCCCAGGCCTCGCGCCAGGGATTGGGGTCTTCCCAGAGCCTTGAATCGCCGCCCGCCGTCAGGATCGGCAGGATGAGCACCGGCTTGCTGGTGATCGCGGCAAAGCGGATGCCGTGGGTCTCGAGGAGCCGGCGAACCGCATCCGCCCGGAAGCGGAAGGTCAGATCGCCGATGTAGCGGACAGAGGAGGTTCGCTCCGACTCGACCTGGAAATCGTGGACGGTTTCGGCGATTTCCCGGTCGTTCAAGGGCGGCAGGTTGGCCACGTCCTCGGCGAGCGCGAGCCGGAGCAGCAGGCGTTCCAGCGCCCGCCGCTGCCCCTCGGCCAGCGCCGCCTCGCGCGCCGCGGCGGCACTGTCCGCCGTCACGTCCACCTTGATGTCGCGCACGGTAAACAGGTCGTCGGACGCCGCCTGCGCAGGCAAGACGGCCAGCACCGCCGCCAGCAGCGCCAGCGCCGAGAGAATCGTCATCGCCCCGCCGCGGGGCCCCGGAACGACCATTGCAAACCCTCCCGGATCAAGTATTTTCTGGCCGGCGAGCCCGTCGGCCTGCCTTATACCGCATCAGAAGGACGGACGCCATAAACACCCGAACCTATAAGGATGCCGGCGTCGACATCGACGCAGGGAACCGGCTGGTGGAAACCATAAAGCCCCTGGTCCGCGGAACGGCACGCGCGGGCTCGGCAGCCGGCATCGGCGGCTTCGGCGCCCTTTTCGACCTCGCCGAAGCCGGGTACAGAGACCCGCTGCTCGTCGCCACGACCGACGGCGTCGGCACCAAGCTGAAGGTCGCCATCGCCGCGGGCCGGCACGACACGGTGGGGATCGACCTCGTGGCGATGTGCGTCAACGATCTCGTGGTCCAGGGCGCCGAGCCGCTGTTCTTTCTCGACTACTACGCCACGGGCCGCCTCGACGTCGCGGCCGGCGCGGCCATTATCGGCGGCATCGCCGCCGGCTGCCGCGAGGCCGGCTGCGCGCTGATCGGCGGCGAGACGGCGGAGATGCCCGGGATGTATGCCGGTGACGATTACGACCTCGCCGGCTTCGCGGTCGGCGCGGTGGAGCGCGGGCGCGTCATCACCGGCGAGACGGTGGCCGCGGGCGACGTCGCGCTCGGCCTCGCCTCCTCCGGCCTCCACTCGAACGGCTTCTCGCTGGTGCGCCGAATCGTCGAGGCGACGGGCCTCGGCTACGCCGATCCGGCGCCGTTCGAGCCCGGCCGATCCCTCGGGGAAGCTCTCCTGACGCCGACGCGGATCTACGTGAAAAGCTGCCTCGCCGCCGCCCGGACCGGCAAGGTCAAGGCACTCGCCCACATCACCGGCGGCGGACTGGTCGAGAACGTCCCGCGCGTCCTGCCCGGCGGGCTGGCCGCGCGGTTCGAGGCGGCCGCCTGGCCGCTGCCGCCCGTCTTCGCCTGGCTGATGCGGGCAGGATGCGTGCCGGCCGAAGAGATGGTCCGGACCTTCAATTGCGGCATCGGCATGGTGGCGATCGTCGATCCGGCGGAGGCGGACACGGTCACGCAGGTGCTCGAATCCGCGGGGGAGCGGGTGATGCGCATCGGCCGCGTCGTCGAACGGCGGGAAGGCATGCCGGGCGCCATGGTCGCAGGCATGGACGAGGCTTGGGCAAGCTGAAGGTCGGCATTCTCATCTCCGGGCGCGGCAGCAACATGCAGGCGCTGATCGATTCCTGCCGCTCGCCCGACGCCCCGGCCGAGATCGCGCTTGTCCTGTCGAACGAGCCCGCGGCGGCCGGCCTTCGCCGCGCGGCCGAGGCCGGGATCCCGACGCGGGTGGTCCATCACCGCGACTTCGCCGACCGCGCCGCGTTCGATGCCGCGCTTCATCGGGCACTGGTCGAGGCCGGAGTCGAGTTCGTCTGCCTTGCCGGATTCATGCGCCTCCTGACCAACGACTTCGTCGAGCGCTGGCGGGACCGGATGATCAACATTCACCCGTCGCTCCTGCCCGCCTTCCCCGGGCTGAACACCCACGCCCGCGCGCTGGCGGCGGGCGTGCGCTTCACCGGCTGCACCGTCCACTTCGTGCGGTCGGAGATGGACACCGGGCCGATCATCGTCCAGGCGGCGGTGCCGATCCGCCCCGAAGACAACGCCGACAGCCTTGCCGCCCGAGTGCTGGAGGCCGAGCATCGGATCTATCCTTATGCCCTGCGGCTCGTCGCGGAGGGTCGCGTCACGATCATCGGTGAACGCGCGATCATCGCGGGCGCCGAAGCGCCCGGGGAAACGCTGTTCAACCCGGTGCCGTAGAAGGCGCGCCTTCACTTGCCGCCAACGAATTTCTTGCTATAAACCGGCAGCAAGGAGGATGGAGACCATGGCATCTGACAACGATTACCTTCGGGAACGCCAGCGGACATGGGCCGGATTCACCAAGCTCATGACGCTGAGCGTCATCATCACCGCGATCGTCCTCATCGGGATGGCGCTCTTCCTGCTCTGATCCCCTCCGCCGTATAGCCGCAGGGCGGCCTTTCGCGCCACCTGCCCCCTCGAGTACCTCAGGGACCGGGCTTTCCCGTCGCGGAGAAAGCCCCTCCCTGGCTGGCGTTGTTTTGGGTAGCCTCAGGGTAAAGACTACACGGGGGAGGCTCGGCATCATGCGGAGATGGACGGGCCGCTCGGGAGTGGCCGCACTTTTGGCCTTGCTCCTGATCGGCGTCGCACAGGCGCAGCAGCTTGGCAGCGATCCGGCGACCGAGCGCCGGATCGCCCTGGTGATCGGCAACGCGGCGTACGCCACCGCGCCGTTGCGGAACCCCGTAAACGATGCCCGCGCCATGACTGCCAAGCTCGAAGAGCTCGGCTTTCGGGTGACGCTTCTGGAGGACGCCAAGAAGCGCGAGATGGAGCGCGCTATCGGCGCATTCGGCCTGGAACTCTCGAAGGGCGGCGTCGGCCTGTTCTACTTCGCCGGGCACGGCATCGAGGTGAACTACCGGAACTTCCTGATCCCGGTGGACGCCCGGATCGACACGGAAGCCTCCGTGCTGGTCGAAGGACTTGAGCTGAACACCGTCCTGGAGCAACTCGCGGCGGCCGGAAACCGGATGAACATCGTCATCCTGGACGCCTGCCGGAACAACCCCTTCGAACGGCGGTTCCGCGGCTCCTCCGGCGGCCTCGCCCAGGTCGATGCGCCGACCGGCACCCTGATCGCCTATGCCACGGCGCCGAAGATGGTCGCGGCGGACGGCGACGGTCCGAACGGACTCTACACGGAGGCGCTGTTGCAGGCGATGAACGTGCCCGGCCTCAGCATCGAAGACGTGTTCAAGCGCGTCCGCGCGCAGGTGGTGGCGGCAACCGGCAACAGGCAGCGCCCCTGGGAGAGCTCATCGCTCATCGGGGATTTCTACATCAATCCGCCCGTTGCCCAAGAGGCGAAGCAATCCGTCGGCCCTGGCGCGCCGAATGCCGGGACCGGCGGCCAAACGGGCTCCGCCGCCCTCGAGCTCGCCTTTTGGGAGAGCATCAAGGACAGCGCCGATCCGGCCGCCTATCGCGCCTATCTGGATGCCTTCCCGAACGGAACCTTCGCGCCGCTGGCGCGGTTGCGCGCGGCCGGCCTTTCCGGGCAAGCGGACGCTCAGACGACGAGTTCCGCCGCCGTCCGTCAGAATACCGGGGACGCGACGGCGCCCGAACCGGCGGTCGCGCCGGCGGAACCCGCCCCGCCCCAGACGCAGGTTGCCGCGCGTCCCTCCTACGACGGCGATTGGGTCGGCTTGGTCGTGGACCCTCCGGCAAAACTGGCGATCACGGTGGAGGACGGCGAGATCACCGGTGAATTCCGATGCACCAACGGCCTCTATCGTGTCGGCGGGAAGATTACCGACGGAACGGTCAAGGCCTGGGCAAACGCCTATAACCGGATCATCGCCACGGCGGAGATCACCGGGCAGCTGCCCGACCTCCGGGTGAAGGTCACCGTCGGCCGGGGCAACCACCGCTGCGGACTGAAAGAGATCTCCCTCACGAAGCAGTAGGCCGCGGCACGGGGACACCCCGGCACCGCGCCCCCAGGTCAGCCAACGATTTCCATCTCGCTGAAGAAGAAGGCCACTTCGGTCTTCGCGTTCTCGGGCGAATCGGAGCCGTGCACCGAGTTCGCCTCGATCGATTCGGCGAAGTCCTTTCGGATCGTACCCGGCGCCGCGTTGGCCGGGTTGGTCGCCCCCATGATCTCGCGGTTGCGGGCGACCGCGTTCTCGCCTTCCAGCACCTGGACGACCACCGGCCCGCTGATCATGAACTTGACAAGGTCCTCGAAGAAGGGGCGTTCCGCGTGGACGGCATAGAACCGCTCCGCCTGTTCCCGCGTCATGCGAATCCGCTTCTGCGCGACGATCCGCAGGCCGGCCTCCTCGAACCGGGCGTTGATCTTGCCGGTCAGGTTGCGGCGCGTGGCATCGGGCTTGATGATCGACAAGGTGCGCTCGGTCGCCATGGTGCAAGGTCCTCCGGTTTGAAATTTCGCGGCCTTATAGCGGCTTGGCCTTTCGGCTTCAACAGCTTGGCAACGGCGCCCCGCAAGGACGCCGTCCGGCGGCGCTTCCGGCAACGCCGCCGCCGTGCTATGACCGCCCGCCATGCTGCAGATCAACGAGCTCGTCTATCGGATCGGCGGTCGCGTGCTGCTCGACGGCGCGACCCTGACGCTGCCGGCCGGACACCACGCCGGGCTGGTCGGCCGCAACGGCACCGGCAAATCGACGCTGCTGCGGCTGATCGCCGGCGAGCTGCAACCGGACGGCGGCGCGATCGCGCTGCCGAACGGCACCCGGATCGGCATGGTGGCGCAGGAGGCACCAGACGGGCCGGAAAGCCTTCTGGACACGGTGCTCGCCGCCGACCGCGAGCGGACCGCCCTTCTCGCGGAGGCGGAAACGGCCAAGGACCCTCAGCGCATCGCCGAGATCCACGCCCGACTCGCGGACATCGGCGCCCACGCCGCACCGGCCCGCGCGGCCACCATTCTCGCAGGGCTCGGCTTCGACGCGGAGGCGCAGGCGCGCCCCTGCCGCGACTTCTCGGGCGGCTGGCGCATGCGGGTCGCGCTGGCGGCGGTCCTGTTCTCGGAACCCGACCTTCTGCTGCTCGACGAGCCGACCAACCACCTCGACCTCGAGGCCACGCTGTGGCTCGAAGGGTTCCTCAAGAGCTACCCGCGGACCCTGCTGCTGGTCAGCCACGACCGCGACCTGCTCAACAAGGCGGTCGATAAGATCGTCCATCTCGAGGGCGGGAAGCTGACCGTCTACAGCGGCGGTTATGACCGGTTTGAGCGCACCCGGGCCGAGCGGTTGGCCCATCAGGAGGCGCTGCGGGCAAAGCAGCTTGCGGCGCGCCGACACATGCAGGCCTTCATCGACCGCTTCCGCTACAAGGCCAGCAAGGCGCGCCAGGCCCAGTCGCGCCTCAAGGCGCTGGCCCGGATGGAGCCGATCGCGTCCGTGATCGAGGAGCGGACGGTCGCCTTCGACTTCCCCTCCCCCGATCCCCTTGCCCCGCCGCTCATCACCCTGGACAAGGTGTCCGTCGGCTACGCGCCGGACAAGCCGGTGCTGCGCGGGCTCGATCTGCGGCTCGACATGGACGACCGCGTCGCCCTGCTCGGCGCCAACGGAAACGGCAAGTCGACCCTCGTGAAGCTGCTGGCCGGACGGCTGCAGCCCCTGGCCGGGCGGCTGCACAGGTCACCAAAGCTGCGGGTCGGCTACTTCGCCCAGCACCAGGCCGACGAACTCGACCTCGCGGCCACCCCGCTCGCGCTCATGGAGCGGCTGGCGCCGACGGCAACGGAGGAAAAGCGCCGCGCCCATCTCGGCCGCTTCGGCTTCGAGCAGGACAAGGCGCTGACGCCGGTGGCCGCGCTCTCCGGAGGCGAGAAGGCGCGGCTTCTCCTCGCCCTGATGAGCCGGGAGGCCCCGCATATCCTGCTGCTGGACGAGCCGACGAACCACCTTGACGTCGATTCGCGGCAGGCGCTGGTGCAGGCGATCAACGGCTTCGAGGGTGCGGTCGTGCTGATCAGCCACGACCCCCATCTGATCGAACTGACCGCGGACCGGCTCTGGCTCGTCGCGGACGGCACCTGCCGGACCTTCGACGGCGATTTGGACGACTATCGCCGCCTTCTTCTCGACCAGCGCCGCGACCGGTCCGCGGTGAAGCGGGAGGAGAAGGGCCCCGCGTCGGCGGATCGCACGTCGTCGGACGCGCACACCGCCCCCGCGCGGAAGGACCAGCGCCGCGCGGCCGCCGAGGCGCGGGCCGCCGCGGCGCCGCTGCGGCGCGCGGCGGAGGCGGCAGAGCGGCGCCTGGAACAGCTCCTTGCGCGCAAGGCGGCGCTCGAGGCGCGGCTCGCCGATCCGGCGGTTTACGAGGGCCCCGCCACCGAAATCACCGAGCTTCAGGTCGCCTTCCGCGAGGTGGAGAAGGCGATCGCCGAGGCCGAAGAGGCGTGGCTGGAGGCGCAGGCGGCGCTGGAGTCGTGATGCCCGCTCAGTTGGTCGCGCGCTTTTTCGGCAGGTAGAGCCCGCCTTCCAGATGTGAGAAGAACTCCCCGACCCGCGGGTGCGAGACCGGCTCCCCGCTGTCGTCGGCCTCCAGGTTCTGCTCCGAGACATAGGCGACATAGGTGGTTTCCTCGTTCTCGGCCAGCAGGTGGTAATAGGGCTGATCCTTGCGCGGGCGGATCTCTTCCGGGATCGAGAGCCACCACTCTTCGGTGTTGTTGAAGACGGGGTCGACGTCGAAGATCACGCCCCGGAAGGGGTATATGCGGTGCCGTACGACCTGACCGATCCGGAACTTGGCCTGCCGAATTTCGCGTCGAATTTCACTCATTTGTCGCCAAGAGCCTGTTTCAACCGGGGCCGTCTGCCCGACGGACGGCCGCTTTTCATAGCAGAGGCCGAATTTTCCCATCAATCCGCAGGGGGCGGGGCTGACACGACCGTTGACCCAAGCTTAAAATGTGAAAGGTTGAATCAAGGATATGAGCGGGCTTCAGGCCCGAAACCGCGGAGAGAACGTCATTCGAAACAGCTTCACCACGGCCGAGCGCGCGCGTTTCCATAACCTCCTCAAGCTCGCGGCCGAGAGCCCCTATGAGGGCGAGCGCACCAACGCGCTGGCGGCCGCCGGCCGGCTGGCGGCCCGGCACGGGATGACCCTGGCCGAAGCGGCGGCGGCCGGGCCGGGTTCGGCGCAGCGCGCCCCCGACCCGACACGTCCCGAGCGGCCCGGTGCGGGGAGCCGGTCCTGGGAGGACCGGCCCTGGGAGGACCGCGGCTGGACCGCGGCGGACATGGCCCGCTTCGTCCACCTAATGGACTGGCAGATCTACGTCGCCAAGCAGCGGCGCGATGCGGCGCTGCGGGAGGCCCGGCTGCGCGGCCTCGACGCCGAGGACCCGCCGCCGCCGCGTCCCAGGCGCGTGCCGCGACCGAATCACGCCGGCCGGAATCCCTGGGACCACGCCCGCGTTCTGCTCACCGAGACCTCGCTGCGCCTGCACGAGATCGTCGAGATCACGGGGCTCGACATCTACCAGATCGTCGGCTTCAAGCTGAAGCTGGAACGCGGGCTTTAGGACCCGCTCGCGCCTAGGACGTAGCAAGCCTCGCCATCCACCCTAAATCTTGATAAGAGCCCTGGAGCCGGGAAATACCGACGAGGCACCGCATGACGGTTCATGACTTCACCTTCGACTCCATCGACGGCGAGCCGCTCCCCCTCTCCGCGTACAAGGGACGTCCCGTGCTCGTGGTGAACACCGCGTCGGAATGCGGCTACACCCCGCAATACGCCGAGCTCGAGGCGCTGTGGACCCGCTATCGCGATCGCGGGCTAGTGGTGCTGGGCGTTCCGTCCAACGACTTCGGGGAGCAGGAGCCCGGCGGCGCGGCCGAGATCAAGGCATTCTGCAGCAACACTTACGGTGTCGATTTCCCGATGACCGCGAAGCAGCGGGTGATCGGCGGCGACGCCCATCCCTTCTACCGCTGGGTCGTGGAGGCGTTCGGCGAGGCCGCGGCGCCGCGGTGGAACTTCCACAAATATCTGGTCGGCCCCGAGGGCGACCTCGTCGGGCTTTGGCCCTCCGCGGTTCGCCCCCTCGATCCGGAGATCACCGCCGCGATCGAGGAGCAGCTGTCGGCAGCGCACTGAATGCGTACGCCCGTGAGCGAGCAGGCCGCACGGCACCCCGTGCGCCGCCTCACCTGCCGGGTCGCGACGCTGGAGCAGGCTACGCCCGACATCCGCATCGTGCGGCTGGAGATCACCGCCGGCGGCCCCTTCACATTCTCGGCCGGGCAATATGCCCGGGTCGCCTTCGACGCCCTGCCCGCGCGCGACTACTCGATGGCCAGCCGCCCGGACGAGCCGCTGCTCGAGTTCCACATTAGGGACGTGGGCGACGGCGCCAGCCGCTACGTCGCGCGGGATCTGCGGCCGGGAGAGACGGTGACCGTCGAAGGCCCCTTCGGCGAGGCCTGGCTGCGCCGCGACCATGAGCGACCCATCCTGGCGATCGCCGGGGGATCGGGCCTCGCGCCGATGAAGTCGATCGTCGAAACGGCGCTCGCTTGCGGCATGCGGCAGCCGATCCACCTCTATTTCGGAGCACGCGACGAGCAGGACATCTATCTCGAGCGGCACTTCTACGATCTCGCCGCGAAGCACAGGAACTTCCGCTACGTCCCGGTCCTGTCGGAGCCGAGCCGGGCCACGGGCCGGCGTTCCGGTCTGGTCGGCGAGGCCGTGGCCGCAGACTTCCGCGACCTGCGGGGATACGAAGCCTATCTCGCCGGGCCGCCGGCAATGGTCGAGTCGGTGATGGGATTTCTCTATCGGCGCGGGGTGCGCGCGGAGGACATGCACGCCGACCCGTTCTACAGCGAGGCCGAAAAGGCGGCCATGGAAGCGGCAGAGCCGGCCCGCGGCCGCTGAGGCGCGGCCCGGACGGGCCGTCGCCGGCGGATCACTCCGGTTCGACCGGAAGACCGAGCGCCCGACGCCGGGCCTCGTACATCTCCTTCAGATGCTCCTCGCCGAGGATCTCCCCGGGCTCGGTCCGATAGCTGCCGGTACCTTTGACAATCTCTCCTTGCCAGCTGCGTTCGATCGCCTCCCGCTCCGGCCGGCCGGCGAACCAGCGAATGAACTCGTTCACCTTGCGCAGCAGGCGATAGGAGGACGGCGTCGCGGCCACGGCGACGGTGTAGAACCAGGGTTCGGCGGCGAGGCTTCCGGGAATGATCTCGATCTTCTCGCGCCAGGGGCTGTCCGGATGGGTGCTCGCCCAGTAGTAGATCGGCATGTCGACCGCGAAGGCGTCGACGACGTTCTCCGCTAGGCAGTCGTGGATCCGGCTCTGGTCGGTATAGGCGATGAGGTTGGCGAGCCGGATACGCCCGCCGGGGCGGTCGGCATTGGCGCCCCAGCGCAGGCCCGCTTCCTCGAGCGTGGAGAAGGCGCCGGGATCATTGATGCAGCCGAGCACCTTGCCCTCCAGATCCTCGAGCCGCGTGATGCTTGTGTCGCCGCGGCGCCGGGCGAGGATGTAGTGCAGATAAGTATAGGATTCCGAGAAGGCGATGCCCTCATAGGCCGCGTTCGGCGGCAGCGCGCTCCAGACCAGGTCAACCGGCGGTTCGTCAGCGCTACGCCCGACCTCCAGCAGCTCCGTGCATAGATCCCACGGATGCTCGACGAACTCGCAGCGGACGCCGAGCCATTTGGCGAAAGCCGTCGCATAGTCGACGTCAAGGCCGCGCAGCGGCTCGCCCGGCCGCAGCCGGAAGGACAAGCCGATGAAGGCAGGTTCGATGGCGATCCTGACCGCGCCGCGGCGCAGGATATCGTCGAGCCGATCGAAATCCGGCGGAAGATTGAGATGGTTGCGGTCCAGCAGCTCGGCGATCGCGCCCGCGCGGGCCAACGGCGGCTGGGCCAGCCCCTTGCGCAGTCCGTCGGTGAGTGCGGCTTCCCACCGGCCCTTGAACGCCACCCGGTCGGACGCACTCCGGCTTATGGCGAGCGCCTCGCGGATCACGTCGTTGTTCTCGTGAATCAGCCTGAGCTTGCCGCTCATCTCGGTGAACAGCGTGTGAAGCTGATCGAGGGTGTCGCGCACCTGGCCGTCCAGCTTGCCGAGCCCCGCGCCGGCTCGCTCAACGGCGCCGTTCATACGTTCTCGAATGGCCGAAAGGTCGATCTTCTGGGCGGCCTCGCCGGCCCCTTTCATCGTCCGCTGCGCCAGATCGCGCACCTCTTTCGCGACGATGGCAAAACCGCGGCCGTGCTCTCCGGCATGGGCGGCCTCGATGGTCGCGTTGAGCGCCAGCAGGTTGATGCCCTTGCCGATGTCCTCGATCTCGCCGAGCACCTGCATCACCTGATCCGCCTTGCGGTTCAGGTCCTCGGCGATGCTCTCCAGATCGCTGCGGATGGCCGAGGTGACGTTGGCGACCTCCGAGGCAACGTTGGCCTGGAGGGCGGAGGCCGTCTCGGTGCTGGTGCCGACCCCTTCGATCGCGCCTTCGAGCGCCTGCTTCAGGATCGCCGAGCGGGTGTCGATCTCGCCGATCGACCGGGCCTGCGTCGCTCCGGCCCGCAGCATGTGTTTCTGCAGGCTGTGGATGCTCTCGACGGCACGCGCGACGTGCTCCATCGCCTGCTCCACCGCGGCGGCGCGCCGCAAGGGCCCGTCCAGCCGATCTGCCAGCCGACGCAGTTCGACGGACAGCACGTCGTCGCCTTGCGGCAATCGCGCGTGATCGCCGTCGGCGATAGCCTGCAGGCTTTCGATGATCTCCCGTTCTCGTGTCGATACGGCAGCCGCAACCGGCGCGCGGCCACCAACGGCCGCGCTGGTATCTTCACCGGCCACCTCGCCGTGTGGGGCGCGTTCCTCACGCCGCCCGGCCCAGAGGCCCATCTCCCCTCGCTCCCGCAAAGACCCGCACCGATACCAGCGGCAGTCGTCGCTCCAGCCAAGCGGAGATCCGATGCCCAACCACGGCCCGATGGCCGTGCCAATAGCTGAATCGGGTCGGGCGAGTTTTGTTATGTCGGCACGGAACAATAGGACATTAGTCTTACGGAGTCCTTAACCGGTGGCGACACGATTCGCCTGCCAATCGTCAACAAGAGCTGGCAACCCCAGCCCGTCACGAAGCCTCTGGGGCCAGACTCGAAACCACCGCGCGAGATGCCGCCTCGCGTTCCGCCGCAAGCCCCGAAGGGCAAGAGCGCTCGCTGCGCCCACAGGCCTGGGCCACCGACCGGAGGGATTATCTGATCAGGCTGTTGCTTTCTCCTCCCAACGGCCCGCTTCGGTCTGCTGATAGTAGGTGAGCCGGTGGCCCGCCTTCTTGTAGGCGGCCCACCGCCGGCGGGCCGCCTCCACGGCCTCAGCGTCGTTGCCGTCGAAGAGTTCGATGCAGAGCTGATACTCCGGCACGCGATCGGAGGTCGCGCCGTCGGTCAGGAAGAGGACCTGGGCGCCGTTCGGGTTCTCGTCCTCCGCCGTCAGCCAGATCGGCTGGCGCGCGGCGTGGCCGTCGCGCTTGTTGCCGTGGGGCAGGAACCCGCGGTCCTTATAGACCCAGAGATGGACCGTCAGGGCCTCCGCCCGCTCATCCGAGCCGGTCATGACGACCGCCCGCTGGCCACGTTCGTATGTCTTCTCCAAGAGCTGCGGCAGCACCTGTTCGAGGGTGCTGCGCTGCAGCTGATAGAACTTGATCTCGGTCATGCGCGCGGCGGTTTCCCAAGCGGTCCGGCGGGTCCCCCTGCTCCGCGGCTTGTCCCGCTACTTCTCCTCGTAGTGGTTGGCGATCAGGCGGTCGAGGAGTCGGACGCCGAAGGCCGTCGCCCCCTTCGGCGTGGTCGGAGAGTCCTTGTCCGACCACGCCATGCCGGCGATGTCGAGATGCGCCCAGGGCGTGTCCTTGACGAATCGCTGGAGGAACTGCGCGGCCGTGATGCTGCCGCCATGGCGCCCGCCGACGTTCTTCATGTCGGCGACGTCGGACTTGATGAGCTTGTCGTAGGCCTCGCCGAGCGGCAGCCGCCACAGCGGCTCGCCAACCTCCTTGCCGGCCGCCAGCAGACGGTCCGCCAGCTCATCATTGTTCGAGAAGAGCCCCGCATGCTCCTTGCCCAGCGCGATCATGATCGCGCCGGTCAGGGTCGCCAGATCGATCATGAACTGCGGCTTGAAGCGATCGCGGCAGTACCAGAGCGCATCGGCCAGCACCAGCCGTCCCTCCGCGTCCGTGTTGATCACCTCGATGGTCTGGCCCGACATCGAGGTTACGATATCGCCCGGGCGCTGCGCCGTTCCCGACGGCATGTTCTCGACGAGGCCGACGACGCCGACCGCATTGACCTTCGCCTTGCGGCCGGCCAGCGCCCGCATCGCGCCGATCACGGCGGCCGAGCCGGCCATGTCCCACTTCATGTCTTCCATGCCACCGGCCGGCTTGATCGAGATGCCGCCGGTGTCGAAG
>CAZKCM010000087.1:0-17878 GCA_964551315.1 uncultured Rhodospirillaceae bacterium | reverse complement strand
CCGGCGATTGATCCGTCGATCCCGGCCGCCCGCAGCGATCCCCATTTGCCGTGGACGCCGCGCGGACGGTTCGTTCAAGCGCGCTGCCGGCGGACCGCTTCCCCGAAGGGGGTGTTTGCTCGCCAATCCGGTCTTCCTTGCCTTCGGCGCGGCCGCGGGATGACGAGCATCGCTGCTCATGGTCGTTGAAGATCAAAGCGAAGTCATCGCCTTTCTGTCGCGGCCGGAAAGCTACGGTGCCGGCGTCACGACCGTGGAGCGGATCGACACCCATGCAGCCATGGTCTTCCTGGCCGGCGAACGGGCTTACAAGCTCAAGCGCGCCGTCCGGTTTGCCTATCTCGACTATTCCACCACGGCGCTGCGCTGCCGGTTTTGCGAGGCGGAGCTGGCGCTGAACCGACGCACGGCGCCGCAGCTCTATCTTTCCGTTCGATCGCTGAACCGGATCGCCGACGGCAGGCTTGCCTTCGACGCACCGGGGCCGGTGGTTGATTGCGTCGTCGAGATGCGGCGGTTCGATCAGTCGGATCTTTTTGACGCGATGGCGGCCCGCGGCGCCTTGACCGAGGCGTTGATGCTCGAACTGGCGGAGGCGATCGCCCGCTTTCATGCCGAAGCGGCGCCGACGCCCGACATGGGCGGAAGCGAAGGGATCGCCGAGGTGCTTGACGGCAACGCCCAAAGCTTTGCCCCGGCGACTCCGGCGGTCTTCGATCCGGGGATGGTCAATGCCCTGGACGAAGCTTCCCGGGCGGAGCTTGGTCGCCGGGCCGCGCTGCTCGATCGGCGCCGGCGGTCAGGGCGTGTCCGCCAGTGCCACGGCGACCTGCACCTCCGGAACATCTGCCTGGTCGATGGCCGGCCGACGCTGTTCGATTGCATCGAGTTCAGCCGGTCCCTGGCCTGCATCGACCTGCTCTACGACCTGGCCTTCCTGCTCATGGATCTGTGCCACCGGCGCCTCGGGGCGCTGGCCAATGCCGTGTTCAACCGCTATCTCGACGTCGGCGACGAGGGCGGCGAAGGGCTTGCCGTGCTGCCGTTGTTCCTGTCCGCGCGCGCGGCGATCCGCGCCCATGTCGCCGCCGCCGCCGCGGCTCGGCAGCAGGACGCCTCGGCCGAGGCGCGACTCGCCGAGGAGGCACGCTCGTACCTCGCCATGGCCCTTGCGCTCTTGTCGCCGCCGTCTCCGGTCCTGCTGGCTGTAGGCGGTCTGAGCGGCAGCGGCAAGTCGACGCTGGCCCATGATCTGGCACCCGAGCTGGGGGCGGTTCCCGGCGCGCGGGTTCTGCGCAGCGACGTCCTCCGCAAGCGGTTGATGGGGGTGCCGCCCACCACGCCTTTGCCCGAAGCCGCCTATGCGCCGGAGGTTACGGAGCGGGTCTACGCGACGCTGCGACGCGAGGCCCGCGACGCGCTCGCCGCGGGACACGGCGTCATCGTCGACGCCGTGTTCGCCCGCGAGTCGGAGCGCAATGCCGTTGCCGAGGTGGCGCGGGAGCTTGGCGTTCCGTTTCACGGATTCTGGTTGGAGGCTCCGGCCGAGATTCTGGAGGCGCGTCTGGCCGCGCGCCGGGGCGATGCATCCGACGCAACGCCCGCCGTAATGCGGCGCCAGCTGACGTTCGACATCGGCAGGCTCGACTGGATCCGTCTGGACGCCGCCGTCGATCGAAGAGCCTGTCTGGAGGCGGCGCAGGCTTGGTTGAAGCGCTCCGGAGGAAGTTCGAGCGGCGCGTGACCTTGAGCGGAAGCCGCGGCCGATGTAGTTTGACTGAAAAAGAAAACATGTCTCGCGGGGAGGCGAAGACCATTACCGTTGCACCGATCCTTGTCCCGCCGGGGGGCGGCTCTTACTTGGTTGCCGCACGGGCTGCCCGGGCCCGTGTCGGGCAGGTAAAGCAGCTCTGCTGCAATGCGGGCGAGGAATGGGGGTAACCGGCCAGATCGAGAGCGAGGCGTCGGAGCCGCGGCTGGCGGGGCTGCCCGTCGGGCTTCTCGACGCAGTCGATACCCTGGTTCTCGTGACCGACGGGACAGGCCGGGTCCTATGGCTGAACAGGGCGGTGGCGCTGGTCCTCGGCCGGACGCGGAAGGCCGAGTTGGTGGCGCGGATGCTGTGGGAGCTGCCTTGGCGCATGATCTCTCCCCGCGACTGCAATAGGCTGCCCAAGGCCGTCGTCACCGCGTCGACAGGCGAACCGGTTCGCGATGTCATCGAGATCATCGCGGCCGATGGCCGGCGGACCACGATCGACTTCTTGCTGAAGCCGGCACCGCGGGCAAGCGACGACGCATCCGCGGCGATGCTGATCTTCGAAGGTCGCGACGTGACGGACCGACAGCGGGCGTACGAGGCGCTTCAGGACAGCGAGGTCCGCTTGCGCAACATCGTCGACACCGCGCCCGACGGGATCGTTCGCATCGACGACCGGGGGACCGTGCTGTCGTTCAATCCGGCGGCCGAGGCCCTGTTCGGCTATCGGGCCGACGAGATTATCGGTCGCAGCGCGAAGATGTTGCTGCCCACGAGCGAGGGCGAGCGCTTCGACCAGTATGTCCGCCGCTACATGGAGCGCGGCTTGAAGAGGTCGAGCGCGGCGCCTCGCGAGACCCTCGGCCGCCACAAGAACGGAACGATCTTCGCAGTCGAGCTCTCGGTCAGCGAGGTTCGGCTCGGGAACCGGCGGACCTTCACCGGCTTCGTTCGCGATATCTCCCGCCGCAAGGCCGCGGAGGCGAAGCTGCAGCAGCAGCAGGCGGAAATCGCCCATGTCATGCGGCTCAACACCGTCGTCGCAATGGCCTCGGCGATCGGGCACGAGCTCAATCAGCCGCTCACCGCGATCATGAGCTACGCCCAGGCTTGCCAGAGGATGCTCGTTGCTTCGGAGAACGTTCAGGGCGAGCTGCGTCATGCCATGGGAATGATCGTCGCGCAGACCCATCGGGCCGGGGACATCATCCGGCATGTCAAGGACTTCACGAAAAAGGGGAAGTCGCTCCGCACGGAACAGGATATAAATAGAATCGTCCTGGCGGCCATCGAGTTTCAGGCCCAGGAGGCGCGGCGGAGTCAGGTGTCGATCCGGTCGAACCTGCACGCGAATTTGCCGCCGGTCCTGGCGGATCGGATTCAGATAGAGCAGGTGATTCTGAATCTTGTGCGGAACAGCGTGCAGGCGATCGCCGACGCGAACATGAGCCGACGCGAAGTGAACGTTTCGACGACCCTGAACGAGGAGAACGCCGTGCAGGTCTCGGTTGTCGATACGGGGCCCGGCATACCGGCCGCGGTGGCAAACCGACTCTTTGAACCCTTCGTGACGTCGAAGACAAACGGCATGGGGGTAGGCTTGACGATTTGTCGGTCGATCATAAACGCCCACGGTGGCAGGCTGTGGGCGGACACGGGCCCCGGCGGCGAAGGGGCCGCGTTTCACTTCACCTTGCCACCTGCCGAGGGGAGCGTCGTCGATGACAGCTGATTCGACCGTATTCGTGGTCGACGACGATGATGCCGTGCGCGAGGCGGTGGGCCTTCTGCTGAGGTCCAACGGCTTTCGCGTGGAAACGAAGGCGTCGGCCGCGGAGTTTCTCGCGACCTATCATCCCAATCGCCGCGGGTGCCTCGTTCTGGATGTCCGGATGCCGGGTATGAACGGCATGGAGTTGCAGTCCAAGCTGGCCGCGGACCGGTTCTGCATTCCCGTCATCATCATTTCCGGGCATGGCGACATACCGATGGCGGTCGCGGCGGTGCAGGCCGGCGCGGTGGATTTCATCGAGAAGCCGTTCGACGAGGGCAGGCTGCTTGCGACGGTGAAACGTGCCCTTGCCCTCGACGAGGAGCGGCGGCGCGAGGCGGCCGTTGCGACCGGCGCGGCGGCGCGTCAGAGCCGCCTGACGGCGCGGGAGCGGGAAGTCCTGGAGCGGGTCGTGGCGGGCGATCCGAACAAGGTGATCGCCGCGCGCCTCGGCATCAGCGCCCGGACGGTGGAGATCCACCGGGCCAGGGTGATGGAGAAGATGCGGGCCCGCTCGGTCGCAGAGCTCGTCCAGATGGCGCTTTATACCAAGCCGGATAAGTCGACCTTCGGCTAGATGCCTTCGATCGGGCCGGTCGCGCAGTCAATCCGGGCAAGCCCGCCGAAGGCGCGTCATGTCTGGTTGCCGCGGTGCGAGGCAAGCCACTGAAACAGGCGCTGCACCGCTATGGCGAGAGCCGTGATCCGCTGGCGCTGGAGTTCCGTGGCAGCCCGAAGCTCCGGCAATTGCCGCTCGATCAGGGGCATCGTTTCGACCAGGCGACGTTCCACGCGCTCCAGCTGGTCCCGATGCTCGTCGGACCGCCGGAGGATGCGTTCGACGTCCCGGCTTTGCCGCTCGAGAAGGGCGAGCACCTTCCCGAGGCTTGGATCCGTTTGATGCGTGCCGGCCGGGTGGTCGCCCGGGCTGCCGGCCGTGCCTTTGCCGTGACCGGACGGACCGTTCATGTCTGCCTCCTGCGCTAGGGCGACGATTTGGTCGCTGAGCCTTTGCAACTCCTCGATGATGGCCCCTTCGCTGACCGGATCTCTCGCGGTTTGCTCCATGAGCCGCGCGCAAAGATCCTCGTACTTGCGGCGCAGCTCGTTCAACTCAGCATCCTGCCTTGGTTGTGGCTGCACCGTCCGTCGTCTCGCCCGTCCACCCGATTTCAGCACAACATGACCGTCATCGACCGCGCTTCTCGCGGCCGATGCGGTCCAGCCACGCAAGATTGTAACACGGCTTTGTCGGATTGGCAGAGGGGTCAACCGCGCTCGCGCAAAGCGGAACCGGCGATGACATTACGCGCCGCGTGGCCCGACCGGTCATACCGCATTCCGAGAATCGTGCCTGTGAATTTTTTCGATTGCGCGGTGATCGAAGTTCGCGATTTGCGTGAGAAAAAGTTTCCAAGGGACTGACTTGACTCCGACCGATCCCGCGCGAATCGGGGGCATTTGCCTCAAATACGTATAAAACCGTATATACGCTGCCCGGAATCGGTTGTTTACCATCCTTACGAGAGTCGGTGGTCGCGCGGGCTATCCTCAAAAGATCTTGACGGGCATCAGTTCGGGTCGGGCCGGCGGCGAAGCGCAAGAGGATCGTCACGCGTCTCCATTGCTCTTCCGACACAGTCGAGGGATGGCGAATGGACAACAGCCTGAAAGGCCACGGGGGCGCTTCGAGCCACTGTTGGATCTGCAAGCTGCGCGAGCGGGACCTGTGCGCGCCGTTCGGTGTGCAGGATCTCGAACTTGTCGGTTCGTACAAGAACGTGCGCACCCTTCGGGCCGGGGCCGATCTGTTCGGCCAGGGCGCCGGATGCGACGAGGTCTACAACCTGCACGCGGGCTGGCTGTTCACCTATCTGATCCTCGAGGACGGCCGGCGGCAGATCCTTTCCTTCGGCCTGAACGGCGGCCTCTACGGGCTCTTCCCCCAGCAGGTCACCACGATGCCCTACGGCTGTCAGGCGCTCAGCGACGTCACGCTCTGCACGGTGCCGCGCCGGCACCTGCTGCGGCTGATCGAGCGAAAGCCGGAACTGGCCTTGGAACTCGCCTGGCTAAGCAAGCGGGACGAATTGCTCCTCTACGAACATCTGACCAGCATCGGGCGCCGATCCGCGCGTGAACGGGTCGCCTATCTCCTGCTCGAGCTCTTCTGCCGGGCTCAGCGGCGGTTGCCGGAGGGGAGCGGTGAGACAATCGGTCTGCCGCTCAACCAGGCGCATATTGCCGATGCCATGGGGCTTACCTCGATCCATGTGAGCCGCACCCTCAAGGGCCTGCGCGAGGAGCGCATCCTGCAGCTCAAGGACGGGCTTCTGGAGATCCTCGACGCCGAACGGCTGCTTGAGGCGGCGGCGGTTGACGTGGACAGCGCGTGGCAATGGGTCGCGGGTCTTGACGGCGCGGCGCGTGCCATGTCGGACGGCGAGGAGGAAGGCTGGATACGGGCGCCGCGGCTCCCGTCCGCCATTCGGCCGCGCGTGCTGGATCGAAGCGCAATCCGCCTTCAGCAGACTCCGAATCCGGACAGCGAGTCCCAACCGGAACGCTGAACACCCGTCCCGGCGGCGTTTCCGGCCTCGTCCGGTTTCTTTGCAGGATTCGGCCCGTTGCGCTCCGTCCGGTGCGACGGCGCAGGGCCACTCTCATCCCGAATGCGACCGCATCGCCGGCGGTTCGGCTCCGGATCCTATCCGCGCCCGGCCCGACGCCGACAGCGGATAGGGTGTGCTCGGCGTTCTTATCCGCCCGGGCCGCGATCCTCTTCGATGTCCGGCTCGTTCGCCTGGAGGATCTCATAGACTTCGGCGACGACCCCGCGCATCGGGCGCTGTAACACGTTGCCCAGATACTCGTCTTCGCTGAGCCACGCAAAGGCCTCCATCACGTCGGCGTCGGTCGCGCCCGTCGCCAGGATCGCCGCGACCTGGTCGTCTTCCAGCGGGCCGACGATCTCGATGATCTTCTCTCGGGTGAGATCCGTCATGAGCGCCCTTTCCCGACATCGCTTGCACCTGGATGGCTTTCGCCTCTTCTCCGTGCCCGGTTTGTTATGTGTCGTCACGCCCCGGTCTCGACAAGGGGCGCCAAGGAAGTTCTCGCGAGCCGGTGATGCACCCGGCATGGACGCGGCGGACCGACGACCGGCTCGGGCCACGGTCGGAAATCCTAAGGAAAGGAGGAAGAGTGAAGCGTCGCGTGGTGATCCCTTCATCGTCCCAGGAGACTGGCGTCTCCTGGGCTCTTGCAGGGCGGTTGCCGGCCGCCTTCGCAGGGGGGCGCGGGACTCCGGATAAGACGACACACAACCATTCACCACGCGACAGAGACAATCTGTAGGATCGCCGCCTGCCAAGCTTTAACTTGGATCAAGCCGACGAAAAAAATGATCTCCTCGCGCCGCGGCTCCGGCGACGAAACGCGCATCGTCGATTGTCACAGAAGTCTCACAACCAGGAACGACGTTCAGTGGAAAAGATTGATGCAAATTAAACTTGATGGGGAGAGTGGCAGCTAGGATCGGAGCGTTACAGCCTGTGGGGAGCATCCCGATGAGCATGACCGAGATCCAGGCCATCGAACAGTTCGTTCCGCATCTGCGCCGCTTCGCGCGGGCCCTGCTGAACGACGCCGAGGAAGCCGATCGTCTCGTCCGGGACTGTTTGGACGACGCTATGCTTCGCTGCCACCGGCACGAACCGCAGGGCAATCTGCGGGTTTGGCTTTTTGCGTTGCTTCACCAGCACTGCCGTTGCTACCGCCTGCGAGGCAATGAATGTGACGACGTAAGGGGGACCCTGGACTTTCGGGAAGGGAAACGTCGGGTCGTCGATCGCGGGTCCGTGTCGGCGTTCACGGTTCGGGATTTCGAGAACGCGTTCCGACAGCTTTCGGCAGAAGATCAGCAGATCCTTCTGCTGATCGGATTGGAGGGGATGTCGCTCCAGGAAACGGCCGAGGTCCTGGGGCTGCCGTTGGGCACGCTGACGCTACGGCTTTGGCAGATCAGGAAGCGTCTTCGCGGCATCGAACTCCGGACGCAAGGGTTGGAGACGGCGACCGTACGGTCGTGGCCGCGCAGCCGCATTCCCAAGCACTTTGAAGGTGCGAGCCTGGCGGAGACGAACTCGCGCGACGGCACCGTGATTCGTCTGGCCCGGCATTGACCTGAGAGGCTGTGGGATCGGGCCCGTTTTCGCGCGTTCGCAGCGGCGAAATCGGATCTCTGCGAACCGCCCGACCATCGCGGGACGGGCGAGGCCGGTTCGCTCCGCCAGAGGGAACCTTCGACCGAGACGGCGGTTACACCATTCGGATGGGTACGGGGCAGGCCGGACCAAGACCGGGTCGCGCCGCGGCGCACGTTGGCTTGGGTCCGCATTCCCGCAATGGTTGATGGAGGCCGGACGTGACGCGGAACGAACGCGTCCGAACCCCGGGCAAGCGCAAATGGCATCAGCCGGTTTCAAATCGTCAAGAGGGGCGGGGGCTTACGCGCCGCTGCCGCGACGCAGCCGGTTGGCGTGACCGTCGATATCGACCTCCTGCCCCGGCCGAGGTCGGTACAAACCGGCGGGAACCTTGGGAACATTTCAGACATTGTTAACCAACGGTGCATACCGTAGAGGCGGAGGTCTTCGGATCTCGGGTCGCACGACGGGCACATGAACCTCCGAGAGGGACCGGTCATGGTCGACGTGGGTACCAGGAGTCGTCAGGTAGGGCTCAATCAGGGCCAGCACGGCCCCTCGACCGAGGTGCCTCTCGGCGGCTTCGCCGCGTGGCCCGGACGGCACTGGCTTGTTTATCGCTATCTTTTGTTGCTGCGATTCGCGGTGGTGAACCTCGCGGGCTTCGCGCTCCTCACCGCGGCCTATCTGCAAGGCTGGGTAAGCATGGCGCTGGCGGCTGACGAGACGCGCTTGTCGCTTGTCATTGTCGGTGTCTTCGCTGCCGGCTTTGCCATCTGCGCCGCGAAGATCTGGCGCACCAGCCGAGAGTTGAATCTGGCCAAGGAGTTCGATCCCTTCCGGCCGCGGCCCTCGCTCGCCTTGCGCTACCTGGCGCAGGTTCGGGGCCGGCCCGGCGACAGCCGGGCTCTTGCCGCCTCGGCTCTGCGCCTGAAGCTGTCGAACCGGATCAGCATCGTTCGCTTTATCGCAAACAGCTTGGTCCTGCTTGGCCTCATCGGAACGGTCATCGGCTTTATCATCGCTCTCTCCGGAGTCGATCCGGAGACGAGTTCCGACGTCAATGCGATCTCTCCGATGGTTTCGACCCTGATCTATGGCATGTCGGTCGCGCTGTATACGACCCTGATCGGCAGCGTGCTCAACCTCTGGCTGATGATGAACTATCACATCCTCGCCAGCGGCACGGTCAGCCTGATCACCGCGATCGTCGAAATCGGAGAGGCGCATGGGCGGGCTTGACCTCTTCGGCGAAGACGACAGTGGAACCGTCTTCCGCGACGTCATCATGCTGGCGCTGGCCGGCTTCGTCGCCATCGTTCTGCTTCTGCTCCCGTTCATCAATCCGGAGGCGAAGCAGGCGGCCGGCGAGGCCAAGGCGCCGGGCAACGTCATCGTCGAGATCCAGTGGCCGGATGGGCTCGACGCCGATGTCGATCTCTGGGTTCAGGCACCGAACGACGTTCCGGTCGGCTACTCGAACAAGGGTGGCAAGATCTTCAACCTGCTGCGCGATGACCTCGGCAAGGCCTCCGACATCACGGACCTCAACTACGAGATGTCATACAGCCGCGGAATCCCGCCGGGGGAATACACGGTCAACGTGCACATGTACCGCGGCGTGGGCGTCACCTACCCGATTCCGGTTCGGGTGGTGGTCAGCGTCAAGCGGTCCCCCAACGACGAAACGAAGCAGATTCTGACGACGAAGGTCTTGCTCCACCGCGAGAACCAGGAGCTGACGGCGTTCCGATTCCGCCTCGACGATGACGGCAAGCTCGTTCCCGGAAGCGTGCACAGCCTATTCCGCGAACTTCGGACCGCGAGGGCCGGGTGATGGACAACCTCATCTATTTCTTCGGTCTCACCGTTCTGCTGACCTGCCTCCTCGCCAGCATCAGCATCTGGGCGCCGCGCAGACTGTGGATCAAGGGAAGCGCGGTTCTCACCACGGCGCTGCTGCTGGTCGTTGCCTATGCCAGCCTTTCCGATCTGCTGAGCAAGCCGAAGCCGGTTGACCTCGAATGGGCGAAGCGGAACGTGCCGGAGGCGACGGTGCTCAGCGCCAGCATCGAGGAAGGTGAGGGCATTTATCTCTGGCTGAGAATCACCGGCATCGGCGAGCCGCGGTCCTACGTCATGCCCTGGAACCGCGAAATGGCCGAGCAGCTGCAGGCGGCCCTCGATGACGCCGAGGCGAACGGCAACGGTGTCCGGATGGTGGCCCCCTTCGAGCCGAGCCTGGACACGCGCGAGCCGAAGTTCTACGCCCTGCCGCAACCCGCCCCGCCGCCGAAGGACCGCCACGAGCACCGTGGCCCGATGATCTACGAACATCCGGGGACCGAAATCTGACCTGCGCCGCTCCGCGGCGGCCCGTCGGGATCGAGACGCTAGCGCCCGCCTCCCGCCGCCGCCGCGCGCCGCCGCAAGATCATCGGGCCCAATAGCGCCAGCGCCGCGAGCGCCAGCAGCGTCGCCGAGAGCGGCGAGCTGAAGAACACGGTCGGGTCTCCCTGGCTGATCGAGAGCGCCCGACGGAAGTGCTGCTCGGCGAGCGGCCCAAGGATCAGGCCGATGACGCAGGGCGCCACCGGGATGCCGAAGCGCCGCATCAGGAAACCGGCTGCCCCGATGATGTAGAGCAGCACGAGATCGAAGGCGGAGCCATTGACGCTGTAGGTGCCCAGCGTCGCGAACACCAGGATGCCGGCGTAGAGCAGCGGCCGGGGAATGGAGAGCAGCCGGACCCACAGGCCGACGAGCGGCAGGTTCAGAACCAGCAGCATCAGATTGCCGATATAAAGGCTGGCGATCAGGCTCCAGACGAGGTTGCCTTCGTTCTGGAAGAGCAGCGGCCCCGGCTGCAGCCCGTATTGCTGAAAGGCGGCGAGCAGGATCGCCGCCGTCGCCGAGGTCGGCAGGCCGAGCGTGAGGAGCGGGACGAGCACGCCGGCGACGGCGGCGTTGTTGGCCGCCTCCGGCCCGGCGACGCCTTCGATCGCGCCCTTGCCGAACTCCTCCGGGTGGCGGCTCAGCCGGCGCTCGACGAGGTAGGACAGGAAAGTCGGAATCTCCGTGCCGCCGGCCGGCATCGCGCCCAGGGGAAAGCCGATGACCGTGCCGCGCAGCCATGGCTTCCAGGAGCGTGCCCATTCCGTGGCCGTCATCCAGATCGAGCCCCTGACCGGCACGATCTCCTCCGTTGCCAGGTCGCGGCGCGAGGCGATGTAGAGGGCCTCTCCGACGGCGAACAGACCGACCGCGACCACCACGATGTCGATGCCGTCGAGCAGTTGCGGAAAGCCCAGGGTGAACCGGGCCTGGCCGGTCTGCAGATCGATCCCGACGAGGCCAAGCGCGAGGCCCAGGAACAGGCTGGCCATCCCCCGCAGGATCGAGGCCCCGAGCACCGCCGACACCGTCGTGAAGGCGAGGATCATGAGGGCGAAATACTCCGCCGGCCCGAAGCGCAGGGCGAACTTGACGATCACCGGCGCCAGGAAGGAGAGCGCGAGCGTCGCGATGGTGCCGGCGATGAACGAGCCGATGGCGGCGGTCGCCAGGGCCGGGGCACCGCGTCCCTTGCGCGCCATCAGGTTGCCCTCGATGGCGGTGATGATGGAGCCGCTTTCGCCGGGCGTGTTGAGCAGGATCGACGTCGTCGAGCTTCCGTACATTGCGCCGTAATAGATGCCGGCGAACATGATGAAGGCGCTCGTCGGATCGAGGTGGAAGGTCACCGGAAGCAGCAGCGCCACGGTCAGCGCCGGTCCGATTCCCGGCAGGATGCCGATGGCGGTGCCGAGCGTGACGCCAAGGAACGCCCAGAACAGATTGACCGGCGAGAGCGCCAGGGCAAAGCCGTCGAGAAGCCCGCCGAACGTCTCCATTCTAGAGCAGCCCTTCGAGAATGCCGGCCGGGAGCGAGAGGTCGAGGCCTCGTGTGAATCCGAGGAAGATGACGGCCGAAAGGATGACGCCGATCGCCGCGTCGCGGAGATACCGCCGGCTGCCGAAGGCCATGGCGACGAAGCAGAACAGGATGGTGGACGCCAGAACGAAGCCGAGCCGCTCGATCAGCAGCGCGTGCAGGAGGAGCCCGGCACTGACCAGGATGAAGGCGCCCCATTGGGTCTGCGCAGGCGGCGCGTCGGATCCGCCGGGCCCGCCGCGCAGGGCTTCCCGCGCCAGAAGGACGCCGATCAGAATGAGGCCAGCGGCGACGAGGCCCGGGAAGAGCCGTGGGCCGACCTTCGCGTAGAGCGCGGCGACCCGCAGGGTCGCCGTCTCCACGGCAATGAACCCGCCCAAGGCGACGACGCCGATCGCGAGAAGCAGCTCGCCCGGCGCGATCCGTCGCTGCTGTCGCTTCTGCGCTGTTATTGGACCAACCCGATGTCGCGGAGGACGTTCTCGACCCGCTGCTGCTCCTGCTCCAGGAACGCCGCGAACTCGTCACCCGCCAGATAGACGTTCATCCAGTTCCTTTTCTCGAGAGTGTTCTGCCAGGCTTCGCTCGCGACCATGGCATCGACGGCGCCGAGCAGCGCCTCGCGCTCCGCCTCCTCGAGTGCGGGTGGCGCGACGACGCCGCGCCAATTGACGAGGTCGAGGTCCACGCCCTGCTCCTTCAGCGTCGGGATGTCAAAGCCCGACAGGCGCTCGGGCGACGAGATGGCAAGCGCGCGCAGCTCGCCGGCCTGGATCTGCCCGATCCATTCACCGAGACCGCTCACCCCGGCGGAGACGTGGCCGCCCAGGATCGCCGCGAGTGCCTCGCCGCCGCCGGAGAACGGGATATAGTTGATCTTCGAAGGATCGACCCCGACCTCCTGCGCGATCAGCCCGACGAGGATGTGATCGGTGCCGCCGGCCGAACCGCCGCCCCAGGAGATCGCGCCCGGATCCGCCTTGAAGGCGTCGATCAGATCCTGCAGCGTTTGATGGGGCGAGTTCGCAGGGACCACGATCACCTCGTACTCGCCGGTCAGCCGGGCGATGGGGGTGGTCTGCTCGAGGGTGACGGGCGCCTGGTTGGTCAGGATCGCGCCGACCATGACGAGGCCGCTGATCAGCATCGTATCGCCCTGGCCCTCGTACCTGTTGACGAATTGGGCGAGCCCGATCGTGCCGCCCGCGCCGGGAATGTTCTCGACCTCCACCGTATCGACGATGCCTTCGCTCCGGAGCGCTTCCTGCATGGAGCGCGCGGTCTGGTCCCAGCCGCCTCCTGGCGAGGCGGGCGCGATGATCTTCAGGCTGTCCGGGGCGGTCTGGGCGTCGGCCGCCGGTGCGGCGAGGGTGAAGGCGAGGGCCGCGACGACGACTCCGAGGCCGCTGCGCCGCCACCGACGATCCGAAAGTTTCAGCATTGCCACCTCCCTCCTGTGTCGTTCCGTTGTGATTGCCCGCTGCCCCCGCGGCGGGAGTCGGCGCACACGATACACAGCGGCGGACGGCGCGACAAGCCGCGGCCCGGGCGACGGTCACGCCGAATCCACGCCGACCTCCGCGATCCAGCGAGGGCGGCGCGGCGGTGCGCCGGCCTGCTCCGAAAACAGCCAGTCGCGGAAGGCCAGTGCCTCCGGCCTGGGCGCGCGGTCGGCGGGAAGCAGCACGAAATAGCCCCGGCTCGACGCGAAGGAGAGGTGGAGCGCGGGCGCGAGCTGGCCGCGTTCGATGAGATGGTCGACCAGAAAGGCCCAGCCGAGCGCGACGCCCTGGCCGGCGATCGCGGCCTGGATCAGAAGCGTGTAGTTGTCGAAGCTGAGGCGCGGGTCGGGCGGCGCCGAATCGAGGCCCGCCTCCTTCAGCCATGTTCGCCAGTTGAACCAGCGGTCCTCGCCCTCGTCGTCGAGGTGGAGCAGCGGCTGCGCAAGCAGATCCTCGGCCGTCCGAAGCGCCGGCCGCTCCGCGAGCCATCGGGGGCTGCACACCGGAAACGCCTCCTCCGCGAAAAGAAGCCGCGCCGCGCCGTGGCGGTGCGAGCTCCCACCGAACACGACGGCGACGTCGACGGGATCGGCGCGCAGGTCGAAGGCCTTCTGCGCCGTGACGATGCGGACGTCGATATTGGGATGCAGGGCGCGGAAGGCGGGCAGTCGCGGCAGAAGCCAGAACGCCGCGAAGCCGAAGTCGGTGCCGACATTGATCCGCCCGTGGCGCTGCGGGCCGCGGATGCGGACCACCGTCTCGCTCACCAGCGCGAAGCCCTTCTGGACGGCCTCGAATAGCTGCTGGCCCTCGGGCGTCAGCGCCACGCCGCGATAGAGCCGCCGGAAAAGCGCCACGCCCAGGTGCCTCTCGAGGCGGCGAACCTGGTGGCTGATCGCGGGCTGGGTCATGCCGAGTTCCCGTGCGGCCCGGGTGAAGCTCAGATGTCGCGCCGCCGCCTCGAAGGCGATCAGGCATTGGGCGGGCGGCAGGGTCTTCGTCGGGTATGTCATTACCCAGATTTATGGCTTGCATGAACCCGGGCCGCGTTTACGGCCCGAAACTCTGGGACTAGCATGCGCGCGGGTGAGCTTGGCTGTCGAGCTTCATTCTTCCCGCTCATGCAACGGCTGGGCTCGGGATTTCGCAGTCAAGGGGGGAAACGATGGGTAAGAGGCGGCCGAACATTCTCTTCATCATGGCCGACCAGATGGCGGCGCCGGCCCTGCCGATCTACGGCCACAAGGTGGTGAAGGCGCCGCATCTGACAGCGCTCGGCGAGCGCGGCGTCGTCTTCGAATCTGCCTACTGCAACAGCCCGCTCTGCGCGCCGTCGCGCTTCACCTTGATGGCCGGACGTCTGCCGGCGGCGATCGGCGCCTATGACAACGCCGCGGACTTTCCGGCCGACGTGCCCACCTTCGCGCATTACCTGCGTCACGCCGGTTACCGCACGGCGCTTGCCGGCAAAATGCATTTCTGCGGCCCCGACCAGCTCCATGGCTTCGAAGAGCGGCTGACCACGGACATATACCCGGCCGATTACGGCTGGGCGCCAGATTGGGAGAATCCGGAGACGCGGCCGAGCTGGTACCACAACATGCTCTCCGTGGTGCAGGCCGGCCCCTGCTTCCGGTCCAACCAGCTCGACTTCGACGAGGAGGTGGCCTTCGCCGCCAAGCGGTATCTCTTCGACGTCGCCCGCGGCACGGACGAACGGCCGTTCTGCTTCGTGGTGTCCTTCACCCACCCGCACGATCCCTACGCGATCCTGCCGGAGTACTGGGAGCGTTACGACGAGGCGGAGATCGACCTGCCGTCCGTAGAGATCGCGCCGGAGGATCTGGACCCCCATTCCAAGCGCCTGCGCCACGTCTCCGACATGGACCGCTACGAGGTCACGCCGGAGCATGTCCGCCGGGCGCGGCGCGCCTATTACGGCGCGATCGGCTACATCGACGACCGGGTCGGCGAGCTGCTGGCGACGCTGCGCGAAGCCGGTCTCGCCGAGGACACCATCGTCGTCTTCTCCGGCGACCACGGCGACATGCTGGGCGAGCGCGGGCTCTGGTACAAGATGACCTGGTTCGAATGGGCCGCCCGCGTACCGCTGATCGTGCACGCGCCCAGCCAGTTCGCGCCGCGCCGGGTCAAGGAATCGGTCTCGCTCATCGACCTGCTGCCGACGCTCGCGGAGATCGCGGGCGACGGCAAGGCGCCGGATTACGCGGCGCCCCTCGACGGGCGCAGCCTGATGCCCCACCTCACCGGCACCGGCGGGCATGATGAGGTGATCGGCGAGTATCTGGGCGAAGGTGCGGTTGCGCCGCTGTTCATGATCCGCCGCGGCCGCTTCAAGTACGTCTGCTCGGCGCCCGATCCCGATCAGCTCTTCGACCTCGCCGCCGACCCGCAGGAGCGGGTCAACCTCGCCGCCGATCCGGCCCAGGCGGACATTGTCCAGGGCTTCCGTGCCGAGGTGGCGCGCCGGTGGGATTCGGATCGTCTGAGGCAGGAGGTCATCGCGAGCCAGCGGCGGCGGCGCCTCGTCCATGCCGCCCTGATGACCGGCCGGCACACGCCCTGGGACTTCCAGCCGTTCCGGGACGCGGCCGGCCAGTACATGCGCAACCATCTGGACCTGAACGATCTCGAACGCCGCTCGCGGCTTCCGCCCGCACCCCAGCCGGCGTGACCCGGTCGTCGCCGTTGGCGGTCCCCGCCCGAGCGCGCTGAGAGCGCGGTCGATCGCCCGGCGGTCATCGCCGACGGGATCGGCCGCGCATCATCGCCAGGGGAACGAAGAATGACGGGTCTCCCGCGACCGCTCTGGCCGCGCCGGAGGGGTCGTTCTTTTCCGCGCTTTTCTCACCGATCCGGGTGGCCGCCTGCGCGACCGTCATGTTCCGGGCGGCGGGCCGGTCGCTGATGTCGACAGTCCGATGGCCGGCGCCGAAATCATAACGGCTCCGGTTCTCCCGATGGGGATTACTTTCCGAACAGCCGTCCCGTCAGGTTCGCGCTGCCGGTCAGCACGAGATCACCGGCCGACTTGCCGAGGGCGACCTCGTGTGGGCCCTCCGCGATGCGCCATTGGTTCGCCGCACCGTCGAAGCGCGCGAGCAGGCGGGGATCGACCGTCAAGGTCACCCGGCGGGATTCGCCGGGCGCGAGTTCGACCCGCTCGAAGCCGATCAGGCGCATGCGCTTCTCGTTCGGCGCGGCGGTGAGGTAGAGCTGGGGCACGTCTGCGCCTTCGCGCTTTCCGGCGTTGGTTACCGTGAACGTCGCGGTGACCGTCTCACCGCCGATCACCGTCAGGCCGCTGTAATCGAACGTGGTGTAGCTGAGGCCGTGCCCGAAAGCGTAGAGCGGCTTGATGTCCTTCTTCGCATACCAGCGATAGCCGACCTCCGCGCCCTCATCATAGCGGATGGTGGTGGGCGTGCCCCATGGCGTGCCGAGGCCCGGCAGCGTCGGTCGAGGCGTGTCCGCCAGGCTCACCGGCCAGGTTATGGGCGAACGCCCGGAAGGGTTGATCTTGCCGGCGAGCACCTCGGCAATGGCTTGGCTGCCGGCCTGGCCCGGATACCAAGCCTGGACTATGGCCTTTACCTTGTCCCGCCACGGCATGGACACCGGATTTCCTGTTTCGAGCACGACGATTGTGTTCGGGTTCGCCGCGGCGACCGCCTCGATCACGGCATCCTGGCCCCATGGCAGCGACAGATCAGGCAGGTCGAATCCCTCGCCCTCGACGCGGATGCCGACCGCGATGACGACATCGGCCCGCCTCGCCGTGAACGCGGCCTCGGCCGGCGTATAGCCGGGATCGAACTCGATCTGCGCGTTCGGAAGAGCCTTCCGCAATTCCTCGACCGGAGATGGCCGGAACAGGAAAAGGTTGCGGTGTCTGCCCATGATGCCAGCGCCGCCGATCTTGGTCACACTGGCAAAGCCGCCGACGGGTGCAACCGCGCCGGAACCCGTCCCGCTGATTACTCCTTGCTGGGCATAGCCGCCGACGACGGCGATCTTCAGCGGCCTGTCAGTGGCGAGCGGCAGTGCCGCTTCGTTCTTCAGAAGAACGATGCCCTGACGCGCAATGTCGAGCGCGATCTTGTTGTGCTTCGCCATGTCGACCGCGGGGGCCGGTCCCCACTTGTCGATACCCACTGCATAGATCGAGTGCAGGATGCGACGCACCATATCCGAGAGACGCTCCTTGGGGAGCTTGCCCTCCGCATAAGCTTGTCGCAGCGGTTCCGTGAACGGCTCAGTTTCCAGGCCCCACAGCAACTTGTCGCCCTGGGCTCCGGATTCCTGGTCCAGTCCGCGGAGCGCGTACTCCCATTCCGGCGTCGCCCCCCAGTCGGACATCACATAGCCTTTGTAGCCCCAGCTGCCCTTGAGCACTTCGTTGAGCAGGTGATGATTGCCGCCGGCATATTCGCCGTTGATCTTGTTGTAGCCGCTCATGATCGCGCCAGGCTGGGACCGCTCGATCGCGATCTGGAACGCGAGCAGGTCCGACTCGCGATGCGCTGCCGGGTCGATGATCGCATCGAGCCAGTGCCGGTTGGTCTCGTTGGCGTTGAGCGTGTAGTGCTTGAGGGTCGAGATGACTTGCTGGCTCTGGATGCCGTTCACCTGCTCGGACGCGAGGATGGCGCTCAGCAAGGGGTCTTCGCCGTAATATTCGAA
>CAZKCM010000086.1:0-18115 GCA_964551315.1 uncultured Rhodospirillaceae bacterium | reverse complement strand
GCAGGTCGCGCAGGTTGGTGCCGAACACGCGGATGGCCTCCTCCTCGGCGAGCTCGCGCAGGCGCTGCTCGGTGTCGTTCTCGAGCTTGGGCCGCAGCCGCGCCCGCCACGCGACGCGCACCGCCTGCTGGAGCCAGTCGTCGGCTGCGCGGCCGCAATGCTCCACGCCGGCGAACGCGGCGACCCGTCGCTCGGGCTCGCCCGGGCCCGTCACGCCCTGCTCGTCGTCGGGCAGCTCGATGGACAGCGACAGCACGCCCTCGTTGCGTCCGCGCCGCAGCGCGAGCACACGATGCGACGGCGCCTGCTTCACGGGCTCGCGGCCGTCGAAGTAGTCGCGGAACTTCTGTCCCTTCTCCTGCTGCCCTTCCACCACGACGGACCGCAGGACACCGTGCTCCCACATGTACTCGCGGAGCCCGCCGACGAGCTCGGGGTCTTCGGAGAACCGCTCGACGAGGATGGCGCGGGCGCCGTCGAGGGCTGCCGTGACGTCGGCCACGCCGGTCGCCTCGTTGACGTACGAGGCGGCCTCGGCGCGCGGGTCCTTCGTCGGGTCGGCCAGCAGCGACTCGGCGAGCGGCTCGAGCCCCTGCTCCCGCGCCTGCTGGGCGCGCGTGCGCTTCTTCGGGCGCAGCGGCGCGTACAGGTCCTCGAGCCGGGTCTTCGTGTCGGCGCTCCGCAACGCCTCCTCGAGCTCCGGCGTCAGCTTCCCCTGCTCCAGGACGGACGCGAGGATCGCCGTTCGCCGTTCCTCGAGCTCGCGCAGGTACAGCAGGCGCGCCTCGAGCGTGCGCAGCTGGCTGTCGTCGAGGCTGCCCGTGGCTTCCTTGCGGTAGCGGGCGATGAACGGCACGGTGGCGCCGTCGTCGAGCAGGGCCACGGCAGCGGCCACCTGGCGCGGCTCGACGCCGAGTTCTGCCGCAATCCTGTCGATGATGGTCGTGAAGATCACGTCGGACATTGAAGGAGATCCCGGCGCGTCAGGACCGCGTCAGCTTGCGGTACTTGATGCGATGCGGCCTGTCGGCCTCGGCCCCGAGCCGGCGGCGCCTGTCGGCCTCGTAGTCCTGGTAGTTGCCCTCGAACCAGACCACCTGGCTGTCGCCTTCGAAGGCGAGCATGTGCGTGGCGATGCGGTCGAGGAACCAGCGGTCGTGGCTGATGATCACGGCGCAGCCGGCGAATTCGAGCAACGCCTCTTCCAGGGCGCGGAGGGTATCGACGTCGAGATCATTGGTCGGCTCGTCGAGCAGCAGCAGGTTGGCGCCCGACTTCAGCATCTTGGCGAGATGGACCCTGTTGCGCTCGCCGCCGGAAAGCTGCCCAACCTTCTTCTGCTGGTCCGCGCCCTTGAAGTTGAAGCTCGCGACATAGGCACGGCTCGGCACCTTGCGCTTGCCGAGCTCGATCTCGTCGAGCCCGTCCGAGATCTCTTCCCAGACGGTGCGGTCGGGTGCCAGCGCGTCGCGCGACTGATCGACATAGCCGAGCTTCACCGTGTCGCCGATGCGGAAGGAGCCGCTGTCCGGCTTCTCCTGGCCGGTGATCATGCGGAACAGCGTGGTCTTGCCGGCGCCGTTCGGACCGATCACTCCGACGATGCCGCCCGGCGGCAGACGGAAGCTGAGGTCGTCGATGAGCAGGCGGTCACCGAAGCCCTTACGCACATGCTCGGCCTCGATGACGAGGTCGCCGAGCCGCGGCCCCGGCGGGATCGTGATCTGGCCGGACTCCGCCGCCTTCTCGCCGCCGGAGGCGAGGAGAGACTCATAGGCCGTGATGCGGGCCTTGCTCTTGGCCTGGCGGGCGCGAGGCGACTGGCGAATCCACTCCAGCTCGTTCCGGAGCGTGCGCTGGCGCGCCGCCTCCTGCTTCGCCTCCTGCGCGAGACGCTGCTGCTTCTGCTCGAGCCAGGAAGAATAGTTGCCCTCCCAGGGCAGGCCGCGGCCGCGGTCGAGCTCCAGGATCCAACCGGCGACGTTGTCGAGGAAGTAGCGATCGTGGGTGACGGCGACGACGGTGCCCTTGTATTCGGCGAGGAAACGCTCCAGCCAGGCGACCGACTCGGCGTCGAGATGGTTGGTCGGCTCGTCGAGCAGCAGCAGATCCGGCTTCTGCAGGAGAAGCCGGCAGAGGGCAACCCGACGGCGCTCGCCGCCCGACAGCGTCGTGACGTCCGCGTCGCCCGGCGGGCAGCGCAGGGCATCCATCGCGATCTCGACGGTGCGCTGCAGGTCCCAGGCATTCGCCGCGTCGATCTTCTCCTGCAGCTCGCCCTGCTCGGCGATGAGGGCGTCCATCTCCTCCGGCGTCAGGTCCTCGGCGAAGCGGGCGCTCACCGCCTCGAAGCGGTCGAGCAGCGCCTTCGTCTCGGCGAGGCCCTCCATGATGTTGCCCTGGACGTCCTTGGTCGGATCGAGAACCGGCTCCTGCGGCAGATAGCCCACCGAGGCGCCCTCCGCCGCCCAGGCCTCGCCCGCGAAATCGGTGTCGATCCCGGCCATGATCCGCAGCAGCGTCGACTTGCCGGCGCCGTTCAGGCCAAGCACACCGATCTTGGCGCCGGGAAGGAAGGACAGCCAGATGTCCTCCAGGACCTTGCGTCCGCCGGGATAGGTCTTGGTGAGACCTTTCATGACGTAGATGTACTGATAGGCAGCCATTGGCTCCTCCGGAATTCTCGACGCGTCGCTTGTCTGGGGAGACAGCTAATTAGGGGGTGGGTCCTTGTAGCGCAACCCGCGCGCGCACCGCAACGGCGCGGATACCCACCGCAACGAAACCACGCCGTGAAACCGTGCGGCCGATGGGTGGCCCCGGACGGCCATCCCGAATCGCTATCCCGACAGGGCGCCGCGGACGGTCCAGCCGATGAGGCTCGTCCGCCGCAGGGCCTTGCGCAGGCGATGACGATCGCCGCGGGCGAGGCGCTTCACCGCGACCCGCGACGAGGGCGGAACGCCGGCGGCGATATCGGCGATCTGCTGTTCCAGGATCAGGCGGAGGAACAGCGCCTGCGCCTCCTCGAAGGCAGACAGGTCGTCGGCGTTGACGAGGCCGGCCTCGGTCGCCGCCCGCAGCCGCTCCGCCGTCGCGGTGGCGCGGTCGCCCAGCTTCAGGGCGAGGATGCGCGCACCGGCCACCAGCGGGAACAGGCCGCCGAGCTTGAGGTCCACACGGCCCTGGTGGGTGCGCAGCCGCCCGAACAGGCCGAACGGCGAGCCGTGCTGCGACAGCGCCTCCGATAGGGAGACGAGAAACGGCCGGGCCTTCGCCGTCTCGACGGCATGGGTCCGCAAGGCCTCGGCCAGGGCCCGGTCACCATAGACCGGCTGGAAGTCGTAGAAGATATCGACGTTGAGCAGGCTCTCGCCTTCCGCCTTGGCGACCCAGCGGTCGATCTGCCGGCGCCAGTCCGCGAGGCTGCGCCGCCAGGCCTCGTTCATGGCCATGACGCCGCCGCGGCAATAGGGGATGCCCGCTTCGTCGAGCGTCTCGGAGGCGCGCCGGCCCAGCTCGGCGAACCAGGCGTCGTCCTCTGCCCTGCCGTCATGGACGATGGCATTGTCCTGATCGGCCGCGAGCAGGCTCTCCCCGCGCCCTCCGGATCCGAGAACCAGATAGCACCAGGGTGCCGGCGCCGGCCCGTGGCCGTCCCGCGCCATGCCCTCGGCAGCGAGCGCGGCCGCCCGGGCGCTGATGTCCCGCAGAACCGCGCTGATCACCCCGGCGATCTCGACCGCGCCGACCTTGTCCGCCAGGAGATCGCGGGCAAGCGCCGGAAGCTGCGCCCGAACGCGCGCCATGGCGGCGCCGTCCGGCGCCACGGCGACGGCGTCGCCCAGCATCAGCGCCTGTCCGGCGCGCTGGCGCAGCAGGGTGCGCGCGCTGACCACGCCGACGAGCCGGCCGTTCGCCGGATCGACGGCGGCGAGATGGCGGATGCCCAGCCGGTCCATCCGCCCGATGGCGGCGAAGACGTAGGCGTCGGCCGGCAACGACTCCACCGGGCTGCTCATGAAGGCCGCTATCGGCCGGCCGAGTGCCGCCGCGCCGTCCGCGGCAACGGCCGAAAGCAGGTCGCGTTCCGTGAGGATGCCTGAGGGGCGGCCGTCGGCGTCCGTCGTCAGAAGCGAGCCGATGCCACGATCGTGCATCCGGCGCGCCGCCTCCCCCAGCGGGAGGTCCGCCGGCGCGGTGACCGGCGGGCTCGTCATGACCTCGGCAATGCGGTGCCGGTAGGGGAAGCTGTCGATGCGCGCGAGCGGCCCGCGGTCCATCATCGTCTCCGCGGCTACCAGCCGGCCGCGCGCTGCGCGCGGACGAGATGCCGCGGCCTCTCCGCGAACCGGCAGGCCTCACCGAAGGTCCGGACGCCTACATCGGCGAGCAGCGGGATCAGTCGCAAATAGATCTCGCCGGCCACAAGGCTGTCGCCGAGCGCGGTATGACGGCCACCGATATCGACGCCGAGCTCACCGGCGATCGCCTCGAGCTCCAGCTGCGTCGCCTTCGGCCGCAGCGCGGCGAACAGGCGCAGCGTATCGAGCGCCGGCGGGTCGTCCCAGGGAATGCCGGCCAACGCCGCTTCGCGGCGCAGCAGTGCCAGGTCGAAGCCGATGTTATGGCCCACCAGGACCGTGCCGCGCATCAGGCGGCGGAGCCGCTCAGACACGGCGGCAAAGGCGGGAGCCCCGGCCACCAGGGCATCGGTGATCCCGTGCACGGCACTGGCCCGCGGCGGGATCTTCACGCCGGGGTTCACCAGGCAGTCGAAGGTGACGTGGCGGTAGAGGCGGCATCCATGCAGCCGGACCGCGCCGATCGACAGGATCCGGTCGGTGGTAACGTCGAGGCCGGTCGCCTCGCAGTCCAGGGCGAGCGCCGGCAGCGCGTCGAGCGGCGTGTCCGGCCCCGGCGGAACGGTCTCCGGCGGCACATCATGAAGGGCGAGATCGTGATAAACGGCAGCCTCGCCGGCCGTATCGAGCGCGAGGAAGGAGATCAGGAATCCCGCATGATCGCCCAGATCGGCGACTCTGACCGCGACCGGCTCGCCCTCGACCGTCCGCAGTCGCGCCTGGACCGGCCGCCCTTCGGCGCGGGCACGGCTGACCGCTTCGGCGACGTCGCGCCGGTCGAATACGCCGTAGAGGCTCGTCCCCAGGGCGAGATGGCCGCCGGCGCCGAAGCGCGCCAGCGCGGCCGCGCTCACCAGACTGACGAGGCCGGTCTCGGTGCTCACGACGAGGCCCTCGGCGGCGGCGCCGACGACGACGGCGAGTCGGGCGTCGAGTGTCGTCCGGGCGAGACGATGGCGGCCGATCGCATCGCCCGCCGCGGCGGCGACCCGCCGGATCTCGTCGGCCGAACGGCGCGGCTCGGCCCAATAGCGCGGCAGCTCGGTCCCGGTGCCGGCGGCGACGAGCAGATCGCCCCGCAGGTGCTCGAGCTCGTCGAAATGCCGGTCGAGCAGACCGTGCGCGACCCACAAGCCCGCCAGCGCGAGCGCCGCACCGACCAGGGCGGCGACCGCGACGCCGCTCATGCCGGGTTCAGCCACGGACAGGAGGTAGGCCGTCGTGCCCGTCAGCAGAAGGAGGGCCAGGGCAACGGTCGTCAGGGCGGCGGCGAGCAACCGCCGCGTACTTCGGCTCATGGCTCCGGCATCGCGGCGGCGAGGTCCCGGGCCAGCACCGCCGGCTCCGGCACGGCCTGACCGAGCTTCTCGTAGAAGGCCACCATGCCGAAGCGGACGTTGTTGACCACCATCTCGCGGTCATGCGTGCGCAGCGTCCGGTGGATCGGCAGCAGCTCGAAGAGGCGGGCGCCGGCGGTCTTGGCCACCTGGGCCGCGTCGTGGGGCGGGCCGAGCTGAACCCGGGCGATGCGCGCAGAGAAGGCGCCGATCAGATCGTCCCAGCCGCCCCGCGCGGCGGAGGCCTCCTCGTAGGACTCCAGGATCTCCCTGAACATCGCCGACAGGCTGGCGCCCATCCGATCGACCGCCTCGGCATCGTCGAGATGCGGACGCAGGCAGCCTTCGGTGACGATCAGCATGTCGGCGAGCACGGCCGCCATCGCTTCCCACCGGCAGATCTCGAGCGCCTCGGCGAAGGCCGCCTCGCGGAACAGCTTGTCCCAGTTCATCCCGGCCCGTGCCCGGCAGTACTCGATGGTGGACTTCTGCGCCAGAAACGCCGATTCGGCCTTGAGGAAGTCGCGCAGGCCCGCCCGGTCGGTGATCGGCGCCGGCCGCCGCCACAGGCTCGACAACGCCCTCAACATGATCCGCCTCCTCTCCTCCTGCGGCCGTTCTATTGTGCCGCCGGTTTCGGCGCGTCGGCGGCCGCCAGAGCCGGGTCCGTCGCCGGCACCGCCCGGTCTGTCACCGCGGCGGCGCCCTTCGCCAGCGGTAGGGTAAAGACGAAACGGCTGCCGCCGCCCCGCGCGTCCTCGACCCAGATCCGTCCGCCGAAATGCTCGATGATGCGGCGCGAAATGGCGAGGCCGAGGCCGGTGCCCTGCGGCTTCGCGCTCAGCGTATCGCCGCCCTGGTGAAACTTCTCGAAAATCCTCTGCCGGTCCCTCGGCGGGATGCCGGGGCCGTTGTCGGCTACGCTTACGCGCGCAAGCCCGCCCGCCGACGCGACCGCCACGGTGACCCGCCCGGCGCCGTGGTCGCAGAACTTGACGGCGTTCGACAGCAGGTTGATGACGACCTGGATGAGCTGGTCGCGATCCGCCCAGACCGGCACCGGCCCGTCCGGCAGATCGGTCCGCAACCTTATGGCCTTCTCTTCGAAGAGCTGCCCCGTCGCATCCACCGCGTCGGCGACGGCGGCCGCCACATCGACCCGATCGACCCGCCAGTCGTAGCGCCCGGCCTCGATCTTCGCGAGGTCGAGGAGCTGGTTGATGAGACGCGTCAAGCGCGCGCTCTCGCGGATCACGACGCGCAGGAAGTCCCGCCTCTGTTCGGCCGGAAGCCCCGGCTTGTCGTAGAGGATCTCGGAGAAGGCGCGAATCGAAGTCAGGGGCGTGCGGAGCTCGTGCGTCACGGTGGTGATGAACTCGTCCTTGAGGCGGTCGAGTTCCTGCAGCCGCTCGTTGGCGGCGCGCAGTTCGGCCGAGGCGCGCTCGAGCTCCCGCGACTTGGCCTCGAGCTGATGGCTGTATTCGATCACCCGCGAGGACTCGTCGAGGATCTCCATGACCTTCTCGAGGCTCACGCCCTCGCCCTTGACCGCGGTCGCCACCATGACGCGCGCCGAAGCGGCGCCGATGGCGCCGGCGAGCAGCCGCTCGGCGAATCCCATCAGCCCGACATCGGCCTTCGCCAGCTTGGCGAGCGGCACGCCGCGCTCCGCGGCGTAGCGCTGGAAGGCCCGTTCGGCCGACCGCCGCCCGACAAACCGGCCGACCAGTTCCATGAGCTCGGTGAGCACCGCCTTGCCTTCCCAGACCGGCTGCGCGCCGGGCCCTTCGCTGTGCCGGAACACCTCGACGAAGCGCGTGGCCTGGATCCGCTCGATCAGGCTCTGGCGGGTGACGAACGAGACGCCGAGATAGGCTCCGGCATTGAAGGTCATGCTCCAGAACAGCGCGTGCGACAGCTGGTCGAGGCCGTCAAGGCCGAACAGCGCATAGGGTTTCAGCAACGCGATGCCAAAGGGCCCCTCGGTCAGGAATGCGGCCGGCAACCAGCCGGATTGCGTGAAGGCCGGGAGGAAGAGCGTATAGGCCCAGGTCACGAAGCCCGCCGCGAGGCCCGCGAGCGCGCCCTTTGCGGTCGCCCGCTTCCAGATCATGCCGCCGATGATGACCGGGGCGAACTGCGCGACGGCAGCGAAGGAGATGAGCCCCATGGTGACGAGTGCGTAGGATTCGCCGACGAACCGGAAATAGAGATAACCAAGGAGCAGGACCGCGATGATGCCGACGCGCCGGATGGAGATCAGAAGGCGGCTCAGATCCGTCCGCTCGGTAAGCCGCAGCCCGCGCAGGCGGAGCAGGATCGGCATCAACAGGTCGTTGCACAGCATGGTCGAGAGGGCGATCGTCTCGACGATCACCATGCCCGTGGCCGCCGAGAGACCGCCGATGAACACGAACAGCGCAAGCATCGGCCATTCGGCCGCCATCGGCAGGGCGAGCACGAAGGTATCGGCATGAACCGCGCCGCCCGGAAACAGCAGGAGGCCGGCGACGGCGATCGGCAGCACGAAGAGATTGATCAGCAGGAGATAGGACGGCAACAGCCAGGCGCTGGTGCGCAGGTGGTTCTCGTTGACGTTCTCCACCACCGCCACCTGGAACTGGCGCGGCAGAAGCATGATCGCCGCCATGGACAGAAGCGTGAGCGTCACCCAGCCGGCGTAGCCGTCCTTCCCAACCGAGACGAAGAGCCGGGCGATCTCCGGCCGGCCGGAACCCTCGGCAAAGAGGTCGGCCGGACTGTCGAAGAGCACGCAGGTCGCGAACAGGCCGACGGCGAGGAATGCCACGAGCTTGACGACCGACTCGAAGGCAATGGCGGCGACCATGCCTTCGTGGCGCTCGGTCGCGTCGATGTGACGGGTGCCGAACAGCATCGCGAACAGGGCGAGCACGGCGGCCACATGGAGCGCCGTATCGGCAAGCAGCGGCGGCGGATCGAAGACCTCCGGCATCGCAAGCTCGGGATAGCCCGACAGGACCTGATAGCTCGTCGAGACGGCTTTGAGCTGCAGCGCGATGTAGGGGATGATGCCGACCACGGCGATGACCGTCACGAGTCCGCCGAGGAGCGGGCTCTTGCCATAGCGCGAGGCGATGAAGTCGGCAATCGAGGTGATGCGGTTCACCTTGCTGATCCGCACCATGCGCCGCAGCACCGGCCACCACAGCACCGCCGCCAGTGTCGGGCCCAGATAGATCGGCAGGAAGTCGAGCCCGCTCGACGCGGCGCGACCGACGCTGCCGTAGAAGGTCCAGGCCGTACAGTAGACGGCGATGGACAGCGAATAGATGGATGCATTGGCGATGATGCTGCGGCCGGAATCGGCGCGCTTGTCACCGTAATAGGCAACGGCGAACAGCAGCAGCAGATAGGCGATGGAGGCGCCGAGGATGAGCCCCTGCGGGAGCATCCGGCGCCGCCCTCAAGCCGTCCGCCTTCCGCCGGGACCGCGGCGCCGCGACCTCGGGCGGAAGGCGCCGCTTGCCAGCGCGATCAGCAGGATGAGCAGCGTCCAGGCGAGGAACAGGTACAGGTAGAGGACCGGCACCCCGAAGAGAAACCCGTCGATCCGGAAGAGGTGGAGGAACACCGGGCTGAAGAGCAGGAGCCCCAGCAGGAAGATCGCCACGAGCTTGTCGCTGCGCGGGACACGGCGCATCGCCTCTAGCCTCTCGCCGCGGTCACGCCCTGGCCGTCTCAAGATGGTACTTGACGCACTCGACCAGTTCGCGTGTCGAGAACGGCTTGATGATGTAATCGTCGGCACCCAGCGCCAGCCCCTTCTCGCGCTCGGCCTCGCGGCTCCTGGCGGTCAGGATGACGATCCGGGTACCCGCCCATTTCGGGTTTGCCCGGATGATCCGACAGAGGTCGAACCCGTCGCGCTTGGGCAGCATCAGATCGAGAAGGATGAGATCGGGAAGCCGCTCCCGTATGGCGCGCAGTGCCTCCTGCCCGTCGCCCGCGACGCGGACCTCGAAACCCGCTTCCTGCATCAGGAACTTGAGCGAGAGGACGATGTTGGGTTCATCGTCCACCACCAGAACGGACGGCTTCATTGCTACTTTCCTCCCCGGCCCTTTGCCTCCGGCCGGCAGCCCCCGTTTGCTTCGGGACGCCTTTTGTTTGCGCCACAGGATACTCCGCGGCGTGGCGCATTACCAGTTCCGAGCAACCGGCCGCGAGGGCCCGTCACAGGGCGATGTAGGGGGATGGGTCGCGCCGATCCTCGTCGATGTGCATTCCCTGGCGCGCCGGCGGGAAGGCACGCTGCGGGCAGGCGCTCCGCTCGCACAGGCGGCAGGTGGTGCCGATGGGGACCGCCGTCTCGTCGACCAGCCCGTCGGCGTAGACCAGCTCCTTCGCGAAGGAGGCTTCGCAGCCCAGCTCGATGGCGAAGACGGGCTGGGCGCGCCGATACCCCCAGCTCGGCCCGTATACCGTGCGCGCGACCGAAAAGTAGGTGGCGCCGTCCGGCATCCGCGACAGCTGCGTATGGATCGCACCGGGCGTCAGGAAGGTCCGATGCACATTCCACAGCGAACAGACGCCGCTGTAGCGGGCGATCGGCAGGCCCGAGGCGCTGAACCGCTTGGAAACATTGCCGGCGACGTCGACCCGCACGAGGTGGAAGGGCACGCCCTTCGCCCCCGGCCGATGCAGCGTGGTCAGGCGGTCGCAGACCTGCTCGAAGCTGGCGCCGAAGCGCCGCTCCAGACGTTCGATGTCGTAGCGGACCTGGCGCGCCGCCGCGAGGAACTCGTCGTAGGGCATCATCACGGCCATCGCGAAATAACTGGCGAGCGCGATGCGGCAGAGCGAGCGCGCCTCCGGGGTCGACAGCTTCGCCCCTGCGACATAGTCGTCGATGACCGCGCCATAGCGCAGCAGCCCGAGCCGATGGGCGACCTCGAAGAGGCGGTCGGGCGGCGGCAGGATCTCGGCGAGCGCAAGGCTGCGGCGGCGCGCGTCGAAGCGGCGCAGGGTCGGCTCGTCCGGCTCGTCCTGCATCAAGGTGACGGCAATGCCGTGGTCGCGGGCGAGAAGGTCAACCAGACACTCGTAGAGCGGACCTCTCTCGGCCTGGGCGGCGCGGCGCAGATCCTCGGCGGCGGCCTCGAGCTCCGGAAAGTAGTTCATCGAATCCTGGATGAAGTCGGCAACGGCCTCGGTCCAGGGCCGTCCGGCCTCGCGCCCGGCCCATCCCTCGCTCCGTGGCGCGGTCAGCAGCGTGTCCATGAGGGCGAGGAGCCGCTTGCTCTCCGCCAGAATGATGCCGAGAAACCGCTGGCGCTTGCGGCTGTCGAGGCCGGGATTGTCGTGGAGGATCTCCGAAAAGGAGCAGATCGAGGTGAGAAGCGTGCGCAGCTCGTGGTTGACCCCGGCCAGAAGCTCGTCGTCGCGCAGCGCTTCGCGCAAGGCCCGCACTTCGTCGCGCGCCTCGCGAAAGGCGCGGTAAAGGTCGACCATCGCCTTGCCGGCCGCCGGCGACTGGCTGACGAGATCGCGCAGATCGTCGGCCTCGAGTTCGTGGTCCCTGAGCACCGGATCGGCGAGCGCCTCCCCCAGATCGCCGAGGAGGCGGGCCTCCTCGCTCTCTGAGAAGACGTCGAGGTCGATATCGAAGACCTGGCCAAGCCGGAGCATCAGCTTCAGCGTAAGCGCCCGCTGGTCGTGTTCGATCAGATTGAAGTAGCTCGCCGAGATGCCGAGCCGCTCCGCCATCTCGACCTGGGTCAGGCCGAGGCGCCGGCGGACCCTGCGGAGCTTGGCGCCGAGCATCACCCCGTTGGCCATTTCCGAACCTTCCGCTTTTTACAAATTTTACTTCAGCACCACCCTGTCCAGCAATAGGTTTTACTAAAAAATCCTTTTCTGACAAGGGATTATTGACGCATTATCGGCTTCTGTGAACCTTGAGAATGAGAACCGCCGCTAAAGGCAGACGGGCCGACGGCTCGATCGGGGGCGGTCAGAAATGGGGGCTTTCGCAGGACGCGAGGGCAAGATGCGGCCGGTTAGCCCCGGCCAAGACAGAGAAGGGAGACCACAGATAATGTCGAACGGACTGACGCCCGAGCGGGCGGAAGCGCATTGGGGGAAGACGCGCGCCCTGATGTGGCGGGTGCTCGCCATTTGGTTCTTCTTCGGCTTCGTGATCCACCTGTTCGCCAGGCCGCTGAACGAAATCGTGATCCTCGGCTTTCCTCTGGGCTTCTACTTCGCGGCCCAGGGGTCGTTGATCGCCTTCGTCATCCTGATCTTCTGGTACGCCGCCAAGCAGAACCGGATCGACGAGGAGTTCAACGTCGACGAAGAACTCTAGTCTCAGGGGGAGAACGCCAAAATGAAAGGCGATTTCGTCAGCAATCTGGGCAAGGTGTACGGCATCTACACCGGCGGCTTCGTCGGCTTCGTCATCCTGCTCGCCATCCTCGAAATGTTGGGCGTGCCGAACAGGATCATCGGCTATCTGTTCGTGTTCCTCACCATCGGGGTCTACGCCCTGATCGGCATCCTGTCGCGGACGATGCAGATCTCGGAATACTACGTCGCCGGGCGGCGGGTGCCGGCCATCTACAATGGCATGGCCACCGGCTCCGACTGGATGAGCGCCGCCTCCTTCATCGGCATGGCCGGCACCCTCTACGCGCTGGGCTATGACGGCCTGGCCTTCGTGCTCGGTTGGACCGGCGGCTACGTCCTGGTGGCGGTCCTGCTCGCGCCCTATCTGCGCAAGTTCGGCGCCTATACCGTCCCCGACTTCCTGGGGGCGCGCTATGGCGGCAACTTCGCGCGCTTCATCGGCATCCTGGTCCTGCTCGCGGCTTCGTTCACCTATGTCGTGGCGCAGGTCTACGGCGTGGGGATCATCGCCTCCCGTTTCCTCGGCATTTCGTTCGAGATCGCGGTGTTCGTCGGGCTGGTCGGGATCCTGGTCTGCTCGATGCTGGGCGGCATGCGGGCGGTGACCTGGACCCAGGTGGCGCAGTACATCATCCTGATCATCGCCTACCTCATCCCGGTGATCCTTTTGTCGGCGCAGCTCACCGGCATTCCGATCCCGCAGCTCACCTACGGGCAAGCGCTGCAGGAGATCACCTCGCTCGAGGAAGCGCTCGGCATCGTCCAGCACCACATCAGCCCGTTCGTCGATGCGACCGGCAATTTCAACGGCACGTCGATGCTGAACTTCTTCGCGCTGGTGTTCTGCCTGATGGTGGGAACGGCGTCCCTGCCGCACATCCTGATGCGGTACTTCACGACGCCGAGCGTGCGCGAGGCCCGCAAGTCGGTCGGCTGGAGCCTGTTCTTCATCTTCCTGCTCTACTTCACGGCCCCGGCCTATGCCGCCTTCGCCAAGCTCGAGGTCTACCAGAACGTGATCGGCCAGCCGATCTCGGAGCTGCCGGCCTGGGTGGCGTCCTGGGGGGCAACCGGTCTCGTGGGAACCTGCGACCGGCTTAACGCCGCGGAGATCTACGCGATCTGCGCGGGCGTCGTGGGGAACGGCGACGGCATCCTTCAGCTCGCCGAGTTCAAGATCAACAATGACGCGATCGTGCTCGCGACGCCGGAGATCGCCGGCCTGCCCTACGTCATCGCCGGCCTGGTCGCGGCGGGCGGTCTCGCCGCGGCGCTCAGCACCGCCGATGGCCTGCTGCTCGCCATCGCCAACGCGCTGTCGCACGACATCTACTACCGGATGATCGACCCGAACGCGGACACCAAGCACCGTCTGATCGTGGCCCGCGTGATCCTGATCGGGGTGGCGATCGTTGCCGCCTGGGTCGCCGGCACAAGGCCGGCCGGGATCCTGGCGATGGTGGCCTGGGCCTTCTCGATCGCCGCATCGGGGCTGTTCCCGGCGCTGGTGATGGGCATCTGGTGGAAGCGGACGACCAGCGCCGGTGCGATCGCCGGCATGATCGCCGGTTTCGGCGTGTGCCTGTTCTACCTCATCGGCACGCAATATTTCGGCATGTCGCTGTGGTTCGGGATCAAGAACGTCTCCTGCGGCCTGTTCGGCATCCCGGTCGCTTTCCTGGTGACCTATGTCGTCAGCCGGATGACGCCGGCGCCGTCCCGCGAGATGCAGGACTTCATCGACTCGATCCGCGTCCCGCGCGGCCAAGTCGCCCTGGTCGGAGGCCAGAAGGCCGTCGAATAGCTGGACGGAATCGCCTTCATGGTGCAGGGTCCGGGCACGGACCCTGCACCATTCTTTTGTCGAGAGCGTTCCGAACGATGGGCAGCCACTTCTGGGAGTACTGGTACTTCCACATCCCCAACTACATCCTCGCGGCTCTCGTCTACACGCTGCTCGGCCGCTTCGCGATGTCCTTCTTCCTGCCGCCCGACTCGCCGAACTACATCTGGCGGTTCTTCCGCCGGCTGACCGACCCCGTGCTGCGGACGGTCGCGGTGATCACGCCGCGCTTCATCAACGGCCTTGTCCTGCCGCCGATCGCGGCCTATTGGCTGTTCCTGCTGCGCTATCTCTGGCTGTGGCTGCTGGCCGCCTACGGCCTGGCGCCGCAGATCACCGCCGGCTGAGAAGCGGCCATGACCCCCGGGAACCTCTTCGTCGCCATCGCCGCGGTCAGCGTGATCAACGGCCTCGTCTCGCCGGCCCTGATCCTGGCCGTCCTGCTCGCGCCCAGCTGGCTGCCAGGCTTCGTGCCGATGACTCGCGAGACCGTGTTTTACGGCGCCTCCCTGATCGTCTCGCTCGGGACCCTGCTGCTGTCCGGCATCCCCGCCGCCCTCTACGAGCGGCTGCAGGGCCAGCCGAAGAGCGATACCGCCTCCATGCTGATCTGGCTTGCGGGCGCGGTTCTCCTCACCCTTCCGGGCCTCGCGCGCCTGCTCTGACGAGGCCTCGACGCACCGCCGGACCGATCCTACATAGGGGGCTGGACGATCGGCCACGGGACGGTCAGGCATGGAGCGAATCCGGGCCTGTGCGGAGTTGTCGGTGCGCCGCGGCTGCGGATTCGCGGCGCTCGCCATCTTGACCTTCATGTTCGGGCTGAGTGCGACGCCCGTCCTCGCCCTGCGCGCCGGCGCGGTCCTGACGGCGCTCGCCGGCGTCGTCCTGTTCTTCAAGGCGCTGCAGGCGCCGAACCGGGACTATCGGCGGACGGAGCTCTGGGTCCTGCTCGACCGGGACCACGGCCTGCCGGAGGCCCACGCGAAGCGGATCATCAACACGGTGCTGCGCGACGTCTATCTGCGCTATGCCGAGTTCGCGGGCCTCATCGCTCTGACGCTGTGGGCGCTGGCTCTCATCGGCCGTCTCTTCTCCTGAAAAGCGCGTTGGCGGCGCAGCAGCGTTCGGCGCAGGCCACGGCCCGGCCTGGCGACAGCCCGGCACGCCTTTGTCGAGACGGGCGAATTCGGGAGCAAGACCCGGAGTGCGGACGCGGCATGAGGGCGGCATATTGCGTCAACAACGGCAGTTGACGGAAGGAGAACGGCATGATTGCCACCGACGAAACGCAGACCGCCGCGCGGAAGGCGGTCGGGCCGGATCCGTGCTGGACCTCGGTGGTCGCGCGCGACCCGGCGGCCGACGGGCAATTCTTCTACTCCGTGAGGACCACCGGCGTGTATTGCCGGCCGTCCTGTGGAGCCCGCCTGCCCCGCCGCGAGAACGTCCGGTTCCACGCGACCTGCGCCGATGCGGAGAGAGCCGGGTTCCGGCCGTGCAAGCGCTGTCGGCCGAACGAGACCGGAACCGCCGGGCGGCGGGCCTCGGCCGTGGCGAGGGCCTGCCGGCTGATCGAGGAGGCGGAGGAGGTGCCGAGCCTCGACGCGCTGGCGGAGGCTGCCGGCCTGAGCCGGTTCCACTTCCATCGTGTCTTCAAGGCCGCCACCGGGGTGACGCCGAAGGCCTATGCCGACGCCCACCGGGCCCGGCGCCTGCGTGAGGAGCTTGCGCGGCGGGAAACGATCACCGAGGCGATCTACGGCGCCGGCTTCAACTCCAGCGGACGCTTTTACGCCGCCGCATCGGACCTCCTCGGCATGACGCCGACGGCGTTCCGCGCCGGCGGAGTCGGCGCCGCGATTCGCTTTGCGGTCGGCGAATGCTCGCTCGGCTCGATCCTCGTCGCCGCGACGGACAAGGGCATCTGCGCGATCCTGCTCGGCGACGATCCGGACGCGCTGGTGCGCGACCTTCAGGACCGTTTCCCGAAGGCGGAGCTGATCGGCGGCGATGCCGGCTTCGAACGGGTCGTGGCGACGGTCGTCGGCTTCGTCGAGGCGCCGGCGCAGGGCCTCGATCTGCCGCTCGACCTGCGCGGCACCGCGTTCCAGCGGCGCGTCTGGCAGGCGCTGCGGGAGATCCCGAACGGATCGACCGCGAGCTATGCCGAGATCGCCGCACGCATCGGCCGGCCGAAAGCCGTGCGCGCGGTCGCCCGCGCCTGCGCCGCAAACGCGATCGCCGTGGCGATCCCCTGCCACCGCGTGGTGCGTACGGACGGCACGCTTTCGGGCTATCGCTGGGGCGTCGCGCGCAAGCGCGCCCTGCTGGAACGGGAGGCCGCGGGATGAGCACCCGGGCCGCAACCGGAAGGCCGAACGGATGGGGCCCACGAAGCCCCCGGATGCCGTTCGGCCGGCGAGTCGCCGCGGCCCTGACCGCCGCAATGCTGATCGCCGCGCCGGCGCGCGGCGGGGCCGAAGGCCCAAGCGACGCCTCTGCCCAGCCGGACCGCCGGAGCGCGTCCGGCCCGGCGCCGGCCGGCAGGACTCTTACCGGCAAGGAGCGGCTGAGCGGCAAGGCCAGCGACGATCAGAGACTGGACAACTGCAAGGTGCCCCCGGAGAAGCGCGGCCCGAAGCCACGGCCCGAGTCCTGCGACCATGTCGAAGACGGTTCCCATTGAAGCCATGACGCGCGAATGGGCACGGCCCGGGCGGGAGAGGCGACGATGACCCGCGGGCGGTACGGCCAGGACAGCCGCGCCGCCGCGCGGTCGATCGAGGCGCGGCTGGCGACGCTCGACTGGCAACGGATCGCCGCGAGCCTCGACGCGGAGGGCTGCGCCCATATCGGCGCCGTCCTGTCGCCGGTGGAATGCCGGTCGCTGATAGCGATGTACGACGACGACGCGCGGTTCCGCAGCCGGATCGTCATGACGCGCCACGGCTTCGGGCGCGGCGAGTACAAGTACTTCGCCGCCCCGCTGCCGGAGGTCGTCGCCGCACTGCGGACGGCGCTCTACCCGCCTTTGGCGGCCATCGCCAACCGCTGGAACGCAGCCTTGGGCGTCGAGGTGCGCTACCCCGAGGCGCATGAAGACTTCCTCGCGCGATGCCGCCGCGCCGGCCAGACCAAGCCGACGCCGCTTCTCCTGCGGTATGGCGAAGGCGACTACAACTGTCTGCACCAGGACCTTTACGGCGAGCAGGTCTTCCCGCTGCAGGTGGCCTTCCTGCTGTCCGAACCGGCGCGGGACTTTACGGGCGGCGAGTTCGTGCTGACCGAGCAGCGGCCGCGCATGCAATCACGCGCGGAGGTCGTTCCGCTGGGCCAGGGCGACGGCGTGATCTTCCCGGTGCACCACCGGCCCGTGCAGGGCAAGCGGGGCGTCTATCGCGTGACCATGCGCCACGGCGTCAGCCGCGTGCGTTCGGGTCACCGCCACACGCTCGGCGTCATCTTCCATGACGCCCGGTGAGCCGACGGAGGGCCCGTCTCCGTCCCTGTGATCCTCTTCACAGCGCGGCGAACGGCAATCCGGTACCCGTACGAAGGGGGCGCTCCATCAGGAGGCCCGGGAATGTACGGCGCCGATGACCATCCGATCGCCGTGATCGGTTCGTTCCTGACAAACTCCCTCAACCCTCACCCTGCGCCCCCCGTCGCGGAGCCGGGTGCGCAGGATGCGCCGGCCGTCGCCGCCGGCTGGCCGATGAAGCTCGCCCTTAGCCTCCGGGCCGTCGCCGCGGCGATCCGGTCCGGCGTCGCCGAGTGGACGCCCGTCGCGCGGGCGCGGCGCACGGCACCAAGCAATTGATTCCGTGGTGGGCCCGGCAGGATTCGAACCTGCGACAACACCGTTATGAGCGGCGCGTTCTGACCACTGAACTACGGGCCCGGGGGAGACGGCGAGCGGTCGGCCGTCAGCATTCAGCCATCGCGCCGTTCCGTCAACCCCGCGAGAACGACGGCTGATTGCCGACGGCCGACCGCTGACCGCCCGTCAGGTGTCCAGGAAACTGCGAAGCTTGCGCGAGCGGCTCGGATGCTTGAGCTTGCGCAGCGCCTTCGCCTCGATCTGGCGTATGCGCTCGCGCGTGACCGAGAACTGCTGGCCGACCTCCTCCAGAGTGTGGTCCGTGTTCATGCCGATGCCGAAGCGCATCCGCAGAACC
>CAZKCM010000085.1:0-18679 GCA_964551315.1 uncultured Rhodospirillaceae bacterium | reverse complement strand
GTCCGTGCGCGGGACGTAGGCCTCCGGCTGGTAGTAGTCGTAGTAGGAGACGAAGTACTCGACCGCGTTCTCCGGGAAGAAGGCCTTCATCTCGCCGTAGAGCTGCGCCGCCAGGGTCTTGTTGTGCGCGAGGACCAGCGCCGGACGCTGCATCTCCTGGATGACATGGGCCATGGTGAAGGTCTTGCCCGATCCGGTGACGCCGAGGAGGACCTGGTCGCGCTCCTGCGCCCGGAGCCCGGCGACGAGCTCGCGGATCGCCTGTGGCTGGTCGCCGGCCGGCTTGTAGTCGGACCGAAGGGTAAAGGGCGCGCCGCCCAGCGGCGGCAGCGGCCGTTCCGCGAGTTCGAGTGGAGGCATGCCGGAAATATAGGACGCCGCGGCGCCGCGGCCAACAGCGGGACGCGGGCGCCGCCCGGGATCAGGGCCAAGGGATCAGGGCCAGGGGATCAGGGCTGGCCGGCAGCCATGCGTTCCTGCCCGGACCAGGGACGGATCCAGTGCCGGAGCGCGCCGAACGGGACGAGCATCACGCCGGCGACGGCGAGCTTCACCCCATAGTCCCCGATCGCCCAGGTCACCCAGGGCAGGCCGGTCCCGACGAAGGCGACGGTGAAGAAAACGGCCGTGTCGACCGCCGAGGCGAGCACCGATGACACCAGCGGCGCCGTCCACCAGGCACGGTCGCGCAAGCGGTCGAAGATGGCAATGTCCCAGAGCTGGGCAACGAGAAAGGCCGTGCCGGAGGCGAGCGCGATCCGCGGCGTCGCCAGCCACGCGGACAGCGCAACCGCGAGGACGAACCCGGCATAGACCACCCGGCGGGCGCGGTCCGGCCCGAAGGCGCGATTGGCAAGGTCGGTGACGAGGAACGCGACCGGATAGGTGAAGGCGCCCCAGGTCAGCCAGGCGTTCACCGGGAACTGAACGGCATAATTGGATAGCGCGACCACGAAGACCATGGCCGCGACGGCAAGGAGGAAGCCCTTCCGCACGCTGTCGCCCTCCGGCAGGAAGAAAAACCGGCGAATAGATAGCCGCTTTTGCCCGCCGATGCGAGCCCGGTTTGTCGATGTGGCCCCGGATCGCCGGGCCGCGGCGGCGGGGGGCCGTCAGCCGCGCGTGTACCGGTGCTTGATGCCCGGCGGGAACCATTCCGGATCGCCCGCGGGCCTGAGGCTCACGCGGGGCCGCTGGTACGCCGCCGGCGTGTAGTTGGCGAACTCGCTGTTGAGCCGCAGCAGCTGGGCGAGGACGGCCTCGGCAATCGCCTCCGCCTTGTCCGGGGTGGCCTCCTGCCCCGGTGCGAGCTCCACGGTCACCGCCAGATGCGGCGCATCCTCCAGCCCCTCCTTCGCCTCCAGCACGAACTTGCCGGTGACCCAGTCGCGGATGCCCGGCTGCTCAAGCGCCACGCTCACGTTCTCCGGGTAGACGTTGGCGCCGAAATAAGAGACGGCGAAGTTGGACCGGCCGAAGACATAGACGAAGGGCAGGGGGCGGTCGCCCCGCCAGCCGTGCTCCGCCAGGTCGTCGTGCGGGTCGAACCGCCAGTCGGCGAGGAAATGCAGCATCTCGTCATGGGCCACGAGGCCGCCGCTGTCGGCGATGTGATAGCGGACGAGCGGCACCCCGTTGCGGCCGGAGAAGAGCAGCGTCCCGTCCTCCAGGCATTCGAAGTAGCGGGCCAGCGGATCGTACTGCACCAGCGTCGGCAGCCGCGACTGGCCGAAGAGCTGCCGCGCCGCCTCCGGCGTGCGGGCGAGGAAGCGGCGGATGCTGATGCTGAGCGGCGTCTCGTTGCCGAGCACCCCGGCGTCGGCGGTGCCGTAGAGGGCGGCGGAATCGTAGCAGGGATCGGTCGAGCCGACCCGCTCGCCCACGAGCGAGCGCCATTCCTCGCTGAACACCTCGCCGGCCATCACCAGCTTGATGCGGAGCGGCCGCCAATCGATGCCGGCCGCGGCGCCGCCGTCGATCACGTCCTTGAGGAACGGCGGGTAGCCGAGCAGCACCGTCTGGTCGAACAGGGGTGCCAGGTCGCGGACGACGCGGAAGATCTCCTCCCGGTTGCTGCCGGGCGTCACCACCGTGACGGGATAGCCCTTGGCTGCAAGGTAACGGCAGCAGGAGGCGGTGAACATGCCGCCGACCCAGGTGCCCAGCGCGAAACAGACCACCGCCAGGGTGCGCCGCTCCTGGGCCAGGAAGCTGTCGTGGAAGATCTGTTCGAAGCGCAGGGCGGTCGGGATCTCGTCGGCGACGAATCGGGGCCAGAAGGTCGGCGTTCCGGTCGAGCCCGACGACACGGCGACCATGTCGCAATTGTCGATCCGGCCGCCGCTGCACAGTTGCGGCAGCGGATAGGCCAGGATGTAGTCCTGCTTGGTGGTGAGCGGCAGGGCGCGGAAGTCATCCACCGTCCGGACCGCGCCGGGATCGACCTTGCGCCGGGCGAGGAAGTCGCGATAGGCGGGCACCGTCTCGGCCACCTCGTGGAACAGGGCGAGCGCGGCTTCGCCCGGGTCGCGCTCCGTCGCGCGCCTCAGCAGGGCATTAAGGGGCGTGGCAAGGAAGGTCCGGAACGCCTCGTTCGCGCGGGCAAGCCGCTGGCGGTCCATCATGACGTGCCCTCATGGCAGTGGCGCCCGGACCATCAATAGACCATTATCGGGGCCGCCGCTACCGCGGCGGCCCCGATGCCGGTTTCGAGCGCCGACTTTTCTACGCCGACGAGCCGAACAGCAAGGCCAGCAGCAGCAGGAAACTGCCGGCCGACAGGGCCCAGGCCGACTGGTCGGCGATGCGCAGCCGGCGCTGCAGCACGACGCTTCGGGCCGCCCGTCCGTCTTTCATGGTGCCACCTCTCCGATCCGATGGTTCGGGGCTCCGCCGCCCGCGGACGCCGTCCGGCGGACCGGTTGCCCCGACCCTCAGTCAACCCGATCGTCATGGCAGGATCGGAGCGGGATTCGGGCAATTCGAGGGCAAGGCCGGTTGCACGGCGGACCCGGCCGGCGTAAGGTCCATCGCCGATCGGCCGGACCGATCCGTTCCATCGATCCGTTCTCAGGGAACCTTACGCATGCCGTCGTTTCTCGCCCAACGCTTGGGACGCATCAAGCCGTCTCCCACCATGGCTGTCACCCAAAAGGCCCGCGAACTGAAGGCCGCCGGGCGCGATGTCATCGGGCTCGGTGCGGGCGAGCCGGATTTCGACACGCCGGAGACCATCAAGGCCGCCGCCGTGGAGGCGATTCGGCGCGGCGACACGAAATACACGAACGTGGATGGCACGCCGGAGCTGAAGCGGGCGATCGCCGCGAAGTTCAGCCGCGAGAACGGTCTCGACTACAAGCCGGAGGAGATCACCGTCGGCTCAGGCGGAAAGCAGGTCATCTACAATGCCATGATGGCGACTCTCAACCCGGGGGACGAGGTCATCATCCCGGCGCCCTATTGGGTCTCCTATCCGGACATCGTGCTTCTGGCCGAAGGCACGCCCGTCATTGTTCCCTGCCCGCAGAACAACGGGTTCAGGATGCGCCCGGAGGATCTCGAGGCCGCGATCACGCCGAAGACGAAGTGGCTGATTCTCAACAGCCCGAGCAATCCGACCGGCGCCGCTTATGGCCGGGACGATATGAAGGCGCTCACCGACGTGTTGCTCCGCCATCCGCATGTCTGGGTTCTCACCGACGACATGTACGAGCACCTCGTCTATGACGGCTTCCGCTTCGTGACGCCGGCTCAGGTCGAGCCGCGGCTGAAGGAGCGGACGCTGACCATGAACGGCGTCAGCAAGGCCTATTGCATGACGGGCTGGCGCATCGGCTACGCCGGCGGGCCGAAGGAGCTCATTAAGGCGATCGCCAAGGTCCAGTCGCAGAGCACCTCTAACCCCAGCTCGATCAGCCAGGCGGCGGCGGTCGAGGCGCTCAACGGGCCGCAGGACTTCATCGCCGAGCACAACAAGGTGTTCAAGGAGCGCCGCGATCTGGTGGTCGACATGCTGAACCAGGCGCCGGGCCTGCACTGCCATCGGCCGGAGGGCGCGTTCTACGTTTACCCCTCCTGCGCCGGGGTGATCGGCAAGCGGACGCCGGACGGCCGGGTGATCGAGACGGACGACGATTTCGTGACCTACCTGCTCGATGCCGAGGGCGTCGCCGCGGTGCAGGGGTCGGCCTTCGGCCTGTCGCCCTTCTTCCGGATCTCCTACGCGACCTCGACGGAGCTGCTGCGCGAGGCCTGCACGCGCATCCAGCGCGCCTGCGCGGCGCTGACCTAAGCGTCCCGATCCGAGTCGAATCTCGGGGAGGGGCGGCCCTGGGGCGTGCCGCGGCCAGCGGCCGCGGCGAATCCCCTGCGGACGCGGACCGCGCAGCAAGCGGAGGAACAGAGGCATGGCGGCGAGCGAACGGGCGGCTTCCGGGGGTGCGGTGCCGCTATGGCTGCGCGCCGCGCCGGCAATGTTCCTTCTGCTGTGGTCGCTGGGTTTTCCGATCGCCAAGATCGGCATCGCCGATGCCGACCCGCTCACCTTCCTGGCGCTGCGCTACGCGCTCGTCCTTGCGGTTCTTGCGCCGCTCTTCCTGTGGCTGCGCCCGCCGCTGCCGTCGCGCGGCATCGACTGGCTGCATCTCGCCGTGGTCGGGTTCCTGATCCAGGCGGTCTATTTCGGGCTCAGCTACACGGCCTTCGCGTTCGGCGCTTCCGCCGGGGCGGTCGCGCTCGTGGTGTCGCTGCAGCCGGTCGTCGTGGCGCTGCTCGCCCCGGCCCTGGTGGGAGAGGCCATCGGCGCGAGGCGGTGGACCGGATTCGCGCTCGGGTTCGCCGGCGCCGTCATCGTCATCCTCGGGCGCTCGGAGGTCGAGGTCACGTCGATGCTCGGCCTCGCTTGCGCGTTCGGCGCGTTGCTCGGCATGAGCGGGGCGACGCTCTATGAAAAGCGCTTCGGGCTGACGCACCATCCGGTGACGGCGAACCTCATCCAGTATGCGGTGGGCGTGGTCGCGATGCTGCCGCTGGCGTTCGCGTTCGAGGACATGAACGTCGCGTGGACCGGAGAAATGCTCGCCGCGCTGGCCTACCTGGTGATCGGCAACTCGCTGATCGCGATCACGCTCCTGCTGGCGATGATCCGCCATGGCGAGGCCTCGCGCGTCTCGGCGCTGTTCTACCTGGTGCCGCCGAGCGCGGCCCTGCTGGCCTGGCTGCTGATCGGCGAGGAGATGCCTCCGCTCGCCTGGCTGGGCATGGCGGTCGCCGCGGTCGGCGTCGCCCTGGTCGGCCGGCCGGCGCCGCGCGTCCGGCGATCCTGAGCCGCGCGGCGTCAGCGGTCGCCGTCGTCCCTCGGTCGCCGCCGTTCCGCAAGCCGTGCCCGGATCTCACGGACGGCGTTCACGACCGTCAGGACGGCCCACATGCCGATCAGGTTGCCCGACAGGCTGCCGAGAGCCTGCGCCGAGAGGGTCGGCGCGGTCCGATCGTCGCTCGGATCGAGGAAAAAGGCATCGAGGGCCCAGAGGGCGAGCCCCCAGCTCACGCCCGCGCCGTAGGCCCGACTGGGAGTCAGGATGAAGACCGCCGCAAGGACATGGCCCGCCAGGACGACAGGGTTCGGCACCGAGGCCACGGCCTCGACGAAACTCAGCAGGACAACCATCGCGCCTATCCTCGCCGGACTCCGCAGCCGTCCCGTCCCCCGAACTCGCAGCCGGGCGCGAATCAGAGTGATCCTGCGCGGCGGCGCGTGCAATGGGCCCGCGGGATCAAATCGCCCAGGCGGTCAGAGCGTGCGTTCGACGAACGGCAGGGCCAATTCCACGAGCAGGGCCCAGCTCAGCACCAGAATCGTACCGATCACCGTAAGGGCGAGGCCGAAGCCGGCAATGACGAACCATCCATCGCGCTCCAGCAGGCCGAGCGAAAGCAATGCCAGCGGCAAGGCTAGCGGGATGTTGGTCAACGGAATCGGCAGCGAGAGGAGAAGCGCCAGGATGAGGCAGGCGGTGCCGATGAACCGTTCGGCCAGGGGCGCCGTGAACTCCAGCCGGCGCGGCTGAAGGAAGCATTCCGTGCGCCGCAGATAGGGCAATGCCCGGTTCACCAGCGCCGCGAACTTCTTCCGGGAAAACGAGCGCCGCAGGACGAAGCGCGGCAGCCAGGGGCCGGGGCGACCGAGCATGAGCTGCAGGGCGATGAAGGCGAGCGGCAGACCGAAAACCGCCGACAGCCCCGGCAGGTAGACCGGTACCAGATTGGGCAGCGTCAGCACGAGTATCAGGAGGCCGTAGCCGCGGTCCTTCAACGCCGAGACGATGTCGTTGACCGACAGGCGCGGGTCGGTCTGCCGCTCGATGAGCCCCTCCAGAATCTCCGAGATCCGGGGCCGGATGCTCTCGCCGTCGAGAGTTCCGGTGTCGTCTCTCATGGCAACCGGTCCGACGGGGATGCCGTCCCGCCCCCGATGCGGGCGGTCCGCACCGCGAGCTTGCCGCAAAGATGCCGCCTGAGCAGGAACCGATTGGGAGGGTGGCGCATATAGATACCGACGGGAAAAGACGATGGGATGCCGAATTGGGTGAAACGGTCGGATCATGTAGCCCGTGGGCGGCCAAATACCAACCGGTCTTTTGATCCAGCCGGCATCTGGTTCGAGTCGCCATGATCGGCGGCGATATGGGGACGATGGCAGCCGAATTGAAGATCATTCCCGTTTCCGCCCTTGGAAGGTCACGCGGAAGACACGAGCTGTGCACCGGGCGCGGCGTCCGTTTTTCCTTGCATCGGCCCGGACGGGGCTGAAATCATGAATCGGCGAGAAGAGGGTGGCTCCGGCAGTCGGCACGCCGAGAACCTCCCCGAGATATGGATCAGGGAGAACAACATGGGCGAGAGAACGGCGGCTGCGCCGCGCTGCGCAGCCTTGGTGGGACCCTATCTGAGCGGCAAGACAACGCTTCTGGAAAGCCTCCTTTTCGCCACCGGAGCGATCTCCCGCAAGGGCTCGGTCAAGGAAGGCAACACGGTGGGCGACAGTACGCCGGAGGCGCGGGCGCGGAGCATGAGCGTCGAGGTCTCTGCCGCTTCCATGACGTTTCTTGGCGAACCTTGGACGCTGCTCGACTGCCCCGGCTCGATCGAGCTGGCGCAGGAGACGCAGAATGCCTTGATGGTCGCCGACGCGGCCGTCGTCGTTTGCGAGCCGGAGCCAAGCAAGGCCCTGGCGCTGGCGCCGCTGTTCAAGTTCCTGGACGATCGCAAGATTCCGCACATGCTGTTCATCAACAAGATGGACGCGGCGGCGCACCGGGTCCGCGAGGTTCTGGGGGCGCTGCAGGGTATCTCCGCATGTCCGCTCGTGCTGCGCCAGATTCCAATCCGGGCGTCGAGCGGCACCGGCGAGGAGCCGATTACCGGCTATGTCGATCTGGTCAGCGAGCGCGCCTACCGGTACAAGCCGGGGCAGCCCTCCGACCTGATCTCGATCCCCGACGACGTCACGGAGCGCGAGCGGGCCGCCCGGCAGGAGATGCTGGAGTCGCTGGCCGATTTCGACGACGCGCTGCTTGAGCAGCTGTTGGAGGACGCGGTCCCCTCGAAGGACGAGATCTACCGGCAGATCCGAAGGGATCTGGCAGCCGATCTCATTGTGCCCGTGCTCCTCGGCTCCGCCGAGAAAGACTACGGCATCCGCCGCCTGCTGAAGGCGTTGCGGCACGATGTGCCGGGCCCGGAGGAGACGGCCAGGCGCCTCGGCATCACGCCGGGCGCGGGCGACACGCTGGCGCTCGTCTGCAAGACCTATCATCAGCCGCATACGGGGAAGCTGTCGCTCGCCCGGATCTTCGCCGGCGCGGTGCAGGACGGCATGACCCTCGATGGAGGCCGCGTGAGCGGCCTCTACCGCATGAAGGGCCATGAGCTGACCAAGCTGCCCGCGGCCGGGGTGGGCGAGGTGGTGGCGCTCGGCCGCATGGACGAGGTTGCGACCGGGCAGCTCCTTTCGACCCCCGGCAAGACGGTCCCGCAAGTGGACTGGCCCGCGAGGTTCTCGCCCCTGTTCTCGCTCGCCATTGCCGCCGAGAACCGTTCGGACGAAGTGAAGCTGACGGCCGCACTCCAGAGGCTGATGGAGGAGGATCCGTCCCTGTCGGTGGAGCAGGACCAAGTCGCCAACGAGATGGTGCTATGGGGGCAGGGCGAGATTCACCTGCAGATCGCGCTCGACCGCCTGCGCCAGAAGTACAACCTGCCCGTCAAAGCGCGCCGGCCGAGCGTCAATTACAAGGAGACGATCCGCAAGGGCGTCCACCAGCACGCGCGGTTCAAGCGCCAGACCGGCGGCCACGGGCAGTTCGGCGACGTGCATCTGGAAATCAAGCCGCTGCCGCGCGGCGCCGGCTTCGAGTTTCACGAGCGGATCGTTGGCGGAGCCGTGCCGAAGCAGTACATCCCGGCGGTCGGCGAAGGCGTGCGCGATTATCTCAGCCGCGGGCCGCTCGGGTTCCCCGTGGTCGATGTGGCCGTCACGCTGACCGACGGGCAGTATCACACGGTCGACAGCTCCGACCAGGCGTTCAAGACGGCGGCGCGCATGGCGATGAGCGAAGGCATGCCGAAATGCGATCCGGTGCTGCTCGAGCCGATCTGCCGTGTCCAGATTGCTGTTCCCGCCGAGTTCACCGCGCGCGTACACGGGCTGATCAGCGGTCGTCGTGGCCAGATCCTCGGATTCCAGGCCAAGGACGGATGGTCCGGTTGGGACGAGGTGGAGTGCTATATCCCGCAGGCGGAGCTGCACGACCTGATCATCGAGCTGCGGTCTCTCACGCTTGGGGTCGGGACATTCGACTGGCGCTTCGACCATCTGCAAGAGCTGACCGGCCGCCTCGCCGACAAGGTGATCGAACAGCAGCTGGCCGCGGCCCACTGATCCGCCTCGCGGGGCGGTTGATGGTCACGGATCGCGCCGTGTCATCAAGAAGATATTAGAACAATTCCAAACAACTCTTGAACAACCGCGTCCGGTACTACAGATATGCAGGAGAGGCGTCTGGCGCGGGGCGCTCTTACCTCAGAATGCAGTGCAGATGGGAGTGACGAGTATGCAACAAATCGATATCGGAATCTCTGAAAACGACCGCCGGAGCATCGCGGAGGGGTTGTCGCGCCTGCTGGCGGACACCTACACGCTGTACCTGAAGACCCACAGCTTCCACTGGAACGTCACCGGGCCGATGTTCCACAGCCTTCATCAGATGTTCGAGACGCAATACACCGAGCTGGCGGGGGCGGTCGATCAGATCGCCGAGCGGATCCGCGCCCTCGGAATGCCGGCCCCGGGCAGCTATGCAGAGTTTTCGAAGCTGTCGTCGATCAAGGAGGCCGAAGGGGCCAACCGGGTGCCGGACGCCGAGGAGATGATCCGCCAGCTCGTGGCCGGGCAGGAGGCGGTCGTCCGCACGGCCCGGGAGATCTTCCCGACCGCCGAAGCCGCCAATGACGAGGCAACGAGCAATCTTCTGGCCGACCGGATGGAGATTCACGAGAAGAACGCCTGGATGCTGCGCAGCATGCTCGAATAGGCCCGTCTGGAGGGGCTGGAACGGGGGAGCGCCGCCGCGCCCGGCTTCGCCCGGCCACCGGACGGAGAACGGCGGGGCGGCGACCGCTCACCGTGAATTGAATTGTCCTGCGGTCGCCGTGCCCTATGCTTCCCTGGCACGGATGGCGGAGGACCGAATGCTGATCAAGGTCAAGCATGGCTGGGAACTGCCGGACGCGGCGGCGACGCCGGAAGACGTCTTCCGAAACCGCCGCCGGCTGATGAAGGCGGCGGCCGTCGGGCCGGTCCTGCTCGCCGCAGGATCGGCTCTCGGCGGCTGCTCGGCCGAGGCGGATGCCGATGAGGAGGATGATCCCTCGGCGTCGCTCTATCCGGTCGAGCGGAACCCTCGATACGCGGTCGACCGGCCCCTGACACCGGAGGACCTTGTCACCAGCTACAACAATTTCTACGAGTTCGGGTCAAGCAAGGACATCGCCAACCGGGCGCAGCGGCTGCCGATCCGTCCCTGGTCCGTAACGATCGACGGCATGGTCGAGAAGCCGTTTACGATCGACATCGACGCGCTTCTCGCCAAGATGCCGCTGGAGGAGCGGGTCTATCGCCTGCGCTGCGTCGAGGCCTGGTCCATCACCGTTCCGTGGAGCGGGTTTCCGCTGCGGGCCCTGGTCGAGTTCGCACGGCCGCTCGGGTCGGCGACCTATCTTCGGATGGAGACCTTCCTCGACCCGGAGGTCGCGTCCGGGCAGCGGGCGGTCTGGTATCCCTGGCCCTATGTCGAGGGCCTGACGATGGCGGAGGCGACCCACGACCTCGCCTTCATCGCCACCGGCCTCTACGGCAAGCCGATGCCGAAGCAGAACGGGTCGCCGCTGCGGCTGGCCGTGCCGTGGAAGTACGGTTTCAAGTCGATCAAGTCGATCGTCCGCTTCACCTTCACCGACGAGCGCCCGGTGAACTTCTGGCAGCAGCTGGTGCCGAGCGAGTATGGCTTCTGGGCGAACGTCAATCCGGACGTGCCGCATCCGCGCTGGAGCCAGGCGACGGAACGGATCATCGGCACCGACGAGCGCGTGCCGACCCGCCTCTTCAACGGGTACGCGGAACAGGTCGCCGATCTTTATAGGGGGCTGGAGAGCGAGCGACTGTTTGCCTGAGCGGGAGGGGCGACGCCACGATCCCGCGAGTTCCCACAAGATGACGGGCCCGGCGCTGGAACGCCGGGCCCCGCTCTTCCGATCCGCGTACCAAACAGGCTCCGAAAGAAAGACCGCGTCAGGTCGCGCGTCTCCAAACCGCCTTCCGGCGCGATCGGGCGCCGAGCCATGCGAGGCCCATGCCGAGGAGGACAAACGTTCCCGGTTCGGCGATTGGCGTGACCTCTGCCGTCGGCGTGAACACCGTCGAGAGCGCGGCCACCGCATCGATGTCAGCACCGGGTGTTTTGCCCCGGTTGCTACCCTGGTTCGGATCGTCGGTAAGGCGCACGAACGCGAACAGGTCGCCTATGCCGAAGCCAAAGGCGTCGATATCAATGCCGGAGGTCGATCCCTCGACGAAGCCGACGTTGAACCAGGTGACGCCATCCTTGCTGATCTCGACGAGAGTGCGCTCCACATTCCCGCCGACCTCGAAGATCCAAAGATCGAAGTCGGCGTTGCCGCTGCCGGTCAGCTTGTTGTCGGTGAACTTCAGCGTGATGCTTCCGCCCTGGCCGAGACTGGCAAAGGAACAGCCCGCCTGCGATCCGCAGCGGTCCCTGCCGTCATAGTCCGGAGCGCCGAGGGCATTGAAGGCGCCCTGGTGGTTGAACGACGGGCTGGATCCGACGCCAGGGTTGTAGCTGACCACGCTGTCCGCATATGCGGCGTGATGGATGGCCGGCAGTGCGGACGCCGGCGTCGCCGAGAACACGGCCAAGGCCGCACCGGCGAGCAGTGCCGGAAGAGCAAAAAGACGCATGACGTGCTCCCCACAGGTTCTTCGCTTCCTATGGGAATAGACAAGCAAATATCGTGCCGAGAATCCGGTGCAACGTCTCTCTCTTGAATACCAGGGCTTTACGTCGAATCGACCGGTAAATAAACCTTAATATTTGATAGAATTGTAAAGAATATCGACGATTTTGGCGAGTCTATGTAAGAGGCTCTGACAGGGCTGTTTTCGGCCTGACGGGGGAGTAATTCGCGTCTTTGGGTGTTGATTCCGTGGGCGCGGCGATTGCGGCCACCGCCGAAGGAAACGACGCGGCCTCCTGGGCGGACGCGATCCGCTTCGGGGCTCGCTCCGCGGGGCTGTGGAGGCGATCATGGCGCGGCCGCCCGGCGACCGATCCCGCTTCGCGCCCGCCGACGAACGGCTGATGGCCCAGGTCGCGGCGAAGCTTGGGCCCATGGGACTGCGGATCGAGAGATTCACGCAGCCCGGCATCGATGGATACCGCATCCTTCCGTTCGGCTCGGACGATCCTGCCTGGCTCGTCGTCCGGCATTTCGACGGCATGTACCAGTTGGAGAGCGGCACGCTTCGGACGCTGCGGACCGGGACTGCCCTGCGGGCCGTCCTGCTGCCTAGCTGGTTGCCGGAGTGAGAGGGTGCCGCCGAGCGTCTCCGTCCCGGCGCTCCGGTCCGGCGGAAAAAGAAGGCCGGACCGCTTACGCGGCCCGGCAAGTTAACAGGGAGGCTTCACGTCTGGGAGACGTAGGGTCCGAAGACCCTGGTTTCGGGCATTGCACCCGAACCCGTACGGCGATGCCTGGGGGACCCTGTCGCGGGCTGCCCTAGGCGATCACCGAAACTCGATGTTGCGCTGCAACACGCCCCTTAAGATAGGTGAATTTGCCGCTGGGTCCAGATAGGAAAACACAAAAGAGGCATGCAGAAAACGCATGGCAGCGCGGTCGATGCCGCGCCGCACCTATGTCACAAGGGGCCTTCGGCGACCTTGCGGAGAAGGAAGTCGCGGAACACCTGGATACGCTTCGACCGGCGCAGCTCTTCCGGATAGACGAAATAGGCGTCGATGCGCGGCCCTTCCAGCTCGGGCAGGACGCGCACCAGATTGCCCGCTTCCTGGACCATGAATTCCGGCAGGGCGGCGAGGCCGATGCCCGCCTGCACGGCGCGGAGGATGGCGTAAATATTGTTGACAGTGAGCACCGGGCGGCGCGGCCGGTCCTTTTGCGCCCCGAGCCAGAGCAGCCAGTTGACGTCGGGTACCGGCGGCCGGGTCTCTTCGCCGTAGACGACGATCTTGTGGTTGTCGAGGTCGTCGACCGTCTTCGGCATGCCGTGCTTCTTGATGTAGGCGGGCGAGGCGTAGACGTGCATGTGGACGGTCAGCAGGTGCCGCTGAATGAGCTCCGGCTGGCGCGGCGGCGCCATCCGGATGGCCACGTCGGCCTCGCGCATCGAAAGATCCAGCTCGCGATCCTCGAGAACCAGATCGACGGAAACGTCGGGATAGATTTCAAGGAACTCGCCCATGCGCGGCGCGAGCCAGTTTGCGCCGAGCGCCACGGTGGCGGTGACCTTCAGCTGGCCCTTCGGCCTGTCCTTGCTTTCCGACAGCTGTGCTTCGGCCATCGCCAGCTTGGCGAAGACCTCGTGCGCGGTGCGGTACAGAAGCTCGCCCTGCTCGGTGAGAATCAGGCCACGGGCGTGGCGGTGGAACAGCGCGACGTTGAGACTCTCCTCGAGCGCGCTGATCTGCCGGCTGACTGCCGATTGGCTGAGGTTGAGTACTGCCCCGGCGTGGGTGAAGCTGCCTGCCTCGGCGACGGCGTGGAAGATCCTGAGCTTGTCCCAGTCCATTCTCAATCGCCGGCCCGGACGGTGTGCGTCACGGAAACCGACTCCCCCTCGGTGCCGGCCTCGCCGGAGGCCGGTCAATCAATCCAAGCAACAAACACTCAAAGCCGTGCGGAAACTCCGGCGCTTTCGCGCCGCCCCAGCGCCCGCGGTCTGGATCTAAATCATAGCCTCGGCCGGCGCCGGGTCATTCGGCCGCGGCTTGCGTCGTCTCTGCCTCCTGGGCGGCGAGGAAGCGCTCCGCTTCCAGCGCCGCCATGCAGCCCATGCCGGCCGCGGTGATCGCCTGACGGAACACCTTGTCCTTCACGTCCCCGGCGGCGAAGACTCCCGGCACCGTCGTCGCGGTGCTGTCTGGGGCGGTCAGGATGTAGCCCTCCCCGTCTATATCCAGCTGCCCCTTGAAGAGGCCCGTCGCCGGATCGTGGCCGATGGCGATGAAGACACCGTCGACGGCCAAGTCGCTCCGTGCTCCGGTCTTCACGTTCTTGACGCGCACCCCGGTGACGGCGGGCGGGTTCTCCGTGCCGAGCACCTCCTCCACGACGCTGTCCCAAAGGACCTCGATCTTCGGGTTGCGGAACAGGCGGTCCTGCATGATCTTCTCGGCGCGCAGGGTGTCGCGCCGATGGATCAGCGTCACCTTGTTCGCGTGGTTGGTCAGGAAGATCGCCTCTTCGACCGCGGTGTTGCCGCCGCCGACGACGCAGACCTCCTTGCCCCGGAAGAAGAAACCGTCGCAGGTCGCACAGGCGGAAACGCCGAAGCCGCGAAACTTCTGCTCGCTCTCGAGACCGAGCCAGCGCGCCTGGGCGCCGGTCGCGATGACCAGCGTCTCGCCGAGGTAGACGTCGCCGCTGTCGCCGACGCAGCGGAAGGGCCGGCGGCTCAGGTCGACCGACGTGATGAGGTCGAGGACCATGCGTGCCCCGAACTTCTCCGCCTGCTGGCGCATCTGCTCCATGAGCCAGGGGCCCTGGATCACCTCGGCGAAGCCGGGATAGTTCTCGACATCGGTGGTGATCGTCATCTGCCCGCCCGGCTGCAGGCCCTGGACAACAAGCGGGTTCAGGCTCGCGCGTGCGGCGTAGATCGCGGCCGTGTAGCCGGCCGGCCCCGAGCCGATGATGAGAACCTTGCTGTAATGCTCCTCGGCCATCGCGAAATGTTCCGTCCTTGAAAGGTTTCCCATGGAACATAGAGGCGCTTGCCTTCGCCGACAAGGCGGGGAACGCGCTCACTTGCCCGCCGCGACGCGCATGTCGATCGCAGCGGTCGCGCGTGGGCGGAACGCGGCTTGGCGCGCCGGGCTCCCTTGCAATATAGTTGCGCGCGAGGGCAGGCTTCGGAGAAGAAGAATGCGGCGCGTGAAGCTGGATCGGATCGATCGGCGCATTCTCAAGGATCTGCAAGAGAACGGCCGGATGACGAACGTCGAGCTGGCGAGTCGCGCCGGCATATCGGCGCCGCCGTGCCTTCGCCGTGTCCGTGCGCTTGAGGAGGCGGGATACATCCGCGGCTATCACGCCGACATCAATCCCGAGGCGCTGGGTTATGGCGTGACGGTCTTCGCCCAGGTCGGCCTGTCCAGCCAGGCGGAGGCCGACCTCAAGGCCTTCGAAGCCCTGGTGGCAGGCTGGCCGCAGGTGCGGGAATGCCACATGCTGGCAGGGGAGGCGGACTTCCTGCTGAAGATCGTCGCCGTCGATTGGGACGCCTATCAGCGTTTCCTGACCACCAAGCTGACGGCGGCGCCGAACGTCAGCCACGTGAAATCGGCGCTGGCGATCCGCAGCTCGAAGATCGAACCCGGCGTCCCGATCGAGATCGATGCGCCCGTGCCGGAGGAGGCGCGCGAATCCTGACGAAGCCGGCGATGGGCTCCGCCCGCTCGTCCGTCGGCTTCGGCGATTCGCGAAGACGTCAACGAAACACGGGCGGAACCCGCGAAAGGGGAAGAGCGGTCTTTGGGCCGCTCCGGCGCGTTACTTGAACGTCACCTTAACGATTTCGTAGGACTTTGACCCGCCGGGAGTAGAAACTTCGACGCTGTCGTTGACGTATTTGCCGATCAGCGCGCGCGCCAGGGGCGAGGTGACCGACAGCCGCCGGGCCTTCACGTCGGCCTCGTCCTCGCCGACGATCTGGTAGGTGATCTTCTCTTCGGTGTCCTCGTCGATCAAGGTCACGGTCGCGCCGAACTTCACCTGCTTGCCGGACAGCTTGGTGACGTCGATCACTTCGGCTCGGGCGATCTTGTCCTCGAGTTCCGCGAGCCGGCCTTCGATGAAGCTCTGGCGTTCCCGCGCCGCGTGATATTCCGCGTTCTCCGACAGGTCGCCATGCTCCCGCGCCTCGGCGATGGCTCGGATCACCGCCGGGCGCTCGACCGCCTTCAGGTGCTTCAGTTCTTCTTCGAGGCGGGAGTATCCGTCCGCCGTCATCGGAATCTTCGACATGCCACGCCAACCAAAGACAGACACAAAATCCCGACCGTCGCTGCCCCTGGGGCGAGGCCTTCGAGGCGGCGTCCGGAACGGGTCGGTTGTTAGAACGACGTTCTAAAGTACGACTGGAGCGGGGCGACTTCAAGATCGTCGCGCGCCAGCGCAGCGATCGCCTCCACGGCGGCGCGGGCCCCGGCGACGGTGGTGTAATAGGGGATGCCGCCGAGCAGGGCGGCCTGCCGCAGGCTGAAGCTGTCGGCGATCGCCTGCGCGCCCTCGGTGGTGTTGAAGACGAGTTGGACCTCGCCGTTCTTCATCGCGTCGACGACGTGCGGGCGCCCTTCGAGGACCTTCTTCACCGGGCTGACGGGAAGCCCCTGGCCCTGGAGGTAGGCGGCCGTGCCTCCCGTCGCGACCAGGCGAAAGCCCATCTCGACCAGGCGGCGGCAGGGGGCGACCATGGCGGGCTTGTCCCTGTCCTTGACGGAGATGAAGACCGTGCCCTTGAGCGGCAGCCCGTTTCCGGCGCCGAGCTGCGACTTGGCGAAGGCGCGGGCGAAATCCCGGTCGATCCCCATCACCTCGCCGGTCGATTTCATCTCCGGGCCGAGGATGATGTCCGCGCCGGGGAACCGGGCGAAGGGGAACACCGCCTCCTTGACCGCGACGTGGCGATTGCCTCCGCCGCTCCGGGTCAGCTCGAACGCGGCGAGCTTCTCGCCGGCCATGACGCGGGCGGCGATCTTGGCGATGGCGATGCCCGTCGCCTTGGCGACGAAGGGCACCGTCCGGCTCGCCCGCGGATTGACCTCGAGGACGTAGATCTCGTCGCCCTTCACGGCGAACTGGGTGTTCATCAGGCCGACGACGTTAAGACCCCGGGCGAGTGCCGCGGTCTGCCGCTCGATCTCGGCGACCACGGCCGGCGCCAGCGTGTTCGGCGGCAGCGAGCAGGCGGAATCGCCGGAGTGGATTCCCGCTTCCTCGATATGCTCCATGACGCCGGCGACGTACACCTCCTCCCCGTCGGCCACGGCGTCGACATCGACTTCGATGGCGTCCTGCAGGTAGGAATCGATCAGTACCGGGCTCTGGCCGGAGACTTCGACGGCTCCCGTCATGTAGCGCAGCAGCGCCTCGTCGTCGTGGACGATCTCCATGGCCCGGCCGCCAAGCACGTAGGACGGCCGTATCACCACCGGATATCCGATCGCGGCCGCCACGATCTTCGCCTCGTCGATGGAGCGGGCGAATCCGTTGGCCGGCTGGCGGAGACCGAGCTCCTCGAGCAGGGCCTGGAAGCGCGCCCGGTCCTCGGCCAGGTCGATCGCATCGGGCGAGGTGCCGAGGATCGGGATGTCCGCCGCCGCCAGGGCCGCGGCCAGCTTCAGCGGCGTCTGGCCGCCGAACTGGACGATCACCCCGAGGAGCCGGCCGCGCCGCTGCTCGACCCGCGCCAGCTCGACGACGTCCTCGGCGGTCAGCGGCTCGAAGTAGAGCCGGTCGGAGGTGTCGTAGTCGGTGGACACCGTTTCCGGGTTGCAGTTGACCATGATGGTTTCATAGCCGGCGTCCTTGAGGGCGTAGGCCGCATGGACGCAGCAATAGTCGAACTCGATCCCCTGACCGATCCGGTTCGGGCCGCCGCCGAGGATGATGACCTTGGGACGGTCGCTGGGGTCGGCCTCGCATTCCGCCGGGGTGAGCCCGTCCCCCTCGTAGCAGGAATACATGTAGGGCGTGAGCGAGGCGAACTCGGCGGCGCAGGTGTCGATTCGCTTGTAGACGGGGCGGACGCCGGCGGCGCGCCGCAGGGCGGCGACCTCGGATTCGTCCAGGCCCGTCAGCTCCGCGAGGCGGGCGTCGGAGAAACCCAGCTTCTTGAGCCGCAGCAGCGCCTCCGGCTCGCGCGGCAGCCCCTCGGCCCGGAGCCGGGCTTCGGTGTCGACGATGCGCTTGATCTCCCGCAGGAACCAGGGATCGTAACGGCAGACGCCCTCGACCTCTTCGACCGAGAGGCCCAGACGGAACGCCTGGGCGATGACCAGCAGGCGGTCCGGCGTCGGGCGCGCCAGCGCCGCACGGATCGCGTTCGGATCGCCGCCCCCGGGGATCTCCACCTCGTTGAATCCGGTCAACCCCGTTTCCATCGAGCGCAGCGCCTTCTGCACGGACTCGGCGAAGGAGCGGCCGATCGCCATGGCCTCGCCCACCGACTTCATCGAGGTGGTCAGCAGCGGCTCCGTCCCCGGGAACTTCTCGAAGGCGAAGCGCGGCATCTTGGTAACGACGTAGTCGATCGTCGGCTCGAAGGAGGCGGGCGTCACGCCCGTGATGTCGTTCGCCAGCTCGTCCAGCGTGTAGCCGACCGCGAGCTTGGCCGCGACCTTGGCGATCGGGAACCCGGTCGCCTTCGAGGCCAGCGCCGACGAGCGCGAGACGCGCGGATTCATCTCGATCACCACCAGCCGCCCGTCAGCCGGATTGACGGCGAACTGCACATTGGAGCCGCCGGTGTCGACGCCGATTTCGCGCAGGACCGCGATCGCGGCGTCGCGCATGATCTGGTATTCCTTGTCGGTGAGCGTCAGCGCCGGCGCCACGGTGATGCTGTCGCCGGTGTGGACGCCCATCGGATCGACGTTCTCGATCGAGCAGACGATGATGCAGTTGTCGGCGCGGTCGCGCACGACCTCCATCTCGTACTCTTTCCAGCCGATGAGAGATTCCTCGATCAGGAGCTCGTTCGTGGGCGAGGCCTCGATGCCGCGCTTGCAGATGGTTTCGAACTCTTCGCCGTTGTAGGCGATGCCGCCCCCGGTGCCGCCGAGCGTGAAGCTCGGCCGGA
>CAZKCM010000084.1:13214-18975 GCA_964551315.1 uncultured Rhodospirillaceae bacterium | reverse complement strand
GCCTTCATCCACGGCGGTCCGTTCGCCAACATCGCCCATGGCTGCAACTCGGTGATCGCCACCACGACGGCGCTCAAGCTCGCCGACTACGTCGTCACCGAGGCGGGCTTCGGCGCCGATCGCGCCGCCGAGGAGTTCTTCGACATCAAGTGCCGGAAGGCGGGGCTCACGCCGAATGCGGCCGTCATCGTTGCCACCATCCGGGCGCTCAAGATGCATGGCGGGGTGACGAAGGACGAGCTCGGCAAGGAAAACGTCGAGGCGCTGAAGAAGGGCATGTCCAACCTCGCCCGGCACATCGAGAACGTGCGCAACTTCGGCGTACCGGCCGTGGTCGCGATCAACCGCTTCTCGGCCGATACCGATGCGGAGCTCGATGCTGTCCGCCAGCTCTGCAACGAGCTCGGTACGGAGGCAATCGAGTGCACTCACTGGGCGGACGGCAGCGCCGGCACCGAGAAGCTCGCGCGGAAGGTCGTCGAGCTGGCGGACAAGGGTGGGAGCAGCTTCCGCTTGCTCTATCCCGACGACATGCCGCTGTGGGACAAGGTTCGCACCATCGCGCAGCAACTTTACGGCGCGCAGGGCATCACCGCCGACAAGAAGGTGCGCGACCAGTTTGCCGAGCTGCAGAAGACGGGCTTCGGGCATCTCCCGATCTGCATGGCGAAGACGCAGTACAGCTTCTCCACCGACCCCAACCTCAAGGGAGCGCCGAGCAACCACGTCGTGCCGATCCGTGAGATTACGCTGTCGGCCGGGGCCGAGTTCCTGGTCGTCATCTGCGGCGAGATCATGCGGATGCCGGGGCTGCCGCGGGTGCCTGCGGCGAACAGCATCCGGATCAACGAGCAGGGTCAGATCGAGGGCCTGTTCTAACCTTTCGGGCGAGAGAGGGAGGCAGCCGTGCCCCGCAACGGGCGCAAGGCATCGGTCGGCGACCTGCTGGCCCGCCTCCCGGGCCCGAAGGGGGAACGCTACGCCGTCGCCTTCGAGCGCGGCAGCTTGAGCGTCGAGCTCTACGCACCGCGCGGCCACGATCCCCAGCAGCCGCATGACCAGGACGAGGTTTATGTCGTGGTGAGCGGGAGCGGGGATTTCGTCTGCGGCGGAGACCGCATGGCGTTCGGACCGGGCGACCTGCTGTTCGTGCCGGCCGGTACGGTCCATCGGTTCGAGGGTTTCACCGACGACCTCGCCGTCTGGGTGATCTTCTACGGTCCGCGCGGCGGCGAACTCGCGGAGAGGTGACGGCCGCACGCCCGGCGTTCCGCCTTGCCGGGCGAATGGCCGAAAGCTACAGTCCGTTCCATACTCGTTACCGAGAACCGTTAGGCAGGAGAAAGTCCATGTCCGCTGCGTTGTCCCTTGATGCTTGGAAATCGCAGGCGTCGAGCCTTTCCTACCGCAATCAGGCCTTTATCGGCGGGAAGTACGTCGATGCCGCTTCCGGCGCGACCTTCGATTGCATCAACCCGGCGACCGGCCAGGTGCTGACCAAGGTCGCGGCCTGCGACAAGGAAGACGTCGACCGCGCGGTGGCGGCGGCGCGCGCCGCTTTCGAGAAGGGGAGCTGGTCGCAGATGGCGCCGGCTAAGCGGAAGCGGATCCTGCAGAAGTTTGCGGACCTCATGGAGAAGCACGCGACCGAGCTGGCGCTGCTCGAGACGCTCGACATGGGCAAGCCGATCCGCGACAGCTCGAGCATCGACATCCCGGGCTCGATCAACTGCATCCGCTGGTACGCCGAGGCGATCGACAAGATCTACGACGAGGTTGCCCCCACCGGGCCCGAGGCGGTCGCCATGATCCGGCGCGAGCCGGTCGGTGTCGTCGGTGCCGTCGTGCCCTGGAACTTCCCACTGCTGATGGCGTCGTGGAAGCTCGGCCCGGCGCTCGCCACCGGCAACAGCATCGTCCTGAAGCCGGCCGAGCAGTCGCCGCTGAGCGCCATCCGCATCGCCGAGCTGGCGGCGGAGGCGGGCCTGCCCGAGGGCGTGCTCAACGTCGTGCCGGGCTTCGGCGAGACCGCCGGCCAGGCAATCGGCCGGCACATGGACGTCGATTGCGTCACCTTCACCGGCTCTGCCGAGGTCGGCAAATACTTCCTGAAATACGCCGGCGAGTCGAACATGAAGCGCGTGTCGCTGGAGTGCGGCGGCAAGACGCCGAACATCATCATGGGCGACGCGCCGGACCTCGACGCGGCCGCCACCGCGGCAGCCTGGGGCATCTTCTTCAACCAGGGCGAGGTCTGCAACGCCGGCTCGCGCCTGATCGTCGAGGAGTCGATCAAGGACCAGGTCCTCGAGAAGGTTATGGAGATCGGCAAGTCGCTCCAGCCCGGCGATCCGCTGGACCCGGAGACCCGGATGGGGGCGATCGTCGACCAGACGCAGATGGAGCGCGTGCTCGGTTACATCGAGGCCGGCAAGGCGGAGGGCGCGACGCTGCGGATGGGCGGCCAGCGGGCGCACGCCGACAAGGGCGGTTTCTACATAGAGCCGACCGTCTTCGACAACGTCGACAATCGGATGAAGATCGCCCAGGAAGAGATCTTCGGGCCGGTGCTCTCTACCATCAGCGTGAAGGACGTCGACGAGGCGATCCGGATCGGCAACGACACCATCTACGGCCTGGCCGCCGCGGTGTGGACCCGCGACATCACCAAGGCGCACAGGGCGGCCCGCGCGCTGCGGGCCGGCGTCGTCTGGGTCAACTGCTTCGACGCCGGCGACATCACCACGCCCTTCGGCGGCTACAAGCAGTCCGGCTTCGGCCGGGACAAGTCGCTGCACGCCATGGACAAGTACACGGAGCTGAAGACGACCTGGATCAACCTCGGCGCCTAGCCAGACGCCGCGAGGACGGGAAGGAGCGGGGAGGCGTGTCGGGCGCCTCCCCGTTCGCATTTGGGTCCGTTCGCAATCGGGGAGGCGGGGATGAAGCTTGACGGAAAGATCATGCTTGTCACCGGTGCCACCTCGGGGATCGGGGCGGCCGTGGCCGAGGCGGGGGCGGCGGCCGGTGCGATCCAGATGCTCTCTGGCCGGTCGGCCGAACGGGGCGAAGCGGTTCGGCGCACGATCGAGGCGATCGGCGCAAGCGCCGCCTTTCTCGCCGGCGACCTGACCGAGCCGGGCTTTGCCGAGCGCTTGGTCGAGGAGACGGTCGAGCGCTTCGGCCGGATCGACGTGCTGGTGAACAATGCCGGCATCATCTTTCGCGGCACGATCGATCGCTGCACCGACGAGGAATGGCACCGGACGATGGCGGTCAACCTGCACGCCGTGTTCCATCTCAGCCGGGCGGCGGTGCGGGCGATGAAGCGGCAGGAGGCGGGCGGCGCCATCGTCAACATCGCCTCGGACTGGGGGCTCGTCGGTGGCCCGAACGCGCTCGCCTACTGTGCCAGCAAGGGCGCGGTCGTGCAGATGACGCGCGCGATGGCGATCGACCACGCGCGGGACAAGATCCGGGTCAACGCGGTCTGTCCCGGCGACACGGCGACGCCGATGCTGGACAGCGCGATCGCGCTACGCGGTGTCGAGCGCGAGGAAGGATTGAAGCTGCTTGGCGCGGCCGTGCCGATGGGACGGGTGGCGAAGCCGGAGGAGGTCGCGAAATCGGTCGTCTTCCTCGCCTCGGACGACGCCGCCTACATCACCGGCGCGACGCTCGCGGTGGACGGCGGCCTCACGGCCGGATAGGGACGAACCGCGGCTTCCCCGATCGGTTCAGAACGCCAGGTCCGCGATTACGGGAAAGTGGTCGGAGCCGACATCGGGGCCGACGCGGCGGTCGCGCACGGCCACGCCGCGCCCGACGAGGATGTGGTCGATCGGCAGGCCGAACAGCGGAAAGCGCGACAGCCAAGTCGTCCGCGGCGTGAAGCCGAGCGCGCTGTCGCGCAACCGGCCGGCCGCCAGAATCTCTGGAAAGACAGGGGAGTAGGGCGTGATGTTGAAGTCACCGAGCATGACGACCCGCCCGCCGGGTTGCCGCGCGGCGAGGGCCGCCATCTCCAAGAGCTGCTCGTTCCGCAGCGTGCTGGTGGAAGCGTCTCCGGGCCTGAGAGGGTGCGCCCCGAGAATGGTGAGGCATCGTTCACCGCCGGGGCAAACCGAGGCGGACAGGATCGTGCGCCCGCTTGCGCCGGATCTCAGGGCTCGCGCCTCGTGCAACGGGAGGCGGCTGACCAGAAGGACGGCATGACGGCGCCGCGCGATCCGCCGGATCTCGTACGGGTAAAGCTTTCGAATCCCCGCTAGCCGCTGATACCAGAGCAGCGTTGCCTCGGTGAACAGGATTACATCCGGGTCCTCTTCGAGGATGGCTCGCTCGACCAGATCGATGCGATCGTTTTGCACGAGAAGGTTCAGCGTCATGACGCGGAGTGAGTGCGATCCGGCGGGGCCGGCACTCGCCGCCTCTGCCTTTCCAGGCAGATAGTAGGGGGCGATCACGGCGAGGTTGATCGCCAGGAACGGCAGCGTGAAGAGGATCAGCGGCAACCGCCGCCGGGCGGCGAAGTAGAGCAGTCCAACGACCTGCGCTGTCACAAACTGGACCGGGAAATGGGTGGTTAGCTCGAAGAGCCACCACCGGTCGCCGAACAGGGCGAGCAAAGTCGCGAGATTGGCCGAAAGCAATATCGCACCGACGGGCCACCGCAGCCGAGCCGAACGATGCCGGTTGCCGGCTCGGCGCGTGCCACCGGCCATGGACGCTAATCCGGCTGCAAGCGGCGCGTCACGGGCGGGGGCTCTGCCTCAATCGGCCCGGATCACGCCGTCCTGGGTGAGCAGCGGCGTGTAGAGGTCTGGCCGGCGGTCCCGGAAGAGGCCCCAGGAGGCGCGCATGGCGCGGATCCGGTCGAGGTCGAAGGCGGCGGTCAGGACCGCCTCCTCGTCCTCGCCGGCTTCCGCGACCTTTTCGCCCTGTGGCCCCGCGATGAAGGACGATCCGTAAAAGGTGACGGTGCAGCTTTCGCCCTGTTCCCGACCGATGCGGTTGGAGGCGACGAGCGGCATGACGTTCGCGCCCGCGTGACCCTGCATCACGCGTTGCCAGTGATCCCGGCTGTTGATCGTCGGGTCCTGGGGCTCGGAGCCGATCGCCGTCGGATAGAACAGGATCTCAGCGCCTTGAAGGGCCATGGCGCGGGCGCATTCCGGGAACCACTGATCCCAGCAGATGCCGACGCCGATCCGGCCGTAAGCCGTGTCCCACACCCGGAAACCCGTATTGCCCGGATTGAAGTAGAACTTCTCCTGATAGCCGGGTCCATCGGGAATGTGGGACTTCCGGTACAGGCCCAGGGCCTTGCCGTCGGCGTCGAAAACCATCAGCGCGTTGTAGTAGGCGTTGTTGGCGCGCTCGAAGAAGCTGACCGGCAGCACGACGCGCAGTTCTTCGGCGAGGCGGCTCATCCGCTGCAGCGTCGGATGATTCTCAGCCGGGCGCGCGAGCGCGAATAGCTCCTGCTTCTGGTCCTTGCAGAAGTAGGGCGTTTCGAAGAGCTCCTGCAGCAGGATGATCTGCGCGCCCTCGGCCGCCGCCCGGCGCACCATCCGCTCCGCCTTGTCGACGTTCTCGGCCACGTCCGGGCCGCAGGCGAACTGAGTCGCCGCCACCGTTACCTGCGCCATGGCAAACCCTTCGTCGGAATCACTAAAACGTGGTTCCGACAATAAGATGCGGCGGCGAGGCGCTTCAAGCCCGTAGCGCCCTGCCGGAGAAAGAGTTCCCTTGGCCGGCC
>CAZKCM010000084.1:0-13114 GCA_964551315.1 uncultured Rhodospirillaceae bacterium | reverse complement strand
GGAGCGGTCCGATTGGCGTCTATTTTCTGAGTTTCGTCACGTCTGCGAGGGTCCGGTCGAGCGCTTCGCGTGCCAAGTCGAAGAACTCGTCGATCTGCGCGCGCTCCCAGATCAGCGGCGGCGAGATCACCATGGTGTCGCGGACCGCGCGCATGATGATGCCGATCTCGAAGCAGTGATCGCGGCAGATCGTCCCGACCTCGCCGATCGGGTCGAAGAACGCGCGTTTCTCCTTGTCCTTGACCAACTCGATCGCACCGACGAATCCGACGCTGCGAACCTCGCCGACCAGCGGATGGTCCGAAAGCTCCTGCAGCCGCTCCGCCAGATAGGGGCCCGTTTCGGTCCGCACCCGCTCGATCAGGCCCTCTTCCTTCAGGATGCGGATGTTCTCGATCGCGACGGCGCAGGCCACGGGGTGGCCCGAATAGGTGTAGCCGTGCGTGAACTCTCCGCCCTTCTCGATCAGGGTCTCGGCCACGCGGTCGCCGACCATGACGGCCGAGAGCGGCAGATAGCCGGAGGTGATCCCCTTCGCCAGCGTCATGAAGTCCGGCTTGATCTGGAAATGATCGCTGCCGAACCAGTGCCCCGTCCGGCCGAAGCCGCAGATCACCTCGTCGGCAATCAGCAGGATGTCGTACTGGCGGCAGATGCGCTGGATCTCCGGCCAATAGGTCTCCGGCGGGATGAGGACGCCACCGGCGCCCTGGATCGGCTCGCCGATGAAGGCGGCGACGTTGTCGGGGCCGAGGTCGAGAATCCGCTGCTCCAGCGCTGCCGCGGCCTTGCGGCCGAACTCGGCCGGCGACAGGTCGCCGCCGAGCCCGTACCAGTAGGGCGGCATGATGTGGACGAAGCCGGGCAGCGGCAAATCGGCTTGGGCGTGCATCGCCGCCATGCCGCCGAGGCTCGCCGAGGCCATGGTGCTGCCGTGATAGGCGTATTCGCGGCTGATGATGGTCTTCTTCCCGGGCTTGCCCTGGAGATTCCAGAAATGCCGGACCATCCGGACGATCGAGTCGTTCGCATCCGAGCCGGAGCTGCCGTAGAAGACGCGGTTGAGGCCCTCCGGCGTCAGCCCCACGAGAATCTCCGACAGCTCGACGGAGGGCGGCGTGGCCGTCTTGAAGAAGGTGTTGTAGTAGGGAAGCTCCAGCATCTGCCGGTACGCCGCCTCGGCCAGCGCCTTGCGGCCATAGCCGACATTGACGCACCAGAGGCCGGCCATGCCGTCGAGAATGCGCCGGCCTTCGGAATCCCAGACATAGGGGCCGTCGGCCCGGGTGATGATCCGGCTGCCCTCCTGCGCCAGGAGTTGGTAGTCGGTGAAGGGGTGGAGGTGGTGGCGGGTGTCGATCGCCCGCCACTCGGCGGTGCTGTTGCGAAGGGCGGTCTGCGGCATGGTTCTGCTCCCTGATTGAACGGTGCGGATTTGCACGAAATGTACGGAACCGGCGCGCCCAGGGCGGCGCCGATCGTCGTCCACCAGGGCCGTTTACGGATTAAAGCCGATCCGCGCGCACAGGATCAGGAGCTCGGCGCGCGGCGACAGGGCGGAGACACGCGATTCCCACCGCCTCGACCAGCTTGCCGGGTCGGGGAACAGTGCCGCCGGAAGGTCCCGTTTGTCGCTCGCCATTATCATCTTTTCAGTCTACCACAGACCGCCGGGCGCCGACAAATGGCCCGGCGAGGCGGCGACCCGGCCGTCAGCGGACGGTTGACAATCGGGGGCGGGTGGCTGAGCGCTCTAAGCAGCGCCGAGTGCAGGCCGATCGGTCGGAGGCGATGATGCGCGCATTGAAGGACTGGCCCCTCAACCACCGCTACGACTTTCGCGGCCAGGCCGTGCGCTACGGCACGACGGGCGACGGGCCGCCCGTCGTTCTGGTGCATGGAACGCCGTTTTCCTCCTTTGTGTGGCACCGGATCGCTCCGCTCCTCGCCGAGAGTCGGCGGGTCTTCTATTTCGACCTGCTTGGCTACGGCCGGTCCGAGATGCGGGATGGTCAGGACGTTTCCCTCGGCGTGCAGAACGAGATCCTTGCCGGTCTCCTCGTCCATTGGAAGGTGGAGCGGCCCCATGTCGTCGCGCACGACTTCGGCGGCGCTACGGCGTTACGCGCGCATCTGATCAACGGCTGCGACTTTCACAGCCTCACACTGATCGACCCGGTCGCGCTGGCCCCCTGGGGCTCGCCCTTCGTGCGGCATGTACGTGAGCACGAGGCGGCGTTTCGCGGCTTGCCGCCCTACATTCACGAGGCGATCCTGCCGGCCTATATCCGCGGCGCCGTCAAGCGGACCATTCCGGACGACGAGCTGGCGCCCTATGTCGGGCCATGGCTCGGCGAGACCGGGCAGGCAGCCTTCTACCGGCAGATCGCGCAGATGGACCAGCGCTACACCGACGAGGTCGAGCCGCGTTACGGCGAGGTCCGCTGTCGAACACTCATCCTGTGGGGCGAAGACGACGCGTGGATCCCGATCGAACGCGGCCGGCGGCTTCAGGCGCTGATCCCGGGGGCGCGGTTCCGGCCGGTGCCCGATGCGGGCCACCTCGTGCAGGAGGACGCGCCCGAGGCAATCATCGCGGCGCTGTTCGATTTTCTCCGGCAGCCCGACGTCTGACTCAGACGTTCAGCAGAAGGTGCTCCCGCTCCCAGGAGCTGATCACCCGCTGATAGGCGTCCAGTTCCGTCTTCTTCACGGCATTGACGGCGCGGATGAATCTCTCGCCCAAGATCGGCCGGATCGGCCGGCAACTATTGAACTTGTGCAGGGCGTCGTAGAGCGTGCGCGGCAAGGTGTGGGCCAGGCGATACGCGCTTCCGACGATCTGCTTGGTCGGTTTCAGCTTCTCGACCATGCCGATATAGCCGCAGGCGAGCGACGCGGCGATGGCCAGATAGGGGTTTGCGTCGGCGCCGGCGAGCCGGTTCTCGATGCGCCGCGCCGAGGGCTCGGAGATCGGAACGCGCAATCCCACCGTGCGGTTGTCCACCGCCCAATGCACGTTGATCGGGGCATCGGAATAGGGCTGCAGACGCCGGAAGGAGTTTACGTTCGGCGCCAGCAGCGGCATGACCATCGGCAGATAGCGCTGCAATCCCGCCACATGCGCCCGGAACAACGCCGAATCACGTCCGTTCCGGTCGGCGAACAGGTTGCGCCCGGTCCGCTTGTCGACGACCGACTGGTGGATGTGCATCGCGCTGCCTGGTTCGTTGGCGAGCGGCTTCGCCATGAAGGTCGCATAGACCTTGTGGCGCATCGCCGCGTGCCGCACCGTCCGCTTGAACAGGAAGACCTGGTCTGCCAGCTTCAGCGGGTCGCCGTGGTTGAAGTTGATCTCCATCTGCGCCGCCCCGGATTCGTGGGTCAGCGTGTCGATGTCGATTTCCTGGGCCTCGCAGAAGTCGTAGACGTCCTCGAATATGGGATCGAACTCGTTGACCGCGTCGATGCCATAGGACTGGCGCGCGGTCTCCGGTCGGCCGGACTGCCCGACCGGCGGCTCCAGCGGCAGGTCCGGATCGGTGTTGATCTGTACCAGAAAGAATTCCAGCTCCGGCGCCACGATGGGCTTCCACCCGCGCTCGTCGTACAGGTCCAGCACGCGGCGGAGGACGTAGCGGGAGGCGATCTCCACCGGCCGGCCGTCGGCGTGGAAGCAGTCGTTAATGACCTGCGCCGTCGGCTCCTCGTACCAGGGGACGATGCGCATCGTGCTCGGGTCCGGCCGCAGATAGATATCGGAGTCCTGGGGGCCGATCACCGAGTCGTCCTCGTCCTCACCCGCATAGTCCCCGGTGACGGTCTGAATGAAGATGCTCTCGGGCAGGCGCAGCCCGTGTCCCTTGGCGCTCTTGACGAACTTGTTGGCCGGCAGGATCTTACCGCGGGCGATTCCGGCCATGTCGGGGACGAGGCACTCCACCTCGTCGATTTTCCGCTCCGACAGCCACTCTTCGATATGTTTCATGGGTTCCATCTGGTTTTGGCCTTTTCGGCAGGAACGTCGTGGAACCGGGGCAGCCGCCGTTCTGCGACCGCCTTTCCGCACCCTCTTGGGCGTCCTTGACCGCGACCATACAACCGGGGCAGAGGCAATGCTGCCCGTTTCCCTCGCACCCGTCCCTATGGGAGGATTCGCCGTAAAAGGTAAGATATCGCTAGCATGCGCCCCAAAGCCTGGCAAGATGGCGCCTCGATCCCTCAGGTCGGCCCCGATCCCGTTTGGCTGAACGCCGCAATCGTTCGATGCCCGCCGTCTTCGCTGCCCTGATTCCTGTCTTCCTGCTGATTGCCCTCGGCTGGGGACTGAAGCGCGCGGGCGTGCCCGGCGATGGCTTCTGGGCGGCGGCAGAACGGCTCACCTATTATCTGTTCTTTCCGGCGCTCCTGCTCGGGAGCCTGACCGAGAGCGAGCCCGTCGGACTCGATCTCGCGCCGTTGGCAGCGGCGCTGATCGTCCCGGTTCTGGCGGTGGGAATGCTGGTGATCGCGCTCAGTCGCGCGCTCGGCCGGGACGGACCGGTGTTGACATCCATCTTTCAGGGAGCGGTCCGGTTCAACACTTACATCGGTATCGCCGCGGCGGAGGCCCTCTACGGGGCGGTGGGAATCGCCCTTGCGGCGGTCTGCATCGCGGTTCTCGTGCCGACGGTGAACCTGTTGAGCATCGCCGTGCTCGCCCGGTACGGCGCGCGCGGCGGCCGGGCACCCGGGTTCGTGGCGCAGATGGGCCTGATCGCTCGGAACCCGCTGATCCTCGCCTGCGTGGCCGGCGCCGCCCTGAACCTTCTGGACCTGCACCTGCCGTTCGGTGTGGCGCCGACGATCGAGGTCCTGGGGCGCGCGGCGCTGCCGCTCGGCCTGCTTGCCGTCGGCGCGGGCCTCGACCTGCGGGCGCTCCGGGCAACCCGGTGGACGGTGGCCGCGGGCACGGCGCTGAAGCTGCTGGCCCTGCCGCTCCTTGCCTATGCGACCTGTGTGGCCCTCGACGTGCCGGGGCCGGCGCGGGCGGTCGCGGTGCTGTGGGCTGCCCTGCCGACGGCGCCCTCGGCTTACATTCTGGCTCGGCAGCTCGGCGGCGACGCGACCTTGATGGCGAGCCTGCTCACGGCCAGCACCCTGGGTGCGTTCTTAACGATGCCGCTGATGCTCGGCCTCCTCGGCTGATGCCCGCGGTTGCCGTCGGCCCTCTTGACGCGGCGCGCCGGATGGGCAGGATGGCATAACCGTTTCACGACAGCGACAAGTTTCCATGAGTCCCAAGCTTGGATCGGCCGAGGTCGAGTCGTTCCTGGCGGCCCATCCCGAGATCTCCGGAGTCGAGCTGCTGGTCCCCGACGGGTCCGGCATCATCCGCGGCAAGCGTTTGGCGCGGGAAGCTTTGCCGAAGCTTTATGTCGACGGCGTGCGCCTGCCGGGATCGATCTTCGCTCTCGACTGCACCGGCGCCGACGTGGAGGAGGCTGGCCTGCAATGGGCGGACGGCGACGCCGACCGGGTCTGCTGGCCGGTGCCGGGCACGCTGAAGCCGGTACCGTGGCACAAGCGCCCCCTCGGGCAGGTGCTGCTGACGATGCATGAAGAGGATGGCCGGCCCTTCTTTGCCGACCCTCGGCAGGTGTTGAACGGCGTTCTTGAGCGGTACCGCCGGGACGGATTGACACCGGTGGTCGCTGTCGAGCTCGAGTTTTACCTCATCGACCGCGAACTGACGCCGGACGGCCGACCGCGCCCGCCCGTGTCGCCGGTAACGGGGCTGCGTGAGAAGGCCACACAGACCTACGGCATGGCGCGGCTGAGCGAGTTCGACGAGTTCTTCGCCGCGGTGGAGACCGCCGCCGCCACGCAGGGCATCCCGGCCGAGGCCGCTGTCTCGGAGGCGGCGCCGGCGCAGTATGAGATCAACCTGAAGCACGTGCCGGATGCGTTGGTCGCGGCGGACCACGGCGTGCTGTTGAAGCGGCTGGTCAAGGGCGTGGCGGCCAATGTCGGATTCGACGCCACCTTCATGGCCAAACCCTTCGCGGATCAGCCCGGGAACGGGCTGCACATCCATTTCAGCCTGCTCGATCAGGCCGGCAACAACGTCTTCGACGACGGCACCCAGCAGGGCAGCGACACGCTTCGCCATGCCATCGGCGGCCTCGTCGAGACGATGGCGGAATCGATGGCGATCCTTGCACCCAACGCCAACTCCTATCGGCGGTTCCAGGTCGGCAGCTACGCTCCGACGGCGGCGGTCTGGGCCTACAACAACCGGACCACGGCGCTCCGCATCCCGAGCGGCGGCGGCTTGGCGCGGCGGATCGAGCATCGCGTCGGCGGCGCCGACGCCAACATCTATCTCGCGGTGGCGGCGGTTCTGGCGGGGGCGCATTACGGGATCGTCAACCGGATCGATCCGGGCCAGCCGATCACGGGCAACGCGTACAGCCAGGTCGATTCGACCCTGCCGACGACCTGGCACGAGGCGCTTCGCGCCTTCGACAACGCCGAGATCCTTCCGGACTATCTTGGGGCGGACTTCTGTCGGGTCTACAGCAAATGCCGCTGGTCGGAACGCCGGACCTTCCACTCGGTGGTGTCGAACCTCGAATACGAATGGTATCTGCGGACCGTCTGACGCCATGACTGCGCCCTCGACCGCTGGCCCCGTCCGCGTCAAGGGACTCGACCACGTCGTGCTGCGTGTCCGCGACATCGAACGCATGGTGCGGTTTTATGGAGAGGTGCTCGGCTGTGTCGTCGAGCGGCGGCAGGAGGATCTGGGGCTGGTCCAGCTCCGGGCCGGGGCCTCGTTGATCGACCTCGTCGATGTGGCGGGCAGGCTTGGGCGAGAAGGCGGTGCGGCGCCCGGCGCCGAGGGGTGCAACATGGACCATGTCTGCCTTCGCGTCGAGCCATTCGACGGCACGGCGATTCGCGCACACCTCGCGGCCCATGGCGCGAGGCCGGGGGAGGTGGCCCGGCGCTATGGAGCAGAGGGCGAAGGCCCATCGATCTATCTCGAGGACCCGGAAGGCAACCGGATCGAACTCAAGGGGCCGGCCGTCGCGGGATAGGCGCCCCGGGGCCCGCTGGGATCCCAGGAGAATCCGCGGGTCCGAAGAGGCGGAGGATTTCGCCCTGCGGTTCGCGCGCAAGCTCTCGGATCGGCGGATTGACAGCGCGACCGATCCCGATTTGTCGCTGGTCCGGCTCACCGAGGCGGATCTGCCCCTGGTCCGGCGCTGGCTGGGTTCACCCCATGTGGCCCGATGGTGGGGCGCGCCGGACGAGGAAATCCGGCAGATTCGCGACCATCTGGCGGGGGGCTGCGTCACGCCTTTCCTGATGGTCGAAGCCGGCCGCCCGCTCGGCTACCTGCAGGTCTACCACGCCAATGGCGACCCTTTCTGGCAGGGTTGCGCCTTTCCACGGGAAACCTTCGGCCTCGATCTCTCCATCGGCGAGGTCGAGGCGACGGGGCGCGGACTCGGGCCCCGATTTCTTCGTATCGTCCTCGATCGGCTGTTCGCCATGCCGGAAGTCGCCCGGGTGCATATCGATCCCGCCCCCGACAACGCGATCGCGATCCGTGCCTATGAGAAGGCGGGCTTCCGCCGTGAAGGGCTCATCGACACGCCGGACGGTCCGGCGCTCTACATGTCGGTCGAGCGCGGCGCCTGGCGTAAGACGTCGCGCGGGCGATAGGGCGGGGAAACCGGGGCCGGCCCCGTCAGAGGCTCAAGACCTCCTCGGGCGGCGTGTAGGTCAGCTTGAGCGCGTCGGCGACGGCCTTGTGGGTGATCCGGCCGCTATGCACGTTGAGGCCGTTGCGCAGATGCACGTCCTCGACGAGCGCCCGGCGATAGCCTTTGTTGGCGAGCGCCAGGGTGAAGGGCAGGGTGGCGTTGTTGAGCGCGACGGCCGAGGTCCGCGCCACAGCGCCGGGCATGTTGGCGACGCAGTAATGGACCACCACGTCGACGACGAAGGTCGGAGCGGCATGCGTGGTCGGGCGGCTCGTTTCGAAGCAGCCGCCCTGGTCGATGGCGATGTCGACGAGGACCGAACCCGGGCGCATCCGCCGGACCATCTCGCGCGTCACCAGCTTCGGCGCGGCCGCGCCGGGCACCAGCACCGCGCCGATCACCAGATCGGCGTTGATGACATGACTTTCGATCGAATCGACGGTCGCGTAGATGGTGTTGAGCTTGGGCCCGAACTGGTTGTCGAGTTCGACCAGCCGGTCGAGCGACTTGTCGATGACCGTGACATGCGCCTCCATGCCCATGGCCATGCGTGCGGCGTTGGTGCCGGAGACGCCGCCGCCGATGATCACCACTCGGGCGGCTGCTACCCCGGCAACGCCGCCGAGCAGGATGCCGGCGCCGCCGGATTCCTTCTCCAGGCAATGGGCGCCGACCTGGATCGACATCCGTCCGGCGACTTCGCTCATCGGCGCGAGCAAGGGCAGCCCGCCGCGCGCGTTGGTCACCGTCTCATAGGCGATCGCGATGCTGCCGGACTCCATCAAGCCCTTGGCCTGTTCGGGATCGGGGGCCAGATGCAGATAGGTGAACAGGATCTGGCCGGGTCGCAGCATCTTGCATTCCTGTGGCTGCGGCTCCTTGACCTTGACGATCATCTCGGCGTCGGCGAACACGGCCGCGGCATCGGGCGCGATCTCGGCGCCGGCCGCGCGGTAGGCGTCGTCGTCGAAACCGATCCCGGCGCCGGCGCCGGTCTCGACCAGGACCCGGTGGCCGTGATGGACCAGCTCGCGTACGCTCGCCGGCACGAGCCCCACCCGGTACTCGTGCGTCTTGATTTCCTTCGGCACTCCAATAAACATGGGTTCACCCCCAAGATAAGAAAGATAAAGCAACGCTAAGAAAGAACAGCACAATCGGGCCCGCCATCGGCGCGGCTCCGATCCGGTCCAAGCGAGCTTGACGGCCGATCAGTCGAGGTCGCGCAGAACCTCCGCAAGCGTGCCGAACATCTGGTCGATGTGGCCCTTCTCCAGGATCAAGGGCGGCGACAGGGCGATGATGTCGCCCGTGGTGCGGATCAGCAAGCCTTTCTCGAAGCAGCGGAGGAACGCCTCGAAGGCTCTCTTCGTGGGCTTGCCGGGAATCGGCTCCAGCTCGATGCCGGCGATGATTCCGAGATTGCGCAGATCGACAACGTGGCGCGTGCCCTTCAGGGAATGGACCGCGTCCTCCCAATAGCCGGACAGTTCCGCCGCCCGTTCGAAGAGGCCCTCTTCCTTGTAGACCTCGAGCGTCGCGAGGCCGGCGGCCGCGGCGACGGGGTGGCCCGAATAGGTGTAGCCGTGGAACAGCTCGATCGTGTTCTCCGGCGCGTCCATGAAGGCATCGTAGATGCCTTTGCGGACGAACACGGCGCCCATCGGGATCGTCCCGTTGGTGAGCCCTTTGGCCGTGGTGATGATGTCCGGAATGATGCCGAAATACTCGGCGGCGAAGCTCGCGCCCAGACGGCCGAACCCGGTTATGACCTCGTCGAAGATCAGCAGGATGCCGTGCCGGTCGCAGATCTCGCGCAGGCGCTGGAGATAGCCCTTGGGCGGAACCAGGACGCCGGTCGAGCAGGCAACCGGCTCGACGATGACCGCCGCGATGGTCGAGGCGTCGTGAAGGGCGACGATCCGCTCGAGGTCGTCGGCCAGTTCCACGCCCCAGTCCGGCTGGCCGCGGCTGAAGGCGTTCTTCTCCGGGTTGTGAGTGTGGGGCAGGTGGTCTACGCCGGTGAGCAGGCTGCCGAAGAACTTCCGGTTGTTGACGATCCCGCCAACCGAGATCCCGCCGAAGCCGACCCCGTGATAGCCGCGCTCGCGGCCGATCAGGCGCTGGCGCGTGCCCTCGCCGCGGGCGCGGTGATAGGCGATGGCGATCTTCAGCGCCGTATCCACCGATTCCGAGCCGGAGTTGGTGAAGAAGACGTGGTCCAGGTCCCCGGGCAGCAGGGCGGCCAGTCGTGACGCAAGCTCGAAGGGAAGTGGATGACCCATCTGGAAGGTGGGCGCGTAATCGAGCTTGCCCACCTGTTGGCGAACCGCCTCGACGATCTTCTCCCGGCCGTGGCCGGCGTTGACGCACCAGAGCCCGGCCGTGCCGTCGAGGATCGGGCGGCCATCGATCGCGGTGTAATGCATGCCTTCGGCCGCGACCAGAAGGCGCGGCGCCTGCTTGAACTGCCGATTCGCCGTGAACGGCATCCAGAAGGCTTCGAGATTGTTCGGGGAGGCGTCGAAATCCGCCGGAAGAGCCGTGCCTTGCATGGGAATGCTCGCCAATCTTTGGATGGGTGACTCAGCCTATCATGATAAGAAAATTAGACAAGCGGAACGATGGATCGATCCAGGATCGGGAAGGATCGACAAGAAAAATCGATAAGAATCGTGACGCTCACGATTTATGTGTTTAGTATATTGAACGGACTTAACGGTTTGGACGCAAACGGGACGGGAAGATGACGGACGCAGAGTTCGATGTCGGGGCGCGGTTGCGAAGCCTGCGGGAGAGGCACGGGCTTTCCCAGCGGGAGCTGGCCAAGCGCGCGGGAGTCAGCAACGCAATCATCTCGCTGATCGAGCAGAACCGCAGCAGCCCGTCCGTCGGCTCTCTCAAGAAGGTGCTGGACGGGCTGCCGGTTTCGCTCGCCGAGTTCTTCGCTGTCGACGCCATGCCGCGGCCGCGCGTCTTCTTTGCTGCCGACGAGCTCGTCGAGCTGGCGGGCGGGCGGATCTCCTATCGCCAGGTCGGGCCGGACCTCACGGGGCGCGCGATTCAGATCCTGCACGAACGCTACGCCCCTGGCGCCGATACCGGCGAGGCCATGCTGCGGCACGAGGCCGAGGAGGGGGGAGTCGTCATCCGGGGGCGGCTCGAGGTCACGGTGGGCGACCAGCGCCGGGTGCTCGGTCCGGGCGAAGCCTATTACTTCGACAGCCGCTTGCCGCACCGCTTCCGCAACGTCGGGGAGGAGGAGTGCGAGGTGGTCTCGGCCTGCACGCCGCCGAGCTTCTGACACGCCGGCTCTCAAGAGCCGGGCCGGTCGCCGAGGCCGGCTACTCTCCCTGGATCGACGCTATGCTCTCGGCGAACTCGGCATGAGACATCCGTCCGTCGCCGTCGCGATCGGCGAGATCCATCACGCGGTCGCCGAAGGCCATGTATTCCTGTCGCGTGACGGCGCCGTCGCCGTCCCGGTCCATCGCCGCGTGGCGGTTGCGGCGATCCTCGAGGATGTCGCGGTAGCGTTCGGGAATCCCGAAGAGATACTCGTCCACCGTGACGGCACCATCGCCGTTGCCGTCGATCCGGCCGAACCGCTTGTCGCGCACCCGGGTCATCTCCTCAGCCGTCACGAATCCGTCCTTGTCGACGTCAAGGCCGGCGAACCAGCGCATCGCCTCGCCGGGCGGCGTCTGTTGAGAGAATGCGGGCAGCACGAAAGGGACAATGGTGGCAACGGCGAGCACGGGCAGCGTGATCGGGCGGGCGCGTGGTGCCATGACCTCCTCGGGGTGACGGGTGAGGGGAGCGCCGGGGCGGTCACCCCGACTTGGGGCGCATCGGGTCAACGCCGCGCTCGTCCTGTCGGTTCCGCGCCCGCTCGTAGAGCGCGACGGCGGCCGCATTGGAAACGTTGAGATCGGCGATCGGGCCGCCGGTCGGCAGGCGCACGAGCAGGTCGCAGCGATCCCGCGTCAGTCGGCGCAGGCCGCCGCCCTCGGAGCCCAGCACCAGGGCCACGCGTCCGGAAAGATTGGCGGTCGCCAGCGTCTCGGTGGCTTCGGCGGCGAGGCCGATGCACCAGAACCCTGCGTCCTTGAGCGTTTCCATGGCCCGCGCCAGATTGGTGACCCGGACCAGGGGAACGTGCTCGAGGGCGCCGGAGGCCGCCTTGGCGAGCGCGCCCGATTCCGGGGCCGCGTTCCGCTCCGTGAGGACCACCGCCAGCGCTCCGAAGGCTGCGGCCGAGCGCAGAATCGCGCCGACGTTGTGAGGATCGGTGACCTGGTCGAGGAGCAGGACCGTCGCGTCGTCGCCCGCCGCCGCGCAGATGTCCTCGATGGCGACCGGCGGCAGCGGCTCCACGCGGGCCGCAAGGCCTTGGTGCACGGCCCCGTCCGGGAGCAACCGGTCAAGAAGCGCCCGGTCGACCCGCTCGACGGCCACGGGTTCGGCCTTGCCGGCATCGGTTCCGCCCGACCGCGCCGCGGCCAGCAGCGAGTCCACCGCCGGCGCCGTTTCGCCGGTGTGGAGAAGACGGAGGATTCGTCGGCGCGGATTGGCGAGCGCAGCCCCGACTGCATGGGCGCCGTAGATCCAGTAGGCGCCGCCCTCGGCCGGTGCCCGCCGCCGCGCGCGCCGGACCGGTCCGCTATCGGCACCCGGCGGCTTGCCGCTGCGTCCCGGTTGCTGCCCGGTCCGTGACGACGGGAATGCGGGCGCGGCCGTGCGCCGGGCAGCCGGCTTGCCGTTGGCGGGTGGACGGGGTGGTAATTTCTTGCGTTTGGACATGGCAGACGGCTACTATCGTTCCTATATAGGCGGCAGAGGCAGACGCCTTCGGCGTGGGTGGTGCGGATCGTCACGCCCGGCAGGCGTCCTTTTCGTATGTTTTAAAGTTGACAATCAACGGCGAATCCTCATAGTTCGCAACTCCGTTGCGCCGGGTGCTGCGACGCACGGAGGGGTGCCCGAGTGGCTAAAGGGGACGGGCTGTAAACCCGTTGGCGTACGCCTACGTAGGTTCGAATCCTACCCCCTCCACCAGCGGGGCGGACGGAAAGCGGAACGGCTGGCGAAGGCCGGGCGAGGATTCGAGGCGGGGAAAAGGACAGGACTGCGGGTGTAGCTCAGTGGTAGAGCTCCAGCCTTCCAAGCTGGCTACGCGGGTTCGATTCCCGCCACCCGCTCCACGATCAGGCGGCTGCGATCCCGTTCGGGCGGCAAGCTGGATCAAGCCGGTAAGACAGGCGTCGGCACTCAGATCGACGAGAATCTTTAGGAACGGAAAGCGATGGCGAAGGCGAAGTTTGAGCGGACGAAGCCGCACGTGAACGTGGGGACGATTG
>CAZKCM010000083.1:0-19105 GCA_964551315.1 uncultured Rhodospirillaceae bacterium | reverse complement strand
CGAGCCCCAACACCTGGGCGCGCTTGATCTCGCTGTCCCAGTACGCGCCCTTGACGAGGCGCACCATGATCCGGCGGTCGAGGCTTTCCGCCAGCGCGTGCAGCCAGTCGAGGACGAAGGCGGCGCGCGGGCCGTAGGCCTGCACGACGACACCGAAGCCGTCCCAGCCAGCGAGCGACGGATCGGCGAGCACCCGCTCGATCACGTCCAGTGACAGGTCCAGCCGGTCCGCCTCCTCGGCATCGATATTGAGCCCCATGCGCGCGTCGCGGGCGGCCCGGGCAAGGCTCAGGAGCCGCTCCGTCATCACCGGCAGCATGGTCTTCTTCTGCGACGCCTCGTAGCGCGGATGAAGCGCGGAAAGCTTGACGGAGATGCCGGGATTGCGCCGGATGTCGTCGCTGTTCGAGAGGCGCGCCAGGGTCGCGATCGCCTGGGCGTAGGACCGGTGATAGCGCTGGGCGTCGGCCTCCGTACGCGCGGCCTCGCCCAGCATGTCATAGGAATAGAGATAGCCCTTGGCGGTCATCGGCCGCCCGCGCTTGATCGCCTCCTCGATCGTGCGCCCGAGCACGAACTGCTCGCCCATCTCGCGCATCGCGGCCGCAACCGCGGCCCGGATGACCGGCTCGCCCAGCCGGCGCACCATCGCGCGCAGCGTCCCCGCAATGCCGCCGGTTTCGGCGTCCAGCACGCGCCCGGTCAGCATCAGCGCCCAGGTAGAGGCGTTGACGAAGATGGAGGCCGATTCCCCCGAACGCGCCGACCAGTCGTGCGGCGCGATCTTGTCGCGGATCAGGTCGTCCATCGTTTCCGAATCCGGGACGCGCAGCAGCGCCTCGGCGAGGCACATCAGGGCCACGCCTTCCGTCGTCGACAACCCGTACGCGGAGAGGAACGCCTCCATGAACTGGAGGTCGGCCCTTTCGCGCACCGTGCGAACCAGCTCCGCCGCCCGTGCCGAAATCGCCGCGCGCTCGCCCTGCCCCAGATCCGCAAGCGCCACGAGACGCCTCAGGGCCTCCCCCTCATCGGGGAGGTAGTTTGCACGGATGTTCTGGCGAAGCGCGTCGAGCGTCGAAGTCGGCATCTGTATCCCTCAGTTGGCCGTGCCCGTGCGACCGGGCCGCCACCCTCCCATACCACGGGTGGATTCGCCGAGCGGACCAAAATACTCGACTGATCGGCGCAATTGCCCTATTTCTCTAGTCGATTTTGTTCTGAATGGCCTATTGAACCGCATATTGCAGTCGAAATGGACCATCTCGACCGAAAGATCATCGCCGCGCTTGCGCGCGACGGGCGGCTCTCGATGGCCGAACTCGCCGCCAGGGTCGGCCTCTCGAAAACACCCGTGCTGGCGCGCGTGCGCCGGCTTGAGAAGGAGGGCTACATCCGCGGCTACGCGGCGCTCGTCGACCACCAGCGCATGGGCGAAGGCCACGTCGCCTTCGTGCAGGTTACGCTGTCCGACACCCGATCGGCCGCGCTCGAGGCGTTCAACCGGGCCGTCGTGTCGGTCCCTGAGATCGAACAATGCCACATGATCGCCGGCGGCTTCGATTACCTGCTGAAGGTTCGCACCAAGGACATCGCCGCCTACCGGCGAGTCCTCGGCGAGCACATCTCGGCGCTCCCGCACGTCGCGCACACCTCAACCTTCGTCGCGATGGAAACCGTCAAGGACCGGTAAAGCGCGCGTCGCATCTCCTGCGTCATATCAGTCGGTGGGCCGTTGCGCCGGAAGAACCCGTCTCTTGGCCGATGCAGCAGAGCGACACCTACCGCTTCCACGACGTCCACGTCGCGCGGTTGTCCCTGCCGCCGAGCCTACATCCGATCGATCGCGTCTTCTATAGAGGATCGTATCAAGCGCATCGCGCCGTCTCCTGCCGTTGTCGACGAGGAAGAGGTTTCAAGACGACATCCGCTGCTCTTGACGATTATTCCTCGCAGGAGAATGTCACGGACTGTTCCGGGTTTGAGCCCGCTCCTGTGATGCGAGCCGTGGCCCGCACAAACGCATATGCGGTTCAACGGGGTTTGTCGGGACCGAAATCCCGCTCCGTTGAGGACCGGGCCCCAAGCAAGGCGGATCCAGCGTCGCGTCGACCTGTCTCGGCCAATACCGGCTACGATCGCGTGTCCACCCCGGATCGGGCGCCGACCGCCGTTGGCTGCCAAACGTCAGTTCAAGCCCTCTCCGGTACGCGGCGTTGCGACCATGATCGCGTTGCACCCCGGAATCCGCATCGGCCGGTAGGCGCGGCCCGGGTTGGCGGCCGGGCCAAGCCGCCGTCGTCCCGGGTAGCCCGGGCAGATCGGCCGGCTGAAGAACGCTCCGGATTCCGGCGATCATGGATTCCGGCCTTGGCCGCGCCCCGCGCCCCCTAAAGAATCACGACATCTTTGGGATAGGGGGTGAGATACTCGAACCCCGTATCGGTTACGACCACGGAATCGCCAACCCGTCCGCCGAACTCATGCGGGACGGTGATGCCGCCGTCGACCGCCAAGGTCATGCCCGCGGCGAGAGGGGTCTTATCGCCTCGCTTCAGTTCCGGCGATTCGAGAAACGAGCAACCGATGGACCGCCCGGTCCTGTACGGGGCACCGAAGCCGGCTTCTCTGTAGACCTCTTCCGCCGCCGCGTTCACGTCCTCGCAGAGGACGCCGGGCCGGATCATCTCCAGGGCCGCCTGCTGCGCCCGAACGGCGGTCTCATAGATCCGCAGCTGTTCGTCCGTGGCCGACCCGACGAAGAACTCGCGATCGAAGCCGAGCTTGTAGTTCTTGAAGTTCGCGATCCCGCAAAAGCAGAGATAAACCGGATCTCCCTTCTCGATTCTGCGGACCGATGACCGGCGGTGAACCATGCATGTGTCATGCCCGGACTGCAGGACCTGCAGATTGTAGATCGTGGGCGAAACGAAGCGGTCGGCCTCGGCATCCAGCAGCGAAGCCGCCTTTCGCGTTCCGGCCTGAATGACCGCCAATGCGACCTCGTATTCCGGCACGCCTTCCGCGATCGCCTGCCTCGCCCCTTCCACCATCGCGACGGCGACCTTGCCGGCGTCGCGCATGATCGCGATCTCGGCCGCGGACTTGATCACCCGGAGGTCGCTGACGATCGGATCGAGGTTGGCGACGGTCTTTCCGGCGAGCAACGACCCCAATCGAAGGCCAATGAACGGGTGAAGCTTGGATTTCTCGACGGCGACGGCGCGGGCCCTTTGCGAGAGCGCGCCCTCGATTTCTCCGTACCACTCGCTGCCGACACCGTCCGCCCAAGGCCGGACGTCTTCGACCCAGGTCATCCGCCGGCACATCTCCGATTCCATCAGCGGCGTAACCAGCGTCGGTTCACCGTCCCGCGGGACCAGGAGAACCGTCGGCCGGCCAAACTCCACGCCGAGATAGTTCCAGAAGCCGGCGAAGTAGATGATCGAGTCGGGGTCGGTGATGATGGCAACGTCGAGGCCGTGTTCGACCAGTCGGCGCTGCAACGCCGCAGTGCGGCTGACATATTCAGATCCGTCTTTTACACCAGACATAGCCGGCTCCCAAAGCTGCATACAGCTTAATCTCGTAAACGCTTCCTCGATACCGGTCAAGCGCGCAAATACGCTGTTTCCCGCAAAAACAGGAAAATCCGGGCGCCCCGTTAACTGCATACAGACCTTGACACGCGGGCGGTTGGCGACGTTCAATCCGGCCGGCGGCGCGGCAGGCGCCGGCACCGTCCCCGCGCTGTCCGGGGCGGTTGATGAGAAGAGGCGCGTTTTGGAACGACTTCAGCGGGAAACTTTGCTTCGGGTGCGGGATCAGATGGCGGCGCATCCCTGGAGCGACGACGAGGTCGCGGAACTGGTCGCGCCGACCATGGGCATCATCACCGGCTTGCCCGACCTCCTCGCCCAGTTGGATGAGCTGCGTCGGATCGACTTCGGAATGACGCCGCCCGCCTCGGACGTGCCGACGGACGGTTGATGTCGACCTCGTCCGAGCTCTGCTTTCAACCGGCGACCGTCATCGCGAGACTGCTGCGTGATCGCGATTTGAGCGTCGTTGAGCTCGTTGACGCGTTCCTCTCTCGGATCGAGGAACGCAATGCGCACTCCAAGGCCTATATCTCGGTGACGAAGGATGCGGCCAGGCGCGCCGCGGCAGAGGCCGATACGCGGCTTGACCGCGGGGAGGCCGGATCGATCTTCCTTGGCATCCCCTTCGGATCGAAGGATCTCATCGACATAAAGGGCGTGCTCACGACCGGCGGATCGGCGGTCCTCCACGATAACGTCGCAACAGAGGACGCCGCCGTCATCGACCGCATGAATGCGATCGGCGCGGTTAGTCTGGGTAAAACCAATCTGCACGAGTTCGCCTATGGCACGACCGGAGAGAACGCCGTCTACGGAACCGCGGTGAATGCCTATGACGGCACACGGCTGGCATGCGGGTCCTCCAGCGGCTCGGCCGCTGCCGTGGCGCACGGGCTTGCGGCATTCGCTCTCGGAACGGATACGGGCGGATCGGTCCGGGTTCCGGCGGTCATGAATGGGCTCGTCGGCCTGAAGCCGACCTTCGGGCGGCTTTCCTTGAAAGGGGTCATCCCATTCTGCTGGTCGCTCGACCATCTGGGGCTGATCACGAGGACGGTCGACGACTGCGCCGCGCTGTTCGAAGCTTGTGCTGCCGCCGACGCCGGCAAAGCTCCCCCGGCCGGCACGGAACGCTCTGGTCCCGGTGATTCGGCGGACCGCTCGCTTGCCGGGCTACGCGTCGGAATTCCCGATAGGTTCTATTTCGAGCGGACCGATCCCGAGATTCTCGCCGCCGCCGAGAATGCCGTCAGGCTCCTCGAACAATCCGGCGCCACCGTCTCGAAGGTGAGCCTGCCGGACGCCAGGCACGCCCGCACGGCGTCGCTCACGATCCAGATGCCCGAGGCGCTGAGCTTTCATTCGCGCTATCTGGAAGACCGCGGCCATCTCTACAGCGAGGATCTCAGGGCCGGACTCGCGCTTGGGCAATACATCCTGGCCGAGCACTACATCCGCGCCAAGCGGCTCGTCAACCAATACAGGGCCGGCATGCGCGATGTGTTTGCCGATGTGGATGTGATTCTGACGCCGGCCACCCCCATACCGGCCCCGAAGATCGGCACCGTCAAGGTCGCGATGGATGGCGTGGAAGAGGCGGTCGGGAACGCGCTGACGCGCTTCACCACCTTCTTCAACATGACGGGACATCCGGCCGTCACTTTCGCGACCGAGATGCATTCGCTTGGCCTTCCGATCGGCGTTCAGCTTATCGGCCGCTACTTCGAGGAGCGCGTGATCCTGAAGGTTGCAGCCGTCCTGGCAGAAAGGGCCGGGCCCATCCCGCTACCCGACCTCCGCTGAAACCGGCCGCGGCGACAGCGGGTAACCCCGAAGCAACCGCGGCACCCCTACCCCAGCCGCGCCGATTTGCTCACCCGCCGCGTTCCGCGCCGGAACGCGGCCGCGTTGACGTGCCCATGTTGACAATCGGCGGCGAACAAGGTGTATACTCCATGTTCGAAGCAGGAAGGCGACAACCCACCGGGTACCAAGGGAGAACATTATGAAGGCTCGTCTAATCATCGCGGCCCTATCCGCGACCGTGGCCCTTCAGGGGCCTGCATTCGCCCGTGATCTGACCGTGATCGGCTGGGGCGGAGCTCCTCAGGACGCACAGCGCGAAGCCTACTTCGTCCCCTTTGCCGCCGAGACGGGCATCAAGGTCATCGACGATTCCTGGACCGGGGGTGTGGGCGTGCTTCGAACCCGGGTGGAAGCGGGCGGCGACCCCGGATGGGACGTCGTTGAGGCGGAAGCCGAGGAGGTGCTGGTCGGGTGCGCGGAGGGCATCTATGAGCCGATCGACTGGTCCAAGATCTCGGAAAAGGACAATCTGATACCGGCCGCGATCAGCGAGTGCGGCGTCGGCACGATCACCTGGTCGACCGGCTTTGCCTACGATCAGGACAAGCTCGGCACCGGGCCGATCACGGTTGCGGACTTCTTCGATCTGGAGCGGTTTCCCGGCAAGCGAGCCATTCGCAAGGGCCCGAAATACATCCTTGAGCTTGCCCTGATGGCCGATGGGGTGCCCGCGAACCAGGTCTATGACGTCCTGCGCACGCCCGAGGGCGTCAACCGCGCCTTCAATAAGCTCGAGACCATCAAGTCGGACCTGCTGTATTTCGAGAGCGGCGCCCAGTCTATTCAGCTGCTGGCTTCCGGCGAAGCCACCATGGTTCTTACGTTCAACGCCCGGATCACGGCAGCAAACGAGACCGACAACCGGAACTTCAAGTTCATCTGGCCCGGCAGCATTTATGCCGTCGATTCCTGGGTCATTCTGCGCAACAGCCCGAACAAGGAAGCCGCTCTCAAGTTCATCGACTTCGCGAGCCGCGCGAAGCCACAGGAGATCCACTCCAGGCTGGTCGCCTATGGACCGACCAACACCGCCGCGATCGAGGCGCTTCCGGAAGACGTTGCAAAGGACCTTCCCACCTACGGTCCCAATATGGAGGGCGCGATCGCCCTCGATGCCGGCTTCTGGGCAGACAACATCCAGGCCCTGACGGAACGCTTCAACTTCTTCGCCGCGCATTAACGTCGCTCACGCTCGGCGCAGGCCGATGAAAATGAAAAGGCACATCGGGACGGCGCTTCTGCTCGCCCCGATGGTGCTGTTCGTGACGATGACGTTGGTGGTTCCCTTCGCTCTCATGTTCGTCGAGAGCGTGCGGGACACCGATGTGCGCAATGTCTTGCCGCGCACGATCGAGGCGCTCGAAGGCTGGGACCCGGCAAGGCCGATCCCTTCGGGCGCCTACGGTGCATTGGTTCGGGATTTCGCGGCCGCGCCGGCGTCGGAATGGGGCCGGGCCGCAAATCGCCTGAACAGGGAGATGCCTGGCGCGCGTAGCCTGGTCCTCGCCACATTGCGTAAACTGGACGCCGCGGATGCCACCGATCCCCGCTCGGCGCTCATCGCGCAGGACGCCCGCTGGGGGGAGCCCGGCATATGGCGGGCGATCTGGAATGCCCGCGGCCCTTGGACCGCCGCGTTTCTTCTCGCCGCACTGGATCTGGAGCGGGGTCAGGACGGCGCGATCGCCACGACCGGCCAGAGCATATACAGGGCGATATACGTTCGAACCTTCGGTATCTCCCTCACCGTCACGGCAATCTGCTTCCTTCTGGGATTGCCGGTCGCGGTGTACCTTGCCTCACTGCCCCCAAATCGGGCGGTGCCACTGCTGCTTTTGCTGATGCTGCCGCTTTGGACCTCCGTGTTGGTTCGAGCAATGGCCTGGATTCTCCTGCTGCAGAACAACGGCGCGGTGAATCAGGCCTTGATCTTCCTGCGGATCACGACGGAGCCGCTTCAGCTCGTCTTCAATCGAGTCGGCGTTCTAATCGCCATGACGCATGTGCTCCTCCCCTTCATGGTTCTGCCGATCTACAATGTCATGAGGGTGATCCCGCGCAACCAGCTCCGTGCCGCAGGGTCGCTCGGGGCGTCGCCATGGGTCGTGTTTCGCCGGGTCTACCTGCCGCAATGCCGCGCGGGAATCGCCGCTGGCTGCATGCTCGTCTTCGCATCCGGAAGCGGCTATTACGTGACGCCGGCTCTGGTGGGCGGCGGCGCGGACCAGATGCTCGGCACCTTTGTCGAGCTCGCCGCGCTGAGGTATAGCAATCAGTCTCTGGCGGCCGCTCTGGGGGTTGTGTTCATGATCATCTTCCTGTCGCTGATCGGCGCGCTGTTTGCCTGGTTGCGGCCCATGCGGGCGGCCACCGAAGGATTGAGAGCGTGATCGAACGATACGATCTTCCGGTCTCGAAGACCGTTCTCGGTATCTTCTCGGCGGTCGTGCTCGGCTTTCTGGTCGCCCCCGCGCTCGTCGTGATTCCGATCTCCTTTTCGTCCGGAACGATCATGGCGTTCCCGCTGCCGGGCCTGTCCCTGCAGTGGTACCAGGAGGTGCTGTTCTTGCCCACGTGGCGCAGCGCCGTCGTAAACACCGCTCTGATCGGCGTGGCGGCAGCGGCGCTTGCGACCGTGATCGGCACGATCGGCGCGGTCGGCATCGACCGGCTCGGGCGCCGGCTCAAGACCGCGACGCTGCTCCTGTCGATCTTTCCGTTGATGGTGCCGATCGTCATCGTCGCGCTCGGCGGATATCTGATGCTGGTCGCGATCGGCCTGAACAACACCTACTGGGGCGCCATCCTGCTCCATGCCATGCTCGGGCTGCCTTTCGTCGTCATAAGCGTGCTGTCGGCCCTGCAAGGGTTCGACCGCAACCTGTGGCGCGCGGCGAGTTCGCTCGGGGCGAAGCCGACAACGGCGTTCCGGCGCGTGGTGCTGCCGATCATTCTGCCCGGCGTCGTAACCGGGGCGGTGTTCGCCTTCGCCACCTCTCTCGATGAGGTCGTCGTCGCTTCGTTCGTCACGGCGCCGGCGCAGAAGACGATTCCGCTCCAGATGTTTTCGGGCATCAAGGACAATACGGGGCCGAACGTCACGGCGGCGGCGACGATCTTGCTCGTGCTTTCGGTTGTGTTCCTTTGTGTGGTCGAGATTCTGCGCCGCCGCTCCGAGCGCCTGATCGGCAGGCGAGGCACGCAACAATGATGAACCGGAGGTGCGGCGCAGGGCCGGCGGCCGCTCATCCGGCACCGCGGAGCATGCAGAGAGCAGCACCGCCCGGCCCGCGACGCCGGGCGGACCGCGAAACGTAACGCACGGGAACCGAACGAGCCGCGATGGCACGCCAACGAAAGTCCGATACGGGTGACCACGCCAGCCCGAAAACGCCGCCGACCCGGAAGGGCGGGCGTTCGCGGATCAACGCGATCTACCAAACCATACGCGACCGCATCTGCTTCTTCGAGTACCCTCCGGCCACGGTGCTGAAGGAAATCGCGCTCGCCAAGGAATTCGGCGTAAGTCGGACGCCGATCAGGCAAATTCTGCAAAGACTCGAGGCGGAAAGACTCGTCGAGACCCGAGACGGTGTCGGCACCATCGTCACGGGCGCGGACTTCAAGCGCCTCAGAGACGTCTACGAGCTTCGTCTAGGCATAAGCGAGATAATGCCCGACTTCATCGACAGATCGAGCATTCCGCAGGCCGTCGAGGGCATCAAAGCGCTGATCGACCGCGCGCAGAAACTGAACGGCGCGCCGGACATCCGCGCCTTCTGGACCGTGGAGAACGATCGGCATCGGCTGCTCAACGGGCTTATCGGCAACGAGCCGTTGCGTGAGCTTCACGACAGCCTGTACATGCAGACGGCGCGCATCTGGTTCGACATCGTGGAATCGGTATGGCCCGAGGCGCTCGAGTCCCTGCGTGCCGAGCTTCAGGAACTCCAGCGCGCGCTGATCCTCGGCGACCTGCGCGCAATCGGCTGGACGAGCCGCAACTACATTGTCTACAGCATGGCCCGGCTGTCGAAGCACTTCAGCCCGTCCTGAGACGGCACCGGCGTACGGAGCCAGAACCCCGTCATCTCATCCGGTGACGGGCGGCCAAGGGAATCAATCCGCCTCGAGAACGAGGCAGTGTTCCCTGTTCCAGCCGATCTCGACCGGCATCCCGCGGGCGGGAGGATCGTCCACGCGCTCCACGCCTTCGTTGACCGAGAACTGCAGCCCGCCGGCGGTGACAACGCGGACCGTCATTCGATCGCCGAGATAGATGGCTTCCGAAACCCTTCCGGACACCAGGTTGTCGCAGGTGCCGGGTGGCGGATTGAGCCGGATGCGCTCTGGGCGGACGGCCATGAGCCGGGAGGAGCCAGCCTCGACCGCCCGAGCGTTCACGCCGAGGAACGTCAGGCCGGCCCCCAAAGCGATCCGGCAATGGCCATCGGTTTCCACGGCCGTGACCTTTCCTTCGAAGATGTTCATCTCTCCCATGAAGCTCGCCACGAAGGCCGTGGCCGGGTGCTCGTGAACCTGTCTCGGGCTGCCCAGCTGCTGGATGCGTCCGCGGTTGAAGATGGCGATCCGGTCGGACATGACCATCGCTTCCGTCTGGTCGTGCGTCACATAGACGATCGTGATGCCCAGTTCTTGGTGCAGGTGCTTGATCTCGACCTGCAACTGCTCGCGCAGATTCTTGTCGAGGGCCCCGAGAGGCTCGTCCATCAACACCAGCTCCGGTTCGAAGACAAGCGCTCTGGCCAGGGCGACGCGCTGCTGCTGCCCGCCGGAGAGCTGCGCAGGGCGCCGCCCTCCAAAGTCGCGCAGCTGCACCATCTCGAGCGCCCGCGTGACCCGGCTGGCGATCTCGATCTTGGGGACCTTTCGAACCGAGAGCGGGAACGCGACGTTCTCGAAGACCGACATATGAGGGAACAGCGCATAGTTCTGAAAGACCACGCCAAAGTTGCGCTCATGCGGCGGCAATCTTTCGATGGAGCGGCCCTTGTACAGGATCTCTCCGGCCGTAGGCACTTCGAAGCCGGCGAGCATCATCAGCATCGTGGTCTTGCCCGAGCCCGAGGGCCCAAGCAGCGTGAGAAACTCCCCTCGATTGACCGTTAGGTCCAAATTCTCGATGATCAGGTGCTTGCCGTCGTAGCTCTTCTGTAGATTGCGCGTTTGCACCAACGGTGCGGACGGTGTGGCCCCGTGCCGTTCGCTGTTCACCATCCCTCCCGGATTGGCCTTTGCTCTGACTGCGCTCCCGCGTTCTGCGCGCATTTTATCCCATATCCGGAAGCGGCGGTCAATGAGCTGCATACAGCATAAGCTGAACGCCCGCGCGGGCTTGAAAGGCCCATTTTCTGCGGTTCTGGCCAATTTTGAAGCACGCGTGGGATAGCAGACACCCCCTACTTTACCGACGATTCCGGGCCTATGGCATGGAAATCAAGGCGGTCTACACGCAGAGAAGTACACACCTCGTTGACGCCGGGGACGGGGACTGGCAAGCTACCGGCATGTCCCGGCCCGGAGTAACGATGACCGCTCCTCCCTGACGAATATCGGCGATCGATGCGGAACCGTCTATCCGCGCGGTCGCGATGCCTTTCCGGGAAGGCAGCTTTCCTCACCCAACAAGGCAGGTTTTCCATCGGGCCGGCTTGGACCCAGCTTCCAGAACAGGATCGTGCCATGAAGATCACAGCAGTGCGGCCCGTCGCGGTTCGCGTGCCGGTCAAGAAGATCGGCCATTTCTCCCAGGCACGGCGGACCCATGTCGAGCGCACCATCGTCGAGGTCGAGACCGACGAGGGAATTACGGGATTCGGCGAGACGAGGACGCTTGAGGCGGCGCGGATCGTCGCCCAGCGGTTCGCATCCGAGCTGGTCGGCGAGGACCTGGACGACCTTGCGAAGCTCCGCCGGCGCTGCCTTTCCGATCTGTTCGATTTCGGCTATCCGGAAGTGCTGACGCTGTGGAATGCCTACGCCGCCATCGATCTCGCGCTCTGGGACATCCTGGGCAAGCGAAGCGGCCTTCCGGTCTATTCCCTGCTGGGGGGCGCCTGCCGGGAGCGAGCCCGCTACGTCAGCTACGAGTACACCGTCGATCCGTACGACAATGTTCCGGAAGGCGAGATTCCGAGGCGGATAGCCGAGAACGCGGCCGCCTCGATGGCCGAGCACGGGACCTCCTATATCGAGTTCAAGGTGGGTGTCTACTCGGTCGATTGCGACATCGCCACCGTTCACGCCGTTCGCGAGAAACTGGGCCCCTCGGTCGAGATCGGCGTCGACGCGAACATGGCTTGGGATATGGATTCCGCCCGGCGTTTCATTGCCGGCACCAGAGGCGCAAGGCTCGCCAACCTGGAAGAGCCCGTTGCCGATCTCGGCGGCATGGCCGCTCTGTCGCGCGAGTTTTCCATACCGGTCTCGACCCATTGCTTCTTCCTGGACGCGCTTCGCGCGCATCCCGACATCGAAGGGGTCGTGGTCGAACCGCATGCCCTCGGCGGTATCCTGCCCATGCGGAAGTTCGTCGCCGAGGCGACGGCCATGGGGCGGCGCGTCTGGTTCCGTTCGGTGTGGGAACTCGGCATCTCCTGGGCGGCCATGTGCCATATGGGCATGGCATTCCCGGAACTTTCCCGACCGTCGCAGTCGCTGTTCAACTGGATCGGCGACGATCTGATCCACGGGGACGAATGGACGGTGCGGAACGGCGGTGTCGCCGTCCCCAGAGAACCGGGGCTTGGCGTCGTGGTCGATCGGGCGGCCATCGAGAAATACAAAGTGGAGTGATCCGGGCATGCCTAGGGACGGCGATCACCGCAAGGCCTTTCAGTTCCACTTTCGGACAAGGGGAAGGTAAGGCTATGACACCCAGCGGCAACGACGTCTGCTTGCGCCTCGACGAGGTAAGAGATCTGGCCTATTCCGTCCTCAATCGCGCGGGTTGCGACGAGGACAACGCCGACGCGATCGCGGACACGATCTTCAAGGCCGAGCGAGATGGAGCGCATGCGCACGGCCTCTTCCGACTGCCCGGTTACGTAGCCTCGTTGAAGAGCGGAAAGGTCGACGGCCGGGCACGACCCGTGTGGGAGCGCATCGCCCCCTCGGTCCTGCGCGTGGACGGCGCCAACGGATACGCTCCGCTTGCCCTCCGCACTCTACGCGACCCGCTGGTGGAGCTGGCGGAAAGCCAGGGCATCGCGGCGGCGGCCTTGATCCGGACCCACCACTTCGCGCCGTTGTGGGTAGAGGTCGAGGCGATCGCGGAGCGCGGCCTTGCCGCCCTGGCCTGCACGGCCTACAAACCGGCGATACCGCCGGCCGGCGGCGCGAAGCCCGTCTACGGCACGAATCCTTTGGCCTTTGCCTGGCCCCGGCCCGGCGGCGATCCCATGGTCTTCGATCAGGCAAGCGCGGTGATGTCGCGGGGCGACGTCATGATCGCGGCCCGCGATGGTCGGCCGCTTCCGGAAGGCGTCGGCATCGACGCGCGGGGCCGACCGACGACCGACGCCGGCGAAGTGCTCAAGGGCGCCATCCTGCCGTTCGGCGGCTACAAAGGCGCCGCCATTGCCTTGATGATCGAACTGCTGGTCGGCCCGCTGATCGGTGAACGGACGAGCCCCGAGGCGAAGGCGGCCGATCTGGAGGATGGTGGGCCTCCGCGCGGCGGCGAGTTCATCCTGGCCATCGCCCCCTCGCGGTTCGGCAATCCCGGAGGTTGGGCGGACAAGGCGGAGGCGCTCTTCAAGGAGATCCTGGCTCAGGAAGGCGTGAGACTGCCGGGCGACGGACGGCGCGCCCGAAGAGCAAGAATTCTGAAGGAGGGCGTAACGGTGCCGGGGGATCTCTACAGAACCATACGGGATCTGACCTGAACGTCCGATCGCCCCGATCGGGACTAGGATGCCGCGTGGCGGTCCGGAGGACCGCCTGGGCCCGACCGCCATGGCGTCGGGAACGGCGAAGCACGAACCTGACGCGCGGATCACCCGGTGGGGGTCGGTCAGCGACTCCCGTTCCAATTCCATCCCGAGTTCAGCGATCGAACGGCGCTCGAGGTGGTGGAGCGCGGACAACTCACCAAAGCACTCAACGCCGCCGACAATGCCGCAACGAATCCTGGGATCGAGCGCGCCTTCATCGAGTGAATCCTGAGGTAACGCGCCGTATCGGACGGTTTTCGAGCAGACAACGTCGTACGCTTGACATTTCCGGGTGAAGGGCTTGGCGAATATTGCGTCAAACGACACCATCACCCTTGGGAGGCGAAAATGCGGTTCAGCCCGATTTCTCGTCGCCACTTCGTTCAAGGGTCGGCCGCGTTGGGCGCTCTGGCCCTGACGCGGCCGAGCCGCGCGCTTGCCGCCAGCAAAACCGTTTTCCGGCACCGTATCTTCACGGACATCCAGGTCCTCGACCCGCCCTTTCGCCTGACCAAGGTCGAGGAAGAGCTGTCCATTGCCCTCTTCCATCGACTGATCGCCTTCAAGCCGGGAACTCGATGGGAGTGGGAGCCTTACGCGGCAGAGTCGATCGAGCAGGTCGATGACACGCACATCGCGTTCACATTGCGCCCTGGGATCCTCTGGAGCAACGGCTTCGGCGAACTGACGGCGGAGGACGTCAAGTATTCCTTCGAGCGCGTCATCGACCCTGCCCTCGATGCCCCGTACAAGGACGACTGGGCCGCGCTCGATCACGTCGAGGTCACCGGCGAGTACTCCGGTGTGATCGTCCTCAAGGAGTATTTTGCCCCGCTGTGGTGGAGCACCCTCCCTTGGGGCACCTCCTCCATCGTCTGCAAGAAGGCGGTCGAAGCGGTTGGCGGTCGCTTCACAACGGAGCCGCCGGCAACCTCGGGCCCGTACCGGATCAAGGAGTGGATCCCCAAGCAACGGCTCGTGCTTGCCCGCAATCCGGACTGGAGCGGGTCGGAGTCGCTGTTCGAGGAGATCCACGTCCTGCCGATCGAGGACGAAAAGGCGGCCGAGTTGGCCTTCGAGGCGGGCGAGCTCGATTATACGACCGTCGGTCTGAGCTCGCTCGCCAGCTATCAGACCCGCCTGCCGGCCGGCGCAAAGCTGATCGAGAAGCCGTCGCTTGCCTACACCTGGCTCGGCATGAACACGGAGAATCCCGCGCTTCAGGACATTCGCGTACGCCGCGCCATCCAGAAGGCGATCGACGTCGACATGATCATCGAGGCGGCCTACTTCGGCACCGTCCCGCGCTCGACCGGGATCATTGCGCCCGGCCTCCTCGGTCACCGCGATATAGAGCCGCCGAAACGCGACCTCGAGGGCGCCAAGCGGCTGCTGGCCGAAGCCGGCGTCTCGGGTCTCACGCTGACCCTGGACGTGCTCAACACGACGGAATACCTCACTGCCGCGCAGGTGGTCCAGGCGAACCTCGCTGAGCTTGGGATTACCGTCGCCATCAAGAGCCACGACGGCGGGACGTTCTGGACCCTTGGCGACCAGTCGGCGGGCGATTCATGGAAGAACGTCCAGCTCATCATCAACTACTTCACTATGGCGCCCGATCCGAGCTGGGCGACGGCGTGGTTCACCTGCGACCAGGTCGGCGTCTGGAACTGGGAGCGCTGGTGCAACGAGGAGTTCACCGAGCTTCACAAGAGGGGCCTCGTCGAGCGGGACGATGCCGAGCGCGACAAGCTGTATCGGCGTATGCAGGACCTCATGGAGGAGTCTGGTGCCTACGTGTTCATCACGCACGGCGTCAACGCCGCGATTTACCGCGACACCATCGTGCCGGCGACGCTGCCGGATGGGACCGTGCGCCTCGATCTCTTCAGACCCGCCTAGATGGTGATGGGCCGTTCCGGAAAGCTACAACCGGCGGGGCCGGGGGCATCGGCATGAAGATCATCACGCGTTTCCCGCGAGCCGTGCGGGAGGTCGAGCATTGCTGGATTCCGCTGTCGGATGGAACGCGCCTCGCGGCCCGCCTCTGGTTGCCGGAGGACGCCGAGAGCAATCCGGTGCCGGCCATCCTCGAGCTCATTCCCTATCGCAAGCGGGACTTCTACCGGCCGGTCGACGAGACGATCCATCCCTACTTCGCGGGCCATGGCTACGCCTGCGTGCGCGTCGATATCCGCGGCTCCGGCGAATCCGAGGGCGTCCTCCGCGACGAGTATTTGAAGCAGGAGCAGGACGACGCCCTGGAGATTCTGCGTTGGATCGCGGCTCAACCCTGGTGCACCGGCAGCATCGGCATGATGGGCATCTCCTGGGGCGGGTTCAACTCGCTCCAAGTGGCGGCGCGCCGACCACCGGAGCTGAAGGCCATCATCACCGTCTGCTCGACCGATGACCGATACGCCGACGACGTCCACTACATGGGCGGCTGCCTGCTTCTGGACAATCTCGCCTGGGCAGCGCAGATGTTCGTGCGCAACGCCCGGCCGCCGGACCCGGATCTGGTCGGGGAGCGCTGGCGCGCCATGTGGCTGGAGCGTCTGGAGAACACGGTTCCGTTCATCGAAACCTGGCTCCGGCACCAGCGCCGGGATGACTATTGGAAGCATGGCTCGGTCTGCGAGAGCTACGCGGACATCACCTGTGCCGTCTACGCCATAGGCGGCTGGGCCGATGGATACGTCAATGCGGTGCCGCGCCTCCTGGCCGGCCTCACCTGTCCGAGGAAGGGGCTGGTCGGTCCCTGGGCCCACGACTACGGGCACACGGGTCGACCCGGCCCGCAGATCGGTTTTCTGCAGGAGGCGTTGCGCTGGTGGGATCAGTGGCTCAAAGGCCGGGACACCGGCATCATGGACGAACCCATGTACCGCGTCTGGATGCAGGAAAGCGTGCCGCCGCGGCCCTACTATGCCGAGCGACCCGGCCGCTGGGTTGCCGAAGCATCCTGGCCCTCGTCGAATATCGTTCCTCGCCGGTTCACCTTGAACCCGGGCCGGCTTGACGGCGAGGCTGCGCCCGAGGCGCGGCTGACGCTTTCGTCGCCCCAGACCGCGGGACGAAACTACCGTCGCTGGTGCCCGTACGGCGTCGGCCCGGAAATGCCCGGTGATCAGCGGGAAGACGATGGCTGCTCTCTCGTCTTCGACTCGGCACCGTTGACTGAGCGCACGGAGATCCTTGGTGCCCCCGCCGTCACGCTCGACCTCATGGCAGACCGGCCGCACGCCATGATCGCCGTTCGACTCTGCGACGTCGCGCCGGACGGAGCGTCGGCGCTCGTCACCTACGGCCTTCTCAATCTGACGCATCGCGACAGCCACGAGTTCCCCACCCCCCTGGTACCCGGCCGGCGCTATCGCGTGCGCGTCCCACTCGGCGACATCGCCCATGCCTTTCCGGCGGGCCATCGGCTTCGGATCGCCGTCTCGACCAGCTACTGGCCCATTGCGTGGCCCTCGCCGGCGCCCGTCCGGCTGACGGTGTTCACGGGCACCAGCCAGCTCGATCTTCCGGTCCGCCCGCCGCGTTCCGAAGATGCCGAGCTGCCCGCCTTCGGGCCTGCCGAGGGGCCGCCGCCGTTGAAGCGATCAATTCGGCGGCCTGTCGATTACGCGCGGCGTATCGTGCAGGACGTCGCGACCGGCGAAACGGTCGTGACCGTTACCAAGGACGGAGGCGCCTGGCATATTTCGGACCTGGACCTCGATTGCGACGCCTTCGCCGTGGAACGCGCCAGCATCCAACCCGACGATCCGCTCTCGGCGCGGTACGAGGTCACGGCGACGCATCGCCTCGGACGCGGTCATTGGCGCGTCCGCACGCAGACGCGCAGCATGCTCACGGCGACGGCCGACACCTTCCGGGTCGAACTCGACCTGGACGCCTATGAGGGCGACACGCGGGTGTTCTGCAAGAGCTGGGCGCTGACGATTCCGCGCGACAATCTCTGAGGCTCGCGAGGACGGCGATGCCGAACCAGGAGCTCTGCTTCACGCCGGCCGTCGATCTCGCCGCACGGATTCGCGATCGCGAGATCTCCCCCGTCGAGGTCGTCGCGAACGCCCTGGACCGGATCGAAGAGGTCAACGATCGGCTGAACTGCTTCTGCTTCGTCTACCCGGAAGAGGCCCTTGCAAGGGCCAAAGAGGCCGAGCGTGCCGTTCTTCGGGGTGAAGCGCTCGGTCGTCTCCACGGGGTTCCGATCGCCTTCAAGGACATGACGCCCACCCGCGGCAAGCGGACCACGCTTGGCTCGCGGCTCTATGAGGATTGGATCCCGGATCATGATGCCGTCGTCGTGGAACGCCTCGTCCGGGCGGGTGCCATCATCGTCGGCAAGACGACCACCTCGGAACTCGCCTTCAGCTACTTCACCGAGACGGAGTTGTGGGGCGCCACGAGAAACCCATGGGACCTGAGTCGCACCCCGGGAGGCTCATCGGGCGGGTCCGGCGCCGCCGTCGCCGCCGGGTGCGTGCCGCTGGCGGAAGGCTCCGATATGGGAGGGTCGGTGCGCCTTCCGGCCGCGTTCTGCGGCGTCGTGGGCCTCAAGCCCAGCTTCGGAAGGATCCCCTTCGACCTGTTCCCGAGCCAGTTCGACACCTTTTGCCATTTTGGACCGTTGGCCCGGTCGGTGGGCGACGCGGCTCTGTTCCTGCGGTTGGCGCAGGGCCCGGACGATCGTGATATCCTTTCGCTGCCGGTCGCACCCGAAATTCCGGATCCGCTGCCCGACGACGTCCGGGGTCTCCGTTTGGCGTTCAGCGTCGATCTCGGCTACTACGCCGTGGATCGCGAGGTGGCGGACAACACCTTGCACGCGATCGACGCGCTCCGGGCCGAGGGCGCCCAGATCGACCCCGTCGAGCTTCCTTGGACAAAGGAGATCAACGAGGCCGGGTGGCGGCACTGGAACGCCTATATGGCGGCCCTGCTTTCCGATCGGTTCGAGCGCGAGCGCGGTCGGCTGAGCGGTCCGATTGTCGAGGCCGTCGAAGCGGGCCGCAGCATGGCTGCCGTCGCGCTCAAGGAGGTCGAATTCATCCGAACGCAGCAATGGGCGGCGCTGCGGCCGATCCTGGAAAAGTACGCCGCCCTTCTCTGCCCGACGGCACCCGTTGCGCCGCCGCCGCTCGGCACGCGGGAGAGCGACTATGGCACGCTCGACGCCGAGGGCCGATATCGGCAGTGCGAGATGACCTTTGCCTTCAACATGATCAGCCCCTGCCCCGCGTTGTCGGTGCCGTCCGGATTCACCTCGCAAGGGCTGCCGACCGGACTACAGATTGTCGGCCGGCGGTATGATGACGCTATGGTGCTGCGGATCGGGGCAGCGCTCGAGCGCGCCCTGGGGTGGCGCGAAACTCGCCCCCCGATCTAAGCAGAGATCCTCTCTAAGCAGAGATCCTCAGCGAACCTGTTGAGACGCAGTGCTCCCGTGCTCCTCCTTTGCCGGGGTCGGGGTCGCGTCTCCGCACAGCGAAGGCCAAGCCACACAGACAGCACGATCGGGGGCGCACCGGCCCGGATCGCTCGGCCAGGAGTTCAGCTGGTCGAAGCGACCAGAGCCAGCGATCGCGCCTGCCCCGATCGACGCACGAGCGGCTTCGCCTTTGGCGCGCGTGCGGTGCGTCGCGGGGGTTTTGGCTACGCGCCGATGTG
>CAZKCM010000082.1:0-19423 GCA_964551315.1 uncultured Rhodospirillaceae bacterium | reverse complement strand
CATCGTGTGGGCGCACCACATGTATGCGGCCGGCATCACGGGCAACACGCAGGCCTACTTCGTGTTCGCCACCATGGTGATCGCGGTGCCCACGGGCGTGAAGATCTTCTCGTGGATCGCCACCATGTGGGGCGGGTCGATCCAGTTCAAGCTGCCCATGGTCTGGGCCTTGGGCTTCATCTTCCTGTTCACGGTGGGCGGCGTCACGGGCGTCATGCTGGCCAACGCCGGCGTCGACCGGGCGCTGCACGACACCTACTACGTCGTGGCGCACTTCCACTACGTGCTGTCGCTCGGCGCCGTGTTCGCGATCTTTGCCGGCTTCTATTACTGGTTCTCCAAGATGTCCGGGCGAACCTATTCAGAGGCGCTGGGGAAGCTCCATTTCTGGACGTTCTTCCTCGGGGTCAACCTGGCGTTCTTCCCGATGCACTTCCTCGGCCTCGCCGGCATGCCGCGGCGCTATCCCGACTATCCGGACGCCTATGCCGGATGGAACCTCGTATCCTCGATCGGTGCCTTCATCGGCTTCGCATCGGTTCTCCTGTTCGTCGGGATCGTCGTGCATGCGTTCCTGCGGGGCAAACGGGCCGCCGCGAATCCGTGGGGCGACGGTGCGACCACCCTGGAATGGAGCCTGCCCTCGCCGCCGCCGTTCCACAGCTTCGACGAGTTGCCGCGGGTGACATGAACGACGGCGCCCGCGCGCCGGCGTGGGAAAACGGAACCCTCAGGAGTGCGCCCGGCCGTCGGGCGCGCTCAGGCGCGCGCGCCGACCGCCGTGGTGGCCCGGGCGTTTCCGGTTGCGAGGAGCCTGGAGAGGGCGCGGGGCCGCTCGATGAGGTCGGCGAGGGTGTAGCGGTCGAGGACGGCGAGGAATGCGCCGAGCGCCTCGCCGAGCACCGCTCGCAGGACGCAGGCGCTCTCGATCCGGCACTTCGCCGCGACCGGGTCGAAGCACTGCACCAGCGCCAGATCCTCCTCCATCCGGCGCACCACCTCGCCCAGGTTGATCGCACCCGCCGGCCGTGCCAGGCGGATGCCGCCGCCCTTGCCGCGGACCGTCTCAACGTAGCCGAGAAGCCCCAGCTGGTGGACGATCTTCATCAGGTGGTTCCGCGAGATGCCATAGCTCTCCGACACCTCGGCAATCGTCGCCAGCCCGTCCCGCTTGAGCCCGAGATACATCAGCACCCGAAGCGAATAGTCCGTGTAGAGCGTCAGCCGCATCGCCGCTATGCCTCCGTTCGCACCCGGCCGCAAAAAGCCGGGTCCGGCAAGATGTTACACCGATGCCTCTTTTTCAACCGCCCCGGCTGCGTCTCGAGACGATTGCCGATCCTGTCGCGCTCCGGAACGCGGCGAACAGGCCCCGCGGCGCGGTGGAATTGCTGCATGCGGCGTTCTCTCATAACATTCTCTGAAGTTGCATGTTAACACATCGCGCCGGATTCCACAGACCCTTGCAGCGGACGCATCACGAAAGGCCTAAGATGCCAAAGCATCCTTCAGTAAAGCACATCCTCGACGACGTCCTCTACCTGGACATCGATATCGGCAACGACGCTCCGGTCCTGCAGCGGATCGCCGATTGCGTTCGCAGGACGCGGCCGCTCATTGAGGAATGCTCCCGGGAGCACGGCCGCGCGACCGTAATGGTCGCGCTCGTCGCCATGGTCACGACCATGGCCGCCGGCACCGACGATTCCGGCGAGATCGCCGAGGCCTTCCGGCGGCATGCCGAATTGCTGGACATTCGCGACGATATCGGTCAGCCGGTCGGGCGCGCCTGAACCGTGCCTCGGACCCACGCTCCGGTCAGTGCAACGGGGCCGTTCCACACGATGTCGGATCACGATGTCCCTGTCCCCCGCTCCGTCGACCGGTCCGGCCGAGTTTACCGGGCGCGGATCGTTTCAACCGGGGATGGTCGTCTGCGTCTCCTGCCGTTCCGTGGCCATCGCCGAAAGCTCGGCGGCGTTCGGGCAGAAGGTCCGGTAACCATCGCGATCGCCCGAGGCGAGCCACCGCCGGCAGGTGCGCGTGGCCGTGCAAAGCGCGCAGCTGCGCTCGAGCTCGCGGCGAAAGGCCCGGTTGGCGAGAAACGGGTGACCGCTTGCGCCCACCCGCTCCAGCATGCGCCGGAATTGCCCCGGGTCGCGCCAGGCGTTCCGGGCCAGAGCCGCGACTTCGATCTCCGTCTGGAGGCCCAGATCCGCCCGCATGAACGCGTCCATCGAGGCGAGTTCCCTACGCGACCGCTCCGTCTCGAGCCAGCGTCGGACGGCCCGGCCGGTTCCTTCCCAAAGGGCTCGAATCTCCACGGTGTCCTCCGAAAGGATGTTCAAAATTCATTCATGGCCGAATGTTCGCGATCGCTCATTGACCGAGCGCAATTTCGCGGTCGATCGAAGGGCTCCGATCGCACCGGAAATGAGCCGCGCCGCTGCCTGGAAACACGGCCTTGGTCAGCCGCGCAAATGTTTCGGCCCTCTTTGTCGCAGCGCAAGGACCTCGCCGTCGTGGCCGCCTACATATCGGCTATCCTGCGATGAAGAGATCTCAGCCCATGAGTCATTCCGCCGTCCAAAAGCATGCGCCGGGCCGGACCGGGTTTGCGCTTCTCGCGCTTGGCTTCCGTCCCTTCTTTCTTCTGGCCGGCTTGGCCGCCGCCGCGTCCGTGCCGCTGTGGCTGCTGACGATGCAAGGCGCCGTATCGGTGAGCTCCCACCTTGCGCCCGCCCTGTGGCACGGTCACGAAATGGTGTTCGGCTTCGGCCTGGCGGTCGTCGCCGGCTTCCTGTTGACCGCGACCGCGAACTGGACCGGTCGGCGCACGACCGCCGGCACCGGCCTCGCCGCACTCGCCGTCCTGTGGCTGGCCGGCCGCATCCTGTTGTCGGCCGGCGAAACCGCGCCGGCCTGGCTCGCCGTTGCGGTCGACGCGGCGTTTGCGCCGACGCTCGCGCTTGTGCTCCTTCGGCCGATCCTGGAAACGCGGAATCACCGGAACCTGATCTTCCCGGTCATCCTTCTGGTCATGGGCGCGGTCAACCTCGCCTTCCATGCCGCGGCGCTCGGCCTGATGCCGCTCGATCCGAGCCAGATCCTCCGTGCGGCGGTCGATCTCATCGTGTTGATGATCGTCATCATCGGCGGCCGCGTCATCCCGCTCTTCACCCGGAACGTCCTGCCGGACGCCGGTGTCCGATCGACCCTGCCGGACACGCCGGTCATCGCCGCGGCGGCGCTCTTCGTCGTGGCCGACCTCGTCTTGGGACGCGGGCCGGTCGTGGGCGTCGCTGCCCTGGCTGCGGCGCTGGCGAACGGCGCGCGGATGATCGGCTGGCGCGGCTTCGCGGCGCGGCATATGCCGATCCTCTGGATCCTGCATGCCGGCTACGCCTGGGTCGTCGTCGCCTTCGCGCTGCGCGCTCTGGCCGAGCTGACCGGATGGGTGCCCGCGGACGCGGCGCTGCACGCCTTCACCGTCGGCGCGATCGGTACGATGACGCTCGGCATGATGTCGCGTGTCACCCTCGGCCACACCGGCCGGAGGATCGTCGCCGCCCCGCCGACCGTCGTCGCCTATGCGCTCGTGCTCGCGGCCGCCTTCCTGCGCGTGCTCGCGCCGATGGCTTCGGGGGAGGGATATCTCGGCCTGCTGATGTTCTCCGGCATGCTGTGGACCGCCGCCTTTTTGATATTCGCCGCAGTATACGCCCCCATTCTCGCCCGGCCGCGCGCCGACGGCAGGCCCGGTTGAGGCAACCGCCGCGACGAATTGGACGGAGATCCCCGGATGAACCTTCCCAACTTCTTTCTTGCTGCACCGCGAATAACCGTCCGCGACCCGCTGAGCGCCTTCCTCGGCGCCGCCGATGGCGGCGTCCTCGAATACGGCTACGCCGATGCCGTCAAGCTGGCCGGTCATTCCTGTCCAACGGTCGCCGCCGCCTATCTGATCTGTGTGCGGGCCCTGCGCCGCCTCTACGGCCGCGCGATGCCGGTCCGCGGCGAGATCTCGGTCCATCTGCGCGAGCAGCCCGACGAAGGGGTAGCCGGAGTGATGGCGGGTATCGCCACGCTTCTCACCGGCGCCGCCGGGGAAACCGGCTTCAAGGGCATCGGCGGCCGCTTCGACCGGCGCGGCTTGCTCACCTTCGGCGAAGACATCCGGGGCATCATGGCCTTCCGCCGCCGCGACAATGGCGCCGGCGTGCAGGCTTTCCTGGACACGGGCGTGGTACCGGGTGACCCGGCGGCCAACGACCTGCTGCGGCGCCAGATCGCCGGCGCGGCGGATGCGACCGAAGCGGCGCGGTTCCGCACGCTGTGGCAGGACCGGGTTCGCCGCATGCTCATCGACCACGCCGACGACGACCGGCTGATCCGGCTCGAAGACTGGCCGATCCCCGAGGGGAAGGCCTGACGGCCGCCCTTCCCCGGACCGACGGCCTTCCGCGGGAGGCATCGCGGAGGGTGTGCGACCTCCATTTGTAAGAGAAGACAAGTCTTTCGACGGCAGAAGAAGCCGGATGCCAGGTCCTTCGACGCAGAAGCCACAGAACGGCACATCTGGGCTGCAGAATCTGCATGGCCGTATTTGCGGCAGCGCAATGAAGCGACCGACGACGACACCGATATCGAGGGTATGCACGGGCCGTGGCGCGGACGCGGTGCCCGGGCGAGCTGAGCGGCCCGAAGAGCAAAGGACGAGACCATGACTAATAAAAGGACCGGGAAATGGGTCGGGGCGGCGCGGAACCGGTGGCCGCTCGGCCGCGGTGTCGCCATTTACATGCGGCCGGAGACGGCCCGGCGCCATCTCGAGGCCGGCGAGCGGCTCGGCGACCGGATGATCGCTGCCGGCGCCCTAATCCGTCGCGTTCTGCACGATCTTTTCGCGCCGCTCGACATTGGCAAGCCGGCAAACGGACGCAACGCCGAGCCGAAGACCTCGGACCGTATCGAGCCTCTGAAAGATAAGGCGGCCTGACGGCACGACGGATGGAAATGGAATCCCGAGAGGGGAACACCGCGTCGATCATGCGCCGCCGCGAGGGGCGCCGCCCCGGGGAGCACTCGAAACGCGCCCGTCCCGGCGGCGATCTTCACCGGGAGACGCGACGGTCGGATCGGCCGCCGATAAGAGTCCAAAGGCGCGGGCCTTGCGTCGCGGCACTTCGCCACCCAAGGCGCAAATCATTGCGCGAGGCATCGTCCTCCGCAGCGCCCCTTTCAAGTTTTATCGAAAATGTGACTTTCAGCGGCCACGGAATCCAAGAGAAACGCCGATGACCTACGTCGTTACGGAAGCGTGCATCAAGTGCAAGTACATGGACTGCGTGGAGGTGTGCCCGGTGGACTGCTTCTACGTTGGCGAGAACATGCTGGTGATCCATCCGGACGAGTGCATCGACTGCGGCGTGTGCGAGCCGGAGTGCCCGCCGGAGGCGATCGTGCCGGACACCGAGCCGGGGGTCGAGCGGTGGCTCGAGCTCAACCGCGAGTACTCCGCCATCTGGCCGAACATCACCCGCAAGGGCGAGCCCCCGGCCGACGCCGACGACTACAAGGACGTGCCCAACAAGTTCGAAAAGTACTTCAGCCCAAAGCCCGGAACGCCCGAAGGCTAGCCACCCCTCCGCAGCCGACGGCACCGACACACACTCCCCGGCTGCGACGTCGGCACGCGGCCGCGCTTTGACCTGAGTCAAACGGCTCTCGCCGCCTGCACGCTTAATCTATCGTCCGACAACAGCGGATGGCGACCCGAGCGCGGCGGATGCGGCAATGCGTCCAGCCACCGACCGGGCGAGAGGCTCAGCCGATTCGATCTCGACGGGGTCGGCATGCCGCTGGCGCAGCAGACGGGGGCGCGATGGTCTTGGGGATCCTTACCAAGAGCGCGTGTCAGGCACGGGACCGCGACATGCCCGGGATTGCGCTCGCCGAGGACGGGGGTACGAACACCGCCCTCGCCCGGGCCGCAAACGCGGATGGCAGCGCGTCAGGCGCCTTCGGCCATGGCGGCCAGCGTGTCGCGGTCGAGGATCTCGATCCTGTCGCCCGGCCGTCGCGCGATGATCTTCTTCTGCTTGAGCCGGCTGAACACCCGGCTCGTGGTCTCGATGCTGAGGCCAAGATAGTCGCCGATCTGGGACCGGCTCATCGGCACCGACACCGGGTTCGACTTCTGGCCACGTTGGGCCGCGCGTTCCGAAAGCATGATCAGAAAGGACGCCACCTTCTCCTGCGCCGTCTTGCGCCCGAGCAGAACCATCTGGTCCTGCGCGGCTGCGAGCTCGTGGCTGGCCATGCCGAACAGACGCTGTTCCATGGCGGGGAACCGCTCAAGCAGCCGCTGCAGCTCGGGCCGAGAAAATCGGCAGAGGTCCACGACCGTGATGCTCTCTGCGCTGTAGTGATAGACGCTCTCGCTGCCGAAGCCGAGGAAGTCGCCTGGGAACAGGAAGCCGGTGATCTGCCGCCGGCCATCGGGCAGCAGCCGGTACACCATCATGGTCCCGGCGGTGATGTTGAACAATCGATCCGCAGGCTCGCCTTCGACAAACAGAGTCTCGCCCGGTTGCAGCCGCCGCGCCGACACGATATCGGCCATATGGTAAAGGTCCTCCGGCGCCAGCGGGGCACAGATCGACAGGCTCCGAACCCTGCAATCGCTGCACGGCGAACTTGGATCGACGGTTCGCGTCGGGCGGCCCGGTCTATCGGCGATAGGCGACATCGAAACCTGGAGCATTTCTCTGTCCGGGAAACTTTCCACAGCGGCATAGAAATAAGAGTAAACGCCCGGCATTCAACGCGGGCGGCCCTTCGATCGGCTCCCGGCCCGCAAGACAGGACAATCTACCGATTCAGGCCCATGCCGGGGCATGCAGGAAATCTAGCAGGTCGAAGCCACCGGTGCCGTGCGACGATTTGTCCCGGAGCGGCGGATCGCGTCGGGTGGCGGCACCATCCGTCACGGGGACCGGCCCGGCACCGCTTTTTGGCTTTCGATTCGCTAACCGTGGAGCTGCCAGCCAGGGCCACGCCATGACCCGATCCATCACCACGGCGCCGCTGTCCCCCGAGCAGATTCCGCAGGCGTTCCCGCTCATCCAGGCCGTGCAGCCGGATCTCGATCTCGGAACCTGGCGCGCCTTCGCGCAGCAATTGGCCGCCCCCGAAGCGGCCGCGGAGCATGGCATCGTGGCCGCACGCGGCGAAAACGGCTACCTGCTTGGTCTCGTCACCTATCGGATAAAGCGCGACCTCGGCTACGGTCCGGTTCTGCTCGCCGAGCATTTCGTCGCGCTCGACCTCATCGATCGGGCGCCGGTGGCAGCGGCGCTGATCGCGGCTCTCGACGAAGTCGGGCATCACCATGGCTGCGTCGCGCTGCGCGCGATTCTGCCGAGGCCGCAGGCCGGCCTTCGCGGTAGCTTTCGCGCCGCCGGCTACCGGCCCGATGGGGCGGTTTTATGCAAACGAATTGGAGACGGACGCGCCATCCGGTCGCGGGCAAAGAGCGCATTTGCCGGCAGCGATCCGTCGCCGCGTAGCCGACCGGGTCGGTCGGGCACCTGGTCCCCGGCGGCAGGCGACAAGACGCCGCCTTGACCGTGGTCAAAGTCGAGTCCGGCGCAATCGGCGAAAATTAGGAGCGATGGTCTGGGCGGGACTTGAGCCGGCTTACCGTGGCGCCCGCGCGACCGGCCGGCTGTGACCCGACCAACAGGGTAGGCATGAGGGGCTTACAATGCCACGAGAGAGGCTGACCGAGACGCTTGTTCTTGGGCTGACACCAGGCGGGCGCGGCGCGGTGATCTGGGATACCGAACTGTGGGGCTTTGGCTGCCGCCTGCCCGGTAGCGGCGGCGAGCCTACCTATTTCGTCTATTACCGAACCTGGGGCCAGGGCCTCCGACGACGTCTGGATCTCGGGACGCGACGGAGCTTGACCTGCGCGCAGGCGCGCAAGATGGCGCAGGACCTGATCGGTCGGAATGCGCCGCATCAATTCGGCCGAGTCGTGCCGAAGAGCCGGCACCCGGCGTCATCGCGCGGGCATGAACGGCGAGAGCCGGCCTCCCGGGCCCCGGGGTCCGCCGCGCCGTCCTGAGAGAACTGCGGCATGCGGCCGTCGAGGCATCGAAACGGGCGCTGCGGCGCCAATGCGCCGGTAGACTGTCTCTTCCGCAGGCTCGCGATCGCGTTCGCGTCTCGCGACCGTCTCGCCGCCCGGGAGAAAGCCCGGCGCATGCTGTCGGATTACGTCGAACGCCAAGAAGACCGACAAAGCCGCCGTTCCGTCGGCGGCTTGACCGGATTGACGGACGGCACCGATCCCGGAGCCGGATCCGAACCCGCACCGTGACGCCGTTGGCCCACACGGCCACGAGGAGTTTGTCGGCCGACAATCGCCGCCCCCGCCCTGTGCCGACAGGTTCACTCGCCGCCGGCCCGCCCGGGAACGATCCGCCGATGCCCTTCACGGGCAAAGAAGAACCCGTTGGAGAATGGCGCGAAGCCGGCGATCTTGGCCAGCTCTTCGGTGGCGGCCGGCGCTTCCTTCCTTCCGTCGATCACGGCGCGGTAGAGGGCCGCCACCGCAACCATGTCAACCTTGTGCGGCGACAGGCGGAAGCCATCGACCCCGAACTCGCTGAGCGCGCCGCACTGCTCCAGCAGCTGGCAAATGGAATGGGACATGGTCTGCGTGCCGTTGACGGTAAGGAACGGCTCTCCGTCCAGGGTCTTCACGGCCATGCCGTCCGGGTCCAGACCGCACACGAACTGGCAGCCGTCCTTGTGCAGGCCATGCGCCCGCGCATGATAGCAGCGGACCGAAAGCGCCAGCGGGACGCGTCCGAACACCTGTACCTCGATCTCCACGCCCGGCACCGCGCGCGCCAGCACGCCGACGGCGGCGCCCGAAAGCTCGAAGGGCAGACAGACGCGCGAAGCGCCGCGTTGCGCAAGGACTCGGAGCGTCCCTTCGTTGTAGACGTTGATGAAGGGGCCGATCACATGCGGCCGGCCGGCCAGCTGGGCGACGAGTGCCAAGTCGTTGGCCTCGACGAGCCGATCCGCTTCGGCGGCCAGCTCGGCGCCCTGCCGCCGCTCCCTCGCCTCCGCGATCAGGCCGAGGCTGGACAGCACCACCTGCTTGCCGCCGCGTTCGAGCCGGTCGATGACCGCCGGAAGGAACGGCTCGTGAAACGGCGCGCGCTTCGAGCAGACGACCTCCCCGACATAAACTACGTCCACCGGCGCTTCATCGGCGACCCGGAAATAGAAGTCGCGCCACTGGTCCGCCGCCCAGTTGAAGAGAACCGGGCCAAGGGAGAGATAAGGCGTTCGCCGCTGCCCGTCGGTCATCGCCAGCGCGCCTCATAGGCACCGGCCGTGTCCCGGTTGCCCTCCGTGATCCCGTCAAGGGGGTCAGCGGGAACGGGTTCGCCTCGGGCGAGCGCGTCGAGCGCCGCGCGGAACGCGCGGACGACCTGGGAAACATAGGCGCGCCCCCGCTGCCGCCCCTCGATCTTGAGCGCGCTGACGCCGGCTCTTGCGAGCTGGGGAAGAATCTCGATCGCGTTGAGGCTGATCGGCTCCTCGAACAGGTAGCCGGCCGGGCCCTCCGCGGGTACGAACCGTCCTTTGCACAAGGTCGGATACCCGGCCGGCTCACCCTGTCGATACCGGTTGATCGTGAAGTTCCCCAGGCGCGACAGGACATGATCGCCTTCGTCCTCGTAACGGACATGGCTCGCGGGCGAGCACACGCCGTCCTTGTTTGGCGAGCGGCCGGTCGCGTAGGAGGACAGAGAGCATCGACCTTCGGCCATGACGCACATCCCGCCGAAGGCAAAGACTTCCAGCTCGACATCGACCTCCGCGCGAACGCGCTCGATGTCCGCCACGGTGAGCACCCGCGGCAGGACGACGCGCCGGACGCCGAAGGCCTCCGTGTAGAAGCGGATCGCCTCGGGACTCGAGGCCGTGGCCTGCACCGAAAGATGCCGGCGCAACCCCGGATGCCGCTGGGCCGTGTAGTCGAGCAGCCCCAGATCGGCGAGGATCACCGCATCGGCGCCAAGCCGCGCCGCGTCGTCGACCGCCGCCTGCCAGGGCGCAAGGTTGCCGGCCTCCGGATAGGTATTGATTGCGACGAACAGCTTGCAGCCGCGCTCTCGCGCATAGGCGATGCCCTCGCGCAGCTCCGCGCGGCTGAAGTTGAGGCCCGGAAAGTTGCGTGCGTTCGTCTGGTCCCGGAATCCGGCATAGACCGCATCGGCGCCCGCGTCGACCGCGGCGCGCAGGGCAGCCGGCGTCCCGGCCGGACAGATGAGCTCGATCGGGCTCCCGTTCATGTTCCCGGTTCCGCTCCGGTGGATTTGGTCAGGTCGCGCACCCGCTTGACACCGCCTGCCGATCCCCGGGCGCGCCGGAGGTCATGCCGGAGCCGATCCACCTCTCCGCGCAGGTCTGCCACCGCCGCGCCGAGCGCCTCCTGCCGGACGCGCAGCGGCCCGACAAGCGCCTCCTGCAGCGTCCTGAGATCGCGGTCGGCCATCTCGCCCAGCCGCCGGGCGTGGTTGGCGCATCGCCGCGCGACCGGCCCCGGCAGGCCAAGGCCGCGCAGAAGATCGTTTGGCAGATCGATCTCTTCCGACTCGAGCATGTTGCGGAGCCTCAGGATGACCTCCGTGTCGCCCTCGAACGAAAAATCGCGTGAGAAGAACACCGCGTCTCCGTCGATGGTCCCTTCGAGAAGGCGCAGGAGAAGAGCGAACGATCCCCGGATCGTCGCGGTCGGTTTCGGCGGCATCGAATCATGGTCGTGAACCCTTGCGGCAAAGACCGAGTCGCCGCCCAAACGCAGCGTGAAGCCGAACGGCAGATCGGTGGGATAGACGGCGACCAGCACGTCGTCGAACTCGCGAAACCGCTCGAAGATCCGAGGATGGGACCGGCGGAGACCGCTCACGCCGACCTGCAGCAGAGCCTGCAGCGGCGGCAGCGGCAGGGCGCGCAGGGCAAGACCGGCGATCAGAACCGGCGAAAAGCTTGCACCGGCACGCGAAGCGGGCCCGGCTCTCATCAGGCGATCGACGTTCCGCCCGCGAAGACGTGCTTCGGGCGATAGCTCGGGCATTTCTCCGGATCGGTCTCGATATGCCCTCCGCCGATCAGATCGAGGCAGTAGGGAATGGCCGGCAGCACCGCCATCAGGCAGTCGCGAATGGCCGAAGGGCTGCCCGGAAGATTGACGATGAGACTGCGCCCGCGGATTCCCGCCGTCTGGCGGGAAAGGATGGCCGTGGGGACCGCCTTGAGGCTGACCGCGCGCATCAGTTCGCCGAATCCCGGCAGCATCTTGTCGCAGACCGACTCGGTGACCTCGGGCGTGATATCCCGCTTCGCGGGCCCGGTTCCGCCCGTCGTGACGACGAGGCCGCAGGCCCCGCCGTCGCACAGAGAGATCAGTGCCGTTTCGATGTGGTCCCACTCGTCGGGAACAACCTGCACGTAGGCGCGCCAGGGCGTCACCAGGAGGTCGTTCAGGCAGGCCTGGATCGCCGGCCCGCTGCGGTCTTCGTAGACCCCGGCACTGGCACGGTCGGAAATCGTCAGGATACCGATCCTGCAGCCAGGATCGACCTGCGCCTGGTCTGGAAGAGTGGCGATCACTGCATGCATTTCTGCTCCTCAAAGCCTCCGGCGCGGCATGCCCGTGCGGCAAACGCTCCGCTCAATACTGCGCATGCGGCCGGCTTCCCTTGACCACGGTCAAGTCCCCCCGCAGCGGGTGCCAGAAAGGACCGCACCGCCCACAGCCGCCCCGGCGATCAAGGTTTCGGCCCGCTCGGCCGGCCAAAGCGCGCTTCATCCGCCGCCCGACGGTTCATCGGCTGCACCAGCGCCTTCAGGCTCGCGATCGTCCAGGGCTTCGACACAAACAGAAGATCGCCCGACGGTGGCACTTCGCCAGGGGCATCCGCGGTTACCACGACCTTGAGTTCGGGCCGGAGCGCCTGCGCCGCCGCGGCCAGTTCGCGCCCGTCCATGTCCGGGATGTCCTGATTGGCGAACAGCAGAGCGACCTCCGGATGGGCCGCCAGCCGCGCCAGGGCGCCGGATCCGTCCCCGGCCTCGAGGACAAGACAGCCAAGGGCTTCGAACGCCGTCGCGGCGATGTGCCGCGCCATCGCGTTGTCGGCCACGACCAGGATCGTTGTCGGCCGGCAGGTCATGTCGAACGGGCTCCACTCCGTTGCACGGACCGAGATCCGCCGTTTTCCACGCGAATCTGGCATAAGATCGCGCCCGCGACGTTGACGCAGGACAAACTCGTCGAAGCGCCTTCGGCTGTACCGGCCCGACCGCCTGTCGCCCCATCCTCTACCGGACCGGCCTCTCGCCCCGGCCCGGCGAGACATCCTCGTCGTCGTCGAAGAGGATCCGGTAAGCGGCGCCGTCAAGGTCGTCGAACTGGCCGGACCTCAGCGCCCAAAGGAACGCGCCGAGGCCGAGCAGCCCGAGCAGCATGGCGATGGGGATGAGATAAAGCAGACCGGTCATGCGGACCTCCGGCGCGCAAGACGAAAGGAGTTGCCGACGACCACAAGAGACGAGGCGGACATGCAGATGGCGGCGATCAACGGCGTCACCAGGCCCATCACGGCCACCGGGATCGTCAGGACGTTGTAACCGAACGCCAGGGCAAAGTTCTGGCGAACGAGGCGCTCGACCCGCCGCGACACCGTCAGGAGCTCCAGAACGGGATGAAGACGCTCGCCCTGGAATACCGCGTCGGCGGCCGTCTGACTGACGTCGGCGGCGGAAGACGGAGAGACCGAGACCAGCGCCGCGGCAAGGGCAGGTGCGTCGTTGAGGCCGTCGCCCACCATCAGCACCTTGCGCCCAGCGGCCGCGAGCGCGGCGAGCCGGTCGCACTTCTCGACCGGCGTGCAGCTCGCGCGGAACCGGTCGATACCGACCGCGGCCGCGACCGCCGACACGACCGCCTCGCGATCGCCGGAAAGAAGCTCGACCTCGAACCCAAGCGCCTTCAGCCGGGCGACGACGGACGCCGCGTCGGGGCGAAGTGCGTCGGCGAAGGCGAAGCGAACCGGCGGCCGGCCCGGGCGGGTAAGCCACATCTCGGGTCCGGCGGCCGCCCCCTCTTCCGCGTCCTCGGCCACGCCGCACCAGCGGCGGCTTCCGAGCCGGACCTCGCCCTCCGGCGTCGCGCGGCTGAGGCCGTGCCCCGCTACCTCCACGACGCCGTCGGCAACCGAGGCGTCCGGGACGGCGCGAACCAGTGCGCGCGCCAGCGGATGGCGGCTCGCGGCAGCAAGCGAGGCCGCGAGCGCCAAGTCGGACGCGTCGATCCTCTCGTCCCGCAGCAGCTCCGGCCGACCGGTCGTCAGCGTTCCCGTCTTGTCGAACACGATCGTATCGGCCACCGCCAGGCGCTCGAGCGCCGTCGCGGACTTGAGCAGAATGCCCTGGCGCATCAGACGTCCGCTCGCGATCACCTGCACGACGGGTACCGCAAGGCCGAGCGCGCAGGGGCAGGTGATGATGAGAACGGCGACGGCGTTCAACAGGGCGACCTGCCACGGTGCGGCAAGGGCCCACGCCCAGCCGACAAAGGTCGCGAGCGCGAGCAGGTGAACGACGGGCGCATAGAGCCGCGCGACGCGATCGGCCAGGCTTACATAGCGCGCCTTGCGCTGCTCCGTCGCCTCCATCAGTCGGACGATCTCGCCCAGCAGGGTGTCCGTGCCAACGGCGGTAACCTCCAGGCGCAGCGGACCGGACTGGTTGAGCGTGCCGGCAAAGACCGTGTCGCCGACCGTGGCGGCGACCGGCAGGGTTTCACCGGTGATGAGGCTCGTATCAATGTCCGAACGGCCATCCAGGACGCGCCCGTCGACGGGAATCCGCGCCCCCGCCGCGACGAGCACGACCATGCCCGGCCGGACCTGCTCCGGCGGCAGAAGAGTCACCGTACCGTTCGTGTCGAGCACGGCGACCGCGTTGGCGCGGAGGCTCAGCAGACGCTCGGCGGCCGAGCGCGCCTGCCCGCGGGCGCGGCGATCGAGATAGCGTCCGACCAGAAGGAAGAAGAGCAGCGTGACGGCGGAGTCGAAATAGGCATGCGGCCCGCCGACCGCGGTCTCATGCAGGCTCATGGCGGTGGCCAGAAGCACGCCGAGCGAGATCGGCACGTCCATGTTCGTCCGGCCGTGCCGCAGCGCGGTCAGCGCGGACCGGAAGAACGGACGGCCGGCATAGAAGATCGCCGGAATGGCGACGATCGCCGAGAACCAGTGCAGGAGATCCCGGGTCGCCGGCCCCATGTCCTGGAAATGACCGGCCCAGACCGAGACCGAGAGAAGCATGATGTTGCCGGCGGCGAAACCGGCGACGGCCATGGCGCGCAGCAGTTCCGTCTCGTCGCGCGCCTCGCCCTTCCGGGCGCGCTGCGGGTCGTAAGGGACGACCCGGTAGCCCAAATCGGTGATCGCGGCCATGTGCCGTGCGGCCTGCTCCGCCGGACCGCGCCAGGCAACGACCAGCCGGCGTGTCGTCAGGTTGACCCGCGCGTCTTCGACTCCGGGAGACCTGCGAAGCGCCCGTTCGATCTTGGCGACGCAGCCGCCGCAATGAATGCCTTCGACCAGCAGATGCAGCACCGAACGGCCGGCGTCGTCGCGACCGACATAGGCCGTGAAATCCACCGCCACGGCATCACCGGGCACAGGCGGGGCGCACTCGCCCCGGTCATCGGATGCCGATGCAGCGTGCTGTCGGCCGGGTGCCTCGGGGCGTTCGCGCGCCGCAGAGCAGCATCCGCCGAGCGGGGCCGCCGGCTGCCGGTCGATCAAGGCGGTCGTCGCGTCTGCCATCACGGCACCAGAACGCGTTCGACGAGCCGGTAGCTGCCGCGCGGGTGTTCGGCCGTCACGCGGACCTCCCACTGGCCCGGAAGCGGCAGCTCGAGCTCCGCGACGTACCGGCCGTCGCCGCGCGGCCGGAACGCAACGTCGAAATCGTAACCCTGATGCGTCGGCCGCATCACCCTGGCCCGGACGACCGCCCCGTCAAGCGGGTCGCGCGCCGCATCCCGCAAGGTGAACTCGACCCGCGCCCCGTGCGTCTCGCCTTCGCCGAAGACCAGGTCGCCTTGCCAGCCGAGGGCTTCCTGCGCCCGCGCCGCTTCGATCTCTTCGTTGTAGGCGAGGCCTCTCTGATAGGCGTCGTGGTCGCTGACGCCGGTCCAGCTTCCGAAGGCGATCAGCAGCATGACGCCGTTTGCCGCGAAAACCAGCAGGAAGAAGGCGACAAAGAGCCAGGGGATCCAGGCGTCGCGCCGGCTGTGAACGGAGGCGGGTCGGGTGGATATCGCGGTCATGGCTCGGGAGCCCGGAAAACGGCCTCGTGGCGCGCGGTCTCACCGCGGGCTGCGTCCGTGATCTCGAAGGTCACCGGCATCGTCTCCGCGGCGATCGCTTCGCGCGGCAGCCGAACGTGGATCTGGTAGGTGACCACCGAATCCGGCCCTGCCGCGAGCGTTGCCTCGGTGACATCCTCGGGGCCGCCAACAATGCTCATCCGCGCCGCGGGCGGGCCATCGAGAGTAAGGGTGAAGTCGCGCGCTTCGCGCAGCTTGTTGAGGATCTTGATCGTATAGCCGTTGCGGATACCGCCGTCCGACAAGGTGACGAACAGCGGGTTGCGCTCATGCAGGACGTTGAGATCGACGGTGGATCGCGCGGCCAGCGACCACAGCATCACGGACGCGATGAGGACAATCAACACCACGTAGATGATCGTCCGCGGCCGAACCAACCGGTAGACCGGCGGCTTGCCGGTGGCGCGCAAGGTCTGGTTGTATTCGGTGTCGAAGGTGATCAGGCTGCGGGGCAGACCGACCTTGTCCATCACCTCGTTGCAGGCATCGATGCAGAGGCCGCAGCCGATGCATTCGAGCTGCAGGCCGTCGCGGATATCGATGCCGGTGGGGCAGACGGCGACGCATTGCCGGCAGTCGATGCAATGGCCCCGCCCCTCCCAGTTTTCGTTCTTCCTGTACTTGCCGCGCGGCTCTCCGCGCCAGGTCTGATAAGTGACGAGCAGGCTGTTCTCGTCCAGGAGCGCCCCCTGAATCCGCGGCCAGGGGCACATATAGGTGCAGACCTGCTCGCGCGCCCAGCCGGCGAGAAGGTACGTCGTCGCGGTGAATAGGCCGACGAAGAAGTAGACCGTCGTCGAAGCCTGTCCGGTGAACAGCTCGCCGACGACGGTCGGCGCATCGTTGAAGTACATGATCCAGGCGCCGCCGGTGAACAGCGCGATGACCAGCCAGGCTGCGTGCTTCGAAACCTTCTTGAAGGCCTTCGCGACGGAGAGCGGGGCCGCGTCCAGGCGGATACGCGCGCCGCGATCGCCCTCGATCCGCCGCTCGACCCACATGAAGAGATCGGTCCAGACCGTCTGCGGGCAGGCATAGCCGCACCAGACACGGCCGAACAGGCTGGTGGCAAGGAACAGCGCGAGGGCGGCGAGGATCAGGAGCCCCGCCAGGTAGTAGACTTCCTGCGGCCAGATCTCGATCCAGAAGAAGTAGGCCCGCCGGCTCGGCATGTCGATCAGCACCGCCTGGTCCGGCGCGCCGGGGCCGCGGTCCCAGCGAAGCCACGGCACGAAGTAGTAGATGCCGAGCAGGAGCCCCAGCAGCGCCCATTTGATCCGGCGCATCGTGCCGTCGACCGCCTTGGGATAGATCCGCGGCCTATCGGCATAAAGCGGCGTCTCGCGCTGCACCGTCCGCGGGCGCACCGCCTCCGCCGGGTCCGGCCCGACGACCGGACGACTGCCGGAGAAGGCGCCGCCGTCCATCACTCTCCGCCCCCCAAGGTATGAACATAGACGGTCAGCATCTTGACCAGCTCCGGGCTGAGCCGGTCGCCCCAGGCCGGCATGACGCCATGGGCCGGGCGCGTCACCTGCCGCACGATGTCGTCCTTCTCGCCGCCGTACAGCCAGATCTGGTCGTCGAGTCGCGGCGCGCCCAGCTGACGGTCGCCCTGGCCGTTCTCGCCATGACACATGGCGCAGTTCTCGGCGTAGATCGTGGCGCCTCGTTCCGCTGCCGCGGCGTCGACGCTCATGCCCGAGAGCGACTGCACATGCTCCGCGACGTCACTGATCTGGTCTGGCGTGAGCATCTCCAAGGCGCCGAAGGCCGGCATTTCCGAGACCCGGGTCTCGGCCGGCTCGTGGCGGATGCCGTACCGGATCGTCTCGTGAATGTCGTCGAGCGTGCCGCCCCAGAGCCAATCGTCATCCGCCAGCACGGGGTACCCGCCCGCCTGGCCGCTGCCGCCGAGACCGTGGCAGGTGGCACAGTTGTCGGCGAAGGCCGTTCGCCCGCCAGCGATCGCGAAGCTGCGAAGATCCGGATCGGCGTGGATCTCTTCGAGCGAGGCGGCCGCGATGCGCTCCAGGAACTCGGCCTGCGCGGCCCGCGCCGTGGCCATTGTCTCGCGGAGCTCCGCCCGCTGGTCATAGCCCAGAATGCCCCGCGAATAGTCCGTGATACCCGGGATTGCGGGATACAGGATCCACCAGACGACCGACCAAGCGATGGTGGCGTAGAACACATAGAGCCACCAGCGCGGGAGCGGCGTGTTCAGCTCCTTGATGCCGTCCCACTCGTGGCCGGTCGTCTCGGTGCCGCTGATCGCGTCCTTTTCGCCTTTGGTCGGCATGCCTCAGTGCTCCTGATGATCGTCCCTCAGCGGGATCCGCCCGTGCGCTTCCAGCTTGCGCTTCCGTTTCGGCCAATACGCCCAGGCGACGATGCCGACGAACAGCGCGACGAGCCAGACGAGCCACAGGGGCCGCAAGATCGTGTAGATGGTGTCGAGTTCCATTTCCGGTCACTCGCTGTTGCCCGGTTGCGCCGGCGCATAGGTGGCAAAATCCACCATCCGGCCGAGCACCTGCAGATAGGCGACCAGGGCGTCCATCTCTGACAGCCGCCGCGGGTCGCCGTCGAAGTCACCGACGGCGGCCTTCGGGTAGCGGGCAAGCAGGCCGGACGTATCGGCTTCCGGATCCGCCTGGGCCCGAAGGTCCGCGAGCGCGTTGTCGATCATTTCGTCGGTGTAGGGAACGCCGACCGTGCGATTGGCCCGGAGATGCGCCTCGGCATCCTCGAAGCGCAGCGGCCGATCGAGCAGGAAACCGTAAGGCGGCATGATCGATTCCGGAACGACCGAGCGCGGCTCCACGAGATGCGCGACCTGCCACTCGTTGGAATACTTCCCGCCGACGCGTGCCAAGTCCGGTCCGGTCCGCTTTGAGCCCCACTGGAAGGGATGGTCGTACATGCTCTCCGCGGCAAGGCTGTAATGCCCATAGCGTTCAACCTCGTCGCGGAAGGGACGAATCATCTGGCTGTGGCAGTTGTAGCAGCCCTCGCGGATGTAGATGTTGCGCCCCGCGAGCTCGAGGGGCGTGTAAGGACGCATGCCTTCGACACGCTCGATCGTGCTTTCGATGGTGAACAGCGGAACGATCTCCACGAGCCCGCCGATCGAAACGGTGAGCAGCGTCAGGACCAGCAGCAGGATCGCGTTCTTCTCGATCTTTTCGTGCCAAGCAAAGCTCATCGGTCCGCTCCAATCATTCGGCCGCCGCCGGCGCGACTTTGGCTGGCGCGGACAGGCCGGCCTCGACGCGCACATCGCCGCGGACCGTGCGCCACAGGTTGTAGGCCATGATCAAGGCTCCGGTGAGGAAGAGAACGCCGCCGAGAGCACGGATCAGATAGAAGGGATGCATCGCGGCCACGGTCTCGACGAAGGAGTACTGGAGGAAGCCGAGCTCGTCGTAGGACCGCCACATCAGCCCCTGCATGATCCCCGAGACCCACATCGCGGTGATGTAGAAGACGATGCCGATCGTCGCGATCCAGAAGTGATAGTTCACCAGCTTGAGCGAATAGAGCTGCTGACGCCCCCACAGCTTGGGCACGAGGACGTAAAGCGCGCCGAAGGACACGAAGGCGACCCAGCCGAGCGCCCCGGAGTGCACGTGGCCGACGGTCCAGTCCGTGTAATGGCTGAGCGCGTTGACCGGCCGCACCGACATGAGCGGACCTTCGAAGGTGCTCATCCCGTAGAACGCCACGGAAACGACCAGCATGCGCAGGACGGGATCCGTGCGCAGTTTGTCCCAGGCGCCGGACAGGGTCATGATCCCGTTGATCATGCCGCCCCAGGAAGGCATCCAGAGCATCACCGAGAAGGTCATGCCCAGCGTCTGCGCCCAGTCGGGCAGCGCCGTGTAGTGAAGATGGTGCGGCCCGGCCCAGATGTAGAGGAAGATCAGC
>CAZKCM010000081.1:0-19631 GCA_964551315.1 uncultured Rhodospirillaceae bacterium | reverse complement strand
CTCGAAGAAGCCGATCTTCGGCTATCTCGGCATGGTCTACGCCATTGTGGCGATCGGCGTCATCGGCTTCGTGGTCTGGGCCCACCACATGTTCACCGTCGGGCTCAATGTCGACACCCAGGCCTATTTCACGGCGGCGACGATGGTGATCGCGGTGCCGACCGGCATCAAGGTGTTCAGCTGGATCGCCACCATGTGGGGCGGCTCGATCGAGTTCAAGACGCCGATGCTGTTCGCGCTCGGCTTCATCTTCCTGTTCACGGTCGGCGGCGTCAGCGGCGTCGTGGTCGCCAATGCCGGCCTCGACCATGCGCTCCACGACACCTACTACGTGGTCGCGCACTTCCACTACGTGCTGTCCATCGGCGCCGTCTTCGGGATCTACACCGCCTGGTACTACTGGGTCGGCAAGATGTCCGGCCGGCAGTATCCGGAGTTCTGGGGCCAGGTCCACTTCTGGCTGTCCTTCGTTGGTGCCAACCTCGCCTTCTTCCCGATGCATTTCCTCGGAACGGCGGGGATGCCGCGCCGCATCCCGGACTATCCGGATGCCTTCGCCTCCTGGAACATGCTGAGCTCCTGGGGTGCGTACATTGCCTTTGCGGGCCACGTCGTCTTCATGGTCACGGCCGTTTACACGCTTTTCTTCGGCAAGCGGGTGGGCGCCAACTACTGGGGCGAGGGCGCGAAGACGCTGGAATGGACGCTGAGCTCCCCGCCGCCATTCCATCAGTATGAGGAGCTTCCGGTCATCAAATGAACCGGTCGCTCCCTTATGCCGCCATCGCCGACCGGCGGGCGGCACGCAGGGCTTGCTGGGCGCGGACCTCCGCGTTCGCGGGCGAGGCAGCGACGCTCCCGAAATCGCCGCGCAGCGCCTTGAGCGCATACCGTTCTCGATCGATCTCCTCGACGGTGCGCACGCCGAGGCGGTGCAGAGCGGAGGCCGGCGGGCACCAGCCCCGAAGGGCGTGCAGGAGCGAGAACCCGGCGACGCCCAGCGGCAGATAGAGCCAGCGCCGATCGACAGTCGCCGCGAGCGCCAAGCCGAACAGCGAGACCGCCGCGGCGTTCGCCGCGAGAGTCCATTCGATGTCCCATTCCCGATCGAGCTCCTCGATCCGCCGGTCGATCACCTCGCGGCGCCGACCGGCCGCGTCGAACGCGCGGGCGCAGCGCGTGACGTTGTCCTCGAGCCGGCGGCGGGTCTGCTCGCTTATCCGATCAAGGGCTGAGCTGCGGATCCGCGCCGCGGACGTCGAAAGCATCACGCTCCACCTTGCGTCGATACACCGGCCGCTCCTCCCGGCCGCTTCGTTGTAACGGTCATGCCTGGCAATTGTTCCTGGCGAGACGCGAGCGGGTCCGACCGGCCCGTTGCCGGAACCGCGCCCGGTCGGCCGTGTTCTCCCATCGGTGCGGGATCCCGTGGACGTGACCGGCCAAACATCGTCCTTTCAAGAGGAACACCATGTCAGCACAGACGACCGACAAGACCTATCCGTCACAGCACCAGGCCAAACGGCCCGGTGAGCGGGACGAGATGCGGCCGGTCCCGAAGGCGGAAATGGAGGATTACCGTCCGGCCGGGTGGCTGAAAGACGAAGTGGCGCTCGTAACGGGCGGCGATAGCGGCATCGGCCGGGCCGCGAGCATCGGATTTGCCAAGGAAGGGGCCGATGTCGCGATCGTCTATTACGACGAGCACGACGACGCCGCCGAGACAAAACGCCTGATCGAGCGAGAAGGGCGCCGCTGTCTCGCCTTCGCCGGCGATCTTGGATACGAGGCCTTCTGCCGAGAGGTGGTCGAGAAGGTCATGGCGGAGTTCGGCCGCATCGACATCCTGGTGAACAACGCCGGTGAACAGCACCCCCAGAAGAGCCTGGAGGATATCACCGCCGAGCAGCTGGAGCGGACCTTCCGCACCAACATCTTTGCCATGTTCTTCCTGACCAAGGCGACGCTTCCCCATCTGAGGGAACGGGCCTCCATCATCAACACGGCATCGGTCACCGCCTACCGGGGGAATCCGATTCTGATCGACTATTCCTCCACCAAGGGCGCGATCGTTGCCTTCACGCGTTCGCTTGCCGCGGCGCTCAAGGAACGCAAGATCCGCGTGAACGCCGTCGCGCCGGGGCCGGTTTGGACCCCGCTCATCCCCTCTACCTTCGAGGCGGACCACATTCCGAAGTTCGGCTCCGATTCGATCGAGCACCGCCCTGCCCAGCCGGACGAGATCGCCCCCTGTTACATCTTCCTCGCGTCGGAGCAGGCGGCGTTCATGACGGGCCAGACCCTCCATCCGAATGGTGGAGAACCGGTCGAAAGCTAGAGGAACTTCGCCTCGGCAAAGTCAAAGCGAACCGTCGGCTTGAAGTACTTGGCTGCAGAAGCACAGAAGCGCCTCTCGGCAGGATGCGTCAAGGGTGAACGGCCGAGTTGAGTTTTTCGGAACCGTCGCGGGAGACCACTGTTTGACGGACACGCTCTGTACCAGGAGGTCAATCATGTGGAAATTTCTATCGACGACCGCGATCGCTCTGGCGCTTTCGTTTCCCGCTTGGGCACAGACGGGCGCGCAACAGTACACGGTCGATCGCTCGAACTACCCGTTCCTCAGCGGGATGAGCGAAGGCGCCTGGACATCGGACACCCTCATCGGGAAAGAACTGACGACGGCCGACGGCGAGGAGATCGGAGAGATCGAAAGCGTCGTCTTCGGACCGGACGACCGGATTCTCGGTCTCGTCGTTGACGCCGGCGAGTATATGGGTCTCGACGAGGATCGTCCGGTGGCCGTGGACTGGTACGCGGTCAGCGTCGTTCCAGAAGAGGAAAGACTCGCCGTCGATCTGACGAAGGAGCAACTCACCGGGGCGCCGGAGCGGGAGGAAGAGGGGTTCGTGCAGACATGGCGCCAGGGAAAGCAGGCCGAGGTTCCCGACATAGCCGAGTCCCAGCCGGGCGTCATCACCGGCGAGGACGTACAGGGCGAAGAGGATGCGCCCGATGCGGGCGCCGGCGGTACGGACTGACGGCCCGGATCGCATCGCCTGGGCCCGTCATTCGAGGGCGCGGCCTTACGCGTGACGTGAACCCGTCATGCCTGTCCGTTCACGGCGGGGCCGCCCCTCCTCCGAGGAGCGGCCCTTGCTTTGCGACCATCTCCCGCACCCGAAGGACGGCATCGGCGGGCGGTCATTACCGAGGCGTCGACGGCAAATTCTGCACGCCAGGCGGCAGATTCCACCCAGGCCCGTGCGTCGCCCCCTTCCCGCCCCCTTGGTTTTCCTGACATTTCGCCTTGGTCCGCGGCTTGCTTGGAGGGTTCGCGAGGACCCCCCGCAAGGAGGATAATGATGTTCTTCGACAGATCGGCATCGGGCAACGTCGTCGTCGCCCGCAAACGGGATCCGGAGCCGTCGCTGCGTCCCATCGGTCATCGCGGCTCGGAGCTCGCGCCCACGGATGTCGCCGCCCCGAACGTCCGGCAGTTTCTCGTCTCGCTCCAGGGCGATGTCCGCTCCCTGACGCGGGCCGAAACGGCGAACGCGGTCATCGCCGTCACCCCGACCGAGGTCGAGCGGGTCGCACGCGCCGTTGCCAGGTTGCGCGGCCGCTACCTCGCCCAGGTGCTCGACCTGGGACACCCGAACCGTCCTCCCCTGACCGAAGCGGAGATCGTGCAGTTGCGGCGGAGCCGCGAATGGTACCAGGAGGTCGAGCAAGGCTTCGCCGCGCTGCGGTCGGCGATCGAGACGGGTGAGGTCCCGCTCGAAGGCGTTCGACGGGACTGACCCGAAGGGTCAATCCGGCGGCGCCGGCTCGCGCGTGCCTTGTTCAGACGCTCCGCCCGCAGGGCGCGTCCAACGCCTCGATCAAGGCGACCGGATCGATCGTCTCGTCGGTCCAGCAATGGGCGATCAGCAACCTGGTGAAGGGCACGAGATCCGCCTCCCCGGCGTCGTTCATCGCCTGCTGACAGCGCTGGGCGATCTTGCGCGCCTGCATCCTGTCACCAACACTCCCGCAGGATCGCGGGCCGAAGAATGCGCCAACGACACTCTCGTCGTACCAGAGCCCGGCCATGATATGCGGGTCGTCGAGATGCCGCGATATCCGCGCCGCAAGGCCCGGCTCGCCGGACGCCTCGACGGGCAGAATCAGTCGCATGACGGAAAAGCGGAGCCGCGTCGAGCGCAGGCGCCGAAGCGTCCCATCGAACTGACTGAGGAACCGATTGGCGGCGCCGTAGCCGCCCTCCGCGGCGCGCGGCCAATCGCCGCCTTGCGGAGGGACGAGGCCCGCAGGCGCCTCGGGCTCGAAGATAAATTTCTCGTTAACCATCAATGGAATGCCGTCTGAGCTGACGATTCCAGACTAGCAATTCCCGCCGCGCAGCGCGTGCGACAAACTTGTGTCAAGAGGGATTAAGACGGCTTGCCGGGGACGGTGCCTCCGCGGTCGTCAGGCCACGAGCGGCAGGCTCAGGCGCATGATCAGGCCGCCGTTCGGTGCGTTCTCGGCGCGCACCCAGCCACCAACGGCTTCAACGTTGCGGCGAACGATCCATAGCCCGATCCCGGCATGCAGCGAAGGTTTGCTCGGAAGCCCGCCGCTTTCCGCCCCGCCCGGCGGACGCGCCGGCCGGCTTGTGAACCGCCGCTCGAAGATCCGGTCGAGGTCCTCAGGCGGAACGCCGGGGCCCTGGTCACGGACGACAAGCTCCGCCACGCGCCCGTTCCGCCGCAGGCTGACGGTGATCTGCCCACCTGGCGGCGACAGGCTGACGGAGTTGTCGAGGATGTTCTCGACCACGGTTTCCAGCAGGTCCTCGCTCGCGCGGACGATGACATCGTCGTCGAGCGTCGTGACCAGGTGGAGCCCATGTCCCGCCATCAGGTTGCCGTAGGCGACCATCATGCGATGCACCAGCCGCGAGAGGTTCACCTTCTGGCGCGGCGGATCGACGAGCTCCGCCATCGCCTCGTCCATCCTGCGGGAGGTTGAGACGAGCTGATCGAGCCGTTCGATCGAGGTTTCCAAGACATCGATTGCGCGGCGACTGCGGTTGTCCTCGGGCGTCACGATCCGCTTCAGCGGCTCCAGAGACTGCCGCATGATCGCGATCGGGGTCTTGTAGGCATGGGCGTTGTCCTCCGCGGCATGGCGGATGGCCTCGGCCGAGGCACGCAGCGATTTGACGAGCCGGTCGAACTCTTCGGCTGCGCCCGCAAGCTCGGCGATCTCGTTCTGCGAGGCGAAGGATTTGCCAGCCGCCGCCCCGGTTCGCAGGTCACGGGCCAGCCGCCGGAACCGCAGGACGCTGCGCCGGATGCTGAGGAACACGATCAGCGTCAGCGCCGCCATGATGAGGTAGATGCCCGCTGCCATCCGCACCTCGAAGCGCATCCAGTATGGCTGGCCGAGCGACGTGCCGAGGAAGCTTTCGATCGGGTGGGAAATGATGATGGCCCAACAGCCAAGCTCCGACAGGACCGGCGTGATCGAGGTCAGGACCTCCTCGCGCCCTTCGGGATCGCGATAGCGGTTGGCGAGCGGCAGATTCCCGGTGCAGGTCACCGCGACGCTATCCAGGATGCCCTGGCGCATCAGCTCCTCGCGCTCGTATTCCAGGATTGCGGTCGGGACCGTCGGCACCGCTGCAACGTAGAAGAAGTTGGAAACGCCGCTCTGATCGGCCGGGCGGAACAGTACCCGGATCCGGGTGTTGGTGCTCGCGAACCGCTGCAGTTCGTTGCCGAGCGTCGGCAGCGGCGACGGGTCCGTCTGCTTCAGGAACGGCTCCAGCCCTACCGCGACCAGCCTTCCCTGCTCCTGGACGTTGCTGATCAGCAACGCTCGCCGCTCGAGCTCGGCCTGGAGAAAGGTGTGGTAAAGGGCGACTGGAACCGCGATAAAAACGATGACTAGAAGAACCAGCTTGCTGACGAGCGAGCGGGGCCGCCGTCCCGCTCGCCTCGCCACGTCCTCAATCCGATCACTCCGGGTCAATCCACCGGTACCCGAAACCGGGGTAGTTGGCGATGCAGGCGAAATCGTCATCGATATCGCGGAACTTCTGCCGGATGCGCTTGATGAAGGACCGGACGTTTACGCGAAAGCCCTCGTCACCATAGCCCGCAACGAAATCCTTTCCGCGGACGAGGTCATAGATCTGGCGGTACGAGACATCGGTGTCGACGGCGGTCGCCAGGGCGCAGACGATGTTGAACTCCGTCAGCGTCAGATCCACGCGCTGGCCATTGTAATAGGCCCGGCTGATGTCCGTCCGCAACTGCAACTTGCCGCGTTCGATGACCGGCGGCTGCTCGGCCTTCTCCTCCTGACCGGCGAGCCGCTTCGATCCGTCCGTGATCAGGCGCAGACGCTGCAGAATGATTGAGAGGCTCCGCGACTTCTCGATGAAATCCACCGCACCCCACCGGAGTGCTGCCTCCTCATAAATTTCGTCGCTGAGCACGGTAAGGAAGATCACCGGCGCCTGGATGCCGCTGTCCCGCATCCGGCGGAGCACGGCGAGCCCGTCCAGCCCCGGCATCCGCCAATCCAGCAATACGGCGTCCGCATTGCCGCCGGCCGCCATATGCTCAAGCACCGATTCCCCGTCCGAGAAGTCGACCACATCGTAGCCGTTCTCGGCAAGGTTCAGGCCCAGCGATTCGCGAAAGAGATCGTCGTCGTCGACGAGGATGATACGCTTCGCCGCCTCATGCGGCGCGACTTTGCTAAGTTGCATGCTCCTTGATCAACTCCGCAAGGCATTGTCGGTCCGCAAGTTCGGACTTTTCCTGGTCGTTTTGTTGCGACTGGGATGCATTTCCGTTCTTCGGACTGCTCTCGTGTTTGACCTCCTGCTCGTTCCGGATTTCGTAGGTGAGCGCCCGGAAATCCTTGGTGCTGATATCCGCGTAAAAGAAGATGCTCAGCACGCAGGATTGGGCATTGTAGGTCCACACTTTGGCCGGCGGCTTCTCGTCCTGCAAGGCCGGCTCGCCGAGCAAGGCCTCCGCTTCGACAAGACTCAGGCCGATCAGTCTTTCCGGATCCAGATCCTTTCGGGCGGCCAGCAGCGTCTTGTCGGAGGGCTTCACGGCCGGGATCGGCAGTGGCTTGTCCGGATTGGCGGATTGCGTGGGTTGGGGATCGAACGCCGCATCGGGCAGCGGCTGGATGGGCCCATCGGCGACTGCGGTCTCGAACACGCGATCGTGGTTCCCGCATCCGGCAAGCACCGCAACGAGAACAACCCAGCCGGCGGCCTTCCACATCCTGTTCGATCTGGCGCGTCGCGACCGATGTTCTGTCGCCGACGGCCCTTGGCGCGAGTCAGCTGTCAAAGACTAATGCTCCGTCAAAGACGACCGGTTCCCCACCTCCCATCGTCATTCGGCCGTCCCGCCCCAACGACCGCCGTTAACCGTTTCTAATGTTTACCCGCGAATCTCCGGCTTTTCCAGCATTCCGGTACGGCTGGCGGGCGCGCCGCCTCGCCCTCACTTCTTCGGCTTCAGCGCGTTCCACTCCGCGTCGGTCATCTGCCGGAGAAAGTTGAACTGGCCGGCGCCTTGGAGCCATTCGCCCCCGTCGATCGTTACCACCTCGCCATTGATGTATCCGGCGCCGTCGGACAATAGAAAGGAAGCGAGATTGGCGAGTTCAACATGCTCGCCGACCCGGCCGAGCGGATTCTGGGTCTCGAAGGTCTTGGCGAGGTCCGGTCTCGGCACCAGCCGTTCCCAGGCGCCGGGGGTGGGAAACGGGCCGGGCGCGATCGCGTTGAGGCGGATACCGCGCCCACCCCATTCGACCGCGAGGCTTCGGGTCATTGCCAGGACGCCCGCCTTGGCCATGGCCGAGGGGACGACATAGGCGGATCCGGTCCAGGCGTAGGTCGTGACGATGCTGAGCACCGAGGCCTTCTGGCCCTCCTTCAGCCAGCGCTTGCCGCAGGCAAGCGTCGCATAGGCGCTGCCGTGCAGCACGATGTTAAGGATCGCGTCCACGGCCCGGGGCGACAGTTCCTCGGTCCGCGCAATAAAATTTCCCGCCGCATTGTTGACTAGGGCGTCGAGCGGCGCTCGGGCCCAGATGGTTTCAATCATGGCCTCGACGGCCGCGGCGTCGCGCAGGTCGCAGCTATGTGTCTCGACCTTGCCGCCCGTTTCGGCGATCAGCGTCTTCGCCGCCTCCGCCAGCACCTCGTCCCGCCGGCCGCAGATGACCAGATCTGCCCCGAGTTCGAGGAATCGGCGCCCCATGCTGAAGCCGAGGCCGGTGCCGCCCCCGGTCACGAGGATACGCCGGCCCTTCAGCAGTCCCTCTTGGAACATATGTCTTCCGGTGTCAGGGGGATCAGGATTCCAGCGGCCGCAGCAGTTCACGCGAGATGATGTGGCGCTGGATCTCGGAGGTGCCTTCCCAGATCCGCTCGATCCGCGCGTCGCGCCAGAGTCGCTCGAGCGGCAGCTCCTCCATCAGCCCCATACCGCCGAAGATCTGCACGGCGTGGTCGGTAACCCGGCCAAGCATCTCGGACGCGAACAGCTTCGCCATGGCCGCGTCACCGGGGGTCATGGTCCCCTGATCCAGCTTCCAGGCGGCGTTGAGCGTCAGCATATCGGCGGCGCGGAGCTCCGTCGCCATGTCGGCCAGCTTGAAGGAGACGCCCTGGAAGCGGCCGATCGTCTGGCCGAACTGCTTGCGGGTCGCCGCCCACTCGGCCGCCATGGTCAACGCCCGTTCCGCCTTGCCGCAGCAGGTCGCCGCGACGAGAATCCGCGTCCCCGACAGCCATCGGTTGGCGAGCTCGAATCCGGCCCCCTCCTCGCCCAGGACCTGGTCGGCCCCGACCCGGCAATCGCTGAAGGTCAGCTCGTAGTTGTTGTAGGTGCGATAGCTGACGCAGCGCGGCCCGCGCCGCATCTCGAAGCCGGGGGTATCCCGATCGACGAGAAAGGCCGTGATCCGCTTGCGCGGCCGCCGGCCATCGCCCTTGGAGCCTTCCTCGACCCCGGTGACGGCGAAAACGATGGCGAAGTCGGGCACGCCCACGCCGCTGATGAAATGCTTGGTGCCGTTGAGCACCCAGTCATCGCCGCGCCGCTCGGCCCGGGTCGTGATCGCCATGGCGTCCGAGCCGGCGCCCGGCTCCGTCAGGGCGAAGCAGTCTTTCCGTTCACCGCGAACGCAAGGCTTCAGATAGCGGTCGATCTGATCGCCGGTACAAGCCATCAGGATCTCGGAGGGCCGCCCGACATAGCCGGTCAATCCCCAGCTCGCCTTGCCAAGCTCGCGGTCGAACAGCGCCATGCTCACGGCGTCGAGCCCGCCGCCGCCGACCGATTCCGGCATGTTGGCGGCGTAGAGCCCCTGAGCGATCGCCCGGTCCCGGATCTGCCGGCCGAGTTCCTCGGGCACCTCTCCGGCACGATCGACCTCCGCCTCGTAGGGGTAGATCTCCTTCTCGACGAACTGACGCACCGTCTCGACCAGCATGCGCTGCTCTTCGGTCGGCGAGAAATCCATTACCATCGCTATCGTCCTTGAATGATCAGGTCGCGGCGCGCGGCTGCCGGAGCGCGGAACACCCTGCGCCACCGGCGCGGCGGCTGCCGCCTGCCGGGAAGCAACGCGCCGCGGTCAAGGATGGCGGTACGCGCCACCCCGCGCATCGGAAATCCGGATCACGTCGGCGTTCGTCCAGGCTGCCGGCGGGCCGGAGCATAGCAAAAAGTCCTTCCCGATCAACTCGGTTCGATGTGTTGCGGCCGTTGCGGCGATCCGTCGCCGTCCGCGGGCACAATTCGCAGCGTTCGGGTTAAACGATCGGTCGCTCACTCAATAGACGGGATGTTTCGTCACTTCGCGTTGCCCTGTAGCTGGCGCAAGGATACCATTCCACCAAAAAACTCATCCGTTGCGGACAAGACTTCCGCACGGGGATTCCGCGTGTCCGTGACCGAGCCGCCGGACGCCGGCACCGCAGGGAATAGTAACAGGGAGACAGAGACACATGCGCATTCCCCCGCTTCTCAACGAGTTCTTGGAGGGCCGGCTCGATCGCCGGCGGTTTCTCGGTGGCCTGGCTTCGGTTGGCATCGCCGCGACCGTCATTCCGGTCACGCGCCGCCCGGCCAGAGCTGCGGGCGACCTCACGGTCTTCACCTGGGCCGAGTACGACAACCCGGCGTTCCACCAGGCCTTCGTCGAAAAGCACGGCGGCTCGCCGGACTTCAGCCTCTTCGGCGAAGAGGAGGAAGCGCTGCAGAAGCTTCGGTCTGGATTCACGCCGGATATCGCCCACCCCTGCACCAGCAACCTGCGCCGGTGGAAGGACGCCGGCGTGCTGCGCCCGCTCGACCCCACGCGGATCGAGGAGTGGGACAACATCTTCCCAAGCTTCAAGGAGATCAAGGGCGTGGTGATGGACGGGGAAACCTATCATATGCCCTGGGACTGGGGGAACGACTCGATCCTCTATCGCGCCGACCTCGTCGATCTCGAGCAGGAATCCTACGCGATCCTGGTCGACGAACGGTACAAGGGGCGCATGTCGATCTTCGACTCCGCGGAAAACATGACGGCCTTTGCCGCGCTGACGGCCGGAATCAAAGACCCCTTCAACATGACCGACGCGGAGATGAAGAAGACCGTCGAAGTCATGCGGAGGATCCACCCCAACATCCGGTTCTACTGGACCGACGCAACCCAGATGGAGCAAGGCCTCGCCTCCGGAGAGCTCGTCGCCTCCTCGGCCTGGAACGAATCGTTCGTCAACCTTCGGGCGCAAGGCCTGGACGTCAAGTACATGAACCCCAAGGAAGGGATCATGACCTGGGTCTGCGGACTCGCGCTGATCAAGGACGGCCCGGGTTCCGAAGACCAGGCCTATGACTACCTGAACGCCATGCTCGCGCCGGAGACCGGCAAGGCCCTCATCGAGGAATTCGGCTACGGTCACTCCAACCAGAGGAGTCTCGACCTTGTCGCCCGGGAGCGGCTCGAGGAGTTGGGCATCGCCAACGCGAAGGAAGCCCTGGCCAAGAGCAACTTCTTCGACGAGATGCCGCCGGAGCAGCGCGAGAGGATGAACAGCGCCTTCGAGCAGATCAAGGCGGGCCTGTAGGCAGGCCCTCATCCCGGAGGCGGCCGATGCCGGGTGCATTGGCCGTTTCCGTTGGTACCGGACATCTGGAACGGCACTCGGCAGGCCGCTCGCCCCGCGGACCAGGAACCTCGCCTCGCGCCGGGTGTTTCATAAGAAAGGGACGGCGCCATGGGCGAGCGATGATGCGCGTCTTGAAGTGGATCGGCCTCGGACTGGCTCTCGTTCTGCTGCTGCTGGCCGGAGGAATCTACGTCCTCGTCACGTCGCCCTTCATCAAGAATCAGATCGTCGAGCGCTCTTCGACCGCAACCGGACGAGAGGTGGCGATCGACGGCGACGTCGAAATCGATTGGTCCCTTACTCCCCGTCTCCGCCTGAACAAGGTCCGCGTCGCCAATACCGAATGGGGCAGCCAGCCCGACATGATCTCGGCCGAGCGCATCGACGTCTCGATCAAGCTCCTCGATCTGCTGCGCGGCCGCGTGACGCTGCCGGAGGTGCGGCTTATCAAACCGGAAGTACTGCTCGAGAAGCGGGCGGACGGCACGCCGAACTGGCGGTTCGGCGAGAACCCGGCGGCGGCCACGGCGGTCGAGGCGACGACGCCGGAAGACCGGCACGAGTTTCCGATCATCCGTCATCTGGTGATCGATGACGGGACGCTGGACTATCGCGATCCGGCCGAGAACATCGAGATCTCAAGCAAAGTAAACACCGCGATCGGCACGGGGGGCGGCGCGGAACAGACGTTGCTGCGCGGCAATGGCCGCTTCGCCGGTAAGCCGTTCACGCTGGATATGAAGGCGGGCGCGCTGTTGGCGTTGCGCGAGTCGGACAAGCCTTATCCGGTATCGGTCAATGCGTCGGTCGGAGAGACGAAGCTGACGATCGGCGGAACGCTGCAGGACCCGCTCAAGCTGGCCGGCCCGGATCTGAAGATGGATCTCCGCGGCCAGAACCTCGCCGAGCTGTTTCCGATCTTTGGCATCCCGATCCCGCCGACGCCGTTCTACGCCTTATCCGGGCAACTGACCCGCAAGGGCGACGTCTGGTCCTTCAAGGATTTCGCCGGCCGGGTCGGGGACAGCGACCTGTCGGGCGACTTCGCCGTCGATATCGGCGGCGAACGGCCTTTCGCACGCGCCACGCTCGTCTCGAAGAAGCTGGACTACCGGGATCTCGCCGGTTTCATCGGGGCGTCGCCGGAGGGCGAGGAAGAGGAGGTGGACGACGGGCGCGTGCTACCGAACCAGCCGGTAAACCTCGAGCAGCTTCGGGCGGTCGATATGGAGGTGAGCTTCACCGGCCAGGAGATCCTCGCCCCCGGCCTGCCCCTCGAAGCGTTGGAGGCCAGGCTGAAACTCGACAACGGCCGATTGGAACTCGATCCGTTGCGGTTCGGGGTTGCCGACGGCACAGTTGCCGGCCGGGTCGTCCTCAACGGCCGGCAGGATGTTCCCTCGGTCGGCGCCGACCTGCGGATCGCCAAGGTGAACCTGCAGAAGTTCTTCGAGGGATCGGAACTGGCTGAGGACATGGGCGGCACGCTCGGCGGCCGCGTCGATCTCACCGGCGAAGGCAACACCTTCGGTGAGATTCTAGGCTCCAGCGACGGCTCCCTCGCCATCGTCATGGGCGGCGGCAGATTCAGCAACCTGCTGCTCGAATTCGCCGGGATCGATGTCGCGGAGGCACTTGGTTTCATGCTGACCGAGGACCAGTCCGTCGCCACGCGCTGTATCGTCGGCGACTTCGACGTCGACGACGGGCTCATGCATACCAAGACCATGGTCATCGACACGACCGACACGAACATCGCCGTCGAGGGCGCGGTCAGTCTCAAGCAGGAGACCTTGGACCTGACCTTGGAAGCGCATCCGAAAGACCCGAGCCTGCTGGCGGCACGTTCGCCCGTGCGCGTCACCGGAGTATTCGATGATCCGCAGTTCGGCGTGGAAGCCGGCCCGCTGGTAGCCCGTGGAGCTGCTGCCGCCGTTCTGGGCGTCGTGCTGACGCCGCTGGCCGCGCTTCTGCCCATGATCGAACTCGGCCTCGGTGAAGACAGCCCCTGCCGCCAACTCATCGAGCAAGCTCAAAACCCAAAAGATTGAAGCGGCTCGGACTGGCGTCGCCAGGCGCTTCTTCGGGTGCATTTTGGTTGAATGATCATTCAATCCAAAATAGGATGGCACACGAGCGGACCGGCTTAGGATCAAGAGAACCATCCCTTCACCGCCGCAAGATTTGCCATGGCCCGGATGGATATCAAGGAAGCGCGGCGCGTTCAGCTGATCGAGGCGACCATCGACTCGATCGCGCGACGCGGCTTCGCCGAGACGACCCTTGCCCATGTCGCCGACGGTGCGAAGCTGTCGCGCGGCATCGTCAATTTCTACTTCAAGAGCAAGGAGATCCTGCTGGTCGAGACCCTGCGTCACATGGCGCAGGAGTACGAGGCGTTCTGGAAGGCCGCCCTCGACCGCGCCGGCCCTTCCCCCGCCGCCCGCCTCGACGCGATGATCGAGGCCGATTTCCATCCCGCGATCGCCAGCCGAAAGAAAGTGACCGTCTGGTACGCGTTCTGGGGCGAGGCGCGGTGGCGGCCGGACTATCTGCGGATCTGCCGTGCGCTGTCGGAGCGCTATTTCGAAGAAACGCGTGAGCTCTGCCGCCAGGTGATCACGACCGGCGGCTATAGGGATCTCGACGCGGCGGCGATCGCCCGCGGCCTCAACGCCATGATCGACGGCCTGTGGCTCGAAATGCTGATCAACCCGGCCGGCATCAACCGGGCGGAGGCGAAGCGGACCTGCCGCGCGTTCCTCTCCGGGTTCTTTCCGGCCCAGTTCGCGGCCGGCGCCAAGGGCGCTGATTCCGCCGCCTGACCCGAGAGACCGACCCATGGGAGTCGCCCGATGAGCGTAAGCCTAGACCTGATGCGGAACGCCCCGGCCGCGGCGTCGTTCGCGCCCGAGACGCTTCCCGGCTGGACCTATGACAATGCGGAGTTCTTCGCGCTGGAGCGCGAGCGCCTCTTCCTGACCAATTGGCAGATCGTCTGCCACGTCAGCGACCTGCCCCGACCGGGCGATTTCGCGACTCTCGACCTGCCGGGCGAGCGCGCCTTCGTGGTCCGTGGCCCCGACGGGCAGATTCGCGGGTTCTACAACGTCTGCCGCCACCGGGCGGCCGCGGTGGTCGACGGGCCGAGTGGACATTGCGGCGAGGTGATCCGCTGCCCCTATCACGGCTGGACCTACGCGTTGGACGGGCGCCTCAAGGCCGTTCCCGGCGAGGCGAGCTTTCCGAATCTCGACAAGGCGCGCTTCGGTCTGCGCCCCCTCGACCTCGAGGTCTTTCTGGGCTTCGTCTTTGTCCGGTTCCGAAAGGACGCCGGGCCGAGCGTCGCCGACCGCCTCGCACCCTATCGCGACGAACTGGCCGCCTATCGCCTCGAAGAGATGGAGCCGGCGGGACCGCCCTGGCGGGTTGACCCCGGGGTCGACTGGAAGAACGTGATGGACAACTATCTCGAAGGCTATCACGTGCCCGTCGGGCATCCGGGGCTCTATCGCCTGTTCGGCAACCGCTACGAGGTGGAGGTGCAGCCCGGGAATGTCTCGCGCGCCATCCACTGGCTGCGCGACAAGCCGTCGAGCAACTGGAGCGAGCGCCTCTACCAGACGCTCCTGCCGGAGGTCGAACACCTGCCGGCGGATCGGCGCCGGGCCTGGGCCTACTATGTCCTGCTGCCGAACGTCGCCTTCGACATCTATCCGGACCAGATGGACTTCTTGCGCGTCGTCCCGACAGGGCCGGGCCGATCGCTCATTCTCGGCCGCTCCTATCGCCTCCCCGGGCCCGACCGACGTATGCGCGCGGCCCAGTTCCTCAACTGGCGCATCAACACCCAGGTGCAGCGCGAGGACGACCGGCTGATCCAGTCGGTGCAGATCGGGCTCGCCTCCGCGAGCTACGGCACGGGTATCCTCTCGGAGAAGGAGGTCGCATTGCGGCAGCTGCATGAGATGGTGCGCGAGGCCCTGCCGGTGGCGCGGCTTTCGCAACCGCCGGCGCCGGGAACGATGCGAGCGATGAACGAGAATCTGCAGAACGTCTGATCCCGAGAACGCCACAACAGGATCTATGCCATGTCCTATCCGCTGCCCGCAGGCGCCCGCGCCTGGCAAGAGAAGCTGCGCCGTTTCGTCGACGAGGAGTTGATCCCGTGGGAGGTGGAGGCGGAGATGAACGGCGGCGAGCTGCCGCCGGAGGTCCGCGACCGTCACCGCCGCCGCGCGCGCGAGCTCGGGCTCTACGGGATGGACATGCCCAAGGCGCTGGGCGGGAGCGAGCTCACCCTGCTGGAGCAGGTGATCGTCTCGGAGCAGATCGGCCGCGTCACCAATGCGCTCGGCTGGTGCTTCAACAGCCCGAACCGCTGGATGGCCGAAGCCTGCACGCCCTACCAGATCGAGACCTGGGTGAAGCCGAACATCGAAGGGCGGCGGCACGAATGCTACGCGATCACCGAGGCCGGCGCCGGTTCCGACGTGGACGCGATCGAGGCCACGGCCCGCCGCGATGGCGACACCTACATCCTGGACGGCGAGAAGTGGCACGTCACCGGCGCCAACCTCGCGGACCATTTCATCTTCCAGGCGAAGCTTGCGGACGGCCCGCATGCCGGCAGCCATGCCCTCTTCTTCGTCGACATGGACACACCGGGCATCACGCTTGTGCGCAGCCCGGCCTACTCCCACAACTACGCCGCCCATCATCCGATTTACCGGTTCGAGGGCGTGCGGGTGCCGGTCGCGAACCGCATCGGCGAAGAGGGCGACGGCCTCGCCTTCACCTATAACTGGTTCCGCTACGAGCGGCTGATGATCGCGGCGCGCTGCTGCGGCGCGGCCAGCCGTCTGATCGACGAGGCAACGGCCTTCGTGCGCGACCGGAAGGCTTTCGGCAAGCCGCTGGCGGAGCACCAGGCGATCCAGTTCATGCTGGCCGACAGCCTGACGGAGCTGTGGGCCGCGCGGCTGATGACCTACCGGACCGCGGAGGCGATGGACGCCGGCGAGGACGTGAAGGTCCTGCACGCCCAGTGCTCGATGGCCAAACTCTACGCCTCCGAGATGGCGAACCGCGTTGCCGACCGTGCGGTGCAGATCTTCGGTGGCCGCGGCTATATGCGCGAGAACGTGGCGGAGCGCTTCTTCCGCGAGCTCCGCGTGGACCGGATCTGGGAGGGGACCTCCGAGATCCAGCGCATGATCATCGCCAACGGCCTCTACAAGCGCGGCCAGGCGCCGCTGGTTGAATGAGAGTGAGGAACGACCTGTAGGGCTTTCTCCCCTTGACCAAGGGGCCGGGTAAAGGTTAACGCGCCGCAGGCGCTGCAAGCTTGCGCGCGGGCCGTGCGGCGCGCATAACTGTGAACCAGGCTTCCGGCCATGACCGGATGACATCAGAGCCTCAGGTCCAGCAGGCAACAGGATTATCTCATGCCACCCTATCGCTCCCGCACGACCACCCATGGCCGCAACATGGCCGGCGCCCGGGGCCTTTGGCGCGCCACGGGCATGAAGGACAGTGATTTCGGCAAGCCGATCATCGCTGTCGTCAACTCTTTCACGCAGTTCGTCCCGGGCCACGTGCATTTGAAGGATCTCGGTCAGCTTGTGGCAGGCGAGATCGAGGCCGCCGGCGGCGTCGCCAAGGAGTTCAATACGATCGCGGTGGATGACGGCATCGCCATGGGGCATGACGGCATGCTCTATTCGCTCCCATCGCGGGAGCTGATCGCCGATTCGATCGAATACATGGTCAACGCGCACTGCGCCGACGCCATGGTCTGCATCTCCAATTGCGACAAGATCACGCCTGGAATGCTGATGGCGGCGCTCCGGCTCAACATTCCCGCGGTCTTCGTGTCCGGCGGGCCGATGGAGGCCGGCAAGGTTCTGCTGAAAGACAAGGAGGTCGCGCTGGACCTCATAGACGCCATGGTGGCGGCGGCGGACGACAAGGTGTCCGACGATGAGGTCAAGGTCATCGAGCGCTCGGCCTGCCCGACCTGCGGTTCATGCTCCGGCATGTTCACGGCCAACTCGATGAACTGTCTCACCGAGGCGCTCGGCCTGTCGCTCCCCGGCAACGGGTCGTTGCTGGCCACACATGCCGACCGGCGAAAGCTCTTTCTTGAGGCCGGCCACCTGATCGTCGACCTGGCGCGCCGCTACTACGAGGAAGACGACGAGAGCGTTCTGCCGCGCGCGATCGCCAGCTTTGCCGCCTTCGAGAACGCCATGACGCTGGATATCGCGATGGGCGGCTCGACCAATACGGTGCTCCATCTCCTGGCCGCGGCGCAGGAAGCCGGGATCGATTTCACGATGGCCGACATCGACCGCCTGTCGCGTCGGGTGCCCGTGCTCTGCAAGGTCGCCCCGTCCAAGGCCGACGTGCATATGGAGGACGTGCACCGCGCCGGCGGCATCATGGCCATCCTCGGCGAGCTCGACCGTGCCGGCCTCATCGACACATCGGTTGGTACCGTGCATTCGCCGACGCTCGGCCATGCGCTTGAGCGATGGGATGTCATGCGAAACGAGGGAGCCCGCGTCCGCGAATTCTACCGCGCCGCTCCCGGCGGCGTGCCGACGCAAACGGCCTTCAGCCAAGAGCGCCGCTACGAAACCCTCGACCTGGACCGGAAAGCGGGTGTGATCCGCTCGGTCGAACATGCCTTCGCCAAGGATGGCGGGCTGGCCGTCCTCTACGGCAATCTCGCGGAGGAAGGCGCCATCGTGAAAACCGCAGGCGTGGACGAGTCGATTCTGGTCTTCTCGGGTACCGCCGTCGTGTTCGAGAGCCAGGACTCCGCGGTCCGCGGCATCCTGTCCGGCGGGGTCAAGCCGGGCGACGTCGTCGTCATCCGCTACGAGGGACCGCGCGGAGGGCCGGGCATGCAGGAGATGCTTTATCCCACGAGCTACCTCAAGTCGAAGGGGCTTGGGAAAGTCTGCGCCCTCGTCACGGACGGCCGCTTTTCGGGCGGCAGTTCAGGGCTTTCGATCGGCCATGTTTCGCCGGAAGCGGCAGAGGGCGGGCTGATCGGGCTGGTCGAAGATGGGGACCGGATCGAGATCGACATACCGAACCGGAGAATCCATCTGGCCGTCGACGAAACCGAGATTGCCCGTCGGCGCGCGGCGATGGAGGCGCGCGGCGGCAAAGCCTGGAAGCCGGTCGAACAGCGCACCCGCAAGGTCAGCGCGGCCTTGCGCGCCTACGCGGCGATGACGACCAGCGCCGCAAAAGGGGCAGTCCGCCAGGTTCCCGGTTGAATGACCTGAAAGGTCTCACGGGCTGACCGTTAGGGGGGCGCCTAAAGTGTGGAATCTTAATGGTTCCGAAGCCCCAGCGTGGCGAAAATTCTGGAGATTCCGACCGCGCTGGGGCCCTTCCGGGCCGAGAAAATCTTCGTCAACCGTACCGGCCTCCGTTCGAGAGCCCGGCACCCGGGCGTCAGTTACGACGATCTGAAGCCGGTGCTCATCGCCGAGCGTCTCGCCACGATGCGCGCACACGACCCGTGCAGCGACAAATGGCTCGGCCATCCATTGCCGACCATGGCTGAGCCCGACCTCGTTCACGCCGCCCGCCTGCTCGGCAAGGTGAGCCTGCACGCCATCGACCGGTTCTTCATGCAGGTCAGGCGCGCGGTTTCCGTGCAAGACTAGAGCGCGTCGATCCAGGCGGTGATCGCGGCGTTTACGTCGTCCCGGCGGTCCTGCATGATCCAGTGACCTGCGTTTGACCATACCTCGACTTTCGACTTTGCGTGCGAGAACCACGGCCGCATGCGGTCGGCCTGAGCGGCATCGCGACAGAGGTGATAGAAGGGCACCGTCAGCCGTTTGCAGAACTCCGCGCTCGCCTCTCCGACACCAACCTGGTCGTCCCCGAAGAATAGCGGACCAAAAGATTCACGCACGACGTGCTTCGGCATCCCCTGGACGCGTCGCGCATGCCAGCGCTTGAATGCCGGATCGGTTGCCGGATCGTAGACGAGCTGGAACAGGGCGGGGACCACGATGGCAGGATCGCCGGTATTCAGGTCGTCCGTCGTCTTTCTAAAGAGTTGAGCTGCGTCGCTGCCAAAACCGAGCGAACCGTCAACGGACACGACCGCACTGACCAAGTCGGGTCTTTTCGCAGCGAGACGGGCGGCGATCTGGCCCCCCATCGAATGCCCCACGATGATGAACGTCTGACCGGGGTACTTGGTCGAGATCAACACCTCGATGTCGGCAACGTAATCAGCGGGTGTGTAGGTGCCCGACGGCATGACCTCGGACCTGCCATGCCCGCGTAGGTCGGGAGCGACGACACGGTACTTGCGCTCAAACACGGGGAGCTGCCCGATCCAATCGTTGGAATCGCAGGTCCAGCCGTGCAGGAGCATCAAATTCTTGCCGGTGCCGAC
>CAZKCM010000080.1:3029-19985 GCA_964551315.1 uncultured Rhodospirillaceae bacterium | reverse complement strand
GCGCCGAAGCCGGCGGGGACCATGCGCTCCCCCGGGACGCCCTGGCTCTGCAGGAAGTTGACCACGGAGATCGCGCGGGCGGTCGACAGTTCCAGGTTCGAGGGGAACTGCGGGGTTCTGATCGGCCGCTTGTCGGTGTGCCCGTCGACCCGCAGGATCCACTCGACGTCGTCCGGGATCTTCTCCGCGATCTCCAGCAGGGTGGCGGCGAACTGCGCCAGCCTCTCCCGGCCGGCCGGCTCCAGATCTGCCGAGGCGGTGTCGAACAGCACCTCCGACTGGAACACGAAGCGGTCGCCGACGATCTTCACGTCTTCGCGGTCGCCGAGCACCTCGCGCAGCCGCCCGAAGAACTCCGACCGGTAGCGCGCCAGCTCCTCGACCTTGTTGGCGAGCGCAACGTTGAGGCGGCTGCCCAGATTGGCGATCTGGATCTCCTGCTCCTTGACCTTCGCCTCGGAGGCGTCCAGCGCCTCGGCGAGCTGGGCGAGCCGGTCGCGAAGCGAAATCAGCTGCTGGTTCAGGATCGCGATCTGGCGCCGGGACTCCTCGGAGATCTCGCGCTCCGCCGCGAGCTGCGCTCGCGTCTCGTCCAGCTGCTCTGCGTCCTCCTGGGCCGCCAGCAGCTTCGCCTCGAGCTCGTCCCGAAGGCTTTCCAGGGCGGCGACATCGGCGACCAGCGCCTCGATCTTCTCCCGGTCGGCGTCGATCGTCTGATAGGCCTCGGCGAGGCGGGCGTCTAGCTCGTCGCGCTCGCTGAGGATCACCTGGAGCCGCCGACTCGCCTCGTCGCTCGTGGCCTCCAGCTCTCCTTGTCGGGCGTTCGCCTCGGCGAGGCTGGCGGCCAGCGCATCGCGCTCGCCGATCACGACCGTCAGCCGCCGGTTCAGCTCGTCCCGCGCCCTGATCGAGTTCTGCAGCTCCGCGGACAGCTCCGCCATGTTGGCCCGCAGGTCGGCGCTTGCCGCGCGTTCCAGCGACAGAAGCTCGCTCAGCTCCGCGACCTGCCGGTTGAGCCGGTCGAGCGCCTGGTCGCGGCCGCTCAGCGCGTCGCTCAGGAAGAACTGAGCGATCACGAACACCATCAGCACGAAGATGATGACCATCAGCAGCGTGCTGAGGACGTCCACGTATCCCGGCCAGATGTCGAAGGGCCGGCCCGTCCGGCCGCGGCTTTGAATGGACATGTCGATATCCCTCGCGCCGATAACGTTCCCGGCGGCGGCGCCCGATCCGGCGCCGATGCCTGCGGAAAGGCGGCGCTACAGTTTGCCCCGAAGCTCCCGGTCGCGCAAATCCGGCGGGCGCGGGGCCTTCCGGACTTGCGCGATCGGGGGCCGGCGCGGCCGCCGGGTCAGCGCTCGCCCTCCTCGGCGATGGCCGCGATGGTGCGGGCCAGCAGCTTGATCTCGCTGCGCAGCTCCTGCACCGTGTATTGGCGCCCCAGCGACAGCTCCTCGATCAGACGATTCATGTGGAGATCGAGGTTGCGGATATGATGCCGGCTCGTCTCGTCGATGCCGAACCCGCCATGCGCCGCCAGGTCGGCGAGACGGGCGATCATCGGCCGCATCTCCGTCTGGGTTTCGGCCAGCTTGACCATGAGCTGCTGCTCCGCGCGCATCTGGTCGGTCAGAATTCCCAGGCGGTCCGTCAGGGTCTTGAGGTTGTTGTTGGCCTGAATCCGCCCTTCCTCGGCGCGGGTCATGGTGCGCTGGAGGTTCTCGAGGCTGTCCGCCGTCTGCTCCAGCAAGGCCTGGATGTAGGCGGGGATCGGCTGGTCGCTCTCGATCACCGGGCCGCCGCTGGACAGGCGCGTCTGGCCCGCGAGCCAGTCCTCCAGCTCGTTGAAGAACCGGTTGTGCGCCTGCCCTGCCTGGAGCTCCAGGAAGCCCAGAACCAGCGCGCCGGCGAGGCCGAACATCGAGGAGCTGAAGGCCGTGCCCATGCCGGACAGCGGGGCCTGCAGTCCTTCCTTCAGCTCGCCGAACAGCGTCGCCGTGTCGCCCGCGGTCCCGACCGAGATGCGGGAGACCGCCTCGCCGACGGCGTTGATCGTGCCGAGCAGCCCCCAGAACGTCCCGAGCAGTCCGAGGAAGACGAGCAGCCCGATCAGGTAGCGGGAGATGTCGTGCGATTCCGAGAGGCGGGCCTGAATCCCGTCCAGCAGGGAGCGCAGCGAGACGGTCGAAAGGCTGAGCTTTCCCTTCCGCTCACCGAGCATGGCCGCCATCGGGGCGAGCAGCCGCGGCGGCCTGCCGCCCGACAGCGAGCGCTCGCCGCGCATGACGCCCTCGATCCAGGCCACCTCCGGATAGAGGCGCAGCACCTGCCAGAATAGGTAGCAGATGCCGATCAGCAGAACGATGAGGATCCCGCCGTTCAGGGCGGGGTTGTGGAGGAAGGCGTCGCTGAGCTGGGGGTAAAGGACGGCGGACAGCAACAGGACGGCCGCCACGCAGACGGCCATCCAGGCGAGATAGCGCTTCGGACGGGTCATGGATACTCCTGCTGCCGGCGGTTCCTCAGGTCTGAACCATCGGGCGGCGATGGCTCATTGTGCCTGCGCGATGATATCTAACCGGTCGGCAGGCTCCCCCTCAACGTTTCTGCCAAGGACGCGAACGCTCAAGCGGGCACCGGGAATGCCCCGCTTCAAGAGATAGAACCACGCCGCGATGGCGCCGAACAGGGAAATACGCCGACCCCTGGACGCGGTATCCGGGCAGGGCGGGCGACTCCGGGCTCGGCGGCTGCTCATCTGGTCGCACACTCTCCGACGCCGAAGGATAAATGTCGAATAAACGTTAACAAACCCATAAATTGGCCGCGTCCGTTCCGCCCGATGGCCGCCGCGGCCGGCGGCGGTGCCTTTGCCCACCGGCTCAGCGGACCGGCGCCTCCGCCGTCGCCTCGCGCAGAAGCTGGGCGATCGGCCTGTGCAGGTGGTCGTTCGCGGCCAGGATGCTGCCGCTCGTCATCATGTTCATGCCGCCGCCGATCTCGGTGACGTAGCCGCCGGCTTCGCGGACGAGGAGGATCCCGGCCGCCATGTCCCAGGGCGACAGGCTGGCCTCCCAAAAGCCATCGTATCGTCCGGCGGCGACATAGGCGAGGTCGAGCGCGGCCGAGCCGAAGCGCCGGACACCGGCGGTGGCGCCCATCACGGCCTCGAGCTGGGCGAGGAAGACGGGGCGCTCGCCATGGGCGCGGAAGGGGAACCCGGTGGCGAGCAGCGCTTGGTTCAGGTTGCGGCGCGAGGACACCCGCAGGCGGCGGTCGTTGAGATAGGCGCCGACGCCCCGCTCCGCCCAGAACAGCTCGTCCTTGATCGGGTCGAAGACGACTCCGGCGACGATGTCGCCGTCGCGCTCCAGCGCGATCGAGATCGCGAAATGCGGCAGCCCGTGCAGAAAGTTTGTGGTGCCGTCCAGGGGATCGACGATCCACCGGTGGTGCGGGTCTTCGCCGGAGACGCTGCCGCTCTCCTCCATCGTCAGACCGTAGGCGGGCCGCGCCCGGCGCAGTTCCTCGGCCAGGATCCGTTCGGCCCTGATGTCGGCGGCGGACACGAAGTCCGCCGGCCCCTTCATCGAGACCTGGAGCTGCTCGACCTCGCCGAAGTCGCGCTTGAGGCCGCGGGCCGCCTTCTCGGCGGCGCGCACCATGACGTTGATGATGGGGGAACGGGTCGCCATCGGCGGCGCTTCCTTTCGCCCGGCGGAGCCGGATGGGCGTTTGCGGTCAGTCCTTCGCTCGCTCGACGTAGGTTCCGTCGGCGGTGTTGACGACGACGCGCGTGCCGGATTCGATGTGCGGCGGCACCAGGATGCGCACGCCGTTCTCGAGCCTTGCCGGCTTATAGGAGGACGAAGCCGTCTGGCCCTTCACCACGGGGTCAGCCTCGGTCACCGTCATGACGACCGTGTCCGGCAGCTCGACGCTGATCGGCTCGCCTTCGTAGCTCATCACCGTCACCTGCATGCCTTCCTGAAGGAAGACCGCCGGCTCGCCGATCATGTCGACGTTGACGGTGATCTGTTCGAAGGTCTCGTTGTCCATGAGCGTGATCTGGTCGCCATCGCGATAGAGAAACTGGTAAGGCTGCTCGTCGAGGCGCACCCGCTCCACCGTCTCGCTCGACCGGAACCGCTCGTTGAGCTTGGTGCCGTCGCGGATGTCCTTGAGCTCGACCTGCAGATAGGCCCCGCCCTTTCCAGGCTGGGTGTGCTGAATGCGCACGGCGCGCCACAGGCGGCCGTTGTGCTCGATGACGTTGCCCGGACGAATGGCATTGCCATTGATCTTCATGCGAAAAGTCCCGTTCGAAAGCCCCCGCGCGCCGGCGGTGGGAAAATTGCGGCGCGGACCCTACCAGCTTGCCTCGGGGGAGTAAATGACGAACGGGGCGGCCCGGTTCAAGGCCCGGCTCAAGGGACGTCCGGGTCGTAGGCGGGCGGCGCCGGCTGGTTCGACCAGGTCGCCGGAAGGCCCTCGGCAGGGGCCGGTTTCAGGCCCATCCGGCGGCAGATGCCGAGGATGAGGTCGGCGCGGTTGAGGGTGTAGAAGTGGAACTCGTCGACGCCCTCGGCCTGCAGCGCGCGGCACTGCTCCGTCGCCACCATGGCGGCGACCAGCTTGCGGGTGTCCGGCGCCTCGTCGAGGCCGTCGAACAGGTCGGCCAGCCAGCGCGGGATCGAGGCCCCGCAGCGTTGGCTGAATTTCGCGACCTGGGCGAAGTTCGTCACCGGCAGGATGCCGGGCACGAGCGGAGCGGTGATCCCGGCGCGGCGCGCCCGGTCGCGGAACCGCAGGAAGACCTCGTTGTCGAAGAAGAACTGGGTGATGGCCCGAGTCGCGCCGGCGTCGAGCTTGCGCTTCAGGTTGTCGAGGTCGGCGCCCGGGCTTTTTGCTTCCGGGTGGGTTTCCGGATAGGCGGCGACGCTGATCTCGAAATCGGCGATCCGCCGGATCCCGGCGACGAGGTCGGCGGCGTAGGCGTAGCCCTCCGGATGCGGCCGATAGCTCTCCTCGGGCGGCGGGTCGCCGCGCAGGGCGACGATGTGGCGGATGCCGGCCTGCCAATAGCTGCGGACGAGCTCGTCGACCTCGGCGCGGGGCGCGCCGACGCAGGTGAGGTGCGCCGCGGGGGTGAGCGAGGTCTCGCGGTGGATCCGGGTAACGGCGCCGAAGGTCGTCTCGCGCGTGGTGCCGCCGGCGCCATAGGTCACGGATACGAAGCGCGGGCGGAGGGGCTGCAGCGCCGTCACCGTGGCCCAGAGCTGCGCCGCCATCGCTTCCGTCTTCGGCGGGAAGAACTCGAACGACACCTGCGGCGGCCCGCCCGGGGCCGAAGCCGCGCGGGGGAGGGGGAGACCGCGCGGGGTCTGGCGCGCCTTGTCCAGATGATGCCGGTTGTTCATGCGCTGACCTCCCGTCCCAAAGCCTGCCCGTCCGGAACCGCGGTGCCGCGCCGAACGGCCCGGCGCGCGGCCGGTCGCACCGCCTGCCACAGGGTGACCGTCAGCCGGCCGCCCGGCAGATGTTGGACCCGGTTCATCCGCAGCCCGGCCGCGGTGCACCAGTCGCTCACCTCGCGGTCGGCGAAGCCGAGCCGGCGGTGGGCGTGCTCGGTCCGCAGCGATTCCATGTCATGGGGCGCGAAATCGACCACGATCAGGCGTCCGCCGGGCCTCAGCACCCGCGCCGCCTCGGCGATCGCGCGCTCCGGCTCCTCGGCGAAGTGCAGCACGCGGTGGATCGTGATCGCGTCGAAGCTCGGGCCGGGCCAGGGCAGGTTGTACATGTCGGCCCGGCGGACGCGGCAGTTGGTCAGGCCGGCACGCTCCAGCCGCGACCGGGCAATCGCCAGCATCTCGCGTGACCGGTCGATTCCGATGGCCTGCGCGACGCGGGGGCCGAACAGCTCCAGCATCCGGCCGGTGCCGGTGCCGATGTCGAGCAGCTCGTCCTCGCGTCCGACGGGAAGCAGGGCAAGAAGCGCCTTCTCGACCTCCGCCTCGTCGACGTAGAGGGAGCGGAGCTCGTCCCAGCGCGCCGCATTGTCGCGAAAATAGCTCGCCGCCGCTTCGGCCCGCGCCCGCTGCAAAGCGGCCAGCCGCTCCCGGTCGAGGCGCAGGGTCTCGTCGGCGCCTGTGGGCAGCAGCGCGGCCAGCCGCTCCGCAAGGCCAGCGCCGCGGGAGCCCGCCCGAGAGCTACCCTGGGCGAGGCGATAGAAGACGAAGCTGCCCTCCGGAAAGCGGTCGAGCAGTCCGGCGTCGCAGAGCAACTTCAGGTGGCGCGAAACGCGCGGCTGGCTCTGGCCAAGGATCTGCGCGAGCTCGCCAACCGTCACCTCGCCGGCGGCGCACAGCGCCAGCAGCCGCAGCCGGGTGGGCTCCGCCGCAGCGCGCAATCCCGCCAGCAGGGCCGCCATGCTCCAGTCGCCGGTCGCCGTCTCTCTCGCCGCCATTGCCGTTCGTTCCGCCATCCAAGCGCCGATAGGACATAAAGATATCTTTATATGAGCAAGACGTCAATTCAAAACCTGTCTGCCGGCGAAGGAATCGCGTCACCGGCCGCCGCCGCCCGCCCCGGTGGGGGTGCATGGTTAACGGCTCGTAAAGACAATCATGACAAGACCAGGGTCTGTCGGTGCTCGGCCTCAGGAGCGCACCCTGTCCCTGCTATCGAAAGGACGGTCGAGCGGCCGACGAGACTGCGGAGCGTCAGGCCTGTCGGAGGTTGTCATGGACTTGCGAATGCTTCGATCCTGCGTCATCGGCATGGCACTTCTGCTGGTATCGGGTTGTGCGCCCCTCGCGGTCGAGGACGGCACCATCGTTCTCGAGCCGAAGCGGACAGCCACCTACAAGTTCGGTGAGAACACGCAGGACTTCTTCTGCGGCCTCGACACGGACGCGATTCCCCTGACCGTCTACGAAGCGGATCTGAGGCCGGGCGAGGTGGGGACCGGATTCAGAAACTGGCACCGCCAGCACAGCGCCTTCTGTGGGCGCCGGTACAGCTGGGTCCATCAAGGGCTGGTGGAATTCGATCTTCAACCGCTCCGCGACATCGAAGGGGCCGTTACGGTCAAGAGCGCGGCGCTGCTGTTTCATGAGCGGCGGCTGGCCATCGGCGATCCTCCGCGGCCGTTCCGGTCGGTTTCGGATGGTCTCGAGTCCACGCATTGCCCGATCTTGCGGCGTCCCGTCGAGCCATGGGAGCGTGGTTGGCAGGAGGTTGCGTCCAGGGATGATCTGATCGAGGCCGAGGACTTCCCGTCCGCCCGGACGATTTCCCTCGACCTTCCCGACGATGGCGACCGCAGGAAGGACGTCACCCGCTGGGTGCGATGGCTCTTGCAAGGCCAGCCGAAGCCGGCCGACTTGCTGTTCGAGTCGACCTCGGACCTTCGCTATCAGAGCAACAACGAATTCTGCATGCATATCCTTGGAGACTTCCGCCTGGAAGTGGAGTACCAGCGGATCGTCCGGGCGGAAGAGTAGCCGGCCGGTCACCGAGAAGAAGGTGACCGGAACCCGTAGGCCCGGGCGGCAATGACCGTGAGAATCGCGAAGGCGAGGCCGAGCGTGAGGGGCAGGCCTTCAGGGCCGAGAGACTCCATCGCCGTTCCGGCCAGGGGCGGGCCGAGGATGGCGCCCGTCCCCCACACGGCGGAAAAGGCGGCCGTTCCGGACAGGAGTTCCGCGCCGGAAAAGCGGTCGCCGAGCTCGGCCAGAGCCAGCGTATAAACGCCGAAGGCCGTCCCGCCCCAGAGGAAGAGCAGGGGCCAAAGAAGGCCCGGCGCATTGATCGCCGCCGGCAGCAGGGCGCTGCCCAGGACCGTGGCGGCGGCGCAGCCGGCCATCAGCGCTCGCTTCCGGCCGATCCGATCCGCCGCCCAGCCGATCGGGTATTGCAGGAAGACGTTTCCGGCGATCAGCACGCCGACTACGGCGGCGGCATTGCTCTCGCTCAGCCCATGGCGCAAGGCGTAAAGCGGCAACAGGGACATCGACGCCGCGTCGAACACCCCGAAAGCGGCGACGGCGACCAGCAGGGTCGGCGCCTTCGGCAGGAAGTCCCGGAACGACGAACGCGCCTCCGGCGCCGGTGCCGGAAGCGCGCGCCGCGAAAGGGCCAGCGGCAGCAGGGCGGCGACGGCGCAGGCGGCCCCGAACAGGAACGGCAGCCACCCGGCGGTGCCGGTCGCCAGCAGAAAGAAGGGGCCGGCGGCGAAGCCGAGCGACAGCACGGTCGCGTACAGCCCCATGACGCGTCCGCGGGCCGAGCCGGTGGCGAGTTCGTTGATCCAGGTCTCGCTGACGATCCAGAGCCCGTTGATCGCGACGCCGAGGAGAAAGCGGAGGACGAACCAAGCCGGCAGGCTCGCGAACAGCTTGAAAAGGAGGAGAAGCGACGCCGTCGCCAGGATGCAGCCGACGGTGAAGCGCCACGGGCCGGCGCGCCGCGCGACATGAGGGACGAGCGGCGCCGAAAGGATGAGGCCGAGCGGCATCATCGCCGCGTTGAGCCCGATCGTCGCCGCCTCGACCCCGCGCGCCTCGAGGAGGAGCGCCAGAAGAGGGTAGGTGAGGCCCAGGGTCACATCGAAGACGCTGAGGCAGGCGATGACAGCCAGGATCGGGCGCCACGCGATGGTCGTCTTCGCGACCCTTGACTCCGCCGCGCCGTCCGAGGCCGCGGGTCTGACGTTCGTCCTCTTGTCCATGGCCCCTTCCGGACCGGCGGTGCTTGCCTTCGAGGGTCAGTCCCTAGGCGGTTTCCCACCCCGTCTCCTGTGCCTCGGCGATGGCCGCCAGATAGGCACGCAGGCCGGCCTCGGGACCGTCCGGCCATTCCCAGAGGCGCGCGCCAAGGGCGAGGAAGTCGGCGCCCGCCCGCACCAGGGGCCCGATATCCGCCGGCGCAGCACTGGCGAACGCGATGCAGGGGACCGTCATCAGCGCGCTCCACCAGGCGACGAGGGACACCGTTTCGTCGTCGGCCCTGGTTGCGCTCCCGGATCGCGCATCCACCGCTCCCGGATCGCCGAAGGCGACGTAATCGGCGCCTCGTTCGGCGGCGACCATGGCGCGGTGGCGCGAGACGGCGCAGGCCGCGCCGACGATCATGTCTGGGCCGAGCAGCCGGCGTGCCGCAATCACGTCGGCTTCTCCCCGTGTGAGATGGACACCGTCGGCGCCCGTCGCGGCGACGAGGTTCGGGCGATCCTCCAGCAGGAAGGCGACGCCGCGATCCTGCGCCACGGGACGCAGCCGGTCGGCGGCACGCTGCACCGCGTCGTCCGACTCATCCGCGCATCGCAGCAGCAGCGAGGCGACGTCGCCCGCATCCAGCGTCGCCGCGAGAACCGGCGCGAACGCCTCCGCGTCGAGCCCCCCGGCCGGCGAAAGCAACGGGGTCACGAGGTAAAGACGACAGCCGGGGAAGGCTTCTTCGCCCTCCTCAGCCATCGGCGGGTGCGGCTCGTCCGGGGGCGGGCTCAGCCCTCGCCCTCGTAGATCTTCATGATGGTGTCGAGCATCTTGAGCGCCTCGGCGCGCGGCCGCTGGAACGTGTTGCGGCCGATGATGGACCCGGTGCCGCCGCCGTCGCGGATCGCGCGCGCCATCTCGAAGACGCTTTCGGCATCGCTCGCCGGACCGCCGGAGAACACCACCAGACGGCGCCCGTTGAAGCAGGACTGCACGACGTGGGCGATACGGGCCGCCTGCGTCGAGATGTCGATGCCTTCCTTCTCGTAGACCTTCTTGGCTTCCGGCTGTTCGATGAAGTCGGTCGGCGGCTTGACCTTGATGATGTGCGCGCCGAGCAGCGCCGCCATATGCGCGGCGTAGGCGGTGATGTCGATTGCCGTCTCGCCTTCCTTCGACAGCTTGCCGCCGCGCGGATAGGACCAGATGACCACGGCGAGGCCGACCGCCTTCGCCTCCTCGGCCATCTCCCGGATCTCCTCCATCATGTCGTAGGCGTCGTCGGAGCCGGGATAGATGGTGAAGCCGATCGCCGAGCAGCCGAGGCGGAGCGCATCCTGGACGGAGCCGGTGATCGCCTGGTTCTTGGCGGTCGAGAGGGTGTTTGCGCTGTTGACCTTGAGGATCGTCGGGATCTGGCCGGCGAAGCTGGCCGCGCCCGCCTCGAGCATGCCGAGCGGCGCGGCGAAGGCCGACAGGCCGGCGTCAATCGCAAGCTGAAAGTGATAGTGCGGGTCGTAGGCCGGCGGATTCGGCGCGAAGCTGCGCACGGGCCCGTGCTCGAAGCCCTGATCGACCGGCAGAATGACGAGCTTGCCGGTGCCGCCGAGGCGACCCTGCATGAGGATCCGGGCCAGGTTGGTTTTCGTGCCCGGGTTGTCGCTCTCGTAGTTCGACAGGATCTTGCGGACGGCTGGCGTAATGGTCATGACAACGGTTCCTCTCGAACGCTGCTTCCTTGTCTCGCTCCCGCGCCCTCAATAGCCGAGGCACGGGTTCTTTTCAACTGACGGCCTGCGGAAGGAACGCCGCGCTCATCCGCTCCGTTCCGCGAGCCAGGCGCGGCAGGCCGCGGCACGATCGGCGACGCCGAACGGGTCGAGGGCGCGCGGGAAGCGGCGGTACAGAACGGCGCCCTGCTGCCCGGCGATGTCTGCCAGTCGCGCGGCGACGGCGGCGGAGCCGCGGAAGCAGATCGCCTTCAGCCCGTGGCGAAGCGCCGCCTGGGCCAGATCGGCACGGTCGCCGCAATCGAGCACCGCATCCGCCGGAACCTGCGGGAAGGCGGCGCGCGCCTCGCGGACCACCGCGTCGAACCAGCCGGCGCCGACCGAGGCGGCCCCGCCCGGGGCGCTGAGCAGCGTCACCGGAACGCCGAGCTCGGCCGCCGCTTCCAGTGCCGCCATCGCATCGGCCAGCTCGTGAATGATCACCGCCCGCCCCCTCATGGCGGCGATGATAGCCTGGCTGGGCAGGGGGGCAAGGACAGGTCGTGCGACCGATGAGGCGCCCTCTCCCGCAAGGGGAGAGGGGGACCGTTTCGGTGGGCTGGGATCAGCCCAGCCCACCCATCACGACGGCGGTGTCGCTCATCCGGCCGGAGAAGCCCCACTCGTTGTCGTACCAGGCCATGACGCGGCAGAAGACGCCGTCGATCACCTGCGTGTGCGGCAGGTCGAAGGTCGAGCTGGCCGGGCTGTGGTTGAAGTCGACGGAGACCAGCGGGTCGCGGTTGACGGCGAGTATGTTCGCCAGGGGCCCGCTCGACGCCGCGGCAATGATGGCCTCGTTGATCTCCTCGACCGAGGTCTGGCGCTTGGCGGTGAACTTGAAGTCGACCAGCGAGACGTTGGGTGTCGGCACGCGGATGGCGGCGCCGTCGAGCTTGCCCTTCAGGTCCGGGATCACAAGGCCGATGGCGCGCGCGGCGCCCGTCGTGGTCGGGATCATCGAGACCGCCGCGGCGCGGGCGCGATGCAGGTCCTTGTGCAGGGTGTCCACCGTCGGCTGGTCGCCGGTGTAGGCGTGGATCGTCGTCATGTAGCCGCGCTCAATGCCGATCGCGTTGTGGAGCACGTGGACGACCGGTGCTAGGCAGTTGGTCGTGCAGGAGGCGTTGGAGACGATCCGGTGGCTGGCCTGGAGCTTGTCGTGGTTGACGCCGTAGACGACGGTGATGTCGGAATCGTTCGCCGGGGCCGAGATCAGGACGCGCTTGGCGCCGGCCTCGAGATGCTGGGCCGCCAGCTCGCGCTTGGTGAAGCGCCCGGTGCATTCCATCACGATGTCGACGCCGAGGTCGCTCCAGGGCAGCTTCGACGGGTCGCGCTCCGCCAGGACGCGCACCGAGCGGTTGCCCAGGATGATCGAGTCCTCGCTGGTCTCGACGGGGCCGGGGAAGCGGCCATGGACCGAGTCGTATTTCAGCAGGTGGGCGTTCGCTTCGACGGAGCCCAGATCGTTGATCGCCACGAACTCGATGTCGTTGCGCTGCGCCTCGAAGGCGGCGCGCAGAACCAGCCGGCCGATCCGGCCGAACCCGTTGATAGCGACACGTACTGCCATGACCTTCCTCCAACCGGTTGAATGGTGCCGCGTCGCGATCTCCCGGCGCGGCCCGCCTTTATTGGTCCTAGCCTGAGTATCTAGACCCGGGCCTTCACCGCCGCAACGATTCGCTCCGCGGTGATGCCGAAATGCCGATAGAGGTCGCCGGCCGGTGCCGACGCGCCGAAGCCGGTCAGGCCGATGACCGCGCCCTCCGGCCCGACATAGCGCTCCCAGCCAAAGGGCGACGCCGCCTCGACGGCGACCCGGACGCCGGCCGGTCCCAGGACCTCCTCCCGATAGGATGCCGGCTGGGCGTCGAAAAGTTCCCAGCAGGGGAGGGAGACGACGGCCGTCCCGATTCCGTCCGCCTGCAGCCGGTCGCGCGCCTCCAGGGCGAGGCTGACCTCCGAGCCGGTGGCGAGCAGGGTCGCTCGCCGCTCGCCCTCCGCCGGCGCGAGCAGGTATCCGCCCCGGGCGCAGAGATTTTCGTCCGTGTGGGTCCGTCGCACCGGCGGCACCGCTTGGCGGGTGAGGGCGAGGATCGAGGGCCGGTCCGGCGTGGCCAGGGCCAGCGCCCAGCATTCGGCGGTCTCGATCGTGTCGGCCGGGCGGAAGACCTGCAGGTTCGGCATGGCGCGCAGGCTCGCCAGATGCTCGATCGGCTGGTGGGTCGGGCCGTCCTCGCCAAGGCCGATGGAATCGTGGGTCATGACGTAGATGACCCGCTGCCCCATCAGGGCCGACAGACGGATGGCCGGCCGGCAGTAATCGGTGAAGACCAGGAAGGTGCCGCCGTAGGGAATGACGCCGCGATGCAGGGCCATGCCGTTCATCGCGGCGGCCATGCCGTGCTCGCGTATGCCGTAATAGATGTAGCGGCCGCTGAAGTCGTCCGCCGTCACCGGCTTCATGGAGCCGGCCTTGGTGTTGTTGGAGCCGGTCAGGTCGGCCGATCCGCCGATCATCTCCGGCAGCACCGGGGCCAGCGCGTCCAGCACCTTCTGCGAAGACTGCCGCGTCGCCAGCTTCGGCGCCTCCTCGGCCATCTTGCGCTTGAACTCGAGGATCGCCGGGGCCACGCCGTCCGGCAGCGTCCCCTCGATGCGCCGATCGAACGCGTCGCGTTCGGCGTGGCGGTCGTGGCGCTCGGTCCAGGCGCGATACGCTTCCGCGCCGCGGCTGCCGGCCGCGCGCCAAGCGTTGAGAATCGGTTCGGGCACAACGAAGGGCGGGTGCGGCCAGCCGAGCTTCACGCGCGCCGCCGCAACCTCGTCAGGGCCCAGCGCCGCGCCATGCGTCGCCGCAGTGCCGGCCTTGGTCGGCGCGCCATAGCCGATGATCGTGCGGCAGGCGATCAGCGAGGGCCGGTCGCTCTGCCGCGCCGCCTCGATCGCGTCGGCAATGGCGTCCGGGTCGTGGCCATCGATCGCCTGCACCGCCCAGCCGGCGGCCGCGAACCGCGCGAGCTGGTCGTCGGAGGTGGAGAGCGAGGTCGGTCCGTCGATGGTGATCCGGTTGTCGTCGAAGAGGACGATCAGCTTGCTAAGGCGCAGATGCCCGGCCAGCGAGATGGCCTCCTGGCTGATGCCCTCCATCAGGCAGCCGTCCCCGGCGATGACGTAGGTGTAATGATCGACCAGGTCGGCGCCGAAGCGGGCCGCGAGGAGCCGCTCGGCGATCGCCATTCCGACGGCGTTGCCGAGACCCTGTCCCAGCGGCCCCGTCGTCGTTTCGATGCCGGCCGCGTGGCCGTACTCCGGATGGCCGGCGGTCCGGCTCCCGAGCTGCCGGAAGCGCTTGATCTCCTCCAGCGTCATGTCCGGATAGCCGGTCAGGTAGAGAAGCGCGTAGAGCAGCATCGACCCGTGCCCGGCCGACAGGACGAAGCGGTCGCGGTCGGGCCATTCCGGATGGGCCGGATCGAACTTCAGAAACCGGGTGAACAGAACCGTCGCGACGTCGGCCATGCCCATCGGCATTCCGGGGTGGCCGGACTTCGCCTGCTCGACCGCGTCCATGGCGAGGACTCGGATCGCGTTGGCCATATCGCGGTGGCTCACGTCGTGATGGCTCGCGGCGGAGGCGGCCGCCGTGGGGCGAGGGGATCGGGCAGGGTCCATTTGATGGCGCTCTCGGGCGTTCTGAATGAAAACCGGGGTCTCGAAGGGGGTGTCCCGGCGCTCGGACCGGCGCAACATGCCGCCCGTTCCCGCGGCCGTCAACCGTCCTGTTCGCGGCGAAGAACGGCCGCAGGCCCCGGTTGACGCGGCCGCAAGCCCGGACATATTGTAAGTCAACTTAACAAGCGTGCACAAACCGTTGCGAACAGATCCGAAAAGACCACTGCGATGTCGCGTCTGAACGCCGCCATGGATCGCCTCGACGCGGCGATCCATCGTCTCGAAGCCGGTTTGGAATCGCGAGGGCGGGAGATCGTGGCGGAACGCGAGCAACTCTCCACGGAATTGCGCGACCTGCGCGCTGATCATGCCGCCCTTCGTGCCGAGGCGCGCACGGTGTCGTCGCGCCTCGATGCGGTCATAGGCCGCATCAAAGCATTCATGGAAACGTGACATGCCCACCGTGCCTTTGGTGGTGAACGGCCGGACCTACGACGTTGCGTGCGAGGACGGTCAGGAGGAGCATCTTCGCCAGCTTGGCGCGCAGATCGCCCGGAAGGTGGACGAACTCGTCGGGACCATGGGCCAGATCGGCGAGAACCGGCTGCTGCTGATGGCCAGCCTGCTCATTGCCGACGAACTGTCGGACACCCACAGCGAGGTCAGGCGGCTGCGGATGGAGGAGAGCCAGCGCTCGACGGCCAATGAGGAGGCGCTCGCCGACGCGATCGAGCGGCTGGCGGAACGGATCGAAGGCATTGCCGCGCGCCTCGAGTCTTCCTAAATGTTGCCATCGGGCGGGTGCTGCGCGGTGCGACAGGCCGCTTGATCCCTGGGGCCAATACATCACCTCTTGGGAGCTGTCCCTGCCGGGATCGTGGTCTCGGTATATGGCGCCCACCTGCGTAAGCAGGCCGCAGAGGGTCCATACGAGCCATCGGCCGCGGCGGCTCCGCCCACTTCAGCTCTTCGAAGGCACGGGAAGGGCCCGGGAGCAGACGATTCGACAACGGTGCCGTAGTGCCTGACGCGACCGACGGCGCCATCGATGCGAAGCGCGCCCTGCGTGCCGAGGCGCGGGCGCGCCGCCGGGCCGCAGCCGCGGCGCTGCCGCCGGCGCAGGCCGGTGCCGCGGCGGCCGAGAACTTCTTCGGCGCCATCCCGGTCCCGGCAGGCGCGGTGGTGTCGGGCTACTGGCCCCTGGCCGACGAGATGGACCCGCGCCCGATTCTGCACCGCCTGGCCGCGGCCGGTCACGTGATCGGGCTGCCGGTCGTCATCGGACGCGGCGCCCCGCTGGTCTTCCGACGCTGGCATCCGGGCACTGATCTGGTGGCCGGTACCTTCGGCGTGATGACGCCGGGGCCCGAAGCCCCTGAGGTGGTGCCCCGGGTGGTGCTGGTGCCGCTGCTGGCCTTCGACCGCGCCGGGTATCGGCTCGGCTATGGCGGCGGCTTCTACGACCGGACGCTGGAGGCGCTGAGGGCCAAGGGAGAGGTTCTGGCCGTCGGGCTCGGCTATGCCTGCCAGGAGGTGGCCGCGGTCCCGCGCGAGCCGACGGACCAGCGACTCGACTGGCTGGTGACCGAGCGGGCGGTGATCAGGGTTGCGTAACGACACCGGGCGGCAACGAAGGAAAGGCCGGACGCATGCGGATGTTGTTCTGTGGTGATCTGGTGGGGCGGTCCGGCCGCGAGGTGGTGCTCGAGCATCTGCCGCGGCTGCGCCGCGAGCTCGCCCTCGATTTCGTCGTCGTCAACGGCGAGAACGCGGCCGCCGGCTTCGGCATCACCGAGAAGATCTGCGCGCAGCTCTACGCCGCCGGCGTCGATGTCATCACCACCGGCAACCACGTGTGGGACCAGCGCGAGACCGTCGGCTTCATCGACCGCGATCCGCGGTTGCTCCGGCCGCAGAACTATCCGCCGGGAACGCCGGGCCGCGGGATCGGCGTCTATCAGACGGCGCGCGGCCGCAGGGTCGTGGTGCTGAACCTGATGGGGCGGCTGTTCATGGATCCGCTGGACGACCCCTTCGCCGCCCTCGAGCGGGAGCTTTCGGTGCACCGCCTGGGCGAAACGGCGGATGCGGTGATCGTCGACGTCCACGCCGAGGCGACCAGCGAGAAGATGGCCATGGGGCACCTGGCCGACGGCCGGGCCTCGCTCGTCGTCGGCACTCATACGCATGTGCCGACCGCCGACTGCCAGATCCTGCCCAAGGGCACGGCCTATCAGACCGACGCCGGGATGTGCGGCGATTACGATTCGGTCATCGGAATGGAGAAGACGATCCCGATCGCCCGCTTCGTCCGCAAGATGCCGACGGAACGGATGGCGCCGGCGCAGGGGCCGGCGACGCTCTGCGCGGTGTTCGTGGAGACCGACGACCAGACCGGCTTGGCGCGTCATGCCGCGCCGCTCCGGCTGGGCGGCCGCCTGGGCCCGCACTGGCCGATCGAGACGGGCGCGGGCTGAATGGGTCCGCCCGGCGGTCGCCGTGCGGGCGGGGCTTAGAGGGACGCCGCGGCGGCCAGCAGCCGGCGGATATGAGCCTCGAGGACCTTGGCGCCTTCGGCCGTCTCGGTGGCGACTGTCGCTGCGCGCGCCAGATCTCTCTCGCTCCGCGCCGCTTCGATGAGGCTCGTCAGGCTGCTCAGCGCCGTTCGAGTCGTGATCTCGTCGACGCAGACCGCCAGGTCCCGGATCTGCCGCCGCATCGATTCCGGGTCGACCGCCGCGGCGTTGCCGTTCGCGACTTGGGGCAGGTTGCCTGGGGGCAGG
>CAZKCM010000080.1:0-2929 GCA_964551315.1 uncultured Rhodospirillaceae bacterium | reverse complement strand
GGGGGCAGGCCGTTCGTCGAAAACATGGCGACGTCCTTTCTCGATTGCGCGGCGGTTATGCAAAATCTGGAGGACAGCTGGTAAAGATCGGGTAAAAACACGTCGGCCGAGATCGGACGCGGCGATGGTTGCGACGCCGGCGCGGGGGCCCGACGGACAGGAAGGGGGGCCCGCGCGTGGCGTGGGAACCGCACGGCGCACGCCAAAATCTTGCCATATTGGCTGGTTAGGTGTGGCAACCGCGGGATCGGTACATATTTACGGAGTGTGGTAGTTTAAGCCACGGAATCCACAGGATTTTTGGGGGCAAAAACATTATGGCCGGCCATTCCCAGTTCAAGAACATCATGTACCGAAAGGGCGCGCAGGACGCCAAGCGCGCCAAGATTTTCACCAAGCTTATCCGCGAGTTGACGACGGCCGCGCGCGCCGGTCTGCCGGACCCCGACGGCAATCCGCGCCTGCGCGCGGCGATCAACGCCGCGCGCAATGCCAACATGCCGAAGGACACGATCGAGCGCGCGATCAAGCGCGGCTCCGGCGACGCTGACGGCGAGAACTACGAGGAGATCCGCTACGAAGGCTATGGCCCGGGCGGAGTCGCGATCATCGTCGAGGCGCTGACCGACAACCGGAACCGCACGGCGTCCGAGATCCGGGCGGCGTTCTCGAAATACGGCGGCAACCTCGGCGAGTCGAACAGCGTGTCGTTCCTGTTCGACCGCAAGGGCGTGATCCGCTATCCCCTCAAGGCGGCCTCCGCCGAGGCGATGTTCGATGCGGCGCTCGAGGCCGGCGCCGAGAATGTCGAGAGCGATGCGGAGGTCCATGAGGTGACCTGCGCGCCCGATGACTTCTCGGCCGTGCGCGACGCGCTCGAGGCGCGGTTCGGTGCGCCGGAGGAGGCGCGGCTGAGCTGGCGCCCGCTGACGACGGTGGCGGTCGACGGCGACACCGCCCAGACCCTTTTCAAGCTTCTCGACGTGCTGGAAGACAACGACGACGTGCAGACGGTATCGGCCAATTTCGAGGTCGCCGACGACGTCCTGGCGCGCCTGACCGCCTGAGCGGCGGCTGTGCCGATTCGATCTGTGCCGAACCATGTCCATGATGCGCGAGGCCAGCGCTGATGCGTTTGCTGGGACTCGATCCGGGGTTGCGCCACACCGGCTGGGGAGTCATCGAATCGCAGGGCTCTCGGCTGCGATACGTCGCCGACGGTGCGGTGCATTCGGACGGGAGTCTGTCGCTCGCCGAACGCCTGGTGCAGCTCCATGACGGGCTTGCAGCGATCATTCGCCTGTACCGGCCGGACGCGGCGGCGGTCGAGGAGACCTTCGTCAACAAGAACCCGACCTCGACGCTCAAGCTCGGTCTCGCCCGCGGCGTGGTGCTGCTGGTCCCCGCCCTGGCCGGGCTGCCGGTCGCCGAATACCCGGCCAACCTGATCAAGAAATCCGTCGTCGGCGCGGGGCATGCCGGGAAGGAACAGGTACAGATGATGGTCCGGACGCTGCTGCCCGGCTGCCAGCTCGCCACGGCCGACGCGGCCGATGCCCTGGCGGTGGCGATCTGCCACGCCCACCACGCGGCGACCGAGCGCCGATGGGGAACCGCCGCGGCCGCGCCGGCGCGGACGAGGGCCTAGGCGATGCGGCTGCGGGCCGACCCCCGATCCGCTTTCCCGATCTTCCCCGTGTCCGACGGCGGGCGAGAGGTCGGGATTCTCCGTACGGCGCGTACCTCCTTTCCCCTGCGGGAGACGGCCTGGGGAGGGCGGAGCCGGTGATCGCCAAGCTGACGGGTGTGCTGGACTCCGTATCGACCGACTCGCTGGTGATCGACGTCGGCGGCGTCGGCTATCTGGTCTTCTGCTCGGCGCGTACCCTCGGTCGTCACCAGGCGGTCGGCTCGACGGTCACGCTGCTGATCGAGACGCATGTCCGCGAGGATCACATCCATCTTTACGGCTTCGCCGAAGCGGCAGAGCGCGACTGCTTCCGTCTGCTGACGACGGTGCAGGGGGTCGGCTCGCGCATGGCGCTGGCCGTCCTCGGCGTGTTGTCGCCCGACGAGATCGCGCGGGCGATCCTGGCCAAGGACCGGACGAGCCTCACCCGTGCCCCAGGCGTCGGGCCGAAGCTCGCCGGCCGCATCATCGCGGAACTCGGGGAGAAGGTGGCCGGTCTCGCGCTCGAACCGGCCGTCGCCGCGGCGGCGGCCTCGGCGCCGGCGGGGGCGGCAGGCCCGGTCGCCGATGCGGTTTCGGCCCTGGTCAATCTCGGCTATCGCCGTGCCGAAGCGTTCGGGGCCGTCGCCAGCGCCGCGCAGCGCCTCGGCCCTGGTGCGGCCGTCGATGCCCTCATCCGGGCCGGCCTCAAGGAGCTGAGCCCGTGAGCGAGCTGAGCCGGTGAAGGAGCCACGCCCATGAGCGAACCCCGGATCATCGCGGCCGAAGCGACCGGCGACGACGGCGCGGAGGCGCCGCTTCGCCCTGCCACCCTCGCCGAGTTCGTCGGCCAGAAGCAGCTCCGCGACAACCTGGCCGTGTTCATCGAAGCCGCACGGACGCGCGGCGAGGCGCTTGACCACGTCCTGTTCTTCGGCCCGCCGGGCCTGGGCAAGACGACGCTGGCCCAGATCGTCGCCCGCGAGCTCGGCGTCGGCTTCCGGGCGACCTCCGGGCCGGTTATCGCCCGCGCCGGCGACCTCGCGGCGCTGCTCACCAATCTGCAGCCGCGCGACGTCCTGTTCATCGACGAGATCCATCGCCTCAACCCGGCGGTGGAGGAGATCCTCTACCCGGCGATGGAGGACTTCCAGCTCGACCTCATCATCGGCGAGGGCCCCGCCGCGCGCTCGGTCCGGATCGACCTGCCGCCGTTCACGCTGATCGGCGCGACGACCCGCTCCGGCCTCGTGACCCGGC
>CAZKCM010000079.1:0-20696 GCA_964551315.1 uncultured Rhodospirillaceae bacterium | reverse complement strand
GCGGGTAGATGTAGGTGTTGCGGACCATGAACTCCTTGAGGATGTCGTTCTGGATCGTCCCGGTGAGCTGGTCCTGCCGGACGCCCTGCTCCTCGGCGGCGACGATGTAGCCGGCGAGCACCGGCAGGACGGCGCCGTTCATGGTCATCGACACGCTCATCCGGTCGAGGGGGATGCCGTCGAACAGGATCTTCATGTCCTCGACCGAATCGATCGCCACCCCGGCCTTGCCGACGTCGCCGACGACGCGCGGGTGATCGGAATCGTAGCCGCGATGGGTCGCGAGGTCGAAGGCGACCGACAGCCCCATCTGCCCGGCGGCAAGGTTGGCCCGGTAGAAGGCGTTCGACTCCTCGGCCGTCGAGAAGCCCGAATACTGCCGCACCGTCCAGGGCCGGTTGGCGTACATGGTGGCGCGGGGCCCCCGCAGATAGGGCGGGAAGCCCGGCAGGCTGTCGATCTGCTCCAGCTTTTCGAGGTCGGCCGCCGTGTAAAGCGGCTTGACCGCGATGCCCTCCGGGGTCATCCAGTCGAGCGATTCGAGCGGGCGGTCGCGCAGCTCCTTGCGGGCCAGCGCCTCCCAATCGGCCAATGTCTTCTTCGGGAAGTCCGTCATCGCGGCCGGAGTATACCGAAGCGCGCCCGCGCTCGTCTATGCACGGCCGGTATGTATGGCCGGGACGGGCCCCGGACGCGACCATCGAAAAGGGCGACGCGCATGATCCTTTCGGGCATTCCACGAATCCGGCTCCTCGACGGTCCGACGCCGCTGGAGCGGCTCCGGCGCGTGGAAGCGCTGACGGGACATGGAGGGATCTTCGTCAAGCGCGACGACTGCATGCCCCTCGGCATGGGGGGCAACAAGGTCCGGAGCCTGGAGTTCTGGCTCGGCGAGGCGCTGGAACAAGGGTGCGACATCCTCCTCGTTGCGGGGGCGCCCGTGTCCAACCAGTGCCGCCTGACGGCCGCGGCTGCGGCCCGGCTCGGCCTCGAATGTCTCATCCTCCACAACGCCGACGAGCCTGCGCGCGACGAAGGCAACCTCCTTCTGAGCCGCCTCACGGGCGCCAAGTTCCGGTTTCTCGGCCCCATCGACGAGGAGGAGCGCGCCGTCCGCGTTCAGGAAGCGGCCGCCGAGCTGCGCCGCCAGGGGCGACGGCCCTATGTGGTGGGCGACCCGGTCGTCGGCGCCTTGGGTTACGTCGTCGGCGCGATCGAGCTGCACCAGCAGGCCGAGGCGCAGGCGCTGGATCTGCGGCATGTCGTCCTGCCGGGTTCCATGGGGCCGACCGAGGCGGGATTCCTCTTCGGCTGCGCCCTGTTGGGACGCCCCTTTACGGTTCACCTGGTCAGCGTGGAGTACGGCGAGGCGGAGCTGGCAGATCGTATCGCGCGGATCTTCTGCGGGATCGCCGAGCGGACCGGGATTCGACCCGGTGACGACCATCGGACCTGGACCCGCTATTACGGCGACTATCTGGGGGCAGGCTACGGCCGGCCGACGGCGGCCTCGCTCGATGCGATCCGCAGTTTCGCCCGGCTGGAAGGGCTGTTCCTGGAAAACACCTACACCGGCAAGGCCTTCGCCGGGGCGCTGGACCTCATCCGGCGCGGGTCCATCCCGGTGGACGAGCCCCTATGCCTGCTTCATACCGGGGGCGTGCCGGCGCTCTTCGGCCAGGGGGAGCTTCTTCAAGGCCTCCTGCGGGACGGCAGCGGGTGAACCGCGGCCCGTCGGGCCGCGCCGGGGCCCGGTATGGACATCCCGGCCAAAATGAAATTTAGTTGCGGTGCAAAAGATGCCGTAATCTTGAATCTTGGGGTGGCTGTCGCTTGCGACCATCCGGCGAGCGCCACCCACGGCACAGAACAGGCGGGCCAGGGCATGGGGGCGGACGACCGCGTCGTCGTTCTTGAGAACGTCAGCAAGACATTTGCAGGGCCGCGAAGGGGTGAAGCCATCAAGGCGCTGGACAATGTCTCGACCTCGGTGGCGCCGGGCGAAGTGGTCGTGATCATCGGCCCCAGCGGCTCCGGGAAGAGCACCCTTCTGCGCGCCGTGAACGGGCTCGAGACCGTGGATTCAGGGCGGATCGTCGTGAACGGCGCCGAGGTGACCGACCGGCGTACCGACCTGAACAAGCTGCGGGCGGAGGTCGGGATGGTCTTCCAGCACTTCAACCTGTTCCAGCACAAGTCGATCCTGGAGAACGTCGTGCTGCCGCAGGTCGTGGTGCGGAAGCGGAGCCGGGAAGAGGCGACCGAGATCGCCCGCGACCTGCTGCGGAAGGTCGGCATCCAGGAGAAGGAGAGCAGCCACCCGAGCGAGCTGTCCGGCGGCCAGCAGCAGCGCGTCGCCATCGCCCGGTCCCTGGCGATGAATCCCAAGGTCATGCTGTTCGACGAGGCGACCTCGGCCCTCGATCCGGAGACGGTCGGCGGCGTTCTGGCGCTGATGCGGCAGCTGGCCGAGGAGGGCATGACCATGCTCGTCGTGACCCATGAAATGGGGTTCGCCGAAGAAGCCGCCGATCGCGTGATCTTCATGGACCGCGGCGCGATCGTCGAGGAAGGCGACCCGGGCAGCTTTTTCACCAAGCCGAAGAGCGAGCGCACCCAGGCGTTCCTCCGGCAGATTCTTTGAGACCCGTCCCAATTACGGAGGAGAGAAGAGATGGGGAGGTTGTTGAGACTGCTTCTGGTCCCGGTTCTCGCGGCGGGCGCGCTCGCCACGAGCATCGCCGGCACCGAAGCCTCCACGATGCAAGACATCATGAAGCGCGGCGAAATCCGCGTGGCGGTGCAGACGCAGGGGCCGCCGGTCAGCTTCGTCGACCGGAACGGCGAGCGGACCGGACTCGCCGTCGAGATCATGAAGATGATGGCCGAGGACATGGGCGTGAAGGTGGTCTTCCAGGACTATGACTGGAAAGGCCTGATCCCCGCCCTGCTGTCGGGCAAGGTGGACCTCATCGCCGCCGACATGACGCCGACGCCGCAGCGGGCGACGCAGCTGCTCTTCACGGACCCGGTGTTCTTCACGGCCAACATCGCCTTCACGACGAAGGACAAGCCGTTCAAGCACTGGCAGGACCTCAACAAGGAGGGCATCAGCGTCGGCGCCACCCAGGCGAGCTCCTACTCGGCGGCCGTCAAGGACTTCATGCCGAAGGCCACGCTGAAGGAGTACGCCGGCGGCACGGCGGCGACAGCCCAGGCGGTGGCGTCCGGCCGCGTCGATGCCGGCGTCACCGACACCGGCACCATCAAGGGGTTCCTGGAGGAGTATCCGGATTTCGTCGTCCTGGAGGGGGAGATCTCGAAGGAGCCGCTGAGCTTTGCCACGCGGCCCGATTCGATGCATCTGCTGATGTTCATGAACAACTACATCCGGCTGATCGACTACAACGGCAAGCTCGACAAGCTGGTTGACTATTGGTGGAACACCACCGACTGGCGGAAGGACCACTAACCAGGCTCCATCCGCCGCGCCGTTTGACGGGTGCCCCGGTCCGCGCCGGGGCGCCCGTCTTCTCGGTCGGCTCCCAGGCACCCCGCTGAACGCCCCATGGACTTCATCGCAAGCTTCTACAACTTCCGAGTCGTCGCCGATTACCTGCCGGTCTTCGCGCAGGGCCTGTGGGCGACGATCTGGATCAGCGCCGTCTGCCTGGTGCTGTCGCTCGGCTTCGGAGTCCTGCTGGCGGGTATGCGCATGTCTTCGAACGGCCTGCTGTGGCGGCCGGCCGCGGCCTACACGCAGTTCATCCGTGCCACGCCGCTGCTGATCCAGATCTACCTGGTGTATTACGGGCTCCCCCTGCTGTTCGGCGGGGTCGCATTCCTGGACGAAACGATGTCCGGGGTCGTGGCCCTGACACTGCACACCACGCCCTACATGGCCGAGATCATCCGGGCCGGGATCGAATCGGTCAATCGCGGCCAGCACGAGGCGGCGACGGCCCTGGGCATGACCCGCTTCCAGAAGATGCTCCTGGTCATCCTGCCTCAGGCCTTCGCCAATGTGATTCCGGCGCTCCTCGGCCAGACCGCGGTGCTGATCAAGGACACCTCCCTGCTCAGCATCATCGCGGTCTTCGAGCTGATGAGCGCGGGCGTGATGCTGATGTCGGAACGCATCATGCCGAACGAAAGCTTCCTGACGGTGGCGGTCTGCTACCTTTTGATCTACGCGGTGATGCTCGTCGTCTCGAACGTCGCGCAGAATCGCCTCGGCGGCGCCTATCGGATGCGGTGAGGGGGAGGCGGCATGCTCGAAGAAACGATCCGGGTGATCCTGTCGGTGCTGCCGTTCCTGCTGGACGGCCTGTGGCAGACCTTCAAGATTTCGCTTATTGCCATCGTCATCGGCTCGATCCTCGGCGCGGTGCTGGGAATCGCGCGCAGCTTCCGCATCCCGGGGCTGACCGGGCTGATCGGGCTCTACCTTCACCTCTTCCGCGGCTCGCCCTTTCTCGTTCAGCTTTACGTCTTCTATTTCGTGCTGCCGGAGCTGGGCATCCCGCTGCTGCAGTTCGACTCCTTTACGGCGGCGCTCGTCGCCCTCTCGCTCTATACCGCCAGCTACGTGACCGAGATCGTCAACGGCGCCATCCTCGCCGTGCCGCGCGGCCAGGAGGAGGCGGCCCGCGCGCTCGGCATGACGAAGCTGCAGGCGATGCGCTACATCGTCCTGCCGCAGGCGCTCAAGCTGACGGTGCCGCCGATGAGCGGCGTCTATGTCGTGATCATCAAGGGCACGTCGATCCTGTCGGTGATCGGGATCACGGAGCTGACCCGCCAGGGCGAGGTCGCGATCCTGCGAACGCCCGGGTCGATCCTGCTGATCTACGCCGTCGTGGCGGCCCTCTACTTCCTGTACTGCTATCCGGTGCTGCGCTTCACGGACTGGGCCGAGAAGCGCATCGGCGGCGTCAAGGTAAAGCTGGAGAACTGACAACGCGACTCCGGTCCGGCGAAGCGAAGCGCCGGCGCCTCAGCGGTCCGCCTCTCACCAGGTGAAAGCGGGCATGGATGCGGTCGGCCGCTGCTTCGCCCGGGCGCAGGCCTCCGCCAGGCGCAGGGGATCGGCCGCCGCCCCGGGAACCGCTGCCAGCTCCTCGGCGTGGATGCCACCGGTGACCAGCACCGAATCGATGCCGACGCCGTTCGCCCCGGCGATGTCGGTGCGCAGCGAATCGCCGACCGCCAGGATGCGGCCCTTGTCGGCGAGGCCGAGCCGCTCGAAGCAGGTCTCGTAGACCGACGGGTAGGGCTTGCCGTGATAACGCACCTCGCCCCCCAGCTCTGCAAAGCGGGCGGCGAGCGCACCGGCGCAGAGCTCGCGCACGCCGCCGCGCACGACCTCGAGGTCCGGGTTGGCGCAGATCAGCGGGATCCGCCGGGCCGCGCCGCCCTCGAGCGCGGGCTCGTAGTCGGCAACGCCTTCCGCCGGGCCGTCGAGCCCGGTCGCCAGGATGAAGTCCGCGGCGCCGACGGGGGTTTCCTCGAGATCGAGACCATCCAGCAAGCCCCGGTCGCGCGCCGGGCCGAGGTGGCAAACCCGGCGGCCGAGCCGCGCGTACCACGGGTCGGTCCGCTCCTTCAGATGCCGCCACACCTCCTCCCCCGAGGTGACGAGGTGGTCGTAGAGGTCGGGCGCGATGCCGATCTCCGCGCAGCGCTCGGCCACGGCCTCGGCGCGGCGCGGCGCGTTCGACAGCAGGGCGATCCGCTTGCCGCGCCGCTTCAGCTGCCCGAGGCAGTCCACGGCGCCGGGATAGGGGGTGATGCCGTCATGCAGCACGCCCCAGAGATCGACGATGAAGCCGTCGTAGCGGTCGGCCACCTCGGACAGGCCGGCGAGCGTCGGAACGGCGGGGGGAACGGCATCGGGCATGGCGACGGCGAACAAAGCAGTGGAACGGCGTGGCCGCGAAGGCAAGGCGGCGGGGGCCCTTCTGCCACGGCAATCCCGGCTTGTGAAGAGCCCTCGCCGGCCGGTGGCGCATCAGGGCGACCGGTGAGCCGCCCCGACCGCCTCGGCGACGCTGGCGAAGCCGTCGGCGCGCAGAAGCGCCGCGAGCTCCCGCTTGATGCGGCTGACCAGCCCGGGGCCGTTGTAGATCAGCCCGGTGTAGAGCTGCACCAGAGAGGCGCCGGCCCGGATCTTCGTATAGGCATCTTCCCCGCCGAAGACACCGCCGACACCGACCAGGGGCAGCCGTCCGCCGGTCAGCCGGTACATCTCCGCGAGCAGGGCGGTCGAGGGCGCGAACAGCGGCCGGCCGCTGAGGCCGCCGGCCTCACCCGCGTGACGGCCGCGAAGGCCCGGCGGGCGGGCGATCGTCGTGTTGCTGACGATCAGGCCGTCAATGGCGGAGGCGAGCGCCACCTCGGCGATGTCGCGCTTGTCCTCCTCCGTCAGGTCCGGCGCGATCTTGAGCAGAAGCGGCGGCGGCGACCGGTCGGGGACCGCCCGGCGGCGCGCCGCCTGCACCGCATCGATCAGCCGGGTCAGCGGTTCGCGGCCCTGGAGCGCGCGCAGACCCGGCGTGTTGGGCGAGGAAACGTTGACGACGAGGTAGTCGACCAGCGGCGCCAGTGCCGCCACCCCGGCCGCGTAATCGGCCTCCGCGTCGGCGCTGTCCCGGTTCTTGCCGAGATTGGCGCCGACGATGCCGCGGCGCGGATCGCCCGGCGGCGGGCGGCGGCGGAGCCGCGCCGCGACCGCGGACAACCCTTCGTTGTTGAAGCCGAGGCGGTTGATCACCGCCCCGTCGGCCGGCAGGCGGAACAGGCGCGGCGCGGGGTTCCCGGGCTGCGGCCGCGGCGTCACGCTGCCGACCTCGACGAAGCCGAAGCCGAGGCGCAGGCCGGCCGCGAAGGCCTCCGCGTTCTTGTCGAACCCGGCGGCGAGGCCGACCGGGTTGGGGAAGGTGAGCCCCCAGACACGCGTGGCGAGCACCGGATCGTCCGGCGCCGGGTCGCCCGGCACCAGCCCCGCGGCCAGCGCGCGGATCGTCAGCCGATGCGCCGGCTCGGGCGGCAGCAGCCGCAGAAGAGAGGTGGCCGTGGTAAGGAACGCCTTCCGCATGCTCAGAATCCACGCGCGGCCGACCGGAGGCAGCCTATGGCAAGGCTGTTTATTTATCAGAGGCGTCCGTGGCGGAACAGCGGCGGGATCGGGCAGCGGCATCGGCCGGCCGCCGCCGGCCCCGCCGATCCGTAGTCTTATTTTCCTGTCTGCCCCACGAATCGGCCTTTATTCCTGCTGACAAGCGTCACATTAACTAAGAAAATGTTCCCATGCTTCGCCATTCGGACATCTGGCGGGCCATCGATCGCCTTGCCGCCAAGCACGGCATGTCGGCGTCGGGACTGGCGCGGCGTTCGGGCCTCGACCCAACGACCTTCAACAAGAGCAAGCGAAAGACTCGGGAAGGCAAGCTGCGCTGGCCGAGCACGGAAAGCGTGGCCAAGATCCTGGAGAGCACCGGCGAGTCCCTCTCCGGCTTCCTCAGCCTGATCGGCGAGAACAGCCGCGTCGGCACCACCTGCCGGCTTCCGGTCCTCGGCTACGCCCAGGCGGGGCAGGCGGGCTATTTCGACGACGCCGGCTACCCGACCGGCAGCGGCTGGGACGAGATCGACTTCCCGGAGATCGGCGACAGCCATGCCTATGCGCTCGAGATCACGGGCGACAGCATGGAGCCGGTCTACCGGGCCGGCGATATCATCGTCGTGTCGCCGGCCGCCAGCATCCGGCGCGGCGACCGCGTGGTGCTCAAGACCCGGGCCGGAGAGGTCATGGCCAAGCAGCTGCTGCGCCAGAGCGCCCGGAAGGTCGAGCTCGGCTCCTTCAACCCGAACTACCCGCCCCTCACCTTCAGCAGCGACGACATCCTGTGGATGTCCCGCATCGTCTGGGCCAGCCAGTAGGACGGGAACCATAATAGGTTTTTATTCCTTGACCGGCTGCCGCGGGCCTGCTTTCATGGATGGGTGGGCATGATCTGCTGACGGACGCCGCCGATGGATTCCCGAAACGTCTTGGTCGCCTTGGCCGCGCTTGAGCGGCGTTTCGATGGTCCGATCCCGGCGGAGCTGCGGGCGACCGCGATGGGCGGGCGGCCCCATGCGGCGGCCGGCGCCGGGAGCGCGCTGTTCGACCGGCTGGCCCGGCACGCCACGGCGGCCCTTGCCCGCACGCGGGAAACCGCCGGGGCAAACAACGCGGAGGGGAGCGCCGAGCGGCAGGCGCGGCTGGCCCGCGACCTGCGCCTCTATCGCGAGGCCGGGCTCGCCTGCCGGGACGCGGCGGCGGAACGCCTGCGAGCCTGAGCGGGGCGTAGCAGCGACCGCCCTTTCCTTGCCACGGCGGCACCCGTTTGCGGATGGCACGCCGCCGGTTATGCTGAGGCTTTCATCATCGGTCAGGCGGAGCGCGCGGGGCTCAGGGCGTGCGCCGGGCGGGGAGACATCGCATGAACGCGTGGCACTTCATCGATGGCGAGTGGATCCACGGCAACCCGCTGCTGATGACGGCCTGGTCGCACGCGACTTGGCTCGGCGCCGCGGTCTTTGACGGCGCGCGCGCCTTCGAGGGGACCACGCCGGACCTCGACCGGCATTGCCGGCGGGCGGTGCGTTCCGCGGCGGCGCTGGGGCTGAAGTCGCCGCTGACCGCCGGCGAGATCGAGGAGATCGCGCGCGACGGAATCGCCCGCTTCCCGAAGGGCACGCCGCTCTACATCCGGCCCTTCCTGTGGGCCGAAGACGGCTGGATCGCGCCGGACCCGGCGAGCACCCGCATCGCCATCTCCGTCGTCGAATCGCCGCTGCCCGAGCCGAAGGGCACCAACGTCTGCCTGTCGAAGTTTCGCCGCCCCAGCCCCGAGACGGCGCCGACCGACGCCAAGGCGGTCTGCCTTTACGCCCAGGCCGGGCGCGCCCGGGGCGAAGCACGGGCCAAGGGGTTCGACGACGCGGTCATGCTCGACCCGCTCGGCCATGTGGCGGAACTCACCTCCGCCAATCTGTGGATCGCAAAGGACGGCGCCGCCCACACCCCGGTGCCGAACGGCACCTTCCTCAACGGCATCACCCGGCAGCGGATCCTCCGGTTGCTGCGCCGGGCCGGCATCGAGGTCCATGAGCGGACGCTGACCTATCAGGAGGTGCTGGAGGCCGACGAGATTTTCTCTACCGGGAACCACGGCAAGGTGCTGCCGATCACCCGGATCGAGGACCGCGACCTGCAGCCCGGCCCGATCTACGCCCGCGCCCGCGAACTCTATTGGGCGTTCGCGCATGAAGGCGAAAGCGGATTGTGATCTTGTCCGGACGACTTTATTCAGATGCCATGCCCGGATCTGATCCGAAGACAGGTTCGGCAATGGCAGGGAGGGGCGACACCAAGCCCATTCGCAATTCGCTAAGAGATCCGCTTAGCGAACTGGAGAAGATCGGATGAACGACCATCTGGAAGGCGGATGCGCCTGTGGCGCCGTGCGTTATCGGCTCAGCTCCGCACCGATGTTCGTGCATTGCTGCCATTGCCGCGACTGTCAGCGGCAGACGGGAACCGCCTTCGTCATCAACGCCCTGATCGAGACAGACCGGATCACAATTCTTTCGGGCAGGCCCAAGCCCGTGGCCGTGCCCACCGAGAGCGGTCGCCCGCACGAGATCCATCGCTGTCCCGACTGCGGGACCGCCCTCTGGAGCGACTATGGCGGCCGTCCCGCCCTCCGTTTCGTCCGGGTCGGCACGCTCGACGATCCGTCGGCGCTTCGGCCGGACGTGCATATCTATGTCCGGTCGAAGCTGCCTTGGGTTGCGCTGCCCGAAGACACACCGGCGTTCGAAGCCTATTACGACATACAGACCTTGTGGCCCGCAGCCAGCCTTGAACGGCGGCGCGCGATTCTCGGCTGATGGGCGATGGCGGCCTGCGCGCGCGGCCAATCTGCTGACCTCGGAACTGTAACGGCCGCAGCGTTGGTCGCCCTTCGCATCCGCAAATGCCGACCCGAGGGCGGCGCGGGATGTAGGAGCGCGATCGCTATGCCGCGCTCAGATCCTCGCCCGCCAGCGCGCGGCGGATCAGCGCCTTCGTCTCCTCGAGTCCGTAGAGCGCGATGAAGGTGCCCATGCGCGGGCCCTGGCTCTGGCCGAGCAGCACCTCGTAGAGCGCCTTGAACCAGGACCGGAGGTCGGGGAAGTCATGCCGCTTGCCGACCGCGTAGACCTGGTCCTGGATCGTCTCGGCCTCCGCGTCGGCCGGCAGGCGGTCGAGTTCCTGCAGCAGGTCTTCGAGCGCCGCGCGCTCCGTCGCCGTGGGCGCGCGGTAGCGCTTCGCCGGCTTGACGAAGTCCTGGTAGTAGCGGACGGCGTAGCCGGCCAGACGGTCGAGCATCGGCGCGGTCTCGGGCCTGACCCCCGGCGCGTAGCGCGAGATGAAGCCCCACAGGACGTCCTTGTCCTCGGCGTGGCAGACGCTCGCCAGGTTCAGCAGGATGCCGAAGCTCAAGGGCACCGGCTCGCGCGGCGGCCGGCCGTCATGGATGTGCCAGACCGGGTTCTCCAGCCGCGCCGCCGGGGCCTCGTCCTCGTACTTGGCGAGGAAGGTCAGGTAGTCGTCCACCGTGCGCGGGATAACGTCGAAATAAAGCCGCTTTGCCGCGCGCGGCTTCTGGTACATGAACAGGGACAGGCTTTCGGGCGGGGCATAGGCCAGCCATTCCTCGACGCTGAGGCCGTTTCCCTTCGACTTCGAGATCTTCTCGCCCTTCTCGTCGAGGAACAACTCGTAGTTGAAGCCCTCGGGCGGGCGGCCGCCGAGAATCCTGCAGATCTCGCTGCCGAGCTTGACCGACGGGATCAGGTCCTTGCCCGACATCTCGTAATCGACGCCGAGCGCGTACCAGCGCATGCCCCAATCCGGCTTCCACTGCAGCTTGCAGTGGCCGCCGGTCACCGGCAGCTCGATCCGCTCGCCGTCCTCGTCCTCGAAGGTGACCGTGCCCTTGGCCACGTCGCGCGCCAGGATCGGCACCTGCAGCACACGGCCGGTCTTCGGCGAGATCGGCAGGAAGGGGCTGTAGGTCGCCGCCCGCTCCTCGCGCAGGCTCGGCAGCATCACCGCCATGATCTCGTCGTACTTCTCGAGCACCCGGCGCAGCGCCGCGTCGAACCGGCCGCTCTTATAGCACTCGGTCGCGCTCTGGAACTCGTACTCGAAGCCGAAATCGTCGAGGAAGCCGCGCAGCATCGCGTTGTTGTGATGCCCGAAGCTCTCGTGGCAGCCGAAAGGGTCGGGGACGGAGGTCAGCGGCTTGCCCAGATGCTCCTGGAGCATGTCCTGGTTCGGCACGTTGTCCGGGACCTTGCGCAGCCCGTCCATGTCGTCCGAAAAGGTGAAGAGCCGCGTCGGCAGGTCGCTCATCCGCCGGAAGGCCTGACGCACCATGGTGGTACGCACGACTTCGCCGAAGGTACCGATATGCGGCAGGCCCGAGGGGCCGTAGCCGGTCTCGAACAGGACGTAGCCCTTCTCCGGCGGCGCGTCGGCATAGCGGGCAAGCAGCTTGCGCGCCTCCTCGAAGGGCCAGGCCTTCGCCTGCAATGCCAGGTCCCGTTCGCTCGCCATGATGCCGCGCCCTTTCGCCCGTGGGGGCCCAAAATCCGCCAAGATCAGAGTTCGCGGCGGAAACTAGGGAGAACCGGACCGATCGTCAACGACGCTGGCGGTCTGCGGCGCGGTCTGGTAGTTCAGACCTGTCCATGAGGTGGCCCCGGGGCCGGCCCGGGGCCACCGCCACGCAGGAGGTGAGGTCGACGAGGGCCATGCCACAGCCAGACCACGGCAACGTTCGCGATCTTCGGCCGTTCACGGACGCCGAGTCGGCGGTGCGCCGGATCACGGAGATCTACGAGGCGAGCGCCCGGCAGATCCGCGAGCGCTTCGCCCGCTTCGCCGCCGGCGAGCGCACGGGCGACGACACCTTTACGGCCTGCTACCCCTATCTCGGCATTACGGTCGGTCCGGGCGACGTGGTCATCGACGCCCGGCCCTCCTATGGCACGCTGCCCTATGCCGGCACCTACGGCACGACGCTGACCCGCCCCGACCTGTTCGCGAGCTACTATCGGGACCAGATCCAGCTTCTCCTCGGCTACCACAAGGTCCCGGTGTTCGTGGGAATCAGCGATCAGCCGATCCCGCTCCCCTTCGTCATCGAGGAGGCGACGGCGGACATCACCGTGGATGACCTGCGGGCGTTGCAGGAGGTGTTCCGCTTCCCGAACCTGAGCCAGATCGACGACTCGATCGCCAACGGCACCTACACCCCGCCACCGGGCACGCCCCTGCCGCTGGCGCTGTTCACGGCGGAGCGCGTCGACCTCGCGCTGCAGCGGCTGCACCACTACACGGCTACGGACCCGCGCTACTTCCAGCGCTTCGTCCTGTTCACGAACTACCAGCACTACGTCGAGGAGTTCGCCGCCTACGGCCATCGGCAGGTCGCCAACGGCGACGGCGGCTATGTCGCCTTCGTCGAGCCGGGCGACGTGATCACGGCCGGCCCGCAGGCGGCGAAGGCGGTGCCGGTCAGCGACCGCTTCGCGGCCCGGCCGCAGATGCCCGCCTATCACCTCGTGCGCGAGGACCGGCTGGGCATCACCCTCGTCAACATCGGCGTCGGCCCTTCCAACGCGAAGACCATCACCGACCACCTTGCCGTCCTGCGCCCGCATTGCTGGATCATGATCGGCCATTGCGGCGGATTGCGCCGCTCGCAGCAGCTCGGCGACTACGTCCTGGCGCACGCCTACATCCGCGAGGACCATGTCCTCGATCAGGACCTGCCGGTCTGGGTCCCGGTGCCGCCGATCGCCGAGATCCAGGTGGCGCTGCAGGAAGCCGTCGCCCGTGTCACGGGCTTCCACGGCCGGGACCTCAAGATCCGCATGCGCACCGGCACGGTGGCCAGCACCGACAACCGCAACTGGGAACTCCGCTACGACGAGCTCTACACCCGCTTCAACCAGTCGCGGGCGATCGCCATCGACATGGAAAGCGCGACGATCGCCGCCAACGGCTTCCGCTTCCGCGTCCCCTACGGGACGCTGCTCTGCGTCTCGGACAAGCCGATGCATGGCGAGATCAAGCTGCGCGGGATGGCGAACGCCTTCTACCGCCAGCGCATCAATCAGCACCTCGCGATCGGGCTGGAGGCGATCCGCCTGATCCGCGAGAACGGCGTAGACCAGCTCCACTCGCGCAAGCTTCGCAGCTTCGACGAGCCGGGCTTCCGGTGAGCGGCGATATCTGGCCCTCGCCCGTCATCCGCGGGCTTGACCCGCGGATCCATGGATGCCCGGGCCAAGCCCGGGCATGACGAAAGGAAAAAAGGCCAGAAACAGGGCAGCGGCCGAACCGTGCTCTCCTGTATCCTGCGGCAATGATTCGCCCGTTCGCTCGCCCCCCAACTCTCAGAGTCCCCGATGCGCCGGTGCTGGTCGCCGGCCTTACGCAGGCGGCGTGGCTCGAGCCCACGGGCGAGATCGAGAGCGTCGACCTCACCGAAGCGGCGGCGCGGGCGCAGGCGCGAATGCCGATCCTCTGTCACGCGCCGGCGACGGCGCGGCGGCTGGGCGTCGATCGGCTCGCCGCCTTCGACCTGCTGGAGCTGTTCGCCTTCGCGCGGCCGGCGCAGTTCTGTCTGCCGACGCCGCGCGGCTTGGCGCTCGCCCTCGGCCTGCCGCCGCCGATCGGGATCGAGGACGAAGCCGCGACCCTGCACGCGGCGATGCGCGCGCTGCTGACGAGCCTCGCCGACCCGGCTACGACGGAGGCGCGGCGACCGCGCGAGGCGCGCCGGCTGCGCGCGATCGCCGCGACCATGGCGCGCGGCGGCTGGCCCTGGGGGCCCGCGGTCACGGCGGCGCTCGGGATCGCGGCGACCGACGAGCCGGCCCGGCGGGGCAGCGGCCTCGACGTCTGGGAAGAACTCCCGGAATGGTCGGAGCACGCGCCCGAGCCGCCGCCCGGCAACCTGCCGGTCGAGCCCGAGGAGGCACGCCGCCGCCTCGCCGCCTTGCTCGGCCCCGAGGCCGAGGCCCGGCCGCAGCAGGCGGATTACGCCTCCGCGATCACGCCGGCCTTCACGCCGCGCGCCGCCCTCGGCGCCCCGCGGCTGGTGCTGGCGGAGGCGGGAACCGGCGTCGGCAAGACCCTCGGCTACCTGGCGCCGGCCGGCCTATGGGCGGAGAAGAACGGAGGCGCCGTCTGGATCAGCACCTACACCCGCAACCTGCAGCACCAGATCGACGGAGAGCTCGACCGGCTCTACCCCGACCCGGCCGTCAAGGCGGTCAAGGCCGTAATCCGCAAGGGGCGCGAGAACTATCTTTGCCTGCTCAACCTCGAGGAGGCGGTGCGGGCACTCCCCGCCCGGCCGCAGGACGCCGCCGCGCTGGGGCTGATGGCGCGCTGGGCCGGTGCGACCCGCGACGGCGATCTCGCGGGCGGCGACTTCCCCGGCTGGCTCGCCGACCTGATCGGCCGCGGCCGGAGCCTGGGCCTCTCGGACCGCCGCGGCGAATGCATCTATTCCGCCTGCCCGCACTACCACAAATGCTATATCGAGCGTGGCGTCCGCCGCGCCCGCCGCGCCGAGATCGTGGTCGCCAACCACGCCCTGGTCATGATCCAGGCGGCGCTCGCGGAGAAGGACGGGGCCGACGAGCGGACGCTGCCCACGCGCTACGTCTTCGACGAGGGGCACCACGTCTTCGACGCGGCGGACAATGCCTTCTCCGGCCATCTGAGCGGACGGGAGACCGCGGAGCTTCGACGCTGGCTGCTTGGTGCCGAAGGCGGCCGGCAGGGCAGCCTGTTCGCCAGCCGCGCCCGCGGCCTGCGGCGGCGAATCGAGGATCTGGTGAGCGGCGACGAAACCGCGGAACGAGCGCTGGCCGAAGCGCTGCGGGCGGCCCGCGCGCTGCCGGCCGAGGCCTGGCACCAGCGCCTGGCCGACGGTGTCCCGGACGGCCCGGCGGAGCGCTTCCTCGCGGCGGTGCGGGCGCAGGTCCACGCCCGCGCCCACGGCGCCTCGAACCCCTACGGCCTGGAGACGGAGACGGCGCCGCCCCTGCCCGAGGTGATCGCGGCGGCGGCAGAGCTCGATGCCGCGCTCGACCGGTTGCAGCAACCGCTTGCGCGGCTGATCCGGCGACTGGCGGCGCGCCTCGACGACGAAGCGGAGACACTCGATACGGCCACGCGGATCCGGATCGAGGCCGTGATCCGGAGCCTGCGGCGCCGCGGCGAGATCGAGCTCGGCGGCTGGCGCGCCATGCTGCAGGCGCTGGCGGCCGAGACGCCGCCCGAGTTCGTTGACTGGTTCGCGATCGAGCGTCTGGACGGGCGGGAAATCGATGTCGGCATGCATCGGCACTGGGTGGACCCGACGATCCCCTTCGCCGCCGCGGTGGCCGCGCCGGCCCACGGCCTGCTGATCACCTCGGCGACCCTGACCGACGGCGGCGAGAGCGGCGGCACGGAGATCGAGGCCCGGTGGGCGACGGCGGAGGCGCGCACGGGGGCGGTCCATCTGCCGAACCCGGCAATCCGCGCACGGGTGCCCTCTCCCTTCGACTATGCGGCGCAGACCCGAGTCTTCGTCGTCACCGACGTGCGCAAGGACGACCTCGACCAGGTCGCCGCGGCCTACCGCGCGCTGTTCCTCGCCGCCGGCGGCGGGGCGCTCGGCCTGTTCACGGCGATCGTCCGGTTGCGCGGCGTCCATCGGCGCATCGCACCGGCACTTGACGCGGCGGGCCTGCCGCTGTTGGCCCAGCATGTCGACGGGCTCGACACGTCGACGCTGGTCGACATCTTCCGCGCCGAGGAGGATGCCTGCCTGCTCGGCACCGACGCGGTGCGCGACGGCGTGGACGTGCCCGGTCGCTCGCTGCGCCTCATCGTTTTCGATCGCGTGCCCTGGCCGCGGCCGGACATCCTCCACCGCGCGCGCAAGGCGGCGTTCGGCGGGCGCGCCTATGACGACCGGTTGACGCGCCTGAAGCTTCGCCAGGCCTTCGGCCGGCTGGTGCGCCGCGCCGACGACCGCGGCGTCTTCGTTCTGCTCGACCCCATGATGCCTTCTCGCCTCGCCGACGCCTTCCCGGAGGGCGTTGCCGTGGAGCGGGTGGGGCTGGCCGAGGCGACGGCTGCCGTGCGGGACTTCCTTCGGGCCGAGGAGCGCCCGACTTCGGTCCCCCGGCCGTGATCCGGTCCATGAAGACCGGGACGGCAAGCCGGTGTCGGAACCAGCGGACGCAGGAAGGCGTCAGGCGGCAAGCGCCGGGGCGATCTCGTCCATGCGGTCGAAAAAGAGGGTTGGCCGATATTTGCGCAGAAGCTCGGGCGTCGCGTACCCCCACCCCACCGCGGCGGCCGCGAGCCCGGCCGCCCTGGCCGCTTCGATATCGCGCGTCTCGTCCCCGATGCAGATCGTCTCCGCGCGCGAAACGCCGCTGCGCTTGAGCACCTGGCGAAACTTGGCCGCCTTGCCGAAGACCGAGGCACCGCACGCGAAATGGGCGACGAGCGCGGCGTTCTCGGCTCCGAGCACGGCTCGAACGTTCGCCTCGGAATTCGAGCTGACCACGGCGACGCTCACCCCTTGGGCGCGCAGCGCCCGCAAGAGCTCCGCCGTGCCCGGAAAGAGGGGGATCTTCGAGGCATCGCGGCCGGCCAGCGCCCGCATGTGGCGCGCGATGAGCGGCATCTTCCACGCGGGGACGCCGAGATAGCGGATGATGGTGCGGCTGTCGCAGCCGCGCAGCATCGCGAACTCGGCGTCGCTGAGCCGGCGGAATCCGTAGCGCTCCGCCACTTGGTTCACGACGCCCCGCATCCACTCGCCGCTGTCGGCGAGCGTACCGTCGAAATCAAAGATGGCCAGTCGGTACGCCACGATTTGGTCCGCTTCTGCGCGTGAAGACAAACGGCACCCGGACGGCCCCCCGAGACCAGATGTTGATCCGCATCGGTCCGGAGCAAGATCGAACCGGCATTCCCGATACCATCCCGCGTCAGTGAGCGCCGATCTCAGTATCCTGATCGATCGGATCCGACCCGAATCCGTGATTCAAGATCGTCAACCGGGACATGAGCAAGTCCTGCGCAAGGCAGACATGAGGAGACGGCCACCAGCGGACAAGGATGGTTAGCCCGTCTGCTCACGGTCCCAATGTCCCCTTACCCGACACGTCGAAAACACGGTCGTCCTCACGGACCGGCTCCGACGCCTCGCTGACAGGCGTCGGAGCCGGATCACGCGGAACTCAAAACCGTCGGTAACCGATATGCGGTGCGCCGGACGGTCAAGCACCGCGAATGGATCACTCGGTTTGCGCCTCCGGCCCCGGAGCTTCCGGCCGCCTGCGGCGCTCGGCCATGAACTGGTCGAACTCGGCCTTATCCTTAGCCTGGCGCAGGCGATCGAGGAACGCCTTGAATTCCTGCTCCTCCTCTTCCAGGCGGCGCAGCGTCTCGGCGCGATACTCATCAAAGGCGGTATTGCCGCTCGAGCCGGCGAAGGCCCCTCCGCCGTACCACCGCCGGGTGGTTCCCTGCGCACGGTCTGCGACGTTGTGCCAGCGACCACGGCCGCCATGATTCCAGCATCCCATTCGTCCGCTCCATATCAGATAGCCGAGGATCGCGAGGCCAAGCGGCCAGCAGATCAGGAAGCCCAAAATCGTCAGGCCGATCCAGGCGGGCTTGCCCCACTCGTCGATTCTTGCAGCGAGTGTCATCATGGGTCCATGTAAATGTTACTTACATTTACATACATGTATTTGTCCGTGCCGCTTGTCAAGACACCAAAGCCGCGTTTTCGCGCCGAAAGGCTTCACTTGGCCGGGCCCGCGCCGAGCCCGAGGCCCTGCAGATAGACCAGGATCCCCGCCTCGAGCAGGTCGTCGGGGGGGATCGGCAGCTTGCGCTTGGCGGCATCGCCACGCCCGAACAGAGAGGCAATGCCATGGGCCAGCGCCCAGATGTGCAGGCTCATCATCAGCGCCGGCGGGCGGCTTCCTTCCGGAAGGATTTCGCGAATGGCGTCGGAGGCCTTTCGCAGAACCGCAAAGGCACGGTCGCCCGCCTGCCGCAGCTCGGCGCTCGTATCGGGGGCGAGCCCGGATTCGAACATCGCCGAATAGTAGGCCGGCTCCGTCCGGGCGAAGGCGAGATAAGCCCGGCCGACATTGTGCAGGGCACTCAGGGGATCGGGCCGGCCCTCGTTCCAGGCCCGGTCAAGCGCGATCTCGAAGCGCTCGAATCCCCGGCGCGCCACGTCGGCCATCAGCGCGTCGCGATCGCGGAAGTGCCGGTAGGGCGCGGCCGGGCTGACCCCGGCCGCCCGCGCCGCCTCTGCAAAGGTAAACCCGGCCGGCCCCTTTTCCGCGATCAGGTTCAACGCGGCCTTGATCAAGGCCTCCCGGAGATTGCCGTGATGATAGCCGCGGCGACCTGCCCCGTGCCCATGTCTCCAGCTCATGTGAAAGACTTTTACATCAGACGTGCGGTCGGCGCAGCCGAAATGCGCGACGGCCGTCCGGCGACCGACGGGAGGGTTCGCGCGCTCAGGAGAGGCCGGATCGGCCGCTGCTATGCCTGCGGCTCGGCCTCTGCCATCTCTTGCCGCACGTCCTCATAGGCCTTCAGAAATAGCTCCGCGTCGCGCAGCGTGCGGTCGTGGAGATGCGGGTTCGCCCGAATGACGGCCATTACCTTTCGTTCGTCGACGGGGCGGCCGTCGGCCTGACGCTTCAGGGCCAGCCAGCGCGCGGCGAGACGCTCCACGAACCGTCTTCGATCCGCCTGTTTCTCCACCAGATCCTCAATCATCTCGGTACTTCCCGCCTTGGGGCGCCGGACCTTCTCCCGCTTCTGAAGCGGCCGCGGCGGTCCTTCGCGCCAATGCCTAATATGGTAAGATGGCGAACGGCCGAAAGGCCCCGTCTCTGCGCCCTTGAGCCGCCCGCAGTCGTTCCCGTAGAGTCCCGCACTCAGAGCCCGGTTCGCATCGGAGGAAACATTGATCGGTCATCACGCTGCCCTCATCTACACCATGGTCTTGGTATCCGCCGCGGACCGGAACATGAGCGACGCCGAGCTCGCCTCCATCGGCGACATCATCGGGCATCTGCCGGTGTTCCGCGATTTCGACAGGGCCAAGCTGACGCAGGTCGCGAGCGATTGTGCGGAGCTGCTGAGCGACGAGAACGGCCTGGAGACGGCCTTCGCACTGATCAGGGAGGCCCTCCCCGAGAAGCTGCGCGAGACGGCCTATGCGCTGGCCTGCGACGTGGCGGCGGCGGACGGCAAGGCCTCGCAGGAGGAGCTGCGCCTCCTGGAGATGATCCGCGACCGGCTCGACATCGGGCGCCTGCCGGCGGCCGCCATCGAGCGCGCCGCCCGGGCGCGCCATGCCACGGTATGAGCCCGGCGGGATGAGCACCGGTCCGGGCAAGGGCGCGGGCCGATGACCGGCGAAACGTCCTTGGCCGGACGCGCCATCGGCTTCATCGGGCTGGGCCTCATGGGGCGGCCGATGTGCCGGAACCTCCACGCCGCCGGGGCAAGCCTGGTGGTCTACAACCGCACCCGGGCGACGGCGGAGACCCTGGCCGGCGCGCTTGGCGGCGTTCGCGTCGCCGACAGCCCCGCCGCGGTCGCCGCCGAGGTCGAAACGTTGATCGTCAACGTCGCCGACACGGCGGCGGTCGAACAGGTTCTGTTCGGTGCCGCGCCGAGCGGCGCGGTGTCGGGCCTGCGGCCCGGCGGCCTCGTCATCGACATGGGAACGACGGCCGTGGCGGCGACGCGCCGGTTCGCCGATGCGGTGCGGGCGCGCGGCGGCGACTACGTCGATGCCCCGGTCTCAGGCGGCGTGATCGGCGCCGAGGAGGGAACCCTCGCCATCATGGCGGGCGGCAGCGCGGCGGCCTTCGAGCGAGCGCTTCCGATCCTGCGGACGCTGGGCCGGAACATCACCCGATGCGGCGAGGTCGGCGCGGGCCAGGTGGCGAAGATCGCCAACCAGACGATCGTCGGCCTGACCATCGGCGCCGTGGCAGAGGCGCTGGCCCTTGCCAGGCGCGCCGGCGTCGACCCGGCCGTGCTGCGTCGCGCCCTGGCCGGCGGCTTCGCGGATTCACGGATCCTCGAACTGCACGGAAAGCGCATGGCAGACGGCGCCTTCACCCCGGGCGGCAAGATCGTCACCCAGCGGAAGGACATCCGGCTCGCGCAGGATCTCGCCAGGGAGGTCGGGCTCGACCTTCCGGCCGTCGATCTCAACGGCCGGCTATGGGACCGGATGATCGAGAAGGGCTGGGGCGAGCTCGACCACAGCGCGCTCATCAAGCTGTATGAAGAGGAGGGGTGACGGGGCGTCGCCTCCAACGGCCCGCCGGGTTCCGGCCGGTAGAGAACGAAAAAGGGCCGCGCCCGAAGGCGCGGCCCCTCTTCCTTGATGGCGCCGGTACGGGCCGGACTTAGAAGTCCATCCCGCCCATGTCGCCCATGCCGCCGCCGGGCATGCCCGGCCCGGCCTTCTTCTCCGGCCTCTCGGCGATCATCGCCTCGGTGGTGATCAGCAGGCCGGCCACCG
>CAZKCM010000078.1:0-20794 GCA_964551315.1 uncultured Rhodospirillaceae bacterium | reverse complement strand
GGCCGCGAGCCGAGTAAACCCAGCCTCGCCCAGAAGGGACATGTGGATCGTGAAGGCGAGCGCGCAGAGACCCGAATTGGTGCAGATGTTGCTGGTCGCCTTCTCGCGCCGGATGTGCTGCTCGCGGGTCGACAGCGTCAGAACCCAGCCGCGCCGCCCATCGGCGTCCACCGTTTCGCCGGCCAGCCGACCCGGCATCTGCCGAACATATTTGTCGCGGGTGGCAAACAGCCCGACATAGGGCCCGCCGAAGTTGAGCGCGTTGCCGATCGACTGCCCCTCGGCGGCGACGATATCGGCCCCCATCGCCCCCGGAGGCGTCAGCGCGCCGAGCGACACCACCTCGGTCACCACGACGACGAGGAGCGCGCCGGCGGCGTGGCAGGCCTCCGCCAGCTTGCTCAAGTCGCGGATGTGGCCGAAGACGCTTGGATTCTGGACGACGACGCAGGAGGTGTTGCCGTCGATCATCCCCGCCAGGTCTTCCTCGCCGCGGACGTCCGGCGGCGGCGTCGCGATCTCGAAGCCGAGAAAGCGCGCATGGGTCCGGGTGACGTCGCGGTAGTGCGGATGCAGGCCGCCGGACAGCACCGCGCGGCCGCGCCGGGTCACGCGGTTCGCCATCATCACTGCCTCGGCGGTGGCGGTGGCCCCGTCGTACATCGAGGCATTGGCGACGTCCATCTCCGTGATCAGCGCCACTTGGGTCTGGAACTCGAACAGATACTGCAGCGTGCCCTGCGAAACCTCCGGCTGATAGGGTGTGTAGGAGGTGAGAAGCTCGCCGCGCTGGATCAGATGGTCGACCGCGGCCGGAACGTGGTGGCGGTAGGCGCCCGCGCCGAGGAAGGCGGGCGCACGTCCCGTGCCCAGGTTCTTCGCCGCCATCGCGGCGATCTGACGCTCGACCTCCATCTCGCCCTGGTGATTCGGCAGGTCGAGGGGCGCGGCGAGACGCGCGCGTTCCGGCACGTCACGGAAGAGACTGTCGACCGACGGCACGCCGATCCGCGCCAGCATGGCGCGGCGGTCCTCGTCGGTCAGGGGGAGATAGCGCATCAGGACAGCCCCTCGACGTAGGTCTTGTAGGCGTCCGCGTCCATGAGCTGATCCAGCTCCGCCGGGTTGGACATTCGGATCTTGACGAACCAGCCTTCGCCCATGGCGTCGCGGTTGACCGTGGCCGGGTCGCCGGTCAGCGCCCCGTTCACCTCGACCACTTCGCCGCTGACCGGCGCGTAGACCTCGCTCGCCGCCTTGACCGATTCGACCACTGCCATCTCCTTGCCCTTCTGCAGCTGGCGGCCGACCTCCGGCAGCTCGACATAAACGACATCGCCGAGTTGCTCTTGGGCATAGACGCTGATTCCGACGGTGCAGATATCGTTCTCGGCGCGGACCCATTCATGCTCTTCGGTGTAGCGTTCCTTACTCATCGTCCCAGTCCTTTCGTCTCGAAGAATACCGTTCAGCCTCGATAGTAGTTCGTCGGCACGAAGGGCAGCCGCACCACCCGCGCCGGCATCTCGCGCCCACGGACGGCGAGCCGCAGCGTCGTGCCCTCGGCGGAGAATTCCTTTTCGACATAGCCCATGGCGATCGGCCCGCCGACGGTGGGGCCGAAACCGCCGCTCGTCACCTCGCCGATGCGCCGGCCCGTCTCGTCGCGGATCTCGGTGTGCGCGCGGGCGGGCGCCCGCTCCTCCGGCCGGATGCCGACGCGCCGCCGCGAAGCACCTTCGCGGAGTTGACGGAGAATCGTTTCGGCGCCGGGGAACCCGCCTTCCGCGCGCCGGCGCTTGCCGATCGTCCAGGCAAGCCCCGCCTCGATCGGCGTCGTCGTCTCGTCGATGTCCTGGCCGTGCAGGCACAGGCCCGCCTCGAGCCGCAGCGAGTCGCGGGCGCCCAGGCCAGCCGGCTCGACCTCGGGCTCGGCGAGCAGACGGCGCGCCAGCGGCTCCACGTCTTTGGCGGCCACAGAGATCTCGAACCCGTCCTCGCCGGTGTAGCCGGAGCGGGAGACCAAGGCGGTCATGCCGTCGAGCACGAGGAAGCTCGCACTCATGAATGGCATGGTCCGGCACTGCGGCGCGAAACGGCCGAGGACCTCCGCCGCGGCCGGCCCCTGAAGGGCGAGCAGGGCGCGGGTCGTGAGCTCCTCGATCTCGCAACGCTCGGCGAGGTGGGCGCGCAGATGCGCTGCATCGGCTTCCTTATGGGCGGCGTTCACCACCAGGAAGAGATGGTCGCCGCTGTTCGTCACCATGAGGTCGTCGCGGATGCCGCCGGCCTCGTTGGTGAACAGGGTGTAGCGCATCTGTCCGGGCGCGAGCTCGCGGATCTCGCCCGGAACGAGGGTTTCGAGCGCATCCGCAGCATTGCCCCCGCCCTTCGCGGTCAGGCGGATCTGTCCCATATGCGAGACATCGAACAGGCTGGCCCGCTCCCGGGTGTGGCGGTGCTCGGCCATGATGCCGGCAGGGTAGTTCACCGGCATGTCGTATCCGGCGAACGGCACCATCTTCGCGCCCAGCTCCAGATGGAGATCGTAGAGGGGCGTACGTTTCGACGGGACATCGGTGCTAGCGGTCAAGGGTCTATCCTCCGACAGTGTTGCCGACCAATCCGGGCGCCCTGCGGCGCCCGATGGCCCCCTTCTGTCTTCGGACCTGAAAGATTCGCCGGAACACGAGATTCCGGCTTACCCCTTCGGTGAGGCGGCGGCCGATACCGGTCCGATCGGCCGGTATGCCGTCGCCTGCTTTCCAGAGTGCTTCGCCCTGCGGTCCTTTTGCCTGAGAGTTTCCGGGGGCGGTTGCTCCTTCGGCGCCGGACCCAGGGCAAATAGTGCCCCGTCCGGTCTCTCCCACAGGGGTCGCTAGCGTCCTTTCCGCCAAGCTTCCCCGGACTTGCCGCTTTGGTCAAGCCGGAAAACTGAGAAGGAAATTAAAGCCCTACCGGTCGGCATCATGCCGGTCACCGCCCGGAACCGGGGCGACGGGCATCCAATGCCGTGGGGCTCACCGATCGAGGGCCGGGATGGCGTAGCGGAACGGTTCCGGCTGCCCTTCGGCGTGCCAGGCCGCATCGAGGCCCCCGTCGGCCGCGACCTCCAGGGACAGCCAGTTCCGCGCCCGGAGATAGCGGCGACGGCCGAGCCCAGGGAACGGCAGCATCCGCAGCGTGACGCCGGGGGCGACGGCGCTTGGCCGCCGGCTGATCAGGTCGAGCGCCACGGTCGCCAGCGCGGGCGGAGGCACATTGACGACGCCGGAAGCGGTGAGCTGGTGGATGGCAACCGCCCCGTGGTCGATGCGGCCGAGGGCGCCGAGATGGATCTCGCCGGACAGCACGGTCACCTGCGCCCGCGTTCGCGTCGAGAAGTCGAACAGGAGGCGCAGGAGGCGAAGCCATTCCTCGCGATGGCGGAAGCTGCGCCACTGGTCTCGCAGGTCACCAAGCAAGTTCTGGCGCCCGGGCAGTGCGCGCAGGATGTGCTCGACGGGAGACAGATAGGCGTGCACGACGGGAACGGTGGACACGAACAGCAGGTGTCGGCATTCGCCCATCTCCTCCAGTGCCGCGTTCAGGAACCGCCATCCCGCCTCGCCCATCACCTGGCGCCGCGTGCGTTCCGATCGCAGATCGGGGGCGACGATGCCGGTCGGACCGATCCGGAACGCCCAATCGAACCGGGCGCCGCCGCGGTCGCCAAAGCCCGGCGGCAGATCGTCGGCCCGGGCGCCCAGCTGAAAAATCGCAAAATGCTCGCGCGCGATCGACCAGATGCCCTGGAACACGGGGCAGGCCTGCAGCTCGGCCTCGTAGCTCCCCCAATTGTCGAAGATGTCGTGGTCGTCCCACATCATCAGCGACGGAATCGTGGCGAGCAGCGGCCGGAGCTCGCGCTGGCTCCAGAGCCACCGGTATCGTGTGTCGTAATAATCGGCGAGCCCCTTCGCCATCGCCGGCGTGAAGGGCGCGCGCAGCCGCCGCCGCCGGGAGAGGCGGCGCCATTCGGCGAGCGACGGGATCACCGTCCAAATGCTGTCGGCGTAAAGCTGGTCGCCACCCTGAATCAAGAGGTGGAACGGCCGGCGCTCATGCTCGGCGGCCAGATTGCACCAGCGTTCGTTGCGGACCCGGGGATCCTTGAAAGTGATTTCTTCGACGCCGTTGCAGCTCGTGTAGGCGAGGCGCAGCGCGCCGCCAATCGCCGGGACCCGGACGCGCCAACGCTGGCCGGCGAGCTCGTACGCGGCGTCGCTTTCGGCCTCATCCTGCGGCAAGGAGAAGTCGTAGCGCCAGAATCCGTTGTGACCGGCCAAAGGCAACCGCTGCGGCGCGACCCCTTCGCCCTCGGTCCGCAATGGCGGCGCGGCGGCCTCCTCCGCCGCGACGAGGGCGGAAAGGTGCCAGCGGCGATCGCGGCACCCGCGGAAATAGAGAATGGGCCCCATCGAGACATCCTCTTCCGCCCCCTTCCCCAAGCTCCAGGAGAACTTCAGCGAATTTATGGACCGGCCGGGGATGCGGCAACCGGGCTGCGGCGGATCGATCGCGAGGCACGATCCCGGCGGGGATCAGCGCCGGCGTCGGTTGTAGTCGAACTCTTCGCGGCTCAGCTCGAAGCCGACATAGATTGCGTAGTCGGCACCGGTCTCGCCTTCGGGCAGCGGAATGCGATGCGCGACCCGTTCGAGAATGCCCGACCGGGTCGCGTTGCCGGGAAACTCGATCGCGGTCTCGAAGCTCTCACGGGCCAGAATCCGCTCGTCCGCGTCGGTGATCGCGACGAAATAGGCAAAGGGTGCGCGGCGGTCGTCGTCGGCCGGCCCGCGAGAGGCCACGATCCGTATCTGGAGATCGACATCGATCACGCCGTCGTCCTCGCCGCAGCTCCCGGCGAGCTGCATGATCTCAGCCTCGAAGTCGACATCGGTCAGGTCGCGCCCCTGACCGGCAAAGCGGGTCAACCGGTCGGCATCGTCGACGAGGACGACGCGCGGACAGGAAAACCGCGGACCCGTATCACCGGCCGTGCCGCATCCGGCAAGGGTCAGGACGGACAACGCCAGCACCGGCAGGCTTCGGAACCGGGCGGCCGGCGGCCGCAATGGGAGGAAGCTGCGAATCACGGCGGACCGGAGTGTCAGCGCGTGTTGCGCGTGCCGTTGCAGAACGGATGCCGGGTCCCGCACCCACAGGCACGCCGGAAAGATCGGCCGCCGGCCTCGGCCTCTGCGGCGTAAGGTGTCTTCTGCGCCCGGATCGCCTCGGACATCGTCTCCCCCCTTCCTTCGCGCGGACGACTATATTACTGTTCCGGCAGCGTCGGTCCCCGGAGTTTCCGCGGGACTTTAGAGAACGACGCCGAGCCGCACAAGGCCCGGCCGGAAGGGCGTCCGACGGGCCGGGGAGACTGTAAGCCGTTCGGATTGGGACCGGGCCGATGGGACGTCCGCCGCTCACCATCCTGCTGGCGGCGCCGCGCGGATTCTGCGCCGGCGTCGACCGGGCCGTACAGATCGTCGAGAAGGCGCTTGAGGCCTATGGCGCACCGGTCTATGTGCGGCATGAGATCGTGCACAACCGCTTCGTCGTGGAAAGCCTGGAAGCCAAGGGCGCCGTTTTCGTCGACGAGCTCGACCAGGTACCCGACGGCGTCGACGCGCCAGTCGTGTTCTCCGCCCACGGGGTGCCGAAATCGGTACCGGCCGAGGCGCAACAGCGGAAGATGCTCTATCTCGACGCCACCTGCCCGCTGGTCAGCAAGGTCCACCGCGAGGCCGAGCGCCACCACGCGGCCGGACGGCATATCATCCTGATCGGCCATGCCGGACACCCCGAGGTCGTCGGAACCATGGGCCAGCTCCCGCCCGGAGCGGTCACCCTGATCGAAACGCGGGAGGAGGCGGAGCAGCTGCAACCGGCCGATTCGCAGAACCTCGCCTACATCACCCAGACGACGCTCTCGGTTGACGATACCGCCGAGATCGTTGCCGTGCTGCGCCGTCGCTTCCCGGCCATCCAGGGGCCGAAGAAAGAGGACATCTGCTACGCCACCACCAATCGGCAGCAGGCGGTCAAGGCCATCGCCGCGCGTTGCGACGCCTTGCTGGTGCTTGGCGCGCCGAACTCGTCGAACTCGGTGCGCCTCGTCGAGGTTGCGCGAAGCGCCGGCTGCGAGCGGGCCCTCCTCGTCCGCCGCGCCGCCGACATCGACTGGAGCTGGCTCGACGGCGTACACACGCTCGGCATCACCGCCGGCGCCTCCGCCCCGGAGATTCTGGTCGAGGAGCTGATCGCCGCCTGCCGCGAGCGCTTCACGGTCACGCTCGAAGAGACCGCGGTGACCGAGGAAGACGTTCATTTCAAACTACCGCGAGCGCTCAGTGCCTAGGCAATCCTTCCGCGGCCCAGCGATCGCATTCACGGACCGCAAGCACTGAGCGAAGCATGGCCGTCTACACGGAAGTCCCCGACGGTGAGCTCGAGGCCTTCGTCGCCGAGTACGACATCGGTCAAGTCGTGTCGTGCAAAGGCATCGCCGAGGGCGTCGAGAACAGCAATTATCTCCTGCGCACGACGACGGGGAGCTACATCCTCACCCTCTACGAGAAGCGGGTCGCGCGGGCGGACCTGCCGTTCTTCCTCGGCTTGATGGAGCATCTCGCCGCCAACGGCATCGCCTGCCCGACGCCGATCCGGGCCCGCGACGGCGAGGCGCTGCGCGAGCTGTGCGGTCGCCCGGCCGCCATCGTCAGCTTCCTCGAAGGCATGTGGCCCCGCCGACCCACGCCCCGCCACTGCCAGCTGGTGGGTGAGACGTTGGCCCGCATGCACATCGCCGGCGCCGACTTCCCGGGCAGGCGGGCGAACGACCTGTCGCTCGCCGGGTGGCGCAAGCTGTTCGCCGCCTCGGCCGACCGGGCCGATGAGGTCCGCCCCGGGCTTGCCGAGGAACTGGCGGCCGAACTCGAGGTGCTGGAGGCCGGCTGGCCGACGGGCCTGGAGACCGGCGTGATCCACGCCGATCTGTTTCCGGACAACGTCTTCTTCCTCGGCGACCGGCTTTCCGGAATCATCGACTTCTACTTCGCCTGCAACGACTTCTTCGCCTACGACCTGGCGATCTGCCTCAACGCCTGGTGCTTCGAGCCGGACGGCAGCTTCAACGTCACCAAGGCGCGCCTGATGCTGGCGGCCTACCGCAAGGTCAGGTCCCTTTCCGCGGCGGAACTCGGCGCGCTGCCCATGCTGGCGCGCGGTGGCGCCATGCGGTTCCTGCTGACGCGGCTCTACGACTGGCTGCACCACCCGCCCGGCGCCTTCGTCAAGCGGAAGGACCCGCTCGAATATCTGCACAAGCTGCGCTTCCATGCCGGGGTTCGCGGCCCCGGTGCCTACGGCCTGGATTGAACAAACGATGACGAAGGGTGACGAGCGCGGCGTCGTCGACATTTTCACGGACGGCGCGTGCAGCGGCAATCCCGGCCCCGGCGGATGGGGCGCCGTGCTGCGCTACCGGGGCATCGAGCGCGAGCTCAACGGCGGCGAACCCGCCACGACCAACAACCGGATGGAACTGACGGCGGCGATCCAAGCGCTGGAAAGCCTGAAGCGGCCGATGGCCGTGCGCCTCCACACCGACAGCACCTATCTGCGCGACGGCATCACCAAATGGCTGCCGGGATGGAAGCGCAAGGGCTGGTTGACGGCGGATCGCAAGCCGGTCAAGAACGTGGATCTGTGGCAGCGTCTCGAAGCGGCGATGGCGCCGCACCGCATCGAATGGCACTGGGTGCGCGGTCACGCCGGACACCCGGAGAACGAGCGCGCCGACGCCCTGGCCCGAGAGGGGCTGAAGCGCGCCCGCGGGCGCGCCTGAGGGGCGGCCACCGCCGCCACCGACCGGCAAAGGGCTCAGACAGCGATCTCAGGCGACGCGTGCGCTGCGGAGGAACCGATCCACCTCGGCACGCAACCGCTCCGATTGCGCCGCGAGCTCACCCGCGGTGCCAAGCACCTGACCGGCGGCCACGCCGGTCTCGCTGGCAGCTTGTGTCACGCCGCCGATGTTCGTGGCCATCTCGCCGGCGCTTGCCGCGGCCTCTTGGATATTGCGGGCGATCTCCCGGGTGGCGGCACCTTGCTCTTCCACCGCCGACGCGATCGCTGCGGCGATACCGTTCATCTCCCTGATCGTCTCGCCGATTGCCTTGATCGCGCCGACCGCGTCGCCGGTCGCAGTCTGCATCGCCGCGATCTGCGCGGTGATTTCCTCGGTCGCCTTAGCCGTCTGGTTCGCCAGCGACTTCACCTCGTTTGCGACCACGGCGAAGCCCTTCCCCGCTTCGCCCGCGCGCGCCGCTTCGATGGTGGCATTTAGTGCCAGCAGGTTCGTCTGGCTGGCGATATCATTGATGAGCTGCACGACGTCCCCGACCTGCCGTGCCACCTCGGTAAGGCCTTCGACGGTCAGGTTCGTGCGCTCCGCGTCGGCGGCGGCTTGCTGGGCGATCTGCGACGAGCGCGCGACCTGCCGGCCGATTTCGGATACGGAAGCCGACAGCTCCTCCGCCGCCGCCGCAACGGTCTGAACGTTGCTCGACGCCTGCTCGGTCGCGGCGGCGACAGACGTCGCCCGCTCGTTCGTTGCGCTCGCCATCCGCGACATCGCCTCGGCGCTGGCGTGCAACTCCGCCGCCGCCGAGGAAACGCTCTCGACGACCAGACCGACACTCTTTTCAAAATCGTTGGCGATGCCGGTGAACTCTTGAACTTTGGCCGCCATCACCTCGGCAGCCTCGTTCAAATCGCGCGCGGCGGCCTGGAATGAACCGGGCAGCCCGCGCAGAAGAACCTTGCGAAAGTACTTCCCCTGGCTGATGTACCGCGTCGCCCCGCTGGCTTCACGGACGAACGCGTCGGTGATATCGAGCACGTTGTTGATGTTGCGCTGCAGGAGCCCGATCACCCCGGGCTCTGGCGCCTCGAAGATCCGGGCTTCCAGATCACCGCGCGCCGCCGAGACGCAGACATCGGCGGCGCGACCAATTATTTGCGCCATGCGCGCAAGGTAGAAAGCCGCGCCACAGAAAGCGGCAAGCGCGAGGGAACGACCGATCAGAACGCCGACCCAGCCATAACCGCCGAGCGCCAGCGCCAGCGCCGCATCGCCGACGACGATCGCGCCGCCGGCCGCGAGGCAAAGCGCCGTCCTAGATAGCAAAGACAAATTCGTCATAGGCGACCCCTTTGTCGCGAAGGATGGCGAGCAACTGGTTATAGGACCGGTGCAGGCCCTGCTTCCGATCGGGGGCTCGCCGTTCCTCTTCCAGCAGATGCGTGTAAAGAGGCTCGATTTTTGCGATCTGCTCCGGGTCTGGCTTGCGTCGGTTCGAGTGATATCCGACGACGGTTCCGCTCGCGTCGAACGTCGGCGTCACATGGGCGAAGACCCAGTAATGGTCGCCGTTGCTGGCCATGTTGAGGACATAGCCGAACAGCTCCTGCTTCGCCTGGATGGTCTCCCAGAGCAGCTTGAAGATGCAGCGCGGCATGTCGGGGTGCCGGATGATGCTATGCGGCTGCCCCAGCATCTCCTTCGCCGTATAGCGCGACACCCGGAGAAAGACGTCGTTTGCGTATGTGACGCGCCCCTTGAGGTCGGTCTTGCTGACAATGATCTCGTCCTTGCCCAACGGGCTTTCACGCCCGCTCGGTTGCACCTTCCGTCTCGACACCCTGGTCTCCTGCGCACGCTTGAACGGCGACGGAACGAACGATATGACGTATTCGTTAAACGCCCGTAATATTCATTTCGAATACCTCAATAAGCCGGCGCCAGAGGAACCACAGAAACAACCGGGCGTTGTCCGGGTAAGAAAAGGCGGATCCGCAGAGGACCCGCCTTCCCGCAGGATTTCCCGATAGAAGATGAACGGCCGGCGTTACACCGGAACGCGGATTTGCCGCTTCGGTCGGCCGCTCAAAGGATCTTCATCACGGCTTCGGCGCTCGACACCTCGAAGGCACCGGGCGCCTCGACATTGAGTGCCTTCACCACCCCGTCCTCGACGACCATGGCATAGCGTTGCGAGCGCTCGCCCATGCCGTAGCCCGAGCCGTCCATGACGAGACCCACCGCGCGCGAGAACTCCGCGTTGCCGTCGGCCAGCATCAGCACCTTGCCGTTGACGTTCTGGTCCTTGGCCCAGGCGTTCATGACGAAGGCGTCGTTCACCGAGAGGCAGGCGATCGTATCGACGCCCTTGCTCTTGATCTCGTCCGCGTGCTGGACGAAACCCGGCAGATGCTTCGCCGAACAGGTCGGCGTGAAGGCGCCCGGAAGGGCGAACAGCACCACCTTCTTCCCCTTGAACAGCTCGTCGGTCGTGACGGTCTTCATCTTGCCGTCTTCCATCGTCCTCAGGGACACTGACGGAATCTTGTCGCCAACCTTGATCGTCATCTGACCGCTTCCTTTCTTTCGCTCTTGGAGATTGTTGGAAACTTCGTGGCCGCGGCGGGCCGCGTCACAAACATAAACGGGCAGCGCCCGCTGTCCAGAGGCCGGGCAACGAAAGCGCGCCCGGGTCAGCCACCGGCGGCCCGGTTCATGGCGTCGAGAACGACCTCCTCGGTCAGGAGCTCCGGCAGGGGCAGGCCGTCCGGCGCACCGGGGCCGTAGACCGCGTTGAACGGGATGCCGTAGCGCCCGAACGAGGCGAGATAGGCCGCGATGGCGTCGCTGGGTCGGGTCCAATCCGCGCGCATGGCGATTATGCCCTCAGACGCCAGCCGTTCGGCAACCGGACCCGTCTCCAGCACCATCCGCTTGTTCACCTGACAGGTGATGCACCACTCGGCGGTGACGTCGACGAACACCGATTTGCCCTCGGCCACCAGCTCGTCGATTTGCGCCGCAACGAAGGGCTCCCACGGCCCTTCGGCGATGTCCACCGTCGCTTCGGCCGGCCGTTCCGGGATGCCGACGGGGGCGAGGAAGGCCGCAAGCGCAAGCAAGGCCACCGCCGCCGGGGTGGCGAGGCGAAGGCCCGCCGGCAGCCGGCGCCGCGCCCAGAGCAGGCCGGCGACGGCCAGCATGAGGCCGCCGATCAGCGCCGCAGCGGCCGGGCGGAGCTGCGCCGCCAGAACGCTGAGCAGCCACACGGCCGTGGCCGCCAGGGCGACGCCCAGAACGCGCCGCAACCAGATCATCCACGGGCCGGGCCGCGGCAGCCGCGTTGCCAGCGAAGGCACGGCGGCAACCGCCAGATAGGGCATGGCGAGCCCGAGTCCCAGCGCGGCAAAGATGGCGAAAATCTCGGCCGGCCCGCGTGCCAGCGCGAAGCCGACGGCGGTACCCACGAACGGCGCCGAGCAGGGCGTTGCCAGCAGGGTGGCGAAGGCGCCGGTGGCGAAATGGCCGGCAAGGCCATCCTGCCCCCCGTCCGGCCGCGGCCGGCCGCCGGCGACCCGGCCCAGCCAGTCGGGAAGCGGGATCTCGAACCAGCCCCACAGATTGCTGGCGAAGAGGGTCAGGACGAGCACCATCGCGGTCAGGAACAGCGGCTGCTGGAACTGAATTCCCCAGCCGACCATTACTCCCGCCGCCTTCAAAGCCGCGAGCGCGGCGGCGAGGGCGAGGAACGAGGCCAGCACGCCGGCGGCGGAGGCGAGGAAAGCGGCACGCACCGGCCCCGTTGCGCCGCCGCCGTGGCCGACCAGCCCCAAAAGCTTCAGCGAGAGCACTGGCAGGACGCAGGGCATCAGGTTGAGGACCACGCCGCCGAGCAACGCGACCAGCAGCATTGGCAGCAGCCCGGATGCGCCCTCGGACGCCTCTGGCGCAATGGCCCCTTGCGCCGTACCTGAAATGGCGCCCGGAGTTACGCTTGCCTCCAGTCCCCGGACACCGTCGACCAGGGTGAGCGTCAGTCGGGTGCCCGCCAGCGGTGGCGCGCCCTCCGTAACGCTCACCGGGACCCGCAGGGTGGCCCGGGAGCCGCCCTCGCTCAGCCGCACCTCCGGCGCCGCAAAGACATAGTCCGACGGCCCTTCGACGATCAGGTCGGGCGCCGCGAAGGGCAGGCGCGAGACCGCGACCGCTTCGAGCACCGGCCCGCCGCCGGCCTCGTCGATGCCGACCCGCTCGAGCCGAAGGCCGTGTGCGCCGCCATCGCCCGGGACCTGGCTGGCGAATCGGTCGATGAGCTGGACATGCGCCGTCGGCGCGGCCGGTCCAGCGGGAAGGTCGAGCGCGAGGGCCGCCTGATAGGGGATGCAGATCTGCTCGCAGACGAGATAGTCCACCTGTGCGCGCAGCTTGACCGGCCGGCCCGGATCGGCGGGCCGCACGGTGATCGGGAACACGACCTCGCGCTCGTAGCCGAAGGTGTCGAGCCCGAAGAGGCTGAAACGGTGGGGCACCGGCCACGCCATCTCGGCGTCTGCGAGATTCTCCGATCCGGCCCAGTCGATCGTCACCGGTATGCCGGCGTCACCGGGGGAGCGCCAGTAGGTCTTCCAGCCCGGCTCCAGCGCGACCTGGAGGCCAACGGGAACCGCGGAGAGGTCGCCGACGCCGGTTACGGCCGAGATCAGCCGGACGCCGCTTTGATCCGTCCACGCCCAATCGGAAGCCGCGTCCCGACCCGGCCCTTCGGCGAGGACCGCAGTCGGCAGAAACACGAGGGAAACGGCCAACAGGGCCGCCAAGCCGAGGCCCCGCCGGAGCCGGCCCAACGGGCCGGTCATGGGGTATTCGAGAACGTCCTTCATGGGCCCGCATTGTAAGGCATAGAACCGCCCTCTTTCCTCACAAATCCGTGTATAATCCGGGGGCCGGCGTCCGGGTATCTTGCAGCCCGCGGCGGGAGATCCTAGCTAAATGACCATGAATTCTGACCTTTCAACGAACGGATATCTCACTGGCCAGCTCCTGGTGGCGATGCCCCAGATGCGCGACGTCCGGTTCGCGCGGACGGTCATCTACATCTGTGCCCACAACGCAGACGGCGCGATGGGCTTGGTGATCAACCGGCTGGTGGGCTCCATCACCTTCCCCGCCCTGCTGGCGCAGCTCGGGATCGACAGCACCGGGCTCGGTGAGGAGATCCGTGTTCACTTCGGCGGCCCGGTCGAATCGGGTCGCGGCTTCGTCCTGCACTCCTCGGACTACGTCCACAGCGGCACGATGCTCGTCGACGACGACGTGGGGCTGACCGCGAGCATCGACATCCTTAAGGACATCGCCGACGGCCAGGGCCCGCGGCGCAGCCTGCTTGCGCTGGGCTATGCCGGCTGGGGCCCGGGGCAGCTCGACGCCGAGATCCAGGCAAACGGCTGGCTCAGCGTCCCCTCCGACGAGCAGCTCATCTTCGGCGACGATCTCGACAGCAAGTGGGAACGGGCGATCAGCAAGATCGGGATCAACCTCAACCAGCTCTCCGGAGAGGCCGGACACGCCTGACCCGACCGGTCATAGGCCCGCGCTGCGGGCATCGAGAGATCACCCGAAGGGGCGGTCATGCAGGCCGCCCCTTCGGTCTTTGCGCCACCCTACTCCTTCGATCGCGGATCGTCGCTGAGCAGGGCATAGAGCACATGGTCCTGCCAGATGCCGTTGATCTTGAGATATTGCCGGGCGTACCCCTCCTCGCGGAAGCCGATCTTGGTCAGCAGGCCGCGGCTGGCCTGATTGTGCGGCAGGCAGGCCGCCTCGATCCGGTGCAGGGCGAGCCGATCGAAGGCGAAGGGCAGAAGACAGCGCAGCGCCTCGGTCATGAAGCCCTGCCGGGCATAGGGCTGGCCGATCCAGTAGCCGAGGCTCGCCGTTTGCGCCACGCCGCGCCGGATGTTGCTCAAGGTGACGCCGCCGAGCAGGACATCGTCCTCCCGTCGGAAGATCAGGAAGCTGTAGCCGATATCGTCGCGCCATTCGAGCGCGATGTGGCGCAGGCGGCGGCGGTAGGCGGCCCGGCTCAGCGCATCCGGCGCCCAGGCCGGTTCCCAGGGGACGAGGAAAGCCCGACTGCGCGCACGCAGGTCGGCCCAGGCGCGCCAGTCGGAATAGCGCGGCGGCTGCAGGCTGACGCGCGGGCCGAGAAGCCTGGCGCCGTGCGGAATGTAGAAGCGTGTCCAGCCGAAGCGGATCATCGCGGACCTCCGCCGATCGGCCGTCTCCGCGCCTCGGACCCGCTCATGGTCCTCCGCGGTCAGTGGAACCGCGCCGCGATGGCGTCGAGACGCTCCACGCGGTCGATCGGTCCGATGGCCGCCACCGTCGGCCGGCTCGACATCAAGCGACGGGCAACCCGTCCAAGCTGCTCCGCGTCGACGGAGTCGATGTTCGCCACCACTTCCGACGTGGAAAGCGGCCGGCCAAAGATGAGAATCTGCTGCGCAAGCTGCTCGCAACGCGCCCCTGAGCTTTCCCGCGCCATCAGAATGCCGGCCTTGAGCTGCGTGCGGGCGCGCCGGACCTCGTCGCCGTCGAGCGTGCCGGGGACCTTCGCGATCTCTTCGCAGATCAGCGGCACCAGTTCGGCTGCCTGCGCCTCGCCGGTGCCGGCGTAGACGCCGAACAGGCCGTCGTCGGTGTAGGCGGAGGCAAAGCTGTAGATGCTGTAGACGAGCCCGCGCTTCTCGCGGATCTCCTGGAACAGCCGCGACGACATGCCACCGCCAAGCAGGGTCGAAAGCACCGATGCGGCGTAATAATCGGGATCCCGGTAGCCGATGCCCTCGAACCCGAGCACCAGATGAACCTGCTCGAGGTCGCGCGGTTCGCGGAACTCGCCGCCCACATACCGGGCCGGCTCGACCGACGCGGGCTCGATAACCGGCAGCGACCGGAACGCCCGGGCCGCCAGATCAACGAGGCGGTCGTGATCGACACGCCCAGCGGCGGCGAGGATGAGGCGGTTGGCGCCGTAGTGCCGCCGCAGGTAGTCGCGGACCACCTCGCGCGACAAACCGCTGACGATCTCCGCCGTGCCCAGCACCGGCCGGCCCAATGCCTGGTCGGGGAAGGCCGTTTCCTGGAACCGATCGAAGATGATGTCGTCCGGCGTGTCCTCCGCCTGCCCGATCTCCTGCAGCACGACTGCCCGCTCCCGCGCGAGTTCCTCCTCGTCGAAGGTCGAATGCTGCAGGATGTCAGCGATGATGTCGACGGCGAGCGGCACGTCCTCGGCCAGCACCTTGGCGTAGTAGGCCGTCTGCTCGCGCGAGGTGTAGGCGTTCAGATGACCGCCGACCGCCTCGATCTCGACGGCGATGTCTCGCGCGGAGCGCCGCTCCGTGCCCTTGAAGGCCATATGCTCCAGCAGATGCGCGACGCCGTTGATCTCCTTCGGCTCGTTGCGCGTGCCGACCCCGGCCCAGATGCCGAGCGAGACGGTATCGACCGTCGCCATCGGGTCGGTGGCGACGCGCAGGCCGTTGTCCAGCGTGGTTACACGCACCTGATCGTAAGTCTCGTCGTTGCTGTTCACGCGCCCCCCTTGAAGCGGCGGTCGCGCATGAACGCCTGCACGACCCTGAGATCGTTGGGCAGGATGTTGGCCCGCTCGGCCCGGCTGAACAGGTCGTTGAGCCGCGGCGGCAGCGGTGGCCGAATACCGGTCGCCTGCTCCACGGCATCGGGGAACTTCGCCGGATGGGCCGTCGCCAGCGCCACCATCGGCACCGCGCCGTTGCGATAGCAGGCATGTCCCGCGGCGACGCCAATGGCGGTGTGCGGGTCGAGCAGTTCGCCGCTGTGCCGATAGACCTCGGCAATCGCCTGCAGCGTGTCGGCATCGTCCAGCCGGAACCCGTCGAACAGCGCCCGCGCGGCGCGCCAGCGATCGTCCCCGACGGCAAGGCGGCCGTTGCGCCGGAAGCTCGCCATCGCCTTGGCAAGCGCCATGCCGTCGCGCTCGTAGAGGTCGAACAGCAGCCGCTCGACGTTGCTCGAGACCTGAATGTCCATGCTCGGGCTCAGCGTGGGTCGCACCGGCTCTATGGTCATCTGGCCGGTCGCCAGGAACCGGGTCAGCACGTCGTTGCTGTTGGAGCCGATGACGAGCTGATCGATGGGCAGCCCCATCTCGCGGGCGGCATAGCCGGCATAGACATTGCCGAAGTTCCCGGTCGGCACGGCGAAGGCGACCGACCGGTCCGGCGCCCCCAGGGCCGCCGCCGCGGCAAAGTAGTAGACGATCTGCGCCATCACCCGCGCCCAGTTGATCGAGTTGACGGCCGACAGGTTCATCTCGTCACGGAACTGGATGTCGTTGAACATCGCCTTCAGCAGGTCCTGGCAGTCGTCGAAGGTGCCTTCGATGGCGATGTTCCAGACGTTCGGCGCATCGACGGTGGTCATCTGCCGGCGCTGGACCTCGGAGACGCGGCCAAGCGGATGCAGCACGAAGATGTCGATTGAATCGCGGTCGCGGCAGGCCTCGATCGCAGCCGAGCCGGTGTCGCCGGAGGTCGCGCCGACGATCGTCACGCGCTCCCCGCGCCGGCGCAGGACGTAGTCGTAGAGCCGTCCGAGGAGCTGGAGCGCAACGTCCTTGAAGGAGAGCGTCGGGCCGTGAAACAGCTCCAGGAGCCAGGTCCGGCTGTCAAGCTGCTTCAGGGGCGCGACGGCCGCATGATTGAAGCCGGTATAGGCCTCCTCGACAAGCTCCGCGAAATCGGCTTCGGGGATGCGGCCGCCGAGGAACGGCGTCATGATGCGGACCGCCAACTCGACATAGTCGAGGCCCGACATGGCGCGGATGTCGGCGTCGCTGAACTGTGGCCAGATCTCGGGCACGTAGAGTCCGCCGTCGCGCGCCAGGCCGGCGAGTAGAACTTCGTCGAAGGCGAGCGCCGGGGCGGCGCCCCGGGTACTGATGTAACGCAAGAGGAATCGCTCCGATCGGGCCCGGAAAATTTGAGACCAAATGGGCTGGACCAAGGGGCGCCTAGACTATCCACCGCCTCCCGGCGGCGCAACCCCGAGCAAGGCCTTTCGGGTGGTTGTCAAGCCCCCCGAACGATTCGGCCTCGCCGGCCCTGGCGGCCGGACCGGTCCTCTAATCCAGATACCGGCTGCGCAGGTGCCGCTTGAAGACCTCCGGATCGAGCGGGCGGCCCGTCGCCCGCTCGATGAGTTCCGCCGTCGGCAGGAACGAGCCCATCCCGTGGACGTTCTCGCGCAGCCAGCCGAGCAGCGGCTCGAAATCGCCGCGGGCGATCGCACCGGGGATCTCTGGCCGGGCACGGCAGGCGGCGTCGAACAGCTGCGCCGCCGTCATAGCGCCCAGCGTGTAGGTGGGGAAGTAGCCCCAGGCACCGTCGAACCAGTGGATGTCCTGGAGACAGCCCTCGCGGTCGTTCGGCGGCACGATGCCGAGGAGAGCGCGCATGCCGTCGTTCCAGGCTGCCGGCAGGTCGGCGAGGTTGAGCGCGCCGGCGATCATGTCCTTTTCGAGCCGATAGCGGAGGATGACATGCGCCGGATAGGTGACCTCGTCCGCGTCGACGCGGATGAAGCCCGGCTCGACCCGGGTGTAGAGCCGGTAAAGGTTGTCCGGCTCCCAGGCGGCCGGCGGGACCGACGGCCCGCCGAAGGTCCCCCGCAGCAGCGGCGCGAGGTAATCCATGAAGGCGCGCGAGCGGCAGGCCTGCATCTCGATCAGCAGGGACTGGCTTTCGTGCAGGCTCATGCCGCGCGCCTGCCCGACCGGCTGGTAGCGCCAGTCCGCGGGCAGCCCGCGCTCGTAGAGCGCGTGGCCGGTTTCGTGCAGCACGCCCATCAGCGCCGAGGCGAAGTCGGCTTCGTCGTAGCGCGTGGTGATGCGGACGTCGTCGGGCACGCCGCCGCAGAACGGGTGGAGGCTGACGTCGAGCCGGCCATGGTCGAAATCGAACCCCAGCGTCGCCATCAGCCGCTCGGCCAGCGCACGCTGCGCCGCCACCGGAAACGGGCCGACCGGCTCGACCGGCGCCGGACGCGCCCGCTGCCGCTCGAGCACCGATTCGCGGAAATCCGGCAGAAACGCCGCCAGATCGTCGAAGATGCGGTCGATCTCGGCCGTCCGCCCGCCGGGCTCGTACTCGTCGAGCAGCGCCTCGTAGGTCGAGCAGCCGAGCTTCGCAGCCTTGGCCGCACCGGCCTCGCGAACCAGCGCGAGGACCTCCGCGAGGCTCGGGCGGATCATCGCGAAATCGGCCAGCGGCCGCGCCTTGCGCCAGAGTGTCTCGCACCGGCTGACCGCCTTCGACAGGGCCTCCACGAGCCCGGCGTCAACGGCGGTCGCGTGAATCCACTGGTGACGCATCTCCCGCAGATTGGCCGCCTGCCAGGGCGCGAGCGTCGCCGCTTCCTCCTCCGCCGCGTCCAGCAGATCCGCCAGCGCGGGATCGGCGAGGATGCCGTGGCAGACGACCTGGAGCTGCGCGAGCTGCTCCGCCCGCGCCGCGGCGCCGCCCGGCGGCATCATGGTCGACATGTCCCAGTGCAGGACGCCCGTCGCGTCGCGCAGCGCGCGCAACCGGTGGAAGCGCCGTTCGAGTTCCTGATAGGCGGTCATCTTGGCTCCCGATCGGGTTTGCGCAGATGGTAGACGACGTAGATTACCACCAGGGCGACGGCGAGGCTGTACCAAGTGATCGCGTACTGCAAATGGTCGTTGCGGATCCGAACCTGGGTCTGGCCGCCGATCGGGTACCCGCCGGGGATCTCCGCCGCCGCGGCCTCGAGATAGAAGGGCGCGACCGCGCCGGCGAGGCCCGCATGCATGGCCATCGCCGGCACGTCGATCCAGTACCAGGTGTTGTCCGCCGGCTGGTTCTCGGGCGTGAACCAGCCCGGCTCCGCCGGAAGCCGGACCACGCCTTCGACGGTAACCTGGCCCCGGACCTGGCCCTTCGGTCGGCTCTCCGGGGCCTTGCGGTCGAGCGAAACCCAGCCGCGATCGACCAGGATATAGCGCGCCCCGAGCGCCGGTTCCGCCAAGCGGAACGGGGTAACGACGTGGTGGCCGGGCCGACCCTCGAAGGTACGGGCGGCGAGGTACATCTCCTTGTCGTGCAGGAATTCACCCGTCGCGACGACGCGGCGGTACTGCAGTTCGGAGAGATCGTCCCCCGGGAGCGCCGTCTCCGACGTGAGTGCGACGGGCGGCGCCGTCGTCCGCGAGACGCGCTCGGCGATCAGGGCCTCCTTCCATTCCAGGCGCTGGAGCTGCCAAGTGCCGAGCCCGAGCAGGATCAGCACCGCCGGGACGGTGAAGAGGGTTGGCCAGAGGGTCGGCCGGAAGGTCATCGATGCAATGCGTCGGTGCCCCTTGCGGGGCTCATATCGGCAATTTGGAACGAGGTACGCTCATTTCCGGCAGGCATCGGTCCTTGGAACCGCAAAGACACGGGATGAGCGGCGTCTTCGCGCCGTAGCCGTACCGTCGCGATGCCATTCCCGCCGCGCTTCCCGGACCGGGTCGGCTTCGGTCTCACTCGAAGCCGTGGCCCTGTGTCTCGCCGGCCCGGTGATGGAACTGCAGTGCCACCATCGTCGCCTTCATCGGCCGCAGCAGCGCCAGCGCGCCCCCAAGGATCAGCGGCGGCCACAGCACGAGATGAACCCAGTAGGCCGGCTGCACCTGCGCCTCGAAGAGGAGCGCCAGCGGAACCACCAGCGCCCCGAGCAGCAGGATGATGAGAACCGCCGGGCCGTCGCCCGAATCGGCCCGCGCGTAGTCAAGTCCGCAGACCGGGCATCCGTCGCCCAGAGTCAGGAAGCCGGCGAACAGCCGGCCTTGACCGCAGCGGGGGCAGCGGCAGGCGAGGCCCGTCCGGAACGGCGACCGCCGCGGATGGGACCCGCCCGCCATCATGCCCCCGCCCAGATCAGTGCGCGCCCGCGGTGTCGCCGGCGCCCCAGATGTAGATGGCGACGAACAGGAACAGCCAGACCACGTCGACGAAGTGCCAGTACCAGGCGGCAGCCTCGAAGCCGAAATGCTCCTCCGGGGTGAAGTGATCCTTGTAGGCGCGCCAGAGGGTCACCGCCAGGAAGATCGTGCCAACGATCACATGGAAGCCGTGGAAACCCGTCGTCATGAAGAAGGTCGACGGATAGATCCCGTCTTTGAAGCCGAAGGCGGCATGGCTATACTCGTAGGCCTGCAACGCGGTGAAGATCACGCCAAGCAGGACGGTAAGCGCCAGGCCCTGCAGCATGCCTTGGCGATCCCGCTCGCGCAGCGCGTGGTGCGCCCAGGTAACGGTGACGCCAGAGGTCAGCAGGATCAACGTGTTGAGCAGCGGGATCTCGAAGGGATCGAAGGTCCGGATGTTCTCCGGCGGCCAGACCGAGCCGATTTCCTCCGTCGGGAACAGGGCCGCGTTGAAATAGGCCCAGAAGAAGGCGGCGAAGAACATCACCTCCGAGGTGATGAACAGGGCCATGCCGTAGCGCAGGCCGATCTTCACGATCGGCGTGTGCAGGCGCTCGTAGGTGGCCTCCTTGATGACGTCGCGCCACCAGAAGAACATCGTTCCCAGGATCATCAGAATGCCGAGCGGAAGCACCCAGGACGACCAGGGCCGGATGTCGTGCATGTAAAGCACCATGCCCACCGCCGCCACGAAGCCGGCTATTGCGCCGACGACCGGCCACGGGCTGGGATCGACCAGGTGGTATGGGTGCTTGTGCTGATGACCGGCGGCGTGCGTCTCGCTCATCCTCTTCTCATCCTTGTCTTGTGGTACCGCGGCCGTCATTGAACCGGCCCTCCTGTGGCTGCTG
>CAZKCM010000077.1:0-20915 GCA_964551315.1 uncultured Rhodospirillaceae bacterium | reverse complement strand
CGCGCTATTTCCGAGGCACCGTGGTGATTTGCTCAACCGGATTGCAGCCACGTTAAACAAGTCGCTAAAAGGTCTCGCGCGGAGCACGCCCCGACCTGTCCGGCCGGGGCTTTTTTGTTGGTTCCTCCGTGGCGGCTTTCGCGGCGATCGAGGTCGAAACGAAGGAGGTCCGACATGACGGAACATCGCTCCCCGTCCGGCGGCTGGCGGCCGCGCACCCAGCTGGTTCACGGCGGCCAGTTGCGCTCGCAGTTCGGGGAAACCTGCGAGGCGCTCTATCTCACCTCGGGCTATGTCTACGAGTCGGCGGAGGAGGCCGAGGCCGCCTTCGCCAACCGGGTCACGCGCTTCATCTATTCCCGCTACGCCAACCCGACGCTCTCCATGTTCGAGGAGCGGATGGCGCTGCTCGAAGGCGCGGAGACGGCCCGCGCGACGGCAAGCGGCATGGCCGCCGTCTTCGCGGCGCTGATGTGCCAGCTCAAGGCCGGCGACCGCGTCGTCTCCTCGGACGCGCTGTTCGGCTCCTGCCAGTACATCGTGGCGGAGATCCTGCCCCGCTTCGGCGTCGAGACCGTGATGGTCGACGGCCGCGACCTCGACCAGTGGCGGCAGGCGCTGAGCAAGAAGACGACCGCCGTGTTTCTCGAAACGCCGGCCAATCCCAGCCTCCGCATCATCGACCTGGCCGCCGTCTGCGAGCTCGCCCACGCGGCGGGAGCGCGGGTCGTGGTCGACAACGTCTTCGCGAGCCCGATCCTGCAGCGGCCGCTGGAGTTCGGCGCCGACATCGTCGTCTATTCGGCGACGAAGCACATTGACGGCCAGGGTCGCTGTCTCGGCGGGGTCATCCTCGGCGACAAAGCCTTCGTGCAGGACGTGCTGCAGCCCTTCCTGCGCCATACCGGGCCGTCGCTTTCGCCGATGAACGCCTGGCTGCTGGTGAAGGGGCTGGAGACGCTGGAGCTGCGCGTGCTGCGCCAGTGCGAGAGCGCCCGCCGCCTGGCGGAGTTCCTGAGCCGCCAGGAGAAGCTGGCGAACGTCCTCTATCCCGGCCTCGACAGCCATCCGCAGTACGATCTCGCCAAGCGGCAGATGAGCGCCGGCGGCACGCTCATCACCTTCGAGGTGGCCGGCGGCAAGGAGGCGGCGTTCCGTCTACTCAACGCGCTCGAGCTCATCAAGATCTCCAACAACCTCGGCGACGCGAAGAGCCTCGTGACCCATCCGGCGACGACCACCCATCAGCGCCTGTCGCCGGAGGAGCGGGCGCGGCTGGGCATCGGCGAGGGCATGATCCGGCTTTCGGTGGGTCTCGAGGACGTCGAGGACCTGGAGGAGGATCTGGGCCGCGCGCTCGCCGCCGTCTGATCATCGAGAAGAGGGGAAACCGTCATGCTGCAAACGGCGCGCGCAACCCGGGGGATGGTGGTCGCGCCCCACCACCTCGCGGCGCAGGCGGGTCTGCGCGTGCTGCGCGAAGGGGGCAACGCCATCGAGGCGATGGTGGCGGCGGCGGCGACCATCGCCGTCGTCTACCCGCACATGAACGGGCTCGGCGGAGACTGCTTCTGGCTCATCGCCGCCCCTGGCGATGCGCCGGTCGGGATCGACGCCTGCGGTCCCGCCGGACGGGCGGTGGATGCCGCGCTGTATGCGCGGGAAGGGCTGGACGCGGTTCCGTCCCGCGGGCCGCTGGCCGCCAACACGGTCGCCGGTGCCGTCTCCGGCTGGCAGTCGGCGCTCGCTCTGAGCTCGGCGCGCTGGGGCGGCCGAATGCCGCTCGACCGCCTGCTTGAGGACGCGGTTTTCTACGCGCGGCACGGCGTGCCGGTGACACGCAGCCAGCACGCCAACACCCTCGCCAAGCGCGCCGAGCTGATCGATCTGCCCGGGTTTGCGGAGGGCTTCCTGATCGACGGCGAGGCGCCGCCCGTGGGCGCGCTCTTCAAGCAGCCGGCCCTCGCCGGCACGCTGGAGCGTCTGGCCTCGGCCGGCCTCGACGATTTCTACCGCGGCGAGCTGGCGGCGGCCGTGGCGGCGGATCTCGGGCGCGCCGGCAGCCCGCTGACGCGCGACGACCTGGCCGGGCAGCGCGGGCTGGAGGTCGTTCCGCTGAAGGCGGATCTTCGCTGCGGCACGGTCTACAATCTGCCGCCGCCGACCCAGGGGCTGGCCTCCCTTCTGATACTTGGCCTGTTCGACCGGCTCGGCGTCGCCGAGGCCGACGGCTTTGCTTATCTGCACGGCCTCGTCGAGGCGACGAAGCGGGCGTTCCTGGTGCGCGACCGGCACGTGACCGACCCGGCCTATATGGAGGCGGATCCCGAGAATTTCCTTGCGGAGACCTGGTTCGCGGAGAATGTCGCCGCGATCGACGGCGCGCGGGCGGCGGCCTGGCCCGCGGCACCGGGCGGCGGGGACACCGTCTGGCTGGGGGCGATCGACGGCGAAGGGCGCGCCGTCAGCTTCATCCAGAGCCTCTATTGGGAGTTCGGCTCCGGCGTGCTGCTCCGCGACACCGGTATCCTGTGGCAGAACCGCGGCAGCAGCTTCCAGCTTGCCGAGGGCGCCCGCAACGCGCTCAAGCCCGGCCGCAAGCCGTTCCACACGATTCAGCCGGCGCTGGCGCGGCTCTCCGACGGCCGGGTGATGCCCTACGGCACCATGGGCGGCGAGGGGCAGCCGCAGACGCAGGCCGCGATCTTCACGCGCCACGTGCTGTTCGGCCAGGAGCTTCAGGCGGCCGTCACCGCACCGCGCTGGCTGCTCGGTCGGACCTGGGGCACGCCGAAGACGAATTTGCGAATCGAAGACCGGTTCGCGCCGGAAACCGTCGACGCCCTGCGCGACGCCGGGCACGACGTCGAGCTGGTCGGGCCGTTTGACGAGATCATGGGCCACGCCGGCGCCCTGGTGCGGCACCCTTCCGGCCTGATCGAGGGCGCCGCCGATCCGCGCGGCGACGGCGTCGTCGCGGCGTTCTGATCGATCAGGAAACGGAGACAATCGGCCGCGTTGCGGCCGATCCTGGTGAGGTCACCCCCGGTGCTCCAGGATAAAGAAGGTCTGGAGGAGCGCCGGCCGGCCTCTGCTTCCAGAAGTCTTACTTGAGCAGGGTGACATCTCGCGATCGGGGCCAACCGAGTCTTCGAAACGGGTTTCGAACCGCGCCTATCCGGCCGCTTTCGGGCGGCCGGATAGGGCGGGGCGTAAGCGGTGCCGCGGCTACATCCAGCCGATCGCCCGCGGCAGCCAGGTGGCGATCCCGGGATACATGAACAGTATGACGAGGGCCACGAGCTGCAACAGGACGAAGGGCATGACGCCGACATAGATGTCGCGCGTCGTCACGCCGGGCGGTGCCACGCCCTTGATGAAGAACAGGGCCCAGCCCACCGGCGGCGTCAGGAACGAGGTCTGCAGAACCATGCAGCACAGGACCGCCAGCCACACCATGTCGACGTCCGCCTGGAGGAAGAGCGGCAGGAACAGCGGCAGGGCGATGTAGGAGATCTCGATCCACTCCAGGAAGAAGCCGAGGAGGAACAGCAGGAACAGCATGAAGATGATCTCGGCCGTCAGCCCCCCGGGCACGAAGGCGAAGAGCTGATGCACGAGATCCTCGCCCCGCAGGCCGCGGAAGGCGAGCGAGAAGGCCTGAGAGCAGATCAGGATGAAGTAGACCATCGCCGTGATCTTCAGCGTGTTCTGCACCGTCTCGGTCAGAACCTGCCGGGTCAGCCGGCCGGAGAACGCGACGATGAGGGCGCTTCCGATCGCGCCGACGCCCGCCGCCTCCGTCGGCGCCGCGACGCCGAAGATGATGGAACCGAGCACCGCAAAGATAAGGGCGAAGGGCGGTAGCACGACCTTGAACAACTTGGCGATGAGCTGCCCGGTCGTGATCAGCTCACGTTCGGCGAGCGGAATGGCGGGTGCCATCTGCGGGCTGATCGCGCCAACGCCCAGCATGAAGATCGCGTAGATCGCGGCGAGGACGAGGCCGGGCAGCATTGCCGCGGCGAACAGGGTGCCAACCGATTCGCCCATGATGTCGGCGAGCAGGATCAGCACGAGGCTCGGCGGGATGATCTGGCCGAGCGTGCCCGAGGCGCAGATCGTGCCGCAGGCGAGCGGCTTGCTGTAGCCGCGCCGCACGAAGGTGGGCAGGGTGAGCAGACCCAGCGTCACCACGGTGGCGCCGACGATGCCCGTCGAAGCGCCCATCAGCACGCCGACGAGGATGATTGCCAGCCCCATGCCGCCGCGCAAGCCCCCCGCGGCGTAGCCTATGACATCCAACAGCTCTTCGGTGAGGCGGGATCGCTCGAGCATCACCCCCATGAAGACGAACAGGGGGATCGCCATCAGCGTGTAGTTCGTCAGCACCCCGAAGATGCGCAGGGGCAGCAGGCTGAAGAGGCCCAGCCCGAAGCCGAGATAGCCGAACAGAAGCCCGGCGGCCGCGAGCGCGATGGCGACCGGGAAGCCGATCATCAGCATCCCGAAGAAGCCGAGCGCGAGCAGAATCGCGACGGTTTCGTTTCCCATGAGTCGTGCCAGCCTTACCGGTTGAACAGAAGAAGGGCGTGCTTGATTCCGTCGGCGACCCCCTGGATCAGCAGCAGCAGGAAGCCGAAGGGGATGAACGCCTTGAGGAGGAAGCGGTAGGGCAGTCCACCCGGATCGGGGGAGCCTTCGCCGATGCGGTAGGCCTGCAGGACCCAGGGCATCGACACGTAGATCAACACGACGGAGATGACCACGATGGTCAGGGCGACGGTCAGGTCGATCAGATGCTGCAACCAGGGCGGGAAGCGCTCGTAGAACAGGTCGACGCGCACATGCTCGCGATGGCGCAGGGCGTAGGCGACACCGATCATCACGATCGGCGAGATCAGGTGCCATTCCAGCTCCTGGAGCCAGACCTGACTTTGGGAGAAAAGATAACGCAGGGTGACATTGAGGGCGACCGCGATGACCAGCCCGAAGCCGATCCAGGCGGCGATGCGCCCGATCCAGTCAATGAAGCCCTCGAGTCCTTCGGCCAGACGCGCGGCCGCACCCCGGGGACGGACTTCTGCCCCCACATGGGAGGCGGGCAGCTCTCTCGTCTCGTTCATGATGCTCAACCGTTCAGACTGCGATCATGGCAAGAGGCCGTTCCGGCCCGTGAAGGCCGGAACGGCCGTCGCCGATCAACCAAGCAGTGACGGACTCACGCTTTGATGATCTGCTGGAACTCGAACTCGCCGACTCCAGCCCAATGGTTGTGCTGTTTCTTGAAGGCCATGAAGGACTCGTGGACCTTCTTCGTGAACGGATCCCTGTCTGCCTCGGCGGCCAGCACCTCTTCGCTGATCTTGCGGAGCTGCGCGACGACGTCGTCGGGTAGCGGCTGGGCCATCACGCCCTCGTTCGTGATGAGGTCGTCGAGCGCCTCCGAATTGTGCGCCTCGAGCCAAGTGTGGCTGGTGACGTTCGAATCGCGCGCCGCCGTCTGGACGATGGCCTGCAGGTCCTTCGGCAGGCTTTCCCACGCCTGCTTGTTGATCATCAGTTCGGAGGTCGTCGAAGGCTCGTGCCAGCCGGTGGTGTAGTAATACTTGGCCGCGTTGTGCAGGCCGAGGCGGCGGTCCTGATAGGGGCCGACCCACTCCGCGGCGTCGATCACGCCGCGCTCGAGGGCCGGGAAGATCTCGCCGCCCGGCAGCAGCTCGACGCTGACGCCCAGCTCGGCATAGACCTTGCCGGCGAGGCCCGGGATCCGCATCTTCACGCCCTTCAGGTCCTGGACCGAGTTGATGGGCTTGCGGAACCACCCGGTCATCTGGACGCCGCTGTTGCCCACCGGCATCGCCACCAGGTTGAAGTTGCTATAGAGCTCGTTCCACAGCTCGAGGCCGCCGCCGTGATAGAACCAGGCGTTGATGCCCTGGAAGTTCATGCCGAACGGCACGGTGGTGAAGTACTGGGTCGCGAAGTGCTTGCCCGCCCAGTAGTAGGAGCAGCCGTGGTTCATCTCCACGGTGCCCGCCGACACCGCGTCGAATCCGCCAAAGGCCGGGATCAACTCGCCCGCGGCGAAGACCTGAACCCGCATCCGACCGTCCGACAGCTCTTCGATCTTCTTGGCGCAGTACTCGGCGCTGCCCGGGCCGCTCTGGTAGAACGGGAGTTGCGGTGGCCAGGTGGTGGTCATGCGCCAGTTGAAGGTTTCCTGGGCTCGGACCACCGCCGGGGCCGCCAGGGTCCCCGCGGCCCCGGCGAGGCCAACCTTGATGAACTTGCGTCGCTCCATGAGACTCCTCCCTTGCTAGCGGACGACCGATGCCAATCCTCAATGAGGCAGCAATTCACTCCTAATATTTCGATAAGTTCCCGCTCGGCCCGTACCGAATACGTCCCCCAGTTCTTGCTTAACATACTAGACGGGCGCTTTCCTCGAAGCCAAGGCGAAATTGGTATTCCTTATTCCAACGACCAATGCGGACGGTGGAAGCGCCTCGGGTTTCCGCGCCCGGATTGGCTCTATTGCAGTGCACAATAAATTGCGCTTAAGCTGATTCGCCGATCCCGTAGGGAGGTGCCGATGACCGAAGATCCCGCTCTCAAGGGCGCAGCAACTGCGCGGCGCGACCCGCCCTGGCTGATCCGCACCTATTCCGGCCACAGCTCGGCCAAGGCCTCGAACGCGCTCTACCGCACCAATCTGGCGCGCGGGCAAACGGGCCTGTCCGTCGCCTTCGACCTGCCGACGCAGACGGGCTACGACGCCGACCATCCGCTGGCCCGCGGCGAGGTCGGCAAGGTGGGCGTGCCGATCTCTCACCTGGGCGACATGGAGACGCTGTTCGAAGGGCTGCCGCTCGATCGGATGAACACCTCCATGACGATCAACGCGACGGCGCCCTGGCTTCTCGCCCTCTACGTCGCGCTCGCGGAGAAGCAGGGCATCCCGCGCGCGGCGCTGTGCGGCACGGTGCAGAACGACATCGTCAAGGAATATCTCTCGCGCGGCACCTACATCTTTCCGCCGGGTCCGAGTCTCCGGCTCACCACCGACGTGATCGCCTTCACCTATCGCGAGATCCCGAAGTGGAACCCGATCAACGTCTGCTCCTACCACCTGCAAGAGGCCGGGGCGACGCCGGTGCAGGAACTCGCTTTCTCGCTGGCCACCGCGATCGCGGTGCTCGACGCGGTCCGTGAGTCGGGCCAGGTGCCGGAGCGGGATTTCCCGCGGGTCGTCGGCCGCATCAGCTTCTTCGTCAATGCCGGCATCCGCTTCATCACCGAAATGTGCAAGATGCGGGCCTTCACGGAGCTGTGGGACGAGATCTGCCGGACCCGCTACGGGATCGAGGATGCCAAGTACCGCCGCTTCCGCTACGGCGTACAGGTGAATTCGCTCGGCCTCACCGAGCAGCAGCCGGAGAACAACGTCTATCGCATCCTGCTCGAAATGCTGGCCGTGACGCTGTCGAAGAACGCCCGCGCCCGCGCCGTGCAGCTTCCGACCTGGAACGAAGCGTTGGGCCTGCCGCGGCCCTGGGACCAGCAATGGAGCCTGCGCCTTCAGCAGATCGTCGCCTACGAGACCGACCTGCTCGAATACGACGACATCTTCGACGGCTCCACGGTCATCGCCGCGAAGGTCGCGGAGCTGAAGGCCGAGGCCCTCGCCGAGCTCGCCAGGATCGAGGCCATGGGCGGCGCCATCGCCGCCGTCGAGTCCAGCTACATGAAGCAGAGGCTGGTGGAATCGAACAGTCGGCGACTCGCCGCCATCGAGTCCGGAGAACAGGTCGTCGTCGGCGTCAACAGGTTCACGGATTCGGCGCCCTCGCCCCTCACCACCGGTGCCGAGGCAGGCTTCCTCACCGTCGATGACGCGGCCGAGCGGGAGCAGGTCGCCGCGCTTCAGGCTTGGCGGGCGGGCCGCGATGCCGGGCGGGTGAAGGCGGCGCTCGACGCCCTGCGCGCCGCGGCGGCGGAGGGGCGGAACGTGATGGAACCGTCGATCGCCTGCGCTCATGCGGGCGTCACCACCGGCGAGTGGGGCGCCGCCCTGCGCGAGGTCTTCGGCGAGTATCGGGCGCCCACCGGCGTCGGCCGCGCCGCGGCGCCGTCGGACGGCGAGCGGCTCGCAGCCGTGCGTGCCGAGGTCGAGCGCGTCTCGGCCCGGCTTGGCCGCCGCATCAAGATGCTGGTCGGCAAGCCCGGTCTCGACGGTCATTCCAACGGCGCCGAGCAGATCGCCGTGCGCGCCCGCGACGCCGGGCTCGAGGTGGTGTACGAGGGCATCCGCCTGACGCCGGCGCAGATCGTCAACGCGGCGCTGGAAGAGGGCGTGCACGTGGTCGGGCTCTCGATCCTCTCCGGCTCGCACGTCGCGCTGGTGAGCGAGGTGCTGAAGCGGATGCGCGGCCTCGGCCTCGGCGACGTGCCGGTCGTCGTCGGCGGCATCATCCCGCCCGAGGACGAACGGCGCCTGACGGCCGCCGGCGTCGCCCGCGTCTACACGCCCAAGGACTACGACCTCACCGCCATCCTTCGCGACATCGTCGATCTGGTCGATCGGACGACGCAGGAGGCGGCGTGAAATGCTTCACGGGCCCTGCGCTATCCGAAGGATCGCATCGACAGTGGCATCGACCGATCGCCTTGTGTCGATCTCGTAGTCAGCGGATTCCCTCAGGAGTGGCTCGATGGTTGAGATGAGATCGGCAACCTTGCGCCGCTCCTCCGCGACGCTGCCGTAGCTGCCGGAGGCTCGTGCTTCGAGCCGGTCCATGATCGTTGCGACGGGTGCGGAGAGAAGGATCACCGTGTCGATCAAAGGGAAAAGCCGCCCCATATTCTCGGCACAGCCGCTAATGAACAACGGGCCTTCTTCTGGACTGGACAAAAGCGCGCGGACACGATCCTCTCGCCAAACCCAATCTTTTCCTTGACTTGGTGTCAGCGCATCCGAGGGGTCGGCGTCGATCCATTCGGACCATTCGGGCGTATCGAGATCGTAGGCCCGATAGCCCCGTGCCGCCAACTCATGCGCCACCGCGGATTTACCCGTTCCGGACACGCCCGTAATCAACAGGCGCTTCATGCGCGTCCTCGCCTTACGTTGATTGGCAACCGTTCCTCTTCGGCCCGGCCCGAAATCATTCGGTACCCTGGCGTGGGGGCGGAGGTTCTGCAACGGGGCTTCCGCGACAAGCCGAACGGCCACGCTCCGCCCGCAGTCAGAAACCCCGGCGACGCAGGCGGCTTGCCGATCGGGGCGGGCGCTGGTATTTTGACCGCCATGGACACGCATCTCCATCGCCTTGTCGGCACGCGAATTAGCGGCCGGGCGTCCCCTGGGCGTCCGGATCCTGTTGTTCGTGCCGTTACCCTCGCGATGGAGCCTGTGTGTCATGATGACCGAACCTTCCCGATCTTCTTCCCAGCCTTTCGCCGCTGAGGCGGCGCCGCGCCGGCCGGCGGCGCGGCCCGAGCCCCTGCCGACCTTCTGCTTCTCGGTGCAGGCCGCCGCGGAGCCCGGCGTCATGCCGCGGGTGCTGGAACTGTTCGCCAAGCGCAACCTGGTGCCGAGCAAGTGGCACAGCAGCGTCGCCGGACCGGCGGGGGAGGAACTGCACATCGACATCCAGGTGGCCGGCATGGCGCCCGAACTCGGCGACTACATCGCCCGCTGCCTGCGCCAGATCCTCCACGTGACCTGCGTCCTCACGACCACCAAGGCGGTGGAGCCGTAGACGGCGGCTGCCCAGGCCGTTTCCCGGCGGTCGCTCGCGCGTGGCGGCGTGCTTGATCCGGCGCGCGGGCGCCCAATCTGAGATCAAGAGGCGCGGATCGGCCCGGCCGGCGTGTGCCGGGCACGCTACGGCTGTTGGAGGCCTGCCATGGCGATCACCCTCGATCACACCATCGTGCCTGCGTACGACAAGGAGGCGTCGGCCCGGCTTTTCGCCCATCTGTTCGGCTTGGAGGTCGAGACGCCTATCGGCCACTTTGCCGCCGTGCGGGTCAACGACACGCTGACCTTCGATTTCGCCGACCGCAAGACGTTCGAGCCGCACCACTATGCGTTCCATGTCGGCGAGGCCGAGTTCGACGCCATTTTCGCCCGGATCAAGGAGGCTGGCCTGCGCTATGGCAGCGGCCCTTACGCGACCGAGGACGGGCGGATCAATCGCCGGAACGGCGGCCGCGGCGTCTATTTCCGCGACCGCGACGGCCACATTCTGGAATTGCTGACCCGCTCATAACGCACGCCTCGGCCCCTTTGCCAGGGGCTATCTTCGACCTTGCCGAGGTCGGCCCCCGTCGTCAGCATGAGGGGAGCGGACGGGGTGCGGCACGGTCTGACAGCGGGTGCGACCATGAGCGGCGACGCGGCAGACATCTTCATCGGCAGGGGCGAGACCCCCCATTACCTCGTCCTCAAGACGGCCAACCGGCACGGCCTCATCGCCGGGGCGACCGGCACCGGCAAGACGGTGTCGCTGCAGGTCCTCGCGGAAGGCTTCTCGCGGCGCGGCGTGCCCAGCTTCATGGCCGACGTCAAGGGCGACCTGTCGGGCATCAGCCAGCCCGGCAGTGCCAACCCCAAGCTGCTCGAGCGGGCGAAGGCCATCGGTCTCGAGGATTACGCGTTCGAGGCGCCGCCCACCGTCTTCTGGGACCTGTTCGGCACTCAGGGCCATCCGATCCGGACCACGGTGTCGGAGATGGGGCCGCTGCTGCTCGCACGGCTGCTGGACCTCAACGACACCCAGGAAGGCGTGCTCAACATCGCCTTTCGGGTCGCCGACGAGCAAGGGCTGCTCCTCCTCGACCTCAAGGACCTGCGCGCCATGCTCAACTTCGTCGGCGAGAACGCCCGCGACCTGACGACCGAATACGGCCATGTCAGCAAGGCTTCGGTGGGGGCGATCCAGCGCGCCCTCCTGGTGCTCGAGGAGCAGGGCGGCGAACACTTCTTCGGCGAGCCCGCGCTCGACCTGAACGACTTCCTCAAGACCGACGGCAACGGCCGGGGCTACGTGAACCTGCTCGCGGCGGACCAGCTCATGCAGCGGCCGCGGCTCTATGCCACCTTCCTGCTCTGGCTGCTGTCGGAGCTGTTCGAGGAGCTGCCCGAGGTGGGCGATCCGGACAAGCCGCGGCTGGTGTTCTTCTTCGACGAGGCGCATCTCCTGTTCGACGACGCGCCGAAGGCGATGCTCGACAAGGTGGAGCAGGTGGTCCGTCTGATCCGCTCCAAGGGCGTCGGCGTCTATTTCATCACCCAGAACCCGCTGGACATTCCGGACGCGGTGCTGGGGCAGCTCGGCAACCGCGTGCAGCACGCGCTGCGCGCCTTCACCCCGCGCGACCAGAAGGCCGTTCGAGCCGCCGCCGAGACCTTCCGCCCGAACCCGAATCTCGACTTGGCCGAGGTCATCCTCCAACTCGGGGTCGGCGAGGCCCTTGTCTCGACGCTCGACGCCAAGGGCGTCCCCGCCGTGGTCGATCGCGTCCTCGTTCGGCCACCCTCTTCGCGGATCGGCCCGGCCACCCCGGCCGAGCGGCAGGCGGCGATCCAGCAAAGCCCGCTGGCCGGCCGCTACGACCGGACCATCGACCGCGACTCGGCCTATGAGCAGCTCCATCGGCAGGTCGAGAAGGCCGCGAAGGCAGAGGGCGCCACCGAACCGGGACGGGCGCGCGAAACGCGTCGGTCGGACGGCAAGGTCGGTGGCCGCCGACCCCAAAACATTCTCGAAAAACTGGCCACGACGTTCGTCCGCACCATCGGCCATCGGCTTGGGCGTGAGATCGCGCGCGGCATGCTGGGCACACTTCGCAAGCGCTGAGGGGAAAAAACAGAAGAGGGAAGTTCGATGAGCCTGGTCGAGCGCATTCGCGCCTGCCATCGGTGCGATTGGAGCCATTTCCGCCCATTCCGGATCGGCAACGAGCGGGTCGGCTGGATCAAGCACGCCTTCGCGGAGCGGCTTCGCGGTTTCCCGGAGGTGTTCGTGGTGGAGGAGGAGGCGGTGCACCTCGCTCCCGGTCTCGACGGATTCTGGGAGCGTTCCCGCGCGGTCGAGGCAGTGCTGCGCCGACTCCAGGAGAAGGACGGGATGTTCGCGGCTTGGAGCGGGGAGGAGTATCCGGTCTCGACCGCCTTCTACGCCAAGCCGCTGATGAGAATGGAGCGGGCGGCGATCCCCGCTTTCGGCATCCGCGCCTATGGGGTTCACGTGAATGGCTATGTGATGGGCCGAACCGGGGGCGACGAGGACCTGCATCTGTGGGTTGCGCGGCGCGCCAAGGACAAGCGGACCGCGCCGGGCAAGCTCGACCATATCGTCGCCGGCGGTCAGCCGATCGGCATCACCCTGCGCGACAACCTGGTCAAAGAAGGGGCGGAGGAGGCGGCCCTGCCGGAATCGATGATGCGGTCGGCGCGCCCCGTGGGCGTCTTCGCCTATGCCTTGGAGACGGAGGAGGGGCTGCGCGACGACGTCCTCTTCAACTACGACCTGCGGCTGCCGCCCGACTTCGTGCCGCGCAACACCGACGGCGAGGTTGAGGAGTTCTTCCTCTGGCCCGTCGAGCGCGTGCAGCGGGCGCTCGCCCAGACCGACGACTTCAAGTTCAACGTCGCGCCGGTCAAGATCGATTTCCTGGTCCGCCACGGCATCATCGGGCCGGAGGATCCGGACTATCTCGACATCCTCGCCGCCCTGCACGCCGGCGGCTACTGACGGTCGGCAACGGCTTTATCTAGAACAGGCCGACGGCCTCGGTGGCCTCCATCACCTCGACGGCGCCCTCCCAGATCATCGTGACCGCGATGTAGAGGATTACGAGGAGGCCGATATAGGCGATCCAATGGTGTCGATGAAGAAGGCGGGCGATGAAGGTGGCGGCGATCGCCATGAGGGCGACGGAGAGCGCCAGCCCGACGACGAGCACCCAGACGTGCTCGCGGGCCGCGCCGGCGACGGCGAGGACGTTGTCGAGGGACATCGAGACGTCGGCGATGACGATCTGCAGGACCGCCTGGCCGAATGTCTTGGGCGGTGCCTTCTCGCCGGGATCGCCGGCGCCGATCTCGAGCCTGTCCACCGCCGCGTGTTCCTTCCGCTGGGCCTCGATCTCCCGCCACAGCTTCCAGCAGACCCAGAGCAGCAGCAATCCGCCGGCCAGCAGCAGGCCGATGATTTGCAGGAGCTGCGCCGTGATGAGCGCGAAGGCGACCCGCATCAGTGTCGCCGCCACGATGCCGATCATGATGACCCGGGACCGCTCCTCGGGCCGCAGCCCGGCGGCGACCATGCCGACGACGATGGCGTTGTCGCCGGCCAGGACCAGGTCGACCATGAGGACCTGGAGCAGGGCGCTGAGTTCCGATAAAGAGATCATTCCCTGACCAGATCGGTTTCCGGACCGGTGCCGCAAAATCCGGCCATCGCGCGCACCTCGTCCGGTGTCTTGCCGGCCGCGCGCAGCGCCCGAAGCGTCAGGGCCTCGTCGCGCTTGGCGAGGCGCCGACCCGCGGCGTCGGTGAGCAGGCGGTGATGGTGGTAGGTCGGGGTGCCGAGGCCGAGAAGCGCCTGCAGCAATCGATGGACGTGGGTGGCGTGGAACAGGTCCTGCCCCCGCGTGACGAGCGTCACGCCCTGGAGGGCGTCGTCGACCGTGACCGCGAGGTGATAGCTCGCCGCCACGTCCTTGCGGGCGAGCACCACGTCGCCCAGTAGCGTCGGGTCGACGGGAACGGTCCCGGTCTCGGCCTCCGTCCAGGACAGCGGTCCGGTCAGTGCCGCCGCCTTCGCCGCGTCGAGCCGCAGCGCGTAGGGGGCGCCAGCGGCGATCCGCGCTTTCCGCTCGGCCGGCGAAAGGGCACGACAGGTCCCCGGATAAAGCGGCCCGTCGGGCCCGTGCGGTGCGCGGCCGGCGGCCGCGACCTCCGCCAGGATCTCCTTGCGGGTGCAGAAGCAGGGATAGAGGACGCCCAGCCGGTCAAGGTGATTGAGTGCATCGGCGTAATCGTCCATATGCTCTGACTGGCGACGTACCGGCCGCTCCCAGTCGAGACCGAGCCAAGCGAGGTCTTCGAAGATCGCCTCCTCGAAGGCGGGGCGGCAGCGCCCGGTATCGATGTCCTCGATCCGCAGCAGGAACCGTCCGCCGGCCGCCTTCGCGGCGTGCCAGCCGGTCAGTGCGGAGTGGGCGTGCCCGAGGTGCAGAAAGCCGGTCGGGCTGGGGGCAAAGCGGGTGACGAGCATCATGCCGGTGGCGCAGACGAAGCGGAACATGCCGCGGCCCGGACGCCGGCGGCATGCGGACGGGACGATTTGCAGGTGAGAATGCAGTCGCGAGAAATCAAGGGCAAGCGGTTGCGGGCGGCGCTCGACCATCTGACCGCGGCCGATCCCGACCTCGCCCGCGCCGTGTCGGGCGTGGGGCCACTTCCGTCGCGGGCGCGGGCGCCGGGCTTCGCCTCGCTGCTCAACATCATCCTCGCCCAGCAGGTCTCGACCGCCTCGGCGCGGGCGATCTGGGCGCGGCTCCAGGCGGCAGCCGATCCCTTGACGCCGGAGAGCTTCCTCGCCCTCGACGAGGCGACGCTACGTGCGGTCGGCTTCAGCCGCCAGAAGATGGTCTATGGCCGCGCCCTGGCCGAGGAGATCGCCGAGAACCGCCTGGATCTGGAGGCGCTCGCGGGGCTGGACGACGAAGCGGCCATCGCCGCGCTGGTTCGGGTGAAGGGCATCGGCCGCTGGACGGCGGAGATCTACCTGCTGTTCTGCCTCAACCGCCCGGACGTGCTGCCGGCGGACGATCTTGCCCTCCTGCTCGCGACGCAACGGCTCAAGCGGCTGCCCGTCCGGCCGACGGCGGCGCAGCTCCGGGCCATGGCCGAGCCCTGGCGGCCCTGGCGCAGCGTCGCCGCGCGGCTCCTCTGGCAGGTCTACCGGCAACCGCCGATCGAAAGCGGCTGAGCCGATCGCGCGCTTGGCCGCTTCAGCGGCGATCGGGTAAGAACGTTGCCTTTGGCGACCGTCACCGACATGGAGTGGGCTCGATGCCTGGACCGTTCGACCTCTCTGGACCCAGCCTTCCTCCGGCCAGCGGGGCCGCGGCGAAGCAACTCGTCATCCTGCTGCACGGCTATGGCGCCGACGGCAACGACCTGATCGGCCTTGCGCCGCATTGGAGGCGGTTGCTGCCCGACGCGGCGTTCGTCTCGCCGCACGCTCCTTTTCCCTGTGAGTTCGGACCGTTCGGTCGGCAGTGGTTCGGCTTCGAGAGCCGGGACACGGCCGCGCTCTTCGCGGGCGCGCAGGCTGCCGCCGGATTCCTGAACGGCTTTATCGATTCCGAATTGGCGCGGCATGGGCTCGACCCGTCGCGGCTTGCCCTGGTCGGGTTTTCGCAAGGGGCGATGATGGCGCTGCACGTCGCGCTGCGGCGTCCGCAGCCCGTAGCGGCGGTTGTCGGCTATTCTGGGGCGCTGATCGCGCCGGAGCGGCTGGCGGCGGAGATCACCGCGCGGCCGCCCGTGCTGCTGGTTCACGGCGACGCCGACCAGGTGGTGCCCTATTCGGCGCTGGCGGCGGCGCGCGAGGCGCTGGAGGCTGCCGGCGTTCCGGTCACCGCCGAGACTCGCCCCGGGCTCGCCCATGGCATCGACGACGCCGGGCTGGCACTCGGCGGCCGCTTCCTGCAGCGAGCCTTCGAGGCATCGGCATCCACGGTGACGCAATCATGAAGTTTTTCGTGAAATTTCCACCAAATGTTGTGTTTTGACGCGAAAGGCCGTATTCCCTACTATAGCAACGTACGGCGGGGTGGCATCCCGTCGGACTTGGTAGCGTAGGAAATAGCAAGGTTTGTCAGTATCGCCGGACAGTTGCCCTGCCCTTGTCCTCAATGCCGACTTCCGGCCGCTGAGCTACTATCCGCTCTCCCTCTGGCCCTGGCAGGAAGCGGTCAAAGCGGTCTTCCTCGACCGCGTCAACATCGTTTCCGAATATGAACACGTCGTCCGCAGCCCAAGCTTCGAGATGCGGCTGCCGAGCGTCATCTCGCTCAAGGAGTTCATCCCGCTGACGCGACGGCCGGCCTTTACCCGGTTCAACGTGTTCCTGCGGGATCGCTTCAGCTGCCAGTATTGCGGCGAATCCTACCCGGCACCCGAGTTGACCTTCGACCACGTGATCCCGCGGTCCCGCGGGGGCCGCACGGTTTGGGAGAACGTGGTCACCGCCTGCCAGAGCTGCAATCTCCTGAAGGGCAACCGGCTGCCGGACGAGGCGCGGATGTATCCGCAAACGCGTCCGACTCAGCCCACCACCTACCAGCTCCAGGAGAATGGGCGGTCTTTCCCGCCCAACTTCCTGCATCAGAGCTGGCGCGACTTCCTCTACTGGGACACCGAGCTCGACCCGAGCTAGGCAAACCCGTTTCGGCCGGAAGCATCGATGTCGGTCCAAGCGCCCGGGGTTGCGCGCCCGGCGGCGCTGGATGCTACGATGCAGTCTTCGGGGGCGCATGTAATGGCGGAGGCCGACATGCAACGATTCATCATCGAGCGGGATCTGCCCGACATCGGCAGCGCGGATCGCGAGGCCCTGCGGAACGCGGCGCAGAGGTCGAACAAGGTCCTGAAGGACCTCGGCCCCGATATCCAGTGGCTCGAATCCTATGTCGCCGACAACAAGACCTTCTGCGTCTACCTGGCCAAGGACGAGGAAATCATCCGCGAGCACGCCCGGCAGAGCGGGTTTCCCGCGAACAAGATCACCCCGATCCGAAAGGTGATCGATCCGACGACGGCGGCGGGCGGCTGACGCCCGGCACCAGAAGAGAAATCGCGGCCGGCCGGCGCGGCGTCAGAATCGCTCCGACAGCCAGATGGCGAGCCGCGATCCGGCCTTGATGGCGCCGGTCAGGAGTTCGTAGCCGGGCGTCTGCTCGGCGCCGTGCTCGAGCCCGATGTCGCGGTGCTCCAGCTCGTCGGCGCGGAACTCCTCGATCATCTGCCGCAGCTCCGGCTCTTCGGTGCTGAGCCGCTCCGCCTGGCGCGCGTAATGCTCGTCGATGACCTCCTCGACCGCGACGGTGCAGGCCATGGCTGCGCGGGGGCCGAGCGCCGCGGTGACGGCGCCAAGCGCGAAGCCGGCGACGTGCCACAGCGGCTGCAGCGCCGTCGGCCGAACCCGCCGGTCGGCGACCAGCCGGTCGAAGGCGTCGAGGTGGCGCTGCTCCTGCTCGGCCATGTGGCGCACGATGCGCGCCTCGGCGCTGCCGCGGCCCAGCATGGCAAGTTGGCCCTCGTAAATCCGCCGGGCCCCGTATTCGCCGGCATGGTTGACCCGGATCATGCGCTCGATCAGCGCGTCGCGGGGGAGGTCGCCGGGCAGGCGGCGGTCGAGCGATCCGGTCCGCGGCGCGGCCGGATCACCGGTCGTGGCGGCTTCATCCGAAGCCTTCGGTTGGTGTCGCGCCGTCATCGCGCCTCCCGCGTCGAGATCCGCCGGGACGGTAGCCGGGCGGTCAGCCAGAGCACAAGCAGGCCGAATCCGCCCGCATAGAGAAGGTTGTAGCCGGCCATCGACAGGCCGAACAGCGACCAGGGCACCTCGTCGCAGCGGACCACCGGCGCGGCCATGAGCCGGTCGCGCAGCTCTTCGAGGCTCAGTCCCGGCTCGATCGTGCCGCCGCAGGCGGAGGTCCCCTGCCACCAGTGCTGCTCGACGCCGACATGGAAGGCGGCGATTCCGGCGCTGGTGAGGAGCGCGAGGCCGGCAAGCGTGAGCACGCCGCGCTGCAGGGCCGGGCGATCAGGCAGGGCGAGCGCCAGGACCGCCAACCCGATCGCCACGCCGTACGGGTAGCGCTGATAAATGCAGAGCACACAAGGCTGCAGCCCGCCCAGATACTGCGACGCGAACGCGACGGCGAGGGCCGCGACGCTGCCGAGGAGAACGAGCATCGGCACGGCGCGGCGGGGATCGGCGAGGAACGGTCGCGACATGGCGGTAGATATAGACGGCCACCGCGCGTCTGTGTAGCCCGCTCTCACGGGCTCGGGGCTATAGCCCACCGATCCGCCGCATCTGCGCCGGAACCGCAACTGCATCGGCTGCGCCGGCCCCGTGCTCCGGCTTCGCCCTGCCGCTTCCGTGCCGATATCGAACCGCCGTTTCTCCGGACCCCGACCTGTCTGCGGGCCGCGTCAATGCATGGAAAATCTGTGTCTTTGCGCGGCCGAGGGAACGAACCGCGCCGCGAGGTGGTTCGCGGCGTACCGATTGAGCTTCGCCTGGACGACGAATATGAAGTATCAGTTCGAGACGCTCGGCAACGCCACGATTCTGTTCTTCGCGGACGGCCGACCGGTTCTGGCCACGGATCCGTGGCTGACGGGGACCTGCTATTACGGCAGTTGGGCACTCGAAAAACGGCCAACGCCGGAGCAGATCGAGAACGTCTGCCGCTGCCCCTACATCTGGATCTCCCACGGGCATCCGGACCATCTCCACCACGAGTCCCTGACGCTCATTCCCCGAAGCGTGCGCCTGCTGATCCCCGACCACTACGACCGCGACATCCACGACTTCCTGGTCGGCGAGGGCTTTGACGTCACCGTTCTGCCATTCAAGACCTGGGTCCCGGTCGAGGCCGGGCTCAGGGTCATGTGCCTGGACAACCCGAATCAGGACGCGATCCTCGTGGTCGAGGCGGGGGACGCGCTGATCATCGACCTCAACGATTCGCCGCTCTGCGGCGAGGGGCCGTTCCTGCGGCACCTGGGCCGCCGCTATGCGAAGCGCTTCGTTCTCGCGCTCACCGCCGTCGACGCCGACATGATGAACATCATCGATGCCGGGGGGCGGCGCATCAAGGAGCCGCCGGAGGAGATCATGCCGGGCGCGATCGAGCGGATCAGCCGCATCGTCGCCGGCCTGGGCGCCCAGTACTTCTGCTGCTCGTCCTCCCAGCACATTTATGTCCGCGCCGACTCCGTCTGGGCGAACGAGTATCGCGTGACCTGGCCCAAGCTGCAGCAATACTGGACCCGTAAGGAAGTTCAGCTGATCGAGCCCTTCGTCACGGTCGACCTGGAGGATTGCAGCTATACGCGGAACCATCCGGTGCAGGAGCCCGATGTCAGCCAGATCACCGACGCCACCGCCGACGACGACTGGGACGAGAGGTTGACGGAGGAGGAGTGGGAAAAGGTCGCCGCGTTCTTCCGGCGGTTCGAGACGATCGTCGACTACGTCGATTTCATCGAGGTTGCGGTTGGCGGTGAGCGGCGGCGCATTGCGTTGCGCGAGGGCGCCGACCGCCTTCCGGAAGGCGATGCCAATCTGCGCGGCATCACCTTCTTCGTGCCGCGCCGCTCGCTCTTGACGACCGTCGAATACGGCTATTTCGACGACCTGTTGATCGGCAACTTCATGAAGACGCAGCTGCACAACACGCAGCTCTATCCGAACTTCACGCCCCTGGTCTCGAAGCTTGGCGGCAACGCGAAGGTCTTCACCAAGGCGCAGCACCGACGCTTTCTGATGCGGTACTTCAGGCGCTCGCCGGCTGCCTTCGTCCGCTGGCGTGCGGAAGAGGCCTTCGTCTTCGCCGCGCTCCCGTTCTTCCGCCGGTCCGCGGAACGGCTCAGGATCCGCGGGCCCGCCAAACGGATCTACCGCTGGATGATCCGTGCCTGAGGGCGGGTTCGTCGGCCGCTAGAGGACGAACCGGACGGCCAGGAAGCCGCCGAGCAGCAGCGCGAAGAACAGGGTCGTCAGCAGGGCCAGGTTGGCCTCGATGAAGCGGCGGATGGCCGGGCCGAAATACCACAACAGCCCGGCGACCAGGAAGAAGCGCGCGCCGCGCGACAGCGTCGAGGCGACCGTGAAGGTGACGAGGTCCAGCCCGGTGACCCCGCTCGCGATCGTGATCACCTTGTAGGGGAAGGGGGTGAAGCCGGCCCCGGCCACGATCCAGGCGCCCCATTCGTTGTAGCGGGCCTGGAACTCGGCGAAGGCGTGCATGGCGCCGTAGAAATCGAGGATCGGCCGGCCGACCGCTTCGAACAGGAAGAAGCCGATGGCGTAGCCGGCCAGTCCGCCCGCCGCCGAGGCAAAGGTGCAGGCGCCGGCGATGAGCCAGGCGCGCTCGCGCGCCGCCAGCACCATCGGGATGAGCATCAGGTCCGGCGGGATCGGAAAGAACGAACTTTCGGCGAAGGAGACCAGCGCGAGCGCGGCCAGCGCGTGGCGATGGGCGGCCAGACCCAGTGTCCAGTCGTAGAGCCGCTGCAGCACGGGACGGGCCATCTCCAGCAATGGAAGTCGCTCGCCGGTGTAGCAGCCGCCGCGGCGCGCGGCAATCATGAAGATGCGGGGGCCTGACGGCGCGGCAGGATGGCGGCGGGGCAGATGGTTGCACATCGCCGCCGCTTGGCTATGATGCCGCCCTCGCCGCGCCCCCGACCGATGCCTATCTTCCGGGGGCGCGGTTCCGCCCGGTGCCCCTGTGGCGGAATTGGTAGACGCGGCAGACTCAAAATCTGTTGGTGGCAACACCGTGCTGGTTCGAGTCCGGCCAGGGGCACCAAATGCCGCCTCGGGGCTCATTTTGGCGGCCTGGCTTCCGGCGGGGTCTCGAGACGGCTGTCCCCGTTGCCGTCCGGCCCGCGGAGCAGCGATTGCCGCTGCTGCGCACCCCCTTGTCACCCCTGGCCCCGGCCGACACTCCGTTCGGCACCGCGGTCGAACTGCCCTTTGCCGGAGACGAGCAGAAGCTCCAGGAGGCCGTCGAGACGGGCGAAGCGCTGTTCGCCTCGATGAACTGCGATGGCTGTCACGCTTCCTTGGGCGGCGGCGGCATGGGGCCCG
>CAZKCM010000076.1:0-21041 GCA_964551315.1 uncultured Rhodospirillaceae bacterium | reverse complement strand
GTCGGCCATCTCGCGCAGCGCGTGCTGAGCCTGGGCGACCGCCATGCCGTAGCCCGGCACAATGATTACGGAACTGGCGTTCTCCAAGATGAAGGCCGCGTCCTCCGCGCTGCCAGACTTCACCGACCGGTCGCCGGCCCTGGCGGCGGCCGCGCCCGCGTCGGTCCCGAACCCGCCGAGGATGACGTTGAAGATCGAGCGGTTCATCCCCTTGCACATGATGTAGCTGAGGATGGCACCGGAGGAGCCGACCAGCGCGCCGGTGATGATCAGCAGGCTGTTGCCGAGCGTGAAGCCGATGCCGCAGGCGGCCCAGCCCGAATAGGAGTTGAGCATGGAGATGACCACCGGCATATCGGCGCCGCCGATCGGGACGATCAGCAGCAGGCCGAGCAGCAGCGCCACGGCCGTAAGCGTCCAGAAGACAACCGGGCTCTCCCCGAGGACCAGCGCGACGATCAGGGCGATCGTCACGAGGCCGAGCGCCGCGTTCAGATAGTGCTGGCCGGGAAAGACCAGCGGCGCGCCGCTGACCAGCCCCTGCAGCTTGGCGAAGGCGACGATCGAGCCGGTGAAGGTGATGGCGCCGATGGCCAGGCCGAGCCCCATCTCGACCAGGCTCGCCGAGGCGATGTCGCCCACCACACCGATGCCATAGGCGTCGGGGTTGTAGAACGCAGCCGCCGCAACGAAGACAGCGGCGAGGCCGACCAGGCTGTGGAAGGCGGCGACGAGCTGCGGCAGCGCCGTCATCTGGATGCGCAGCGCGATGACCGTGCCGATGGCACCGCCGACGACGATGCCGGCGAGGATCGCCCCGTAGCTCAGGACCTCGGGCAATGCCAGCGTGGTGACGACGGCGATCGCCATGCCGGCCATGCCAAACCGGTTTCCGGCCCGCGCCGTCTCCGGCGAGGACAGGCCCCGTAGCGCCAGGATGAAGCAGACAGAGGCGATCAGATAGAAAAAGGCCGCGAGATTATCGGTCAAGGTTCCGCCCCCCGCCTACTTCTTCTTCCGGAACATCGACAGCATGCGCTGGGTCACGATGAAGCCGCCAAAGATGTTGATCGACGCCAGCACGACCGCAAGGAAGCCCATCGCCTGCGAGAAATTGAAGTCCGCCGGGCCGGCCGCGATCAGGGCGCCGACGATAATGACGCTCGAGATCGCGTTGGTAACCGCCATGAGCGGCGAGTGGAGCGCGGGCGTCACCCGCCACACCACGTAGTAGCCGACGAAGCAGGCGAGCACGAAGACGGTAAGGAGGCCGACGAACGATTCGTGACCGCCCGCCGCGGCGGTCGCGGCGGAGGCCTGCTCCGCCAGCGCGCGCGAGGCTTCCTGTGCCAGGGCCGCGGCCTGCTCCGCGAGCCGGGCCGCCTCGTTCGCCAGCTCCACCGCGCGTTCCGCCTGAAGTTCCGGATCCATGGCCTATGCTCCCTCTCCGCTGAAGGCCGGATGAACCACCTTGCCGTCGCGGGTCAAGGCGGTGCCCTTTACGATCTCGTCCTCCCAGTCGATCTTCAGCACCCCGGCCTCCTTGTCGATCAGCGGCGTCAGGAATGCCAGCAGGTTACGGGCATAGAGCGTACTGGCATCGATGGCGAGGCGGCTCGGCACGTTCAGGTGCCCAACGATTCGCACGCCGTGCTTGTCGACCACCTTGCCCGGTTCAGACAAGGCGCAGTTGCCCCCCTGCTCCACCGCCAGGTCGACGATGACGGAGCCCGGCTTCATGCTCTTGACCATCTCCTCGGTCAGCAGCACCGGGGCCGGGCGGCCGGGAATGAGCGCGGTGGTGATGATCACGTCCTGCTTCTTCACCGTCTCGGCAATCAGCGCCGCCTGCTTCTGCTTGTAGGCGTCGCTCATCTCCTTGGCGTAGCCGCCCGCGGTCTCGGCCTCGCGGAACTCCTCGTCCTCGACGGCGACGAAGGTGGCGCCCAGGCTTTGCACCTGCTCCTTCGCAGCGGGCCGTACATCGGTGGCGGAGACGACGGCACCGAGCCGGCGCGCCGTGGCGATCGCCTGCAGGCCGGCGACGCCCGCGCCCATCACGAGCACCCGGGCCGGCGCCAGCGTGCCGGCCGCGGTCATCATCATCGGGAAGGCGCGGCCGAATTCGGCCGCCGCGTCCAGAACCGCCTTGTAACCCGCCAGGTTCGACTGCGAGGACAGCACGTCCATGGCCTGTGCCCGGGTAATCCGGGGGATCAGCTCCATGGCGAAGGCGTCGATCCCGCGCTCGGCATAGGCCGCGATCTGGTCCCGCGCCGCGTAGGGCGCCAGCATGCCGATGAGCGTTGCGCCCCGCTTCAGCATCGCCAGTTCGTCCGGGCCGCCTTCGGCTTCGGTCAGCGGGCGCTGAACCTTGAGCACGACGTCGGCCTCGGCAAGGGCAGCCCCCGCATCCCCGACGATGCGCGCCCCGGCCGCCGCGAACGCATCGTCGGTGAAGGAGGCCCCTTCCCCGGCGCCCGTTTCGACCCGGACCTCGACCCCCAGCCCAACCAGTTTCTTCACGGTGTCAGGCGACACCGCCACGCGCCTCTCGTTCGGGCGGCGTTCCCTGGCGACCCCGATTTTCATGATATGCCGTCCCCGCTCTTGGCTTCCGCTGGTGATTCCCCCTGGCGATGGCCTCTGGTCCGCGCTCCCGAGCCCGGCCGAGGCACCTTTATGCTCCGACTGCGCGGCCGAAGACAACGTCCTCTACCATGCCGTGTGCGGCTCGATCCCGCAAGTCTGGTACGCCACATGCCAATCCCAAATTCTGGCCGTCACACCTTCTCCGCCCCATCGGCGTGACCGCGCTCGCGGACGAGCGTCACGGGCAGGTAGAGGAGGCAGACCAGGGCGATCAGAAGGGGTATGGCGAGCGGGTCCCAGGCGTCCATGGCGAAGCCGGCCAGCGAGGGGCCGCCGACGCTGCCGAAGCCATAGAGGACGCTGCTGGCGGCCAGCGCACCGGCAAGATCGGAGCCGCGGAAACGTTCGCCCAACAGGACGACCGCCACCGTCCAGATGCCGCCGATGGCCGTGCCCCAGATCAGCACGACCGGCCACAGCAACCAGGGATGCCCGACGACCCCGGGAAGGGCGAGCGCGAGGACCAGCGTGACGCCCGTCGTGGCGAGCAGCAGACGGCGCCGGTCCATCCGATCCGCCAGCCAGCCGACCGGCGGGTGCGACAACGTGACGCCGGCCTGCAGCACCGCGAGCAGCGTCACCGCGGAGGCTTGGCTCAGGCCGTGGTGCATGGCGTAGAGCGGCAGGAACGAATCGTTGATGTAATCCACCGCGCCGAGCAGCGGGGCGGCCAACAGCACCGCCGGCGCCAGCCGGACGAAGCGGAGGATGCCGCCGGTCGCCCGTCCCTTGATCGCCGGCGCAACGTCGCGCGCCAAAGGCAGCGGCAAGGCGGCGATCACGATCAGGGCGACGCCGGCGAGGAACGGCGTCCAGCCCTCGATCCCGGTGATGCGGATGATCAGCGGCCCGGCCACGAAACCGGCGGACCAGAGAAACCCGAAGATGCCGATCACCCGGCCGCGCGATGCCTCGGCCGCGATCTGGTTGACCCAGGTCTCGCAGCCGATGAACAGGATCATGGTGCTCGCGCCCAGCAGGAAGCGGATCGGGAACCAGGCATAGACATTGGCGTAGAGCGGCAGGAGCAGCAGCGCCGTCACCGCCACGGCGACGCAGCCGGCAAGGGTCCGCACCATGCCGAAGCGCAGAATCAGCCGCGGCGCCGCGGGCGCCGCCGCAAATACGGCCAGCGACTGGCTCGCCGAGCTCAGGCCGATCAGGCTGCTGCTAACCCCCTGACTCTCGAGGATGAGCGCGAGCAGCGGCCAAGTGAGCCCCATGGCGGTTCCGGCCACGGAGGTGCATCCAATCGCCGCGGCCAGGCTGCGTCGCCGTTGGGATGCTGTAAGGGAGGTCTCGGCCATGATGCACCCACGCAAAACACGCCGTCCTACAACGGCGACCGCTTGTCATAGCCAATCGGAAGGCTTGCCGGCGAAATTGGTAGTCGATCGCCGACTTCGGGGCAATCTCGCAGGGACCGCGCCTTCCCGACGCTGGCGGCTCGGGCGAGTGGCACGCGCGCGCGAAGGCGGCCTCGAGCGCGGCGTCACGGACCTCCGCCGCCGCTGGAATCTGCCCGGCGTAGGCGCGGCGTACGATGTCGAGATCGACTATCGGACGAAACGGCGGGGCTCAATCCGGCAGCGGCACCTTGGCGGCCTTGAGCGCCTTGGTCTGGCGCTTGTGCAGGGCCTCGGTGCTGAAGTCCTCGATGAGGTCGTGGAAGATCCGGTACCAGTTGATCTCGGCCTTGAGGTGGAGGAAGACGGAGCCGAGCCCGATCGCCGCGCGGTCCATGAAGACAAACTCGCGCGGCGGAGTCACCGGGCCGAGCCGGCGCAGGTCCGCGTGCACGCCCTCGGCGACCTCCCGGCCGTAGACGCCGGAGGCCGTCTCCTGGATCCGGCGCGGCCGGTCTTCCATGAGCGGGCCATAGACGAACCGCGCCCAGCGGTTCAGCACCTCGATCACCTCGGTCTTCAGGTTCTTGAACCCCCAGGTCTCGTAGGCGTGGACGGCGAGGTCCCGGTCGTCGTTCAGCAGCGCGTGATAGAGATCGATCACACCCTGGACGAAGCTCGCGTGGAACACGCGGATGCAGCCGAAGTCCAGCAGGTTGATCGATCGGTCCGGCCGGACCGTGTAGTTGCCGAGATGCGGGTCGCCGTGAATGACGCCGTAATAGTAGAACGGGACGTACCAGGCGCGGAACATGTTGAAGGCAACCTCGTTGCGCAGGGCGGCGTCCTCGTGCTCGGCGATGAACTTGAGCAGCGGCGCGCCCTCGAGCCAGGTCATCGTCAGCAGGCGCCGCGTCGAAAGCTCCGGCAGCACCTCGGGCACGTGGACGCCGGGCTCCTTCGCGAGCATGGCGCCGTAAAGCGCCATGTGCCGCGCCTCGCGCTCGTAGTCCAGCTCCTCGCGGAGACGGGCGGCGATCTCCTCGTGGATCTCGCGGGTCGCGATCGCCCGGTCATAGCGTTCGTAGATCGCAAAGATCAGCCGGAGCTGGCGCAGATCGGCCTCCACGGCCGACTGCATGTCGGGATATTGCAGCTTGCAGGCGAGCTGCCGCCCGTCATGGCCGATCGCCCGATGCACTTGGCCGAGCGAGGCGGCGGCCGCAGCCTCGCGCTCGAAAGATGCGAACCGTTTCTGCCAGTCGGGCCCCAGCTCGCTCGCCATCCGCCGCTTGACGAAAGGCCAGCCCATCGCCGGCGCGTTGGCCTGAAGCTGCGCCAGCTCCTGGACGTACTCCGTCGGCAGCGCATCGGGAATGGTCGCCATGATCTGGGCGACCTTCATCAGCGGTCCCTTGAGACCGCCGAGCGCGGCCTTCAGTTCCGCCGCGTGGCGGCCGCGATCGAGCCGGACGCCGAGATAGCGCTCGCCCGCCAGCCGCGCGGCCAGGCCGCCGACCGCGGTGGAGACGCGGGCGTAGCGCCTGACCCGGCCGGACAGGCTGTTTTCCTCGGAAGAACTGGACATTCCGTGCTGTGCCTTTCGGTGGCTGCCGCCGGCATCCCCGGCGTCAAGTCCGCTCCAGCTCGTCGACCAGCCCTTCGATGACGCCAAGGCCCTTGGCCCAGAAGGCGGGATCCGATGCGTCGAGGCCGAAGGGCTTCAACAGATCCTTGTGCCGCAGGGTGCCGCCGGCCCGCAGCAGATCGAGGTACTTCTCGGCGAAGCCTTCATGGGCGTTCTGGTAGACGGCGTAGAGCGAGTTCACCAGGCAGTCCCCGAAGGCGTAGGCGTAGACGTAGAACGGCGTATGGACGAAGTGCGGGATGTAGGACCAGTAGACCCGGTACTCGTCCTCGAAGCGGAAGGCCGGCCCCAGGCTCTCGCGCTGGGTCTCGAGCCAGATTTCACCCAGCCGGTCGGCGGACAGCTCTCCCTCCCGCCGCTCGTCATGGACCTGTCGTTCGAACTCGTGGAACGCAATCTGCCGGACCACCGTGTTCAGCATGTCCTCGACCTTGCCGGCGATGAGGATTCGCCGCCGCCGCGGGTCGGTCTCGCGTCGGAGCAGCGCCTGGAAGGTCAGCATCTCGCCGAAGACCGACGCCGTCTCGGCGAGGGTGAGCGGCGTGTCGGACATGAGCTGCCCCTGCGGGCCGGCGAGGACCTGATGCACCCCGTGGCCCAGCTCGTGGGCGAGCGTCATCACGTCCCGCGTCTTGCCGTGGTAGTTGAGCAGCAGATAGGGATGCGCGCCCGGCACCGTCGGATGGGCGAAGGCGCCCGGCGCCTTGCCGGCCCGCGGCGGCGCGTCGATCCAGCGATTTTCGAAGAAGCGCCGGCCGACGGCGGCGAGATCGGGAGAGAAGGCGGCATAGGCATCGAGCACCGTCGCCGTCGCTTCCTCCCACGCGAAACGGCGATCCTCGTCGTCCGGCAGGGGCGCGTTGCGGTCCCAGTAATCGAGCTGATCCTGCCCCATCCAGCGCGCCTTGATCCGGTAATAGCGATGCGACAGGCGCGGATAGGCGTCCTTCACCGCACGGACGAGCGCGTCGACGACCTCGTCCTCCACCTGGTTCGCCAGGTTGCGCTCGGAGACCGGCCGCCGGAAGCCGCGCCAGCGGTCCTCGATCTCCTTGTCCTTCGCCAAGGTGTTGGTGATAAGCGCGAGGTTGCGGATGTTGTCGCCGAGAACCCGGGCGATCGAATGGGCCGCCTTCTCGCGCACCGCGCGGTCGCGGTCGGTCAGCAGGTTGAAAACCTCGCTCTCGGTCAGCAGCTTGTCGTCGACCGGGAAGCGCAGGCCCGCCATGGTCTCGTCGAAGAGCCGCGTCCAGGCGGCGCGGCCGGTGATGTGCTTCTCGTGGAGGATCCGCTCGACCTCGTCGGAGAGCTGGTGCGGCCGGAAGTCACGGACCGTGCGCAGCCAGGGTTCATAGTGCTTCACTGTGGGCGCCTTCAAGCGCTCGGCCAGCGCCGCGTCATCGATCCGGTTGATCTCCAGCGTGAAGAACAGCAGGTCGGTGGAGATGTCGCTTACGCGCTCTTGCATCGTCTGATAAAATCGCGCGATGTCCGGATCCGCCATGTCCGCGGCGTAGACGAGCTGCGCATAGCTCATGATCCGCGACAGCACCTCCTGCTGGCGCTCGAACTCGGCGATCGCGGCGCCGAGCGTCGGCCCGTCGCATTCGGCGACCTTGCCCTCGTAGCGCGCGCGGAAGGCCTTCGCGTCGGCCGCCGCCTGCGACAGATCGGACTTCAGTTCCGGCGAGTCGCGGCCGGGATAGAGATCCGACAGATCCCATTCCGGAAGTTGCATCTGAACGGCTTTCTCCGGGGTGGCGGCGCTGGCGCTGCTGGTCATGGGGCCTCCTTGGCATGGCTCGGCGGGCTCACCAGCGATATAAGTCCGCGGGGCCGCCCCGCCAAGCGCCTTGACCGACGGGGCACAGCCGAGACAGCCTCGGCACGAGCCGGGCGCGAGAACGGACGGACGAGCGGCGACCGGGCGCAAGAGAGAGGCGATAGATGGATTACCAGGCCTGGCAGAGCCTGCCGGAGATGTTCTTCCAGCAGGCCGGACGCCGCCGCGACCGGCCGTTTCTCTGGAGCAATCACAAGGGCGGATTCAGCCCGCTGACCTATGGCGAGGTCGCCCGACGCGTCAACCGGCTCGCCCGCGGTCTGCGCGAACTGGGCGTTCGGCCGGGCGACCGGGTCGCGCTGGTTTCGGAGAACCGCCCGGAATGGCTGATCGCCGACCTGGCGATCATGGCGGCCGGCGCCATCACCGTGCCGACCTTCACCACCAACACCGTGGCCGATCATCTCCACGTGTTGACCCACAGCGGCGCCCGCGCCGCGATCCTGTCCACGCCTTCGGTGGCCAAGAACCTCCTGCCCGCGGCGGTGGAGGCACCGGATCTCGAGCTGGTCGTCAGCATGGAGGATCTCGGGCTGGCGCAACGGCCGCGTGTCACGGTCCGGTCCTGGCAGGAGGTGCTGGAGCGCGGCGAGCAGCACCCCGACGACATCGCGGAGACGGTCGCCCGGCTGCGGCGCGACGACGTGTGCTGCTTCATCTACACCTCCGGCACCGGCGGGACGCCGAAGGGCGTGATGCTGACCCACGGCTCGATCCTCGCGAACTGCTTCGGCGCCTATCACCTGCTGGTGGACTTCTTCGGCGCCGGCCGGGAGGTGTTTCTCTCCTTCCTGCCGCTGTCCCACGCCTACGAGCACACCGCCGGGCAGTTCTTCCCGATCTCCATCGGGGCCGAGATCTATTACGCCGAGAGCGTCGAGCGGCTGATCGACGACATGGCGGTCGCACGCCCGACCATCATGACGGCCGTGCCGCGGCTCTACGAGGTGATGCATCAGCGGATGATGCGCGCCGTCAACAAGGGGCCGGAGCTGCAGCGCAAGCTGTTCTTCACGGCCCTGGAGCTCGGACGCCGGAAATACGAGCATCCGGGTTCCCTCACCCTGCGGGAGCGCGCGCTCGACGCCCTCGTCGAGCTGCTGGTGCGGCGCAAGATCCGGCGCCGCTTCGGCGGCCGGCTCAAGGCGCTGGTTTCGGGCGGCGCGGCGCTCAATTACGACATCGGTCTGTTCTTCACCGCGCTCGGACTCCGCATCCTCCAGGGTTATGGCCAGACCGAGGCCTCGCCGGTCGTGAGCGTGAACCCGCCGGGACGGATCAAGCTCAAGACCGTCGGGCCGCCGCTGAAGGGCGTCGAGCTGCGGATCGCCGAGGACGGGGAGATCCTGGTGCGCGGCGAACTGGTGATGAAAGGCTATTGGCGCGATCCGGATGCCACGGCCAAGGCGATCCAGGACGGCTGGCTGCACACCGGCGATATCGGCGAGATCGACGCGGACGGCTATCTCCGCATCACCGACCGCAAGAAGGACATCATCGTCCTGTCGGGCGGCGACAACCTGTCGCCGGCCCGGGTCGAGGGCTTCCTGGTCCTCCAGCCGGAGATCCACCAGGCGATGGTCCACGGCGACAAGCGGCCGCATGTGGTGGCGCTCATCGTGCCCGAGCGCGAGTTCGTGCTCGAATGGGCGCGGGCGAACGGCAAGAAGCCCGACCTTGTCGCGCTGGCCGACGACCCGGCCTTCCGCAAGGCGCTCGCGGCCGTGATCGACCGGGTCAACGCCCGCCTGTCGAACATCGAGAAGATCCGCCGCTTCGCGGTGGCGCCCGAGCCGTTCTCGATCGAGAACGGCATGATGACCCCGTCGCTCAAGATCCGCCGGCACAAGATCCGCGCCGCCTATGGGGAAATGCTGGAGAGGCTCTACGAGAAGGGCGGCGGGTGAGCGCCGAGCCATTCACTCAATTCATCGGATCACGCCCGAGGCGGATCACCGTTCAGATCCATCGCTTTTTCGGACAGCGGACGATCGGATGCCGGCGCGACGCAAGAGGAGCGTTCATGATCAAGACATCGGGTTCGGCGGCGGTGCCGGATCGGCGGGCAGCGGAATGAACTCGTCGCTGTCGAGGTCCGGCAGCTTCATGCGGCCGGCCCGCCAGTCGGCCTTGGCCTGTTCGATACGGGCCTTGGACGAGGAAACGAAGTTCCACTCGACGAACCGCTGCCCCAGCGGCTCACCCCCGAGCGCCATCAGGATCGACGGCGTGACCGCCTTCAGCTCTGCGGGCTGACCGGGCGCGAAAACCACCATCCGACCTTCCTCGAAGGCCTGCCCTTCGATCTCCACCGCCCCGGCGGCCACGTACACCGCGCGCTCCGTATAATCCGGCGGCAATGACGTGCGCGCCCCCGCGGCGAGGTCCCAGTGCAGGTAGAACAGGGGCGAGTGCGTCTTGACCGGCGCCGCGGCGCCGAAGGCCGCGCCGGCGACGAGGCGCCCTCGGCCCCCTGCCTCCTCGAAGGTGGGCAGCGCGTCGATCCCGTGATGGGCGAAAGCGGGGTCCGTCTCCTCGTCGCGCTCGGGCAGGGCGACCCAGGCCTGGATCCCGTTCATTCGACCGCCGTTCATCCGCATCCGCTCGAACCGCTCCGAGTGGGTGATGCCCCGGCCGGCGATCATCCAGTTCACCTCGCCCGGGCGGATCGGCTGTTCGGAGCCCACGCTGTCGCGGTGCATGATCTCGCCATCGAACAGGTACGTCACGGTCGCGAGGCCGATATGGGGGTGCGGCCGAACGTCGACGCTGCGAGGGATGCCCGGCGCAAAGGTGATCGGGCCCATATGGTCAAAAAAGATGAACGGGCCGACCATGCGCCGGCGCGCGAAGGGCAGCACACGCCCGACTTCGAAACCGCCCAGGTCCCGGCAGCGCCGTTCGATGACGAGTTGGATCATCCGAGTCTCCTGAACCGATGATGCCTGCGCATGAGAGGCCTCGAGACGTATTCTCTCGGGTTGCCGATCGGCGGTCGTCTCGTTCAGACCGAGAACAGGAACCGGGACGGCAACCGCCAGTGCCTTCCTGCGGTGTCGACGAGCCGCCCTGTGAAGCATATCACAGCGCGCACCCCTGCACTGCCGATAAGTTTCCTTCCGCAGTAGACGAACTCCGACTTGGCTGTCGGCGATGAACCGATGACCTCAACGCGGCGCCGCAATCGCGGCCCGCTACACGGTCGCACGCATGGACGAGGCCAGGTAGACCCAATGACCGATACCACAGCTCGGCGTGTCGCGGCGGCTGCGCCCTCCATCGCGGCCGCATCCGCCCTGGCCGCTGGCGTCCGCCTGCATGAGATCGACCTGCTGCGCGGGCTCGTCATCGTGCTGATGGCCCTTGACCATGTGCGCGACTATTTCCACGCCGGCGCCTTCACGTTCGATCCCCTCGATCCCGACCGCACGAATGCGGTGCTGTACGCCACGCGCTGGATCACCCATCTGTGCGCGACGGCCTTCGTGTTCGTCGCCGGCGTCTCGGCCTTCCTGCAAACCGCCAAGGGCAGGCAAACGCCGCAGTTGTCGGGTTTTCTCCTCTCGCGCGGCCTGTGGCTGGTGGCGCTGGAAGCGACCGTGCTCAGCTTCGGATGGTCGTTCGCGGTGCCTTACCCGCTGTTTCTGCAGGTCATCTGGGCGATCGGCTGGTCGATGGTCGCGCTGGCGGGCCTGGTGTGGCTGCCGCGCGCGGCGGTGCTCGCCCTCGGCATCGCGATCGTCGCAGGCCACAATCTCTTCGACCCGCTGACGCCGGATCGGTTCGGTCCGCTCGCGCTCGCCTGGACGTTCCTGCACGAAGGCGGGCCGCTCGTCCTTGGCGACACGCCGATCGGCATCGTCCTGTACCCGGTACTGCCGTGGATCGGCGTCATGGCGATCGGCTACGGCCTCGGCGCCGTGTTCCTCGAACCGGCACCGAAACGTGACCGCGCGCTGCTCGCGTTGAGTGCAACGATGATCGCTTTGTTCATCCTGCTGCGCGGGCTCAATCTCTATGGCGATCCCGGGCCCTGGACGGCGCAGGGAGATCCGGTGCGCGGCGCGATGGCGTTCCTGGACGTTCAAAAATATCCGCCCTCGCTGATGTATGTCCTGGCAACGCTGGGGATCAGCTTGGGGCTCATGCCGCTCCTGGCGCGCCTACGCGGCCCTGCGCGCGGCGTTCTGCTTGGTTTCGGCGCCGTGCCGTTCTTCTTCTATGTCGTCCACGTCTACCTCGTCCACGCGCTGGCGATCGGGGCCAATGCCGCCCTCGGGCGGGAGGCAGGCGGCATGTTCAACTTCTTCGTCAACATGATCGCTGCGCCGGAGCGCTACCTGCATCTCGGCTTCCCGCTCGTCGGCGTCTATGTCGCGTGGATCATCGTCCTCGCGCTGCTCTACCCGGCCTGCCGATGGTGGGGCCAGGTGAAGCGGACGCGGCGCGATTGGTGGCTGTCCTACCTGTGACGCGGCACTTCCCGTGTCCGTGACGATTCGTCGGAGTTCTACATTTTTGGGTCGATTAGCCGCAAGCGGTGCGCCGTGCTTCCATCGATGATGGTGGAGCGTCACGATCTGCTGGACGGCCAGCGGCACGACCGGCCATGATTCGCGGGGTGATCGCGATTTGCGCAGTGACCAGTGCCGGCAACACGGTCGGCAGGCTCCCGACACTTCCAGCGATTCCGAAGCAGGTCGCCGGGGCGGCGATGGCGGTCGCCCATGCGGATCTGCGGGCGGCCGAAGGATGTTGGGCGATTGATCGAGGGTCCGTCCTGACGCCCCACCAAGGGGGCGAGCCGCAGCAACAAGTCCAAAAACATGGGAGGGGGTTATGCGTAAAGGAGTTCTTTGCCCGCTCGTTGGCGTAATCGGCGCCTTGGCCATAATGGTCATGTCATCAGAGCCCGCACAGGCGGCGCGCGAAGCCATCACCAAGGACGAGCTCCTGGCGGACGGCTGGTCCGGCAATGGGCTGACTGACAATCGGTGGTTCATGCCATCGGACGACGCCGTCGAAGCGAGGCACGATTTCCTGGGCACGATCGTCCTCGAAGAGGTCGAGATGGGCACAGAGCCCGCCCAGTTCTCTACAACCGAAGTGCTCGGCAAGAATCCGAAGATTTTTCCGGCCGTGGAGATCGCGTTCTTCACGCACGGCAGCGATCTCGTTCCGGTGTCGCGCGACGTGATCCGCTACGGCTCGACCGACAAGGGCCGCAGCTACTGGGACGTGATCGTTCAGCCCGGCCGCGTCTGGTCGGAGCCCGGCGACGGCGGCTGGTCACGCGCCTCCTTCCCGTTTGCGCTGGTCCACTCGATCGAAGGCGAGACGCACAACGGCATCGCCACCTTCCTTTATAACGACAAGCAGGTGTCCAACCTCCGCTTCCAGATCGTGCAGCAGACCGCGCCCTATTACGTCGTCGATTATTTCACCGCCTGGGGACAGGCACCGGCAGCCTACCAACCCGGCGGCATCGCCGATCTCGCGCGGCTCCGGCAGGACTATGATGCGGAAGTCGCCGATCGGTTTCCGATGACGGATTGGGCGAAGCTGGAAGCCGAGGTCGGCACCGAGGCTCTGGCCGACTTCGAAAGCGCGATGAATCCGGACGAGGTCCTGGTGAGCGGTCTCGTGCACAACGGCACGCTCTACCACAAGCCCTGCAAGAGCGCGGCCGGTCCGCTGCCCTACTGCGAGCGCGTGCGCTTCGGCGTCTGGTCGGTCACCAAGGCGGCCGCGAACGCGACTGCCCTCCTGCGGCTGGCGCAGAAATACGGGCCGGAAGTCTTCGACGCCAGGATCGCGGATTATGTCGAGGTAACCGCCGAGCACGACGGCTGGAAAGACGTTACATTCGGCGACGCGCTGAACATGGCGACGGGCGTGGGCTTCGGCACAACGGCGCGCGATCCCAACGATATCGAAGACGGCTATCTGGAAGGAAACTACGCCGCCTGGTACGAGGCGCCCTCCAAGGCGGAGAAGCTGGCGGAGACCTTCAAGAGCCCGGATCTTCCCTGGGGACCGGGCGAGGTCGCACGCTATCGCGACCAGGACATGTTCCTGCTCGGCGTCGCGATGGATGCGTTCTTGAAGGAGAAGGAGGGTCTCGACGCCGATCTCTGGACTATGCTCGTCGAAGAGGTCTATAAGCCGATCGGCATTCACCACGCGCCGATCAACCGGACGATCGAATCGGACGGCGGCGCCGGCCAGCCCATGATGGCCTACGGCTACTACCCGACTCTCGGAGACTTGGCCAAAATCGCACAGCTCTACCACGACCGGGGGCGGCACGAAGGCAAGCAGATCCTGCACGCCGGCAAGATCGAGGAACTCATCTACGGCACGCACGAGCGAGGCCTGCCGACAGGTGGGGCGAGTCCATACGGCGAAGGCCGCTACCACATGGCCTTCTGGCACGATCGGTACGATTCCGCCGACGGATGCCGCCTCTATCTTCCGATGATGCGCGGCTGGGGCGGCAACATCGTCTTGCTCATGCCCGACGCCCACACCGGCATCCGGCTGGCGAAGAACTGGGACGGCGGCGAAGCGGTCAACGACATCACCGGAATGGCCGCTGTCGCCGACCGTCTTGCGACGTTCTGCGAATGACAGGCTGAGTCGGGCCCGGCGCCGCAATCGTTACGCCGACCGTAGCGTATCGACGCCGGGCCAGGACGAGTTGATGATGGGGTTGTGCGTCTCGAGATCGCCGAGCATCCTGGCGCTTGAGCTATCTCGTTCACAGCAGTCTCGTGCGAGGTCAGGTTGGAAACCAACCCGGCCTTGGGATGGCAAATTGAATGGCTCAGCAGGAGTCCGCCGGCGGATCCGAAGAGACCGTAGGCACCGAGATTATCACCAAGGATTGGGCCGCGGTCGCATCCAGGCATCGGGGTAGAACGCCACAGTTTCGGGTAAGCTGGACTGCGGCAGAAGTCCGCCTGAAGGCCTTAGTTCCCACGGGACGACGTCATCCGGTCGGTGGACGGGCCGCCTCCACACATCAAGCTAATGGCAAGCTAATGGCGTGGGGCAAGCGCCCCGGCCAGCCCCCACTTACCCCGTAGCCCATTCGCTCCGGGAGGTCTCGGGCATCATGCCACGTGCCGCATGAACGGGCTGTAGCTTGGTGCGCCGGGCCTGAGGCGGCCGTTCTCGTCCCAGTCGTCCCAGCCGTTGAACCGGAGCGGCTCCAGGTCGTTGAGCCTCGCGAGGTGCCGGCGCAGGCCCGCCTTTTGGCCCTCCAGGCGTTCCCGCAGCAGCTCGGGATCGTCGGAGATTCCGCCGACCTGGTAGCTGTAGAACGGCGGCAGCACGGTGAAGCCGACATAGTGCAGGCTGAACTGCAGCGGCCAATACAGAAGGTCGATGTCGCCGCAGCGTCCGTCGGGGCCGAAGGCACTCGCCGGCGCGCCGGCGGTGACCGAGATCAGCGCCCGCTTGCCTCGGAAATAGCCGCGGTCGTAGCGGGCCTTGCTGGTGTAGACGCGGCCGTACAGGAAGACCCGGTCCAGCCAGCCCTTGAGGATCGCCGGCACCGAGAACCACCACATGGGGAACTGCAGCAGCAGGAGGTCGGCGCGTTCGAGCCGTTCGAGCGCGCGGCCGACCTCGGGCGGGACGGCGCCCGTCTCGGCCGCGTGGCGCTGCTCGGTCATGGCGTTGAAGCGGTCCGGGGCGACCGGTTCGGGGAAGTGGCGCAGGGCCTCACACGGATCGAAGCCTTCGCGGTAGAGGTCGCAGAGTTCCGCCGTGTGGCCCTGTGCCTCGAAGGTTTCCTTCGCGACCCGGGCCATCTGGGCGTTGAACGACTTCTCCTCCGGATGGGCAAGGACGATCAGGCAGTGCATCGGCGGCCGCTCCTTTTCGCGTTCGGAATTTCCTCCGGTCCTTTGTTACCTTGTTGGTGTGCGGACATCGATCCGCTATCACTGCCAAGATTGTTTGCACAGACGCACAAGCAATGGACTGGGGCGACCTGCGACTCGTGCTGGCGATCGGCGAAAGCGGATCGCTTTCGGGGGCCGGACGGCGCCTCTCGGTAAGTCACGCCACGATCTTTCGCCGCCTGAACGCCCTCGAGGCACGGTTGGGGGTCCGGCTGTTCGAGCGATCACGCACGGGCTATTCGGCGACCTCTGCGGGGGAGGAGCTGATCAAGGCTGCCGCCGAGGTGGGCGAGATCGTCATGGCCGCCGAACGACGCGTAATGGGGCGGGACCTGCGGCCTTCCGGCACGGTTCGGATCACGACGACGGACACGCTCCTTTGCGGCCTGCTCACGCCGATCTGCGCCGCCTTCCGGCGATCTTACCCGGAGATCACCCTGGAACTGGTCGCCTCCAACCAGCTGTTCGACCTGACGAAACGGGAAGCGGACATCGCCCTCAGGCCGACCTCGCGCCCCTCGGAACGGCTCGTCGGGCGCAAGGTCGGCGAGATCGCCCATTGCGTTTATGCGACCGCCGCGGACCGGCCCGTGCCCGGCTGGTCGGAGACGGAGTGGGTCGCGTCGGACAGCAGCGTCTACTTCCCGGCGCTCGAGAAGTGGATGTCCGACAACGGTGTCGATCGGCGCGTCGTGTATCGCGCCGATACCTTCCTTGGATTGCGGGAGGCGGTGAGGGCCGGTCTGGGCTTCGCGGTGCTGCCCTGCTACCTGTGCGACCGGGACCCGACGTTCCGTCGGGTCAGTGATCCCATACCCGAACTCGAAACGGAGCTCTGGCTGCTCACGCACCCAGACATGCGGCGAGCCGCCCGCATCCGGGCGTTCATGGAGTTCGCGGCCGACGCGATCCGGAAGGAACGTCGCCTGCTGAAGGGCACGGGACCTGCGCCGGGCACGAACTCCCCAGGCGACAAAGCCCCGGACGACCGATAGACTGCGTCCCTTAAGACCGCATACGGCGATTGACTGCCTCTTCCGTGCCGACGCTCGAAAGCCTTCTGTTGTTTCTCCTGGCGGATCTCGCGCTCAAGCTGGCGCCGGGCCCGGACATGGCGCTCGTGCTGAGCCGGGGAGTCACGCAAGGCTGGCGCCCCGCCTTTTCGAGCGTGCTCGGCGTCGGCGCAGCCGGCCTGGTCCAGATCCCGGCCGTGGCCCTCGGGCTGGCGGCGATCTTTCAGACCTCGACGGCCCTTTACGAGGCGGTCAAGGCGCTCGGCGCCCTCTATCTCGTCTATCTCGGCGCCCGCGCGCTTTGGCGTTGCGCGCGGGCGAGCGATGCAGCCACCCCGATGGCGGACGTCGCCAGGGATGCCTTCTGGCAGGGCTTCATCACGAACCTCCTGAACCCGAAGGTCTTCGTGTTCTTGATCGCCTTCCTTCCGCAGTTCGCCGATTCCCGGACCGGCCCGGTCTGGCTCCAGATCCTGGTCCTCGGCGCGATCATGAAGACGAACGGCGTTCTGTTCCTGGGCGGTTGCGCGTTCGGGGCGGCGGGCCTGCGCCGATGGATCGGCCGCCACCCGCTGTTCCTGAGCGTCCAGGAAGGCCTCCTCGGCGCCTCGATGATCGGCCTGGGGCTCTATGTGCTGTTCCAAAGGGAGCCGCGCCCGGGGCATTGAGCGGACCCGGCGCGAGCGAGTCCGTTGCAGCGCGGCACGAAACCGCTACTCTTCCGCTCGGAACCCGATTCGCCGCGAGGAGGGACGCGAACCATGGGCGATGCGAAGCGATATACCGGCACGTGCTTCTGCGGCGCGGTCGAGGTCACCGTGACCGGCGAACCCTTGGCGATGGGCTATTGCCACTGCGCCTCCTGCCGCGCGTGGTCCGCCGCGCCGGTGAGCACGTTCACGCTCTGGCCGCCGGATGCCGTTCGGGTGACGAAGGGCATCGAGAACCTCGGCAGCTATCAGAAGACCGAAACGAGCATCCGCAAGTGGTGCAAGACCTGCGGCGGCCATCTGTTCTCGGAACATCCGCTTTGGGGCGTGACGGACGTTTACGCCTCGGTTATTCCCGACCTCCCCTTCAAGGCGGCCGTCCACGTGAACTACGAAAGCAGCGTGCTGCCGATCAGGGACGGCCTGCCGAAGCAGAAGGACTTCCCGGCGGAAGTCGGCGGGTCCGGGGAACTGCTGCCGGAATAGATCCGCGGGGCGGTGCCCGCCGCCTCACACCCCGTGATATTCCCGGAACCACTGCACGAAGCGAGGAATGCCTTCGTCGATGGGGGTGCGGGGGGCGAAGCCGAGGTCGGCCTGCGCGGTGGTGATGTCGGCGAAGGTCTCGGGCGCATCGCCCGGCTGCATCGGCTGCAGGTCGAGAATCGCCTTGCGGTTGCAGGCCCGCTCGATCACCTCGATGAAGCGCATCAGCGGCTCGCTGCGATGGTTGCCGAGATTGTAGATCCGGTGCGGCGGCGCCGACTCGCCCCCATCCGCCGGCGGGCGATCGAGGGCGGCCAGGACACCGGCGACGATGTCGTCGATGTAGGTGAAGTCGCGCCGCATGTTCCCCTGGTTGAAGACCCGGATCGGCTCGCCGGCGAAAATCGCCTTGGTGAACAGATAGGCCGACATGTCCGGTCGCCCCCAGGGACCGTAGACCGTGAAGAACCGCAGCCCGGTCATGGGCGTGCGGAAGAGGTGGCAGTAGGCCGCGCTCATCAACTCGTCCGCGCGCTTGGTCGCGCCGTAGAGCGAAAGCGGCCGGTCGACCGGATCCTCGACGGCGAAAGGCAGCTTGCGGTTGCCGCCATAGACCGAGGACGAGCTGGCATAGACCAGATGCTTCACGTCCGGCCGCCGCCGGCATGCCTCCAGCACGACCAGATGGCCGGTGATGTTGGCGTCCACATAGGCGTGCGGATCGACGAGGGAATGGCGCACCCCGGCCTGGGCCGCGAGATGCACGATGCGGTCGAGTCCCTTGATCTCGGCGAGCGCCGCCTCCGCCGCAACGCGGTCGCCGAGGTCCAGCCGGTGGAAGGTAAAGGCCGGATTCGCCTCAAGCCGGGCGAGGCGCGCCTTCTTGAGATCCACGTCGTAATAGGCGTTCAGGTTGTCGATGCCGACCACCCGCTCGCCCCGCGCCAGGAGCGCCGATGCCACGTGGAAGCCGATGAATCCGGCAACGCCGGTTACGAGAACGGTCATGATACCCTCTAATACCTCGGCTGGGTGCCGAAATCATCCCGTCCAGCGGCGAGTCGCGCGGGGCCGGTTGGTCGGCGCCCGGTACGGGGAAATATCCTTATCCATTGAGCGGTGGCAGTGAAATTTTCGTGACCGTTTCTCATCCCGTCCCACTGCCGTCGTTGCGAATCGCGTGCCCCCGGCGGGTCAAATTGCATACCCGCCGCCACTCCATTAACTTAAAGAATTGCAGGGATTTGGCCGTCCGCCTGGAGAGGCATCATGACGCTCGCGGCCGTTACGCTCGACGACAAATATTCCCTCGAGTCGGGCCGGGTTTTCCTCACCGGGACGCAGGCGCTGGTCCGTCTGCCGATGATGCAGCGCCGGCGCGACGAGGCGGCGGGCCTCGACACCGCCTGCTTCGTCACCGGCTATCGCGGATCGCCGCTGGGCGGCCTCGACCTGGCAATGAACCGGGCCCGGCGTTTCCTCGAGGCGAACCGGATCCATTTCCAGCCCGGCATCAACGAGGATCTCGCCGCCACCGCCGTCTGGGGCAGCCAGCAGGCAGGGCTGTTCGGCGACGCCAAGCATGACGGCGTCTTCGCCATGTGGTACGGCAAGGGGCCGGGCGTCGACCGGTCCGGCGACGCCATGCGCCACGGCAACCTCGCCGGCTCGTCGAAGCTCGGCGGCGTTCTGCTGATCGCCGGCGACGATCACACCTGCAAGTCCTCGACCACCGCGCACCAGACCGAATACGCCTTCATGGATTACGGCATCCCGGTGCTCAACCCGGCCGGGGTGCAGGAGTTCCTCGACCTCGGCCTCTACGGCTGGGCGATGTCGCGCTATTCGGGCTGCTGGGTGGCGTTCAAGACCGTGGCCGAAACGGTCGACAGCTCCGCCTCGGTCTATGTCGATCCGCACCGTGTGGAGATCGCAACGCCCGAGGACTTTGAGATGCCCGAGGGCGGCCTGAACATACGCTTGGCGGACACGCCGCTGCAGCAGGAGATGCGGCTGCACCGGTACAAGCTCTACGCCGCTCTCGCCTTTGCCCGCGCGAACAGGCTGAACCGGACCGTCATCGACAGTCCGCGCCGGCGGTTCGGCATCGTCACCTGCGGCAAGTCCTATCTGGACGTGCGCCAGGCGCTCGACGACCTCGGCATCGACGAGGCGCACGCGGCCGAGATCGGACTCAGCGTCTACAAGGTCGGCATGACTTGGCCGCTGGAGCGTCAGGGAATCCGGCACTTCGCCGAGGGACTCGAGGAGATCCTCGTCGTCGAAGAGAAGCGCGCCCTCGTCGAGAACCAGCTCAAGGAACAGCTCTACAACTGGGACGAACGGGTCCGCCCGCGGGTCATCGGCAAGTTCGACGAGGCCGGCGAATGGATCCTGCCGTCGGCCGACGAACTCACGCCCGCGCGCATCGCGCGCGTCATCGCCCGCCGTATCGGCCGGTTCCATACGAGCGAGCGCATCCGCGAGCGCCTCGCCTTTCTCGAGGCCAAGGAACGCGCGCTCACCGGCCACAAGCCACCGATCCAGCGCGTTCCCTATTTCTGCTCCGGCTGCCCGCACAACAGCTCGACCAAGGTGCCGGAAGGCAGCCGGGCGCTGGCCGGGATCGGCTGCCATTACATGGTCCAATGGATGGACCGCAACACCCACACCTTCACCCAGATGGGCGGCGAAGGGGTGACCTGGGTCGGCCAGGCGCCGTTCAGCAAGACGCCCCATGTCTTTCAGAACCTCGGCGACGGCACCTATTACCATTCCGGCATCCTGGCGATCCGCGCCTGCGTTGCGGCGAACGTCAATATCACCTTCAAGATCCTCTACAACGACGCCGTCGCCATGACCGGCGGCCAGCCGGTGGACGGGCCCCTCGACGTGCCGCGGCTGGCGCATCAGCTCCGGGCCGAGGGGGTGGGCCGCATCGCCGTGGTCAGCGACGAGCCGGAGAAGTACCCGACGGCCGGCGCCTTCCCGCCCGGCGCGACCGTCCATCACCGCGACGCGCTCGACCGCCTGCAGCGCGAGATGCGCGAGATCCCCGGCGTCACGGCGATCGTCTACGACCAGACCTGCGCCGCCGAGAAGCGCCGCCGCCGCAAGCGCGGCCTGATGCCCGACCCGCCGAAGCGGGTCTTCATCAACGAGGCGGTGTGCGAGGGCTGCGGCGACTGCGGCACGCAGTCGAACTGCCTGTCGATCCAGCCGGTCGAGACCGAGTTCGGCCGCAAGCGCGCCATCGACCAATCCTCCTGCAACAAGGACTTCTCCTGTCTCAAGGGCTTCTGCCCAAGCTTCGTCACCATCCATGGCGGCCGCCCGCGCAAGCGCAAGGCCGGTACCGCCGGACAGGAAGACGGCGCATTCGCCGCGACGCTGCCCCCGCCCGCCCTGCCCGTCACGGCGGCGCCCTATGGCA
>CAZKCM010000075.1:0-21123 GCA_964551315.1 uncultured Rhodospirillaceae bacterium | reverse complement strand
TGCGGACGGGCAGCGGCGGCATCGTCGAGGTCCAGAGGTGCGCGGGCGGGGATCGGCCGGGCTCGCCGCGCGTCGAGACCTCGCCGCGGGTCGGCGACGGGGTCGCGTATTCGACGTGCTACATGTGCGCGTGCCGGTGCGGGATCAAGGTGCACCTGCGGGACGGCCGGGTTCGCTACATCGAGGGCAACCGGGACCACCCGGTGAACCGCGGCGTGCTGTGCGCCAAGGGCTCGGCCGGGATCATGAACCACCGCTCGCCGGCGCGGCTGTCGGCGCCGCTGCTGCGGGTGGGCGAGCGGGGCAGCGGCGAGTTCAGGGAGATCACCTGGGACGAGGCGCTGGCGCTGGCGACCGAGTGGCTGGGGGCGATCCGCGCCACCGACCCGCGGCGCCTGGCCTTCTTCACCGGGCGCGACCAGAGCCAGGCGCTCACCGGCTGGTGGGCGAGCCGGTTCGGCACCCCCAACTACGCCGCCCACGGCGGCTTCTGCTCGGTCAACGTGGCCGCCGCCGGGATGTACTCGATCGGCGGTCACCCGGTGCCGCTCACCGATACCGACCCGTACGGCCGGGGCGTCGACGGCGTCTGGCTCAACCGCGTCCACAGCTTCGAGGCCGGCGAGGGCGCGGCCGGCCGCACGGTGCACTTCCCCCGGTCCTGCCTGCACTGCGAGGCGCCGGCCTGCGTCAAGGCCTGCCCGGCCGGGGCCCGGCACTTCGGCGACCTCGGCGACCCCGGTTCGCCGGTGTCCGAACTGGTGCGCGAGCGCGGCGGCTACGACCTCATGCCCGAGATGGGCTACCGCCCGACCAACAAGTACCTCCCCCCGCGCCCGCGCAAGACCCGGGCCGCGGACATCGGCGCGCCCGCCGCCCTCGATCCCGTGATCGACACCAAGGCCGCCAATCCCTTCCTGCGCTGGATCGACCGGGTCCTGTCGCGGTAGTCTCTCCGTTGTTGCCATCGAGAACTCTCCCTTCCCCCTACCCCCTCCCGCCAGGGGAAGGGGCCGTGAACGTTTCCTACCTTGCGGGGGAGGGCTAGGGAGGGGGTGCTGCCACACGGCCCGTCGATCACCCGATAAGAATGCACCCTGCCTTCTCCGTCATCTTTTTCACGACCGCATCGGGCGCCGGCTACGGCCTGCTGGTGCTGCTCGGCCTGCTCGGCCCGGCCGGGCTGCTGCCGCCGGAGCGCGGGTTCGGGCTCGGCGCCTTCGGTCTCGCTCTTGGCGCCGTCACCTTCGGGCTCGTCTCCTCGACCTTTCATCTCGGCCATCCGGAGCGGGCCTGGCGCGCCTTCTCGCAATGGCGGTCCTCCTGGCTGTCGCGCGAGGGCGTCGCCTCGGTTCTCACCTACCTCCCGGCCGGTCTGTTCGCGCTCGGCTGGGTCGTCTTCGAGCGGCATTCCGGGATCTGGGGTCTGCTCGGCCTGGCGAGCGCGGCGATGGCGGCGCTCACCGTCTATTGCACGGCGATGATCTACGCTTCGCTGAAGCCGATCCAGCGCTGGGCCAACCGCTGGGTCGCGCCGAACTATTTCGCGCTCGGCCTGATGACCGGTGCCCTGTGGCTCAACCTGCTGGTTCAGCTCTTCGGCGTGCCGCAGCCGGCCGTCCCGTGGATCGCCGCTGCCGCCGTCGCCCTCGCCGCACCGCTGAAGCTCGGCTATTGGCGCTTCATCGACCGGACCGAGAGCGCCAGCACGGCCGAGAGCGCAACCGGCCTCGGTGCCTTCGGCCGCGTCCGGCTCCTCGAGGCGCCGCACACGGAGGAGAACTACCTGATGCGCGAGATGGGCTACCGCATCGCGCGCAAGCACGCGGCCCGACTCCGCCGCATCGCCGCCGCCCTTGCCTTCGCCCTGCCGCTGCCGCTTACCCTCGCCACGTTGCTCCTTCCGGTCTGGGCCGCGGCCCTCGCCGCCATGCTCGCAGCGTTGTCTGCCACCGCCGGGGTGCTGGTCGAGCGCTGGCTGTTCTTCGCCGAGGCGAAACACAGCGTGACGCTCTATTACGGCGCCCCGACCGCGTGACGGCGAGACGATCGGCCGGACGAGTCCGATCGATCACGCGCACACTTGCCGCGGCACCAAACGCTCGGCTACTCTCCGGGCCGGCAGGACGCGTAAGAACGGCTGCAGGAGGGAGTCGATGATCTGGTTGACCGGCGGACAGGTGTACGACGTGGAGAACGGCAGCTTCCGCCGTGCCGATGTCGCGATCAAGGATCAGCGCATCGACGCATTCGTCCCCGAGGCAAAGCCGGCGGAGGGCGACGAGGTGATCGACGCGACCGGCCTTTATCTGCTGCCGGGTCTTATCGACTGCCACGTTCACATCGTCATGCCGGCGGAGGAGCCGGACCCGGCCAAGGCCGCCGGCCGCTCCGACGCGGCGGTGGCGCTTTACGCCGCCAAGGCGGCCGAGCGGACACTGCTCGGCGGCGTCACCGCGGCACGCGACTGCGGCGGCTGGAATTACGTCGAGATGGCGGTCCGCGACGCGATCGAGCAGGGCCTTGTCATCGGTCCGCGCCTCTTCCTCGCCGGCCGGCTCCTGTCGATCACGACCGGCGGCGTCGACTACTACCCCGGCATGTACGAAGTGGCGAACAGCCCCGACGAGGTGCGCCGCGCTGCCCGCAAGCAGCTCGCGAACGGGGCCGACTTCATCAAGGTGATGGCGACCGGCGCGATGCTGTCGCCGGAGAACGAGGACTCCCGCGCCATCCAGTTCACGCTTGAGGAGCTGAAAGCCGCGGTCGAGATCGGCCGCGACAACTTCAAGCCCGTGGCGGCCCACGCCCATGCCTGCCGCGGCATCGCCAACGCCGTGGAGGCCGGCGTCGACAGCATCGAGCACGGCACCTTCGCCGACGAGGCTGTGCTCCGGCGCATGGCCGAGAAGGGCGTGTTCGTCGTGCCGACCTGCTGCGCCTTCTATTCGATGATGCGGGACAACCGCGTCATGAGCGACATGCCGAACCATCTGCGCGATCGCCTCATCGAGAACAACGACACCCACATAGCGGCGATGCGGCGCGCGCACGAGCTGGGCGTGCCGATCGCGATGGGCACCGACGCGGGCACGCCGGGCAACCATCACGGCGGCAACGCCGACGAGGTGGTCGTCATGGTCAAGGAGGTCGGGCTCAGCCCGGAGGAAAGCCTCTACGCCGCCACCATGAACCCGGCGCGGCTGCTGCGTCAGGAAAAGAACCTCGGCAGCCTCGAACCCGGCAAGTTCGCCGACATCATCGGCTGCCGCGCGAACCCGCTCGACGACATTACGGAAGTGACGCGGCTCGCCCTCGTGATGAAGGGCGGCACGGTCTACAAGAGCGATTCCCGTCAAATCTAAAATCAAGGCCGCCACGGCGGAAGGAGGTGCGTAAGATGGGCTTCTCCAATCGTCCGACCTGTCCAACGGACGGATCTTCGGAGGGACCTCGGCTGCGGATCGTCGAGAATTTCCCGCGCCGCGTGCGGGAGATCGAGAACGTCTTCATCCCGCTGTCGGACGGCTGCCGGCTGGCGGCGCGGATCTGGCTGCCGGAGGACGCGGAGCAGAACCCCGTGCCGGCCATCCTCGAATACCTGCCCTACCGCAAGCGCGACGGCACGGTTGAGCGCGATCAGCTCACCCATCCCTACTTCGCCGGCCACGGCTACGCCGGTGTGCGCGTCGACATGCGCGGCTGCGGCGATTCCGACGGGATTCTGTACGACGAATACCTGAAGCAGGAGCAGGACGACTGCCTGGAGGTGCTGCGCTGGCTGGCGGCGCAACCCTGGTGCACCGGCGCCGTCGGCATGATGGGCATCTCCTGGGGCGGCTTCAACGGCCTGCAGGTGGCGGCGCGGCGGCCGCCGGAGCTCAAGGCGGTCGTTACCCTGTGCTCGACGGACGACCGCTACGCCGACGACATCCACTACATGGGCGGCTGCCTGCTGAACGACAATCTCGCCTGGGCCTCCACCATGTTCGCCTACCAGTCGCGCCCGCCCGACCCGGCCGTCGTCGGCGAGGACCGCTGGCGCGAGATGTGGCTCAAGCGCCTGGAGGAGGAGCCGCTGCTGGTCGAGAACTGGCTGCGGCACCAGCGGCGCGACGATTTCTGGAAGCACGGCTCGGTCTGCGAGAACTATGCCGACATCCAGTGCCCGGTCTACGCGATCGGCGGCTGGGCCGATGGCTACTCGAACGCGGTCCCGCGCCTGCTGGCGGGCCTCTCGGTGCCGCGCAAGGGCCTGATCGGCCCCTGGGCGCACAAATACCCGCATTTCGCCAAGCCGGGCCCGCAGATCGGCTTCCTGCAGGAGGCGCTGCGCTGGTGGGACCAGTGGCTGAAGGGCAAGGACACCGGCATCATGGACGAACCCATGTACCGTGTCTGGATGCAGGATTGGGTCCCGCCCCAGCCCCATTACGAGACGCGGCCCGGCCGCTGGGTCGCCGAACCGTCCTGGCCGTCGCCGAACCTCCGGCCTCGCCGCTTCGCGCTCAACCCCGGCCGCCTCGACGAGACGGCAGGCCCCGAGTCCGGCCTCCTCCTGCGCTCGCCGCAGACCGTCGGCCTCGGCGCCGGCGCCTGGTGCGGCCACGGCGTGGGGCCCGACCAGCCGACCGACCAGCGGATCGAGGACGGCAAGTCGCTCGTCTTCGACAGCGAGCCGCTGCCGGAACGGCTGGAGATCCTGGGCGCACCGGTGGTGACGCTGGAGCTGACCGCTGACAAGCCGGCCGCCTTCGTTGCCGTGCGCCTCTGCGACGTCGCCCCGGACGGCGCATCCCTGCGCGTCTCCTACGGGCTGCTCAACCTGACGCACCGCGACAGCCACGAGCATCCGACGCCGCTCGAGCCGGGCAAGCGCTACCGCGTCCGGGTCCAGCTCAACGACGTCGCCCATGCCTTCCCGGCCGGGCACCGCATCCGGGTCGCAGTGTCCAATGCCTACTGGCCGATCGCCTGGCCGTCGCCGGAGGCGGTGACGCTGACGCTCTTCACCGGCGCGAGCGGCCTCGAGCTGCCGGTCCGCGCGCCGCGACCGGAAGACGCCAGCCTGCCGGCCTTTCCGGACGCGGAGGCCGCGACGCCCTGGCGGATCACAGTGCTGCGCGACGGCGACAGCGAGCGGGTGATCGAGCGCGACGTCGCCACCGGTGAAACCGTCTATCGCCAGGTCGATGACTCCGGGCGATACCGGCTGGATCATATCGGCCTCGAATATGGAATCCGTCAGGTCGAGATCTACCGGATCGGCGATCAGGATCCGAACACCGCCGAGGTGGACATCGCCTACACGGTCGAGATCGGCCGCGGCGACTGGCAGACCCGGACCGAGACGCGGACGGTCATGCGGTCGACGCCGACCGAGTTCCTGATCGACGCCCGCCTCGACGCCTATGAGGGCGAAACGCGGATTCTGTCGCGCAACTGGAACCGCAGCATCCCGCGTGACCTGGTGTAGCACCAGACCCGAACAGGTCTCTCTCGCCCATATCCTCATCGGCCCGCCGCTCAGCATAGGCGGCGGGCCATTCCCTCCGCCGCTCACGCGTCAGGCATCGGCCGCGCGCGACGGCGGCCGGCAAGGGTCGGGACGCACATTTACCCTTTGATCCCGGCAGGCGGCTTTGCTCTAATGCGCCCAACAATCAACAACCGGAGCCATTGAAGGAGGCTCTCGACTTGGCATCGACCGTTGATCGCCGCCGGCTGCGACCGGCGAGCGTGTCGCGGGGTATGTCTCAGCGACGGACATGCTGATCTACACGATCCAGCGGATCGGGCTCGCCGTCCTGATCTGCGTCATCGCGATGACGATCCTGTTCAGCCTCGCCTACGTCATCCCCGGTGATCCGGCGAGCATCGCGCTCGGACCCCGCGCGACGCCGGAAATGAAGGAAGCGCTGCGCGAGCGGATGGGCCTCGATCGGCCGGTACCGATCCAGCTCCTCACCTTCCTCGGCAACGTGGCCACCGGCGACCTCGGCGTCGACGTGTTCAGCAACCGCCCCGTCACGACGATCGTCTTCGAGGCCCTGCCCTACACCCTCGTCCTGGCCGCCGCCGGGCTCGGCTGGGCCATCCTGCTGGGCGTCCCGCTCGGCTGCTATTCGGCCATCCGGCGAAACACGCCCCTCGACAAGCTGACCGGCATCCTCTCGGTCGGCGCCATCTCGATGCCGTCCTTCGTCGTCGCCATCTACAGCGTTCTGGTCTTCGCGGTGACGCTCAGATGGTTCCCGGCGATCGGCGCCGGCACGGCCGGTGACCCGCTCAACCAGCTCTGGCACCTCGTGCTGCCCGCCTTCGCCATCGGTCTCGGCTGGGTCGGCTATCTGGCGCGGCTGGTCCGCGCCTCGATGCTGGAGGTGATGAACGAGAACCACATCCGCACGGCGCGCGCCTTCGGCCTGCCGGAGCGGGTGATCGTCTTCCGCTACGCCCTGCGCATCGCGATCCTGCCGACGGTGACGCTGCTCGGCATCGCCTATGGCGGCCTGCTGTCGAGCGCCGTGTTCGCCGAGATCGTCTTCAGCCGGCCCGGAATCGGCCAACTCGCGCTGGCCGCCGCCCAGACGCGGAACTATCCCGTCATGATGGGCGCGACCCTGGTCACCGTGTTTCTGTTCGCCCTCTTCACGATGATCGCCGACCTCGTCGTCGCGCTGTTGGATCCCCGTGTCCGCTCCGGCCTCTGACCTCGTCCCGACGCCGGACCGCCGCGCCGAGCTCGGCGGCGGTCCGGGCGTGATCCGCCAGATCGCCCGCGACCCCATGGGACTGCTCGGCCTGACGCTGGCCCTGCTGCTCGTCATCACCGGGCTGTTCGCCGACTGGCTCACGCCCTACGACCCGCTGAAGATCGACGTGATCAACCGCTTCGCCGGCCCGTCCCTGGCCCACCCGCTGGGCACCGACAATCTCGGGCGCGACCTGCTCTCGCGCGTGATCGCCGGCAGCCGGATCGCGCTGATCGTCGCCTTCTGCACGACCTTCCTGGCGATGGTCGGCGGCCTGGTGCTCGGGCTGATGGCCGGCTACGGCCCGCGCTGGCTGGACAACGGCCTGATCCTGCTGTTCGACGCGGTCTACTCCTTTCCCTACATCATGCTGGCGCTCGCCGTGATCACGCTCTTCGGCTCGAGCCTCACCATGGTCGTGCTGGTGATCGCGATCACCACGCTGCCCGCCTATGCGCGGCTCGTGCGGACCTCCACGCTCAGCGTCAAGAACTCGGAGTTCGTGCTCGCCGAGCGCTCGCTCGGCGCCGGCCCCGTGCGCATTCTGTTCCGTCACATCATGCCGAACATCATCGGCCCCCTGCTGATCATCGTCAGCATGGACATTCCGGTGGTCATCACCGTCGAGGCCGGCCTCAGCTTTCTCGGCCTCGGCGTGCCGCCGCCGGCGCCGAGTTGGGGCCGCATCCTCAACGAGGGCTATTCCTTCATCCGCCAGACGCCCTGGGTCGTCGTCGCCGGCGGCCTGCCGCTGATCCTCGCCACGCTCGGCTTCACCTTCCTCGGCGAGGCTCTGCGCGATATCTTCGATCCCAAGCTGAGGAAGCGGGGCTGATGGCGGCAATCGCGCAAACCGCCCCCGAAAGGATCGCCGCGACGGACGCCGTGCTTGAGGTCCGCGACCTCAGCATCGATTTCCTGACGCCGCGCGGCCCGGTCCAGGCGCTGCGCCGTGTCGGCCTGACCGTGCCGCGCCACAGCACCGTCGGCGTCGTCGGCGAGAGCGGCTCCGGCAAGACGACGCTGATCTCGGCGGCGATCCGCCTCCTCCCCGACAACGCGGAAATCCGCGGCGGCGAGGTCCTGTTCGAGGGGCAGGACGTCCTGCGGATGAGCCCGCGGCAGTTGCGCGACCTCCGCGGCCGGCGAATCTCCATGGTCTTCCAGGAGCCGATGACGGCGCTGAACCCGGTGTTGTCCATCGGCACCCAGATGGTCGACATCCAGTACCGCGACAAAGGCCTCAGCACCGCCGCCAAGCGCGACAGGGCGGCGGAGATGCTGCGCCGGGTCGGCATTCCGGATCCCAGGCAGCGGCTCGACAACTACCCGCACGAGTTCTCGGGCGGCATGCGCCAGCGCATCGCCATCGCCATGGCGTTGCTCGGCAACCCGGAGCTGCTGATCGCCGACGAGCCGACCACCGCGCTCGACGTCACCATGGAGGCGCAGATCATCCATCTGCTGCGCGAGCTGCAGAAGGACTACAAGAGCTCGATCCTGTTCATCTCCCACAATCTCGGGCTGATCGCCGAGCTGTGCGACTACGTCGTGATCCTCTACGCGGGAACCGTGGTCGAGCAGGGCTCGGTGCGCGACGTGTTCCACCGACCGTCCCACCCCTACACCGAGGCGCTGCTGGTCTGCGACCCGGCGCTGCTGCAGGAGACCACCCGGGAGCTGCCGACCATTCCCGGCGAAGTGCCCGACCTCGCGCCGCCGCCACCGGGCTGCATCTTCGCCGCGCGCTGCCCGAAGGTTTTCGACCGCTGCCGCGTCGAGGATCCGGCCGCGACCTGGGTGGCGGAGGGTCACATGGCGCGCTGCCACCTCGCGGCGGGGCGGACATGAGCGCGCTTCTCGAGGTCGAGAACCTGCGGGTCCGCTTCCGCACCATGGGGCCGGTCCGGGCGAAGCTCGCCGGCGTCGCGGACCCCTTCCTCGACGCCGTGCTCGACGTCTCCTTCCGCCTGGAAGCCGGCACCACCTTCGGGCTGGTCGGCGAGAGCGGCTCGGGCAAGAGCACGCTGGGCCGCGCCATCATGGGGTTGGTGCCGATCCATAGCGGCCGGATCCGCTTCATGGGGATGGAGCCCAAGGGCCGCTCGGACAGGGCCTTTGCCGGTTATCGCCGCAACATGGCGATGATGTTCCAGGACCCGGTCGCGAGCCTGAGCCCGCGGCTCACCGTCAAGTCGCTGATCACCGAGCCGTTCGTCATCCACGGCCTGCGCGGTCGCAACCTCGACGCCGAGGCGCGCCGGCTGCTCGATCTGGTGGGGCTGCCGTCCCACTTCGCCGGGCGCTATCCGCACCAGCTTTCCGGCGGCCAGGCCCGGCGCGTCGGCGTCGCCCGCGCATTGGCGCTCGAGCCCAAGCTGATCATCGCCGACGAGCCGACCGCCGGGCTCGACGTCTCGGTCCAGGGTGAGATCCTGAACCTGATGGTGCGCCTCCAGCGCGAGCTGGGGCTCACCTACCTGATCATCACCCACAACCTGGCGATCGTGCGCCACATCTGCGACGCGATGGCGATTATGTATATGGGGCGGTTCGTCGAGCGCGGGCCGACGAGCGCCGTCTTCGCGCACCCGGCGCACCCCTACACGCACGGCCTCCTCGCGGCGCAGCCGCACCCCGACCCCGACCGCCGGCGCGAGACGGTCGAGCTCACCGGCGAGGTGCCGAGCCTGGCCCGCCGGCCGAGCGGCTGCGAGTTCCACACCCGCTGCCCCTGGGCGCAGGACCGCTGCCGCGCCGAACGCCCGCAACCCCAGAGCATAGGGCCCGGGCGGGAGCTTCGCTGCCATTTCCCATTGGTCGCGCCGGCCGCCGCGGCGCCCGCCACAGACCGGATGCCGTTCCAGGCCTGAGCACCAAGCGGAATATTTTCAAGGCGGTGCGGGCATAGCGTGCCCTGCGCCCGCGCCCCAGTTCGCCGGGCCGGGCGCGACTCTTTGCGCCCGGCCCGGCTTTCCCGCTCTCGCCTACTTCTTCAGCCGCGTCCAGACCTTGTCCCGCAGCTCGCGCGCCGCCACGGAGCAATCCACGGTCGGTCGCAGACGGTCTGCATATTCCGGCGGCATGTTGATCGCCGGGTCATCCTTCAGCGACGGATCCATATACTCCTCGGAGCCCTTGATCGCGTTCATGTAGGCCGTGAAGTTGCTGGCCTCGGCGATGTTCTTCGGATCCATCATCCAGTTGATGAAGATCTTCGCGTTTTCCGGATTCGGCGCGTCCTTCGGAACGGCGAAGTTGTCCGCCCACTGGTTCACGCCTTCCTTGGGGTAGACATAGACCGCGGTCGGCAGGGCCTCCTTGGTACGGTGGGAAGCGCCGTTCCACTGACCATGCATGATCACCTCGCCGGCCGCCATGCGCTCGATGGTGCCGTCGGAGTTGTAGGTTGCGATATAGGGCTTCTGCTTCAGAAGCACGTCGAGGATCTTCTGGGCCTCCTTCGGATCTTCGGTGCACTGATCGATGCCCAGATAGAATGCGGCGGCATTGTACAGCTCCGCCGGATCGTCGAGCGTGGCGATCTGGCCCCTCAGCTCCTCGCGCGGCTCCAGGAACTCCTTCCAGCTCTCCTCGAGCTTGCCGCCCGGCACCCTGGCCGAGTCGTAGGTGAAGCCGGTGGTGCCCCACATGTACGGTGCGGAATACTTGCGTCCCGGATCGAAGGGCGGGTTGTCGAACGGCGGCATCACGTTCTTGAAGTTGGGCATCGAGGGCGCGTCGATCTCCTGCAGCAGCCCTTCCTCGGCCATGATCCGGACCCACACGTCCGACGGCACGATGACATCGTAACCGCCGCCGCCAGCCTTCAACTTGGCCATCAGGGTCTCGTTCGAATCGTAGCCGTCCATCGTGACCTTGATGCCGGTCTCCGCCTCGAACTTCTTCAAAAGATCCGGCGGGAAGTAGTTGGTCCAGTTGTAGAAGTACAATTCGCCCGCCGCGTTGGCGTTGCCGCCGCCGAGCAGCAGGAGCGCGCTCGCCGCAAGCGAAGCGCACAGGCCGCGCAATCTCATCGTGACACCTCCTCTGAAAGAGCTTTGTTGACCGCGCATGTCCACCGGCGACGGCGCCTCATGCCCGCCACCGCTGAATGAGGAACGACAGGGAAACGAAGACGATCGAAATCACCAGCATGATCGCCGAAATGGCGTTCACCTCGGGCGACACGCCGATTCGGATCAGCGTGTAGATGTAGATCGGCAAGGTGCTCGCGCCCGGGCCGGCGACGAAGGAGGTGATGACGAAGTCGTCCAGCGAAATGATGAAGGCGAGCATAGCGCCCGACAGGATACCGGGCCACAGCAGCGGCAGCGTGACACGCCGGAAGGTCCGCCACTCGTCGGCATAGAGATCGGACGCCGCCTCGCGCAGCGTCGCGTCCATGCCCTCCAGCCGGGCGCGGATGGGAAGGTAGGCGAAGGGGATGCAGAACACGACGTGGGCGATGATCACCGAAAGCAGGCCGAGGCGGATGCCGATCAGAACGAAGAACAGCAGCGTCGCGACCGCGGTCACCACCTCCGGGACCACGAGCGGCAGGGCGATCACGGCGTTGGCCATGGTCCAGCCGGAGAACCGCCTGGCCGTGCCGAGCGCCGCCAGGGTCGCCAGCGCGGTCGAAATGACGGTGGCGATCGCGGCGACCACGAGGGAATTCTGCGCCGCCGACAGGATCTGGTTGTTCTGAACGACCTGTGCGTACCAGTCCGTGGTGAAGCCGGTCCAGATCGTCGCCGAGCGGTTCGCGTTGAAGCTCAAGCCGATCAGCACCACGATCGGCAGATAGAGATAGGCGAAGAACAGGACGGCGACGCCCCTGGCGCCCGGGAACCGCAGGAGCGGGTTGACCGACGCCCTCACGGATGCGCTGCCTTGCCGCGATAGCGGACGAGATAGATCACCATGGTGATCAGGACCAGGCCGAGAAGCGAGAAGGACAGCGCCGCGCCAAACGGCCAGTTGCGCGACGAGCCGAACTGCAGCTGGATCAGGTTGCCGATCATCAGCGTCTTGCCGCCGCCGAGCAGCACCGGCGTCACGTAGGCACCGAGGCAGGGGATGAAGACCAGGATCGCGCCGGCGATGATCCCCGGCGCGCTGAGCGGGATGATCACGCGCGCCAGCGCTCGCAGCCGGTTGGCGCCAAGGTCATAGGCCGCTTCGACCAGACGCCAGTCCAGCTTCTCCAGGCTGGCGTAGATCGGCAGCACCATGAACGGCAGATACGAGTAGGTAAGGCCCACGGCGATGGCGAAGTCGGTGTAGAGGAGGTTAAGCGGCTCCGAGGTGAGGCCGATCGACTGCAGCGCCGTGTCGATAAGGCCGTTCGCGCGCAGCAGGAGGATCCAGGAGTAGTTGCGGACCAGAAGGTTGGTCCAGAACGGGATCGTGACGAGGAAGACGAGCAGATTGCGCCGCCGCTCCGGCTGCAGCGCCATGTAGAGCGCGGTCGGGAACCCGATGAGCAGGGCGAGGACCGTCGTCGAGGCCGATTGCAGGAACGACCGCAGGAAGATCTGCAGGTAGTCGCTGTTGAAGATCAGGCTGTCGTCGAGATCGCGGTCGAACAGGAAGTTGACGTAAGCCTCCGTCGTGTATTCGCCCCAGACGACGCCGCCGTTCATCCCGCGTTCGAGGAAGGAAACGAGCCCCATCAGGCAGAGCGGCAGGATGCCGAAGACGCCGATGGTGGCGAGCGCCGGCCCGATCAGCAAGAGCCGCTGCAACCAGGGTCGCCGTCGGATCAGGTCGCTCGTCGGGCCCGACTTTCCAAGCGGCCTTGGCTCGACGCGGGCGGTGGTCGTCGTCATCGGTTGGCCGTCTCCGCCCTCCGTCCCATCAGTCCGCCAACAGCTGCGGCGCACCGGGGGACAGCTTGACGCCCACCTCCTCGCCTACGGCAAACGGCTGCTGCGCCCCCTGATGGTTCTGCATCCGCACGACGAAGGGCTGCCCGTCCGGCAGCATCAGATGGAAAGTGGTGTCGGTGCCCAGATAGACGATGTTCTCGACGCGGCCGGTGAAGGTCGAATCCGCACCGCTCCGCACCAGATCGGCCCGCTCCGGCCGGACCGCCACCGTCGCCGTTCCGCCGATCTGGATTCCGGCCGGCGCGCTCGCCGGAAGCGTGGCGCCGGAAGCAAGCCGTACCTGCGCCGCGCCGTTGACGACGCTCAACACCTCTGCTTCCAGGAAGTTGCTCTCGCCGATGAAGTTGGCGACGAAGCGCCGCGTCGGGTGCTCGTAGATCTCGGTCGGGCTGCCGATCTGCAGGATCTCGCCCTGGCTCATCACCGCGATCCGGTCGCTCATGGTGAGCGCCTCTTCCTGATCGTGGGTAACGAAGACGAAGGTGATGCCGGTCTGGAGCTGCAGCCGCTTCAGCTCGATCTGCATCTCCTTGCGCAGCTTGAAGTCGAGGGCCGAGAGGGGCTCGTCCAGCAGCAGCACCTTGGGATGGTTGGCCAGCGCCCGGGCCAGTGCGACCCGCTGCTGCTGCCCGCCCGAGAGCTGCGCCGGTTTGCGGCCGCCCATCCCGCTCATCTTGACGAGAGTCAGCATTTCCTCGACCACCGCCCGGGTCTCGGCCTTGCCGACGCGCCGCATCTCCAGGCCGAAGGCGATGTTCTCCGCCACCGTCATATGCGGGAACAGGGCGTAGCTCTGGAACACCGTGTTCACCGGCCGCCTGAACGGCGGCAGGTCCGTGACCGGCTGGCCGTCGAGCAGGATATCGCCGGCGGTCGGCCGCTCGAAGCCCGCGATCAGCCGCAGCAGCGTCGTCTTGCCGCAGCCCGATGGGCCAAGCAGCGTGAAGAACTCGTTCTCGCGAATCGCGACCGAAACCGCGTTGAGCGCGCGCACGCCGTCCTCGCCGGCGCCGAACACCTTCGTCACCGATCGCGCTTCAACCGCCAGTCTTTCAGCCAAATCGCCACCCCAGCCCCGTTCTCGTCACGCCCGTGCAAACCGAGGTGCCGTGGACGAACGCCCCGGACCGCACGGCGTGGCGCCTCCGTATTTTTTCCATCCGGAGGAAGCACTTCCCTGGAGGCGGTACAATCAAGACAAGGCCGGCCGGTGTCAAGCCGGCCGGTGGCCCGCCTTGCGCGCGGCTCGCTCGAACCCGGTTATGGGCCATATCGATCTCGCCGCGAAGGCGATACCCGCCCTTCCGGCCCGACGGCCGGCCTCGGTGACCGCGGAAAATCTTGTGGCCAGCGAGGATCGCCCAGCCCAGACCCGATCGGACGAGATTCAACATTTTGCGGCACTCGCGACAAGTTCATCTGATTCAGAGATCTTTCCTCAGCGGAATATTCGATGCCCCGAAAGGTGCAACCGGCGCGGTTTCTTTTGGTGGAGCGCATCACATTCCGGCGGAGATCCCTTGGATTGTCTTTGCAGACGGCAAGCCGATACTCATGTTCAGAAGATGAGCAGCAAAAGGCAGCACCGCATGAAGTCCGGACGCTTCAGTCTCGGAATCGAGGGCCTGATCGCGGTGACCATCTTTGTATTGCTGGTGATCGCCCTGCCCGACTAGCGGGCCGGACGTCCGGCCGATCGGCCGAGGAATGCCCGACGGGAAGTCCAAGAAGGAGGAACGCGGACAATGCCCGATACGCCCTATTCCAGGAACGACGTCGTCTCTCTGTCCGACCGGTCGCCCATCGGCATCCGGCGGCCCTTCGACAGCGAGGTCCCGTCGGCCGTCGCGGACGAAGTAAGGCGGCTTCGCGAGGAACTGCGGCTCTTGCGGGAGGAAATGCAGAGGACCTGAGCGGCAACGCCGGGGGACTCATTGCCGGCCGACGCGCCCGTCAGGCAGTCGGCCGGCGCTCCTGGACTCCCCGACCTCTCCGCCGCCGGCGGCCCGGTCGCCATCGGCGTGCCGGCGATGCCCCATCGCTGCCCGCCCGGCTCACATGAGCGGGCCGGCCTGCACGGCCGGTCCGACGGCGAATACGCCGTGCTGCCGCTCGGCGCAAGCCCCCGCTATCGGACCAAGGAAGCGGAGAACGCCGAAGGCTGGTTCAAGAGCACGCCGGCCGACACAGCTTTTGCCTGAAACCTGTCGCGCGGCGCAATCATGCCGAGAGAAAGCACATCTGTTGACTTTCTGACCGCGTGCATTAACTTTCCCCTGTTATGTGTATCCTGCGGACCACTCCTCGTTTTCTGTTGCACGCGGGCAGCCTCTTGACGGGCTGGCTGGCCCCGGACCGGCGCGCGACCTGAAACTGCTCGCCCTGGTCCCGGGGCGAGACTTCACCGTTCCAAGAAACCGCGAAACATGTCGCAACACTGCGGCCCGTGGTGCCGCGGCTTGGAGACTGAGCAATGCGCCGCGAAGATGGATCGAAAGACGTCCGGCCTGAGGGTCCGGACCGGAAGATGCCCGGGGACAACGTGGTCCCGCTTCGGCCGCGAACGGCGTGGAAACGGACGCCGCCCGACCAGGAAGATCCCGGGGACGATCCCGGGCCGGACAACGCGGCCTGAAGGGCGCCGCTTAAACGAGACACCGAACACGGAGGAAGGCATGGCCTTGAGAGGAACACCCCCGCCCATCGTCGTGACGCAAGCCGACCACGACCGCCTGTCGGATCTGGCATCGGCCGCGTTGCGAAACATGCCGGCCGTCGGCGAGTTCCTCGCCGAGGAACTCGACCGCGCGCGCGTGGTTGCGCCGACCGAGATTGCGCCAACCATCGTGACGATGAACTCCCGCGTCGAATTCCGCGACGATCAGACCGGGGAGGTCCGCACCGCGACCCTGGTCTACCCTGGTGACCAGGACATCGCGGCGGGAAAGATCTCGATCCTGACCCCGGTCGGCGCCGCCCTGATCGGCTTGGAGGAGGGCCAGTCCATCGTCTGGGAAACCCGGAGCGGTGCGCAGAAGAGCCTGACGGTGCTGAAGGTTCTGTTCCAGCCCGAGGCGCAGGAGCGGCAGGAATCCGCCTTGCCCTGAGCGCGCCTGCCGCCCCGCCCGATGGATCTGACCGACGTCCTGGAGGAGGTCGCCCGGGAGGTTCGGCCCTATTTCGGCAAGGGCAAGGTGGCGTCCTACATCCCGGCGCTGCGGCGCGTTCCGCCTGACAAGTTCGGTATGGCGGTCGCCATGGTGGACGGCACGGAGCACAGCGTCGGCGATGCCGACGAGAAGTTCTCGATCCAGAGCATCTCGAAGCTGCCGGCGCTGATGCTCGCCATCAGCATCATGGGCGACGAGCTGTGGCGCCGGGTGGGCAAGGAGCCGTCGGGGACTCCCTTCAACTCGCTGGTGCAGCTCGAATACGAGCGGGGCATCCCGCGCAATCCCTTCATCAATGCCGGCGCCCTCGTGGTGCTCGACTGCGTCATGGGGCGGACGAAGGAGGAGCCCACCGCGGTCCTCGTCGATTATCTGCGCGTTCTCTCCCAGAACTTCTCGATCGGCTGCAACGAGAAGGTCGCGGCCTCGGAACTGCGGGCGGCCCACCGCAACGCGGCGATCGCCAATCTGCTGCGGAGCCATGGCTCCATCCGGCACGACCCGGGCGTCCTGCTCTCAGCCTATTGCCGGCAGTGCTCGATCGAGATGAGCTGCCTCGACCTCGCCCGCGCGTTCCTGCCGCTGGCCAATGGCGGCGTCTCGCCGCTTCTGCAGGAGGCCGTTCTGACCGATCGGCAGGCGCGGCGGATCAACGCGCTGATGATGACTTGCGGCATGTACGATTCGGTCGGCAGCTTCGCCTACCGGGTGGGCTTGCCGGCGAAAAGCGGCGTCGGCGGCGGCATCGTTGCCGTGGTGCCGCAGCAATGCTGCATCGCCGTATGGTCGCCGGAGCTGGACCGCTCCGGCAACTCGCTGGTCGGCGTCGCGGCACTGGAGCTCTTCGTCCGGATGACGAAGATGTCGATCCTCTGACCGCTTCCGCGCCTCAGGCGAGCTCGGCATAGCCAAGCACCCCCGCAGCCGCCTCGAGCTCGGCGATCCGGCCATAGGCGGCGAGCGGCAGCACCTCCATGCCGGCAAGCAGCAGATCGTCCCGAACCGCGGCGAGCCCCGGATCGTCGAAGGCGCGGCGCAGCCCGGCCCGCAGCCGCCGCAGCAGCGTGACATCGGCCCCGGCGGCGGTCACATAGGGCAGGCCCGGCGCCGCGGCGCTGTGGCAGAGCACCCGCGTGCCGGCGAGTGCCGTCGGCGCGTGGCGGGCGAGGAGCGCGTGCGTGACGCAGTCGATCGCCGCCACATCGGCCTCACCCGCTGCGACGAGCGCGAGGCTCTCCCGGTGACCGCCGCTCATGACCACGCGGCCGAAGAAGCGCCCGCCCCGGCTCAGCGGCGCCACCAGGGCGCGCAGCGCGTTATAGCCCGATTGCGAATCGCGGCTGTTCACGGCGCAGGTCCCGCCGCGCAGCTGCGCCGGCTCCGTCACCGCCGAATCCGCGCGGACGACCACGACGCTGCGGTATTCCGGCCCGGCACAACCCTCGGCGCGATAGCAGGGCGTGGCGACGAGCGCGACGCGGCCGGCCAGCGCGTGTATCAGCGGATAGCCGCAGGTCTGGCTGAACAGCAGGTCGGGCGACGACCAGTGCCGGAAGAGATCCTCCCCGCGCGTCAGGCGGTCCGGAACCTCGGCGATCCCTTCCCGCCGGAACGCCCGGGCGAGGCCGCGCCACCAGGCATCGGTCGCCCCGGCGATCTCCGGCAGGTCGTACATCGGCAGTCCGGCGACCGCCATTCGACCCCCTCCCCGGCTCCGCCTCTCCCCTAACCCATCGAGCCCGGCAGCGCCTCGAGCCCGTCGTCGATCCGGTAGTAGTCGCCCGCGTCCTTCACGAAGATGTGGCGGACCGTCTTGAGGCCCGTCGGCGCATCCAGGCTGCCGGCCGCGATCGACACGCCGCCGCTGCCGCGCCGCTCCCAGAACAGGCTCGATCCGCAGATCGTGCAGAAGCCGCGCCGCGCAAAGTCGGAGGATTCGAACCAGCGAAGATGCTCGGTCCCTCTCAGGGTGACGGCGCTCCACTCCGCATTGGTGTAGGCGGCGTAATGGCCGTGCGCCCGCCGGCACTGGCCGCAATGGCAGTTGACAACATCGCGCAGCGGGCCACGCACCTCATAGCGGATCGCGCCGCAGAGGCACCCTCCGGTGGCGCGAACATCGGTCGCATTGACGCTCGTCGAGAAATCGTCGGACACGGCCTATCTCCCCATTGCCGTTGCTGGATTGCTGTTGCTGGGCGTGCGGACCGCCGGACTCCGGACCGCCGCGAACAGCTCTTCTACGCCGGATTTTCGGGCCGGGCCAGCCGTGCGGAAGCACTCCGCTTTGCCGGGCCGGCACGCGGTTCGGATCAGCCAGACGCTCCGGACGGCCTCTCATTCCGGCGGTCGATGGCGACCGCCGGCCGATCCAGCTCCGCGAGAAGCCGTCGCAGAAAGCCGGTGATCTCGTGCGGCTGGACCTCCGCGGCCCGAATCAGGTCGTCGAAATGCTCGGTCAGCAAGCGGATGTGCTCGGTGCTGTTGAACACGAAATACATGTGCCCGACATAGATCGCCGCCCGCTTCGGGCCGAAGATCGTCAGCGGCGCGGAAAAGCGGCGGACGCCGTCATAGAGGAACCAGCGGAACGTCGGGTAGAGGTCGTCGATCAGATAGATCATCCAGGACAGCTGATCGCGCCGGACCCGAACGTCGAGATCCCGCCAGAGGTCCTCACCGCGCGCGAACGCCTCGACGCTCTGCCGCGAACAGCAGACCTCCATGTCGCTCTCCGGGCGGCGTTGATGCGCCAGCCGTTCCGTCGCGGCTTGGATGCGCGATTCCGGGATCGGCCCGACATAGTCCCGATATTCGTAGCGGATCACCGCCTCCGTCTTCAGGAGGTCCGGGAGGGTCGTCGGAACGTAGCGGATCTTGTAGCCGGCCGCTTCCGCGTGCCAGCGCGTCAGGCGCTCGTCCGCCGGCGAGTGGGCGCCGGGCGCGATCTCCAGCGGCTGGTTGATGATCGAGGCCGCAAGCGGCCCCTCCTGGCTGAGGCCCAGCAGCCAGTCGACGCTCACCTGCTGATCCGCTGCGATCGCCGCCAGCGTTTCCGCCCGCGGCAGCCGGTCGTTCGCCGGCGACAGAATCTGCGCCAGCGTGGACCGATCGATACCAATCCGCGCGGCAAAGGCCGACCGGCTCAGCCCGGAACGGGCGATCACCTCGTTCAGGCGATCGCGGAAGACTCGGACGGTGTCCCGCCGATCCATTCTGCCTGACTACCGAAACCAACGATTGCGGTAATTATACCGCATCTGTTGCGTTTTATCAACGAATGCGCTGGTTTGATTTACATCGTAACGACTTGTGCGCATTCCCTCGTTGTTCGCTGTAAAATGGCGGACATAATTCCTTCATGGTGATCGCATCGCGAATTGCCCAAGATCCCGAGCGCCCCTCCACCGCGGGCGCCGCTCCCAGGCCCGTCCACACCACGGAGACGTGGCCGTCTCGTCGCGCCGTCGACTGGCCGACCATTGCCGTGATCGCCGCCGTATACGTGGGATTCGGTCTCGTCACCTGGTTCTATGCGGCGCTGCCCTGGTGGGCGGTCGCCCTTTGCGGCGGCAGCCTGATCTGCCTGCACGGGTCGCTGCAGCACGAGGCGGTCCACGGCTACCCCACGCGATGGGACTGGCTGAACACGCTGCTCCTCTTCCCGTCCCTCTGGCTGTGGCTGCCCTACGGCCTCTACCGCGAGACCCATCTGACACACCACCGGGACGAGCGGTTGACGGACCCGATCGACGATCCCGAATCCTATTACGTCACCCCGGCCGCCTGGCAGGCGATGGGTCCGGTCCGCCGGGCGCTGCGGCTCGCCATGAACACCTTGCTTGGTCGCCTTCTCCTGGGGCCGCCTTGGGTCGTCCTGGCGACAGCGGCGACGCTGATCCGCAGCGCGGTACGCGGCGACCGTGCCCACCTTCGCCATTGGCTGCCGCACCTGCCGGCGGTCGCCCTGGTGCTGGTCTGGGTCATCGGCGTCTGCGGCATCACGCTCGGCGAGTATCTGCTGCTGTTCGTCTATCCGGGCACGGCGCTGACGCTGCTACGCTCCTTCGCCGAGCATCGGGCGGCCGAGCCGGTCGCGCACCGGACCGCCCTGATCGAGACGGGGCCGCTGATGGGCCTTCTCTATCTCCACAACAACCTGCACCTCGTCCACCACAACGAGCCGGGGCTCGTCTGGCATGCGCGGCCGGCGCGCTACCGAGCCATGCGCGCGGCCCTGCTCGAGGCGAACGGCGGCTATTACTATCGCGGCTATCGGGAGCTGTTCGCCCGCTACCTCCTGCGCCCGCGGGAGCCGGTGGTCCACCCGCTGCTGTAGGGACAGGCCTCGACGCCACTCCTACGCGAGAGCCGCGCGGCAAGCCGGCCCCGCGCCGGATCACGCCGCCGTTCGCGCCGGCTCGCCGACAAGCCGGCGCAAATCGGCTTCGGTGAGCGTTTCCTTCTCCAGGAGTTCCCGCGCCGACCGCTCGAGCACCTCGCGCCGCTCCCGCAGGATGCCGGTCGCCTTGTCGAAGGCGGCGTTGACGATGTCGCGCACCGCCATGTCGATCTCGCGCGCCGTATCCTCGCTGTACTGCCGCTGGCCCATATGCGGCGGCAGCGCGCCACCGCCGATGAACGACTTCTGCTCGAGGTCGTAGGAGACCTGCCCAAGCTTCTCGACCATGCCGTAGCGGGTGACCATGCTGCGGGCGATATCCGTGACTTTGGCGAGGTCGTCGGCGGCACCGGTCGACAAGTGACCGAAGACCACCGTCTCGGCCGCCCGCCCGCCAAGCAGCACCGCCATCTTGTTCTCGAGCTCTTCACGGGTCATGAGGAAGCGATCCTCGGTCGGCCGCTGGATGGTGTAGCCCAGCGCCCCGATGCCGCGCGGGATGATCGACACCTTGTGCACCGGGTCGGTCCCCGGCAGCGACATGGCGACCAGCGCGTGCCCCATCTCGTGGTAGGCCACCACCTCCCGCTCCTTCGGGTTGAGCAGCCGGTTCCTCTTCTCCAGCCCCGCCACCAGCCGCTCGATCGCCGCCGTGAAGTCTTGGGGCGCCACCGCATCGGCGCCGCGCCGGGTGGCGACGAGTGCCGCCTCGTTGACCAGATTGGCGAGGTCGGCGCCGCTGAAGCCGGGGGTGAGCGCGGCCACCTGCTCAAGGTCGACGTCCGGGGCAAGCTTCACCTTCCTGACGTGGACTTTGAGGATCTGGACGCGGCCCACCTTGTCCGGCCGGTCGACCAGCACCTGGCGGTCGAAGCGCCCGGCGCGCAGCAGCGCCGGGTCGA
>CAZKCM010000074.1:0-21145 GCA_964551315.1 uncultured Rhodospirillaceae bacterium | reverse complement strand
TCGGCGCCGAACGTCTCGGTTGCCGCTCCGTAGGCGCTCAGGTCGGCCCGAACACCTCCGCGAAGGCCGCGATGAGGGCCGCGTCGAGTTCGGGCATGCTGATCAGGAGCCCGAGGTCGTGCAGCGAGGTGACGCCGAATCGGGGATCCTGGACGCCGCAGGGCACGATCCCCGCAAAATGCTCGAGGTCCGGATCGAGGTTCAAGGCGACGCCGTGGAAGGTGACCCATTTCCGGACGCGGACGCCGATGGCGGCGATCTTGTCCTCGCGGTCGCCGCGCGCGACCCAGATACCGATGCGCCCGGCGCGCCGTTCGCCGCGGACGTTGAAACGGGCAAGCGTGCGGATCAGCCACTCCTCGAGCAGGTAAACGAACCGGCGGACGTCCGGCTCGCGTCGCTTCAGATCCAGCATGACATATCCGACCCGCTGCCCCGGGCCATGATAGGTGTACTGGCCGCCACGGCCGGTCGGGTAGACCGGAAACCGGTCCGGCCACAACAGATCGCCGTCTTTCGCGCTGGTGCCGGCCGTGTAGAGCGGTGGATGCTCCAACAGCCAGACCAGCTCCGGGGCCGTGCCGGCGCGGATGGCGGCTACCCGCTCCTCCATGCTCTCTACGGCCGCAGGGTAGGGAACGGGGGCGTCGCTGATCCGCCACTCGACGGGGCCATCGGTCGTCGCGGAGTGCGGGCGCGCGGGAGAAAAGGTGGCCATCTCGAAAATTAACCCCATGCTAAGGTGGAGACACACGGGTCCCGCTTGATCCCGGGTGGAGGATTTGGTATTCCCCCGCATCACCCGATGGCAAGCCCGAAGGGCGCCGTCCGGATGCGGTCGTGGCGGAACTGGTAGACGCGCAGCGTTGAGGTCGCTGTGGGGGAAACCCCGTGGAAGTTCGAGTCTTCTCGACCGCACCACCCTCCCGTTGAGGCCCATTTGGGGCCGGTTGGGGGCGAAATCAGGGGCTTTCTGTAGGCTCTAGGGGCTCCTGGCCGACAGATTTCATCCAATTTCTCGTCTCCGACCTCCACGGCCGTGGCGCGTGACGGGCGAGCGGCTATAATCGCGCCGCCCAGTCGTTGCGGGAGACCATGAATGGCCGAAGATCTGCGCGAAAGCGCGCTTGAATATCATCGCGCACCAACACCGGGAAAGCTTTCCGTCGTCCCGACCAAACCGCTCGCCAATCAGCGCGACCTGGCGCTCGCCTATTCGCCGGGAGTCGCCGCGGCCTGCGAAGCGATCGTCGATGACCCGGCCGAGGCCGCGTCGCTGACGCGGCGCGGGAATCTGGTGGCCGTTGTCACAAACGGGACGGCGGTGCTGGGGCTCGGACAAATCGGCCCGCTTGCCGCCAAGCCGGTGATGGAAGGCAAGGCCGTTCTGTTCAAGACCTTCGCGGGGATCGACGTTTTCGACATCGAAATCAACGAGAGGGATCCCGAGAAGCTGGCGGACATCATCGCCAGCCTGGAGCCGACCTTCGGCGGGATCAACCTCGAGGACATCAAGGCGCCGGAATGCTTCGATGTCGAACGTGCGCTGCGCGAGCGAATGCGGATCCCGGTCTTCCACGACGACCAGCACGGTACCGCCATCATCGTCGCCGCGGCCATTCTCAACGGCCTGCGGGTCGTCGAGAAGCCGATCGATCGCGTGAAGCTGGTCTGCTGCGGTGCCGGAGCGGCCGCGATCGCCTGCCTGGATCTGCTGGTCAGCCTCGGGCTGCCGCGCGAAAACATCACCGTCGTCGACGTGGAAGGCGTCGTCTACGAGGGCCGCACGGTGCTGATGGACCCCTACAAGGCGCGCTATGCCAAGGCGACCAAGGCGCGGCATCTGGCGGAGGTGATCGGCGGAGTCGACATCTTTCTCGGCCTGTCCGCGCCTGGCGTGCTGAAGCCGGACATGGTCCGGAGCATGGCCGAGCGCCCGCTGATCCTGGCGCTGGCGAACCCGGTACCGGAGATCATGCCTGAAGAGGCGCGCGCCGTCCGGCCCGACGCCATCATCGCGACCGGCCGGTCCGACTATCCGAACCAGGTCAACAACGTCCTCTGCTTTCCCTTCATCTTCCGCGGCGCCCTCGATGTCGGGGCGACCGCGATCAACGAGCCGATGAAGATCGCCTGCGTCCACGCTCTGGCCAAGCTGGCGCAGGCCGAGACGTCGGACATCGTGGCGGCGGCCTATGGCGGCGAGGACCTCAGCTTCGGCCCCGAATACCTCATACCGCGCCCCTTCGATCCACGGCTGATCGTCGAGCTGGCGCCGGCGGTCGCAAAGGCGGCGATGGACAGCGGCGTGGCAACGCGGCCGATCGAGGATTTCGCCGCCTACCGCGAGAAGCTGAGCCAGTTCGTCTTCCGGACGGCGCTTGTGGTGAAGCCGCTCTTCGACAGCGCCCGGCGCGATCCCCGCCGGCTCGTCTATGCGGAAGGAGAGGAGGAACGCGTTCTGCGGGCGGCGCAGACCGTCATCGACGAAGGGCTGGCGAAGCCCATCCTCATTGGCCGTCGAGCGGTGGTGGAGCAGCGGATCGAGCGCTACAAGCTCCGGCTGCGCCCGGATAAGGATTTCGAGCTGGTCGATCCGCAAGGCGACCCGCGGTTCACCGAGTACTGGACGCTCTATCATCGCCTGATGGAGCGCAAGGGCGTGTCGCCGGAATATGCGCGCACGGTGGTGAGGACCCGCAACACGGTCATCGCCGCCCTCATGGTGAAGCGCGGAGAAGCCGAAGCGATGATCTGCGGTACCGTCGGCCGCTTCGAACGGCACCTCCGGCACGTTCTCGACGTCATCGGCCTCGCGCCGGGGGCGGAGCACCCCGCGGCCCTGCATGCGCTTCTTCTGTCGCGAGGCGTGTTCTTCGTGTGCGACACGCAGGTGATGCCGGATCCGACCGCGGAAGAGATCGCCGGGATGACTCTTCTGGCGATCAGAGAGGTGCGGCATTTCGGCATCACGCCGAAAGTGGCGCTCCTTTCGCACTCCAACTTCGGCACCGCCGATACGCCGTCGGCGCAGAAGATGCGGAAGGCCCTTGCGCTGATCAGCGCCCAGGCTCCGGATCTGGAGGTCGAGGGCGAGATGCATGGCGATTCCGCCATCTCGGAGGAGATCCGCTTGCGACTCTTCCCCAATTCCCGACTCAGGGGGCAGGCGAACCTGCTGATCATGCCGACGCTCGACGCGGCCAACATCTCGCTTAACCTGTTGCGGGCGCTCGGAGACGGCATATCGCTTGGGCCGATTCTGCTCGGGGTGGCGGAGCCGGCTCATATCCTCACGCCGAGTGCCTCGGTGCGCGGAATCGTCAATATGAGCGCCCTTGCCGTCGTTGAGGCGCAAGCCGCCGTCCGGCGAAAGGGAAATGGGGCCCCGACCGCGTCCAGGAAAGGATAGAGGAATGGCCGGAACGGCACCGGAAGAGGGCCGGCCGGCCGAGGCGCAGGACGGCGACGAGTACTACGGCGTCTCGCCAGACTGTCTTCGCGCCGTCCAGGAGGCGCTGGAGGCGCAGGACGCGGCGCGCGTCCGGGAACTCGTTCAGCCGCTGCACCCGGCCGATTTCGCCGATCTGCTGGAGCGTCTGGACGAAGAAGGCCGCCGTCGCCTGATCGATTTCACCCGCCAGCTGATCGAGCCGGAGACGCTGAGCCATCTCGCCGACTGGGTGCGCGAGGAGGTCATCAAGCAGCTTGGGCCGCAGCGAGTCGCCGCCGCTCTCTCCGAGCTCGACAGCGACGACGCGATTGACCTTCTTGAGGATCTCGACGAAGAGGCGAAACGGCGGATTCTCGACAGCATTCCGGCCGAAGATCGCGCGATCATTGAGGAGGGGCTGACCTATCCGGAGGACAGCGCCGGGCGGCTGATGCAGCGCGAGCTGGTGGCCATCCCGTCCTTCTGGACAGTCGGCCAGACCATCGACTTCCTGCGCGCGAGCGACGACCTGCCGGAAGATTTCTATGACCTCTTCATCGTCGACCCGGCCCATCGGCCGATCGGCTCGGTGCCGCTCAGCCGAGCGATGCGTGCGAAGCGGGCGGCCAAGCTGACCGATCTCATGGAAACCGAGTTGCGCAGCATCCCGGTGGACATGGACCAAGAAGCGGTCGCCCACCTGTTCAGGCAGTACGGGCTGGTTTCCGCTCCGGTGGTCAGCAAGAGCGGCCGCCTCGTCGGCGTCATCACGGTGGACGACGTGGTGCATGTCATCGACGAGGAGGCGGAAGAGGATCTCATGGGCCTCGGTGGCGTCGGCGAGACGGACTTCCACGCTCCGGTGGCGGAGACAGCGTGGCGGCGGGTTCGGTGGTTGATGGTGACGCTGATCAACACGGTGATCGCCGCGATCGTCATCTCGCGATTCGAGGCGACGATCGAGCAGATCGTGGCCGTCGCGGTGCTGATGCCGATCGTCGTCGCCATGGGCGGAAACGCAGGCATGCAGGCGGTGACCGTGACGGTCCGTGCCCTGGCCACCCGGGACCTCTCCCCCGGCGGCAGCGTCTGGCGCCCAGTGATGAAAGAACTGCTGGTGGCCCTGATGAACGCGGTGGTGTTCGCTCTCATCATGGGGACCGTCGCGGCGGTCTGGTTCCGGAACGTACCGCTGGGCATCGTTCTCGCCGCGGCGATGGTCATCAACATGGTCTGGGCCGGCGTCGCGGGCGCCGTCATCCCGGTGTTGCTCGCGCGCCTCGGCATGGATCCTGCGGTTGGTGCCGGGCCGTTCCTCACCACGACGACCGACGTGCTGGGGTTTTTCATCTTTCTTGGCCTCGCCACCCTGTTTCTGCTCTGACCGGCGTGAGGCGCCGCTTCGCTTTTCGCGGCGTTGCCGGTAAGCTCGATCGTCGCAAGGTCGAGCGCGAAAGGGATGTTCCCATTCTCCCGTGGAGGGCGGCGGGATGCGCTGGCTTGCGGTATCGAGCAGCTTCCGGAGCCATCGTGATGAGCGGCCGATCGCCTTCCCTCGATTTCGGTCTCGGCGAGACCGCCGATCTGTTGCGCGAGACCGTGGCCGGGTTCGCGGCGGCGGAGATCGCCCCGCGCGCGGCCGAGATCGACCGCAGCAATGACTTTCCCCGGGACCTCTGGCCGAAGCTGGGCGCGCTCGGCCTGCTCGGCATCACCGTGGAGGAGGCCCTTGGCGGGGCCGGCATGGGGTATCTCGAGCATGTCGTGGCGATGGAGGAGATCAGCCGCGCCTCAGCCAGCGTCGGATTGAGCTACGGCGCCCATTCCAACCTCTGCGTCAACCAGATCTGCCGCAACGGGACCGAGGCCCAGAAGCACCGGTACCTGCCGAAGCTGATCACCGGCGAGCATGTCGGCGCGCTGGCGATGAGCGAGCCCGGCGCCGGGTCGGACGTGGTCGGCATGCGGGCCCGGGCCGAGCGACGAGGCGATCGCTATGTCCTCAACGGCAGCAAGATGTGGATCACCAACGGTCCGGACGCCGACGTGCTGGTCGTCTACGCGAAAACGCGACCGGAGGCCGAGGCGCGGGGCATCAGCGCCTTCATCCTGGAGAAGGGCATGAAGGGCTTCGCCACGGGCCGGAAGCTCGACAAGCTCGGCATGCGCGGCTCCAACACCTGCGAAGTGCCGGCGGAGAACCTGCTCGGCGCCGAGAACGAGGGCGTACGGGTACTGATGAGCGGCCTCGATTACGAGCGGGTCGTGCTTGCCGGCGGTCCGCTCGGCATCATGCAGTCCTGCCTCGATCTGGTCCTCCCCTATGTGCATGAACGGCGGCAGTTCGGCCGGCCGATCGGCGAGTTCCAGCTCATGCAGGCGAAGATCGCGGACATGTACGTGGTGGCGAACGCTGCCAGGGCCTATGTCTACGCCGTGGCGCGGGCCTGCGACCGGGGTGAGACCACGCGCAAGGATGCGGCCGGCGCCATTCTCTTTGCCGCCGAGAAGGCGACCTGGATGGCGCTCGAGGCGATCCAGGCGCTGGGCGGCAACGGCTACATTAACGACTATCCGGCGGGCCGCCTGTTGCGCGATGCCAAGCTTTACGAAATCGGCGCAGGCACCTCGGAGATCCGCCGCATGTTGATCGGGCGCGAGCTGTTCGCGGAGACGGGGTGAGCCGGCCGTTTCCGGACTTTGGCTGGTGCGATCCTAGCGTGCCTGCCGGCGTGGGATTCTCGTTCTTGAGAACGCGTTCGTAATGCTCGACCACCGGGAACGAGTCGTAGAAGTGGTGGAGACGCGCCTTCCATGCGCGATATTGCGGCGAGCCGCGAAAGCCTTCGGTGTGATCCTCAAGCCTCTGCCACTTTACAAGGAGGAGGTAGCGGCCGGACCTCTTCCAGGCAGCGCTGCAGCTCATGCCCAACATAGCCGGACATGCCGGCGATGATCGTTGACGCCTCGGCGAAGGCCGTTTCGAATTGCTCCGACAGGCCGGGTTTGACGTCGAGGATCGCGACTTCAAGTATCATTGCTGCTCACCCCCTGCAGCGGACACCAGTCCGGAAACGCGCCGGCCGAAACCCCGGCTGCGCGTCACCGGGATCGTCATTGCCCGGTCCTTTGGCCGGGCTTGTCATCGGTGGTCGCTGATGTACCCTTCCCCGACTGTCGTCTCGGCAAGGGAGGCTGTCATGGCGCTGGAGATGCGGGCGAATTGCGAAAAGTGCAATCAGGCGCTGCCGCCGAATGAGACGGCCTACATCTGCAGCTACGAATGCACCTTTTGTCCCGACTGCAGCCTGCACATGGATCACACCTGCCCGAACTGCGGCGGAGAGTTGGTGCCCCGACCGCGGCGGAAGGTGGCCGCCTAGGAACGGTGTGGCGGGGAATGCGTTTTCCTGACATGCGCTCCGAAGGCGCGGGCCGTGACTGGATTAGCTCAGGCGGCGGATGAATATTCGTGTGAAACTCGGCCTTATCGTTGAGTTTTTGGCTAGCGATACCAAGCTTCAGACATCGCATGGATGGCGGTCTCGGCAACTGCGGCGGGGGCGCATGGCCGGATATTGTGGGATGGAGAGAGCGGAATGCCGACCGTACTCGTGACCGGAGCCAACCGTGGGATCGGCCTGGAATTCGCCAGGCAGTACGCAGCCGATGGCTGGCGGGTGCACGCCGCCTGCCGCCGGCCCGACACCGCCGACGATCTGAAGGCCGTTGCCGGCGATGTCCGGATTCACAAGCTCGATGTCAGCGATGACCGTCAAATTGCTGATTTGGCCCAGGAACTTTCGGGTGAGCCGCTTGATGTTCTGATCAATAACGCCGGCGTCATGGGTGCGCGGACCGGGTTGGGGGAGACGGACACGGGCGTCTGGCTTGACACCTTCAGGATCAATACGATCGCGCCGCTGCATATGGTCGAGTGTTTCCTTGACCATCTGGAGCGCGGACAGCAGAAGCGCATCGTGAACTTGACCAGCCGAATGGGCAGCATCGCCGATAACACGAGCGGCGGCTACTACATCTACCGGTCGAGCAAGGCGGCGCTCAACGCGGTGACGAAGAGTCTTGCCATCGACCTTGCGCCGCGCGGCATCATCGCCGTTGTCTTCCATCCGGGCTGGGTGCAGACGGACATGGGCGGACCTGGCGCAACGATCTCCCCGGCCCAAAGCGTTGGCGCCATGCGCGCCAAGATCGCCGCTCTCACTGCCGGAGACAGCGGCTCTTTCTTCAACTATGACGGCAGTCAGATACCCTGGTAGCCCACCATCCGCCGGAGCCCGTCCTCAACGCCGCCCCGAAAAGATCCTGAAAGGATGGGGCCTTACGACCGGCCGACAACCCGCGTCATCAGGTCGAAGAGATCCTTCTCGTCATACGGCTTTTCGAGGCAGGGGAGTCCGCGAAACCGCTCCGGGAACAGCGACAGGTCGTTGTAGCCCGTTGACAGGATGACGGGGATGCCCCGGGCGAGCAGTTCGTCAGCCACCGGGAACACCTCCACCCCGCCGAGATTGACGTCGAGCACCGCACCATCGACCGATTGGGTCTGCACGGCTTCCAGGGCTTGCTCGACCTTGCCGACCGGACCGACCACCTCGCAGCCGAATCCCTGCAGCGATGCCTCGATTTCAAGGGCAACGATGCCTTCGTCCTCGGCCACCAGAATCCGCAAATCCTTCAGATCGCCGCCTGCGCTCTTGTCGGACATCTCAGCACCTCTATGGAGTTAGCCCTAGTATTAGCGCATAAGGCGCCGGAAGGGATGTTAAAATTGATCGTTACTGCATTTTTCGTACCGCCTGGGGCGGCTGACTCTCGCGAGGACCCATGACCACGGTCCAGGGAGCGTTGTTGGATCTCGACGGGGTTCTCTATGTGGGCGGCACGCTCCTGCCCGGTGCCCGGGAGGCGCTGGAGCGTTTGCGCGCGCGGGCGATGCCCGTGCGCTTCGTTACGAACACGACGCGCCGACCGCGCCGGATGATTCTGGCCGATCTGTCGGCTATGGGCGTGACGATCGGCGACGAGGAGCTCGTCACACCTTCGGGCGCCGCCTGTGCCTGGCTGAAGGAACGTGGGCTCTCGCCCCATCTGCTCGTCCATCCGAATCTGAAGGAGGATTTCACCGATGTCCTGTCCGGCGGCGCGCAAGCGGTGGTGATCGGCGATGCGGGCAGCGGGTTCACCTATGGAGCGCTCAACCGGGCCTTTCGTCTGCTGATGTCGGGTGCTCCGCTCCTTGCTCTGGCGAAGAATCGGTATTTCCGAGAGCCGGATGGCCTCAGCCTTGACGCCGGACCGTTCGTCGCCGCTCTTGAGTTCGCCAGCGGCCGTTCCGCCGAAGTCGTCGGCAAGCCGGCACCGGCCTTCTTCCGCACCGCAGCCGCCGGGCTGGGCTGCCTGCCGGAAGACACCGTCATGGTTGGGGACGACGTCGAGGCGGATGTCAACGGAGCCGTGGCGGCGGGCCTCCAGGCGATCCTGGTCAGGACCGGGAAGTTCCAAGAGCAGGATCTGGAACGCCTTCACGCCGATGCGGCCGTGGTTGCCGACTTCGCCGCCGCCGTCGATCGAATTCTGGCGGAAAGCGCCGGCTGACCGAGGCGGCTCCGTCGCGATCCGTCAGCGAAGGCGGAACCGCAGGAAGAGCGAGCCGTTTAAGACGGTGAGACTTTCAGCTCCCAGGAGGATCCCGTGAAACCACATCTATGGCGAGGGATGCGGGCGGCCATCGGCGCTGCAGCGGCTGTGCCGGACGTCGCGCGCGGAGGCGTCGGCCGCGTCGCCCTGGCCGTGGCCCTGAGCCTCGGCGGCATCATCCCGGCCACCGCGCAGACGCAATCGGAAACGCAGGCGTCAACGGAGGCTTTCGCCGGACCGGAGGATTTCTCCGAGCTCGCCAAAGCGAAGCTGCCCGCCGTGGTCAACATCTCCACCACGCAGAGTGCCGATGTCGCGCAGCGCGACGGAATGCCGTTTCCCCAGCTTCCGCCAGGGTCGCCGTTCGAAGAGTTCTTTCGCGACTTCTTCGGCGATCGCTTCCCGCAGAGACCGTTTCCGGAACCGCCGATGGGCGATCTGACGGCGCTCGGCTCCGGTTTCATCATTGACCCGGAAGGATACATCGTCACCAACAACCATCTCATCACCGGGGCCGAACGGATCATCGTTACCCTGCAGGACGACACCGAATTGACGGCCGAAGTCGTCGGCACGGATCCGCGGACCGATCTCGCCTTGCTCAAGATCGAGGCGGAGGAACCGTTGCCGTATGTCGAATGGGGGGATTCCGACTCCATCGAGGTCGGTGACTGGGTCATGGCGGTCGGCAACCCGTTCGGGCTCGGCGGCACCGTCACGGTCGGCATCATCTCGGGCCGGGCGCGAGACATCGACGCCGGTCCTTACGACAACTTCCTGCAAACCGACGCTTCGATCAACCGCGGCAATTCCGGCGGTCCGCTGTTCGGCATGGACGGCAGAGTCGTCGGCGTGAACACCGCCATCTTCTCGCCCACCGGCGGCAATATCGGGATCGGATTCGCGGTTCCTGCCGCGATGGCCGAGCCGGTCATCACCGAGCTGCGGGAAACCGGCACGGTGCGCCGCGGATGGCTCGGCGTCAGCATTCAGCCCCTGACCGAAGAGATCGCCGAGGCGCTCGGGCTCGACGAGAAACGCGGCGCGCTGGTCGTCGAGGTGCTCGAGGGCACCCCGGCCGCGGAAGCCGGACTGGAGTCGGGCGATGTGATCCTGAGCTTCGACGGAAAGGAGGTGGCCAGCCCGGAAGAGCTGAGCCGGACTGTTGCCGAAACAGAGGTCGGCGATACGGTCGAGATCGGCATTCTGCGCGGAGGTGAGCGCCGGACGGTCAACGCGAAGATTGCGCTGCTCGAAGAGCCGGAGCAGATGGCGGAAGCTCCGGGAGTCCCGCCGGAGGAAACCGACACGGGAGAGTTGGGGCTGAAGCTGGCCGAGCTTTCGCCGGAGCTGCGGGAAGAATTCGGGATTCCGGAGGAAACGGACGGTGTGCTCGTTCTCGATGTGGAGGAGGGCAGTGCGGCGGCGGAGGAGAATATCGCACCGGGCGATGTCATCACGAAGGTCGGGCAGAAGGAGGTCTCCGATCCGGACGATGTCATTGCCGCGATCGAAGAGGCCCGGAGATCCGACAAGAAATCCATTCTCGTGCTGCGCGAAAGGGCCGGCAACCCGGCCTTCGTGGCGCTGCCGACCGAGTCGAGACGCGGATGACGGACTCCGCCCGGCACAACGCCGGTTCTCTCGGTGAGAGGGCGTGCTCATGAGACGTGTCGCAGCGGGAACGGTGATCCTGAGCGCGTCGGCGGCTCAGGCGACGGAAGAGCAACCCAAGGTCGGGGAGGTCACCGGTGCCGTTAACGTCGAGCACTGGTCCTATGATCCGGTCACCAACGCCTACACGGTCCCCTATACCCCCGAAGAGAGTGCCCCGCTGAGACCCTTCGACTACGGTGCTTGGAGGGCGCGACGCAGGGCGGGTGATTGAAGAAGGCATCGGTGCCCGAAATCGGGACCGCGATGACATGTTGCCGCCGCTCGAAGGCAACCGTTAAGCGAAGGCAACCGTTAAGCGATGCGTGTTATGCGGAAGGCGGGTCCATGAGCCGGCTGGAGCGGGTGATTCTCGTGTGGATCGCGGCTTTAGCGACGCTCTGGGTCGGCTGTGACATGATCCGCACTGAGAGGTTGACCGCCGGTACGCCGCGGCCGATCAGCCCGCGCGCATCCCTGACCGATCTTGAGGAAACGGCCGTCGAGGTCTTCGAGCGGATCTCGCCGTCGGTAGCCTATGTCGTCACCAGCGCCGCGCGCGGCGGGTATCTTCTGCCTCCCTCACGCGCCATTGGGGCGGGATCCGGCTTCGTCTGGGACGAGGCGGGTCACGTCGTCACCAATCATCACGTCATCGCTGGGGCAGATGAGGTCGCGGTCCGGCTGGACGGCGGCGATCTGCTGCCCGCCGAGGTGATCGGATCGGCGCCCGATTACGATCTGGCCGTCCTGCGGATCATCGGCAATCGGCGGCCGTTGCGGCCGATACCGGTTGGCCGCTCGGACGACCTCCGGGTGGGGCAGATCACCTTCGCGATCGGCTCTCCCTACGGGCTTAACCGGACGCTGACGATGGGGGTCATCAGCGCGCTCGACCGGACACTTCCCGCGGGGGTGAACCGCGAGATTCGAGGCGTCATCCAGACGGATGCGGCCATCAACCCCGGCAATTCCGGCGGCCCGCTGCTCGATTCGGCCGGACGGCTCATCGGCGTCAACACGGCGATCGTCTCGCAGACGGGCGCGTTCGTTGGCATCGGTTTTGCCGTGCCGGTCGATATCGTCAACCGCGTCGTTCCGCAGCTCATCGAGATGGGCCGCGTGCCGCGGCCCGGGATCGGCATAACCGCACTTCCGGAGGAACTCGCCGCGCAGCTCGCGGTGCGAGGGGTCGTGGTGGCCGACGTGATCCCGGGCTCACCCGCGGCCGAGGCCGGGTTGGTCGGCATCGACGAAGCCTCCGGACGGCTCGGCGATATCATCACCCATGTCAACGGCGAGCGCGTCCATACGGTGGCCGCCCTCGCGGCAAAGCTGACCGAGATCGGAATCGGGAACGAGGCGACGCTGACCATTATCCGCAACGGCGAGGAGCGGACGGTGACGCTGACCGTCACCGATATCGGGCCGTAGCGCCTGAGCCATTGCGCGGCGGCGCGGGATCATCGAGACTGGCGGCACCCGCTCCGGAGGGTGCCGCATGCCAGAAGCCATCGACTTCTATTTCGATTTCTCCTCGCCTTATGGCTATCTCGCCTCGACGCGGATTGACGGCATCGCGGCGAAGCATGGCCGTCAGGTGCGCTGGCGGCCGTTCCTGCTTGGTGCGGCCTTCAAGACGACAGAGCAGAAACCGCTGGTCGAGCAGCCGCTGCGGGGCGATTACCACCGTCACGATTTCGCGCGCTCGGCCCGGCTTTTCGGCGTTCCGTTTCGCCTGCCCGACCCGTTTCCCTTTGCTGCCGTTGCTCCATCGCGCGCCTTCTACTGGCTGGCGGACCGCGACCCGGAGAAGGCGAAGGCTCTGGCGCGGGCCGTGTTCCACGCCGCCTTCGGCGAGGGGCGGGCGGTGACCTCGGCCGAGTTCGTCGCCGCGCTGGCCGAGCCGATCGGCGTCGACCGGGCGGAGCTGCTCGCGGCGCTGGCGGATCCGGCCGTGAAGCAACGGTTGCGGGCGGAGACCGATGCCGCCATCGCGCGCGGCGCGTTCGGATCGCCCTTCGTTGTCGTCGATGGAGAACCGTTCTGGGGCAGCGACCGGCTGGACCAGGTGGATCGCTGGCTGGCCACCGGCGGCTGGTAACGGCGGCCCGCCCGGTCAGCGGTTGTCGCCGAATCCGGGGAAGAGCGTCATCCCGCCGTCGACGTAGAGCGTCGTTCCAGTCACGTAATCCGATTCGTCGGAGGCAAGCCAGACGGCGGCCTTGGCGACATCTTCGATCTCACCCACGCGGCCATAGGGAATCAGTCGCAGGAGCTCTTGCTCCGCTTCCGGGGTCTCCCACGAGTTCCGGTTGATGTCGGTCCGGATCGCGCCCGGTGAGATGGCGTTCACCCGGATCCGGTGCCGAGCGAACTCCTGCGCCATCGTCTTCATCATCATCTGTATGCCGCCTTTCGACGCGGCATAATTGACATGTCCGGCCCAGGGTATGAGGTCGTGGACCGAGCTCATGCAGATGATCTTGCCGGCCGCCTTCGAGACCTCCGGCACGATTCCCCGGCGGAGAAATTCCTGCGCAGCCCGTCGCGCGCATAAGAATTGGCCGGTCAGGTTGACCTCCAGGACCTTCGTCCAGTCGGTCAGGCTCATTTCGGCGGTGGGCGCGTCCTTCTGGATGCCGGCGTTGGCGACGAGGATATCGATCCTGCCAAACCGGTCGATGGCTTCCGCGAACATGGCCTTCACCGCGTCTTCCTGCGAGACGTCGGCCTGAAGGGCGATTGCGTCGCCGCCGGCCGCGCGAATCTCTCCGGCCAGCTTTTCCGCCGGGTCCCGGTCCGCGTGGTAGTTGATCGCGACGGCGGCGCCCGCCTCCGCCATGGCTCGCGCGACGCCGTAACCGATCCCGGAACTGGCGCCGGTGACAAGCGCCTTCTGCTTCGCCAAGGCCTGTTGCATCGATCCTCTCCGTGCGTTCGCCGGAGCGCCCAGATGCGATAACCCTTGGCGCTTGGCCCTCGTTCCCGGGGCCGTGCGCTCAGGTCTCTCCCAGGATCTCGGCGTAAAGCCGCCTGTCGACATTGCCGCCGGAGAGCACGATGCCGACGCGCCGACCAGCCATCCGGGACCGCTCCTTCAGCAGCGCGGCAAGAGGCGCCGCGGCGGCGCCTTCGGCGACGTTGTGCGTATCGGTGAAGTAATGGCGCATCGCCGCCTTGATCTCCGCCTCGCTGACCGTGACGACCCGTTCCGCACCGCGCAGGATCGTCGCGACGGCATCGGGATCGGGGACCCGGCAGGCGACCCCGTCGGCGATCGTGTCGGCCGAGTTCGTGGAGACCGGGGCTTTCCTCTCGAAGGACAGAGCATAGGCGGCGGCGTTCTCTGCGACGACGCCGACGATCCGGGTCTTGAGGCCGAGCGCGTCGCGCGCGGCAATGGTTCCGCAGATCCCGGATCCGAGCCCGATCGGCACGTAGACGGTGTCCAGGTCCGGCACCCCGCCGAGAAACTCGAGGCCATAGCTGGCCACGCCGCGAATGAGCCAGGGATGGAACGAGCGAAGCGGATGCAGCCGCCGCTCCTCGGCCAACGCCATGGCATGCTCATAGGCGGCCTGGAAGTCGTGGCCGTGCTCGATCAGCTCGACGCCGAGTGCCCGCATCGCCCGATTCTTCTCGGTGCTGTTGCCATGCGGGACGACGACGACGGCCGGAAGACCGGCGCGGCGTGCGGCGAAGCCGACGCTCTGCCCATGGTTGCCGCGCGTCGCGGTGATCACCCCGGGCACCGCCGGTTGCCGGCGCTTCAGCTCGGCCATGTAGGTCAGGCCGCCGCGAATCTTGAAGGCGCCGATCGGGGTGTGGTTTTCGTGCTTGACCCAGACCTCGGCTCCCGCCCGCTCGCTCAGCAAAGGCCAGCAGATCTGCGGCGTCGGCGGCATGACCGAATGCACGAGGTCGGCCGCGGCTTCGAGTTCGGGCGGAATCGGCATCGTCTGCTCCGCTGACATCGGCGAGATCCGTCTATTCTTCGCAAGGGACACCGATCCTCAAGGCGAAACATGTCAGCATACAATTGGATCGTCGCCTTTTTTCTTGCTCCCGATGAAGGCCGGGCTAATCCTAGAACCGGCGAGGCCGGGGCGTTGTGCCGCGTGGCGCCGCCGAGGGGACGAGGGCAGGCATGGGCGTGCTGCAGACGACCGTCGATCGGCATGCGGCGGAGTTCCGCCGGAATGCGGCGGCGATGGCGGCCCTGGTGGCGGACCTCAGGGAGAAGGTGGCGGCCGTCCGCGAAGGCGGCGGCGCGGCCGCGCGCGAGCGCCATTTGTCGCGCGGCAAGCTGCTGCCTCGGGAGCGCGTGCGGCTGCTGCTCGACGAGGGCTCGCCCTTCCTCGAGCTGTCTCAGCTCGCGGCCTTCGGCCTTTACGGCGATGAGGTGCCGGCGGCCGGTATCATCACCGGCATCGGCCGGGTAAGCGGCCGGGAATGCATGATCGTCGCCAACGACGCGACCGTGAAGGGCGGCACCTATTTCCCGATCACCGTGAAGAAGCATCTGCGTGCGCAGGAAATCGCAGAGCAGAATCATCTGCCCTGCATCTATCTGGTCGATTCGGGCGGCGCCAATCTTCCGAACCAGGATGAGGTCTTTCCCGACCGGGACCATTTCGGCCGCATCTTCTTCAACCAGGCGCGGCTGTCGGCCCAAGGCATTCCGCAGATCGCAGCGGTGATGGGATCCTGCACCGCGGGCGGGGCCTATGTGCCGGCGATGTCGGAGGAGAGCGTCATCGTGCGCAACCAGGGCACGATCTTCCTCGGCGGGCCGCCACTGGTGAAGGCGGCGACGGGCGAGGTGGTGAGCGCGGAGGAGCTGGGCGGGGCCGAAGTCCACAGCCGCGTTTCCGGCGTGGCCGATCACTACGCCAACGACGACGCCCACGCGCTCGCGATCGTCCGCCGCATCGTCGCCAACCTCAACGCCGTGAAGCGTCCGGCGCTCGATCTCCGGCCGCCCCGGGATCCGGTTTACGACCCGGCCGATGTCTACGGCGTCGTTCCGGCCGATCCGCGCAAGCCCTACGACGTGCGCGAGGTGATCGCGCGGCTCGTCGACGGCAGCGAGTTCGACGAGTTCAAACGGCTCTACGGCGTTACCCTGGTCTGCGGGTTCGCCCGGCTCTTCGGCTATCCGGTCGGCATTCTCGCCAACAACGGGATCCTGTTCTCGGAGTCGGCGCTCAAGGGCGCGCATTTCATCGAGCTCTGCGCGCAGCGGGGCGTTCCGCTGGTGTTTCTGCAGAACATCACCGGCTTCATGGTCGGTCGGAAGTACGAGGCCGGCGGCATCGCCAAGGATGGGGCGAAGATGGTTGCGGCCGTCGCCTGTGCGGCTGTGCCGAAGTTCACGGTCTTGATCGGCGGCAGCTTCGGCGCCGGCAACTACGCCATGTGCGGCCGCGCCTACGGCCCGCGGTTCCTGTGGATGTGGCCGAACGCACGGATCTCGGTAATGGGCGGAGAGCAGGCGGCGAATGTCCTCGCCCAGATCAAGCGCGACAACCTCGAAGCCCGCGGTGAATCCTGGAGTGCGGAGGCCGAGGAAGCGTTCAAGGAGCCGATCCGCGCGCAGTACGAGACGCAGGGGAATCCATACTACGCCACGGCCCGGCTGTGGGATGACGGCATCATCGATCCGGCGGAGACCCGGATGGTTCTCGGTCTTGGCCTCTCGGCCGCGCTCAACGCGCCGATCGAGAAGACGGCGTTCGGCGTCCTTCGGATGTGATCGCGATGGCGGCGCCGATCCTCTTGACCGAGCGGACGGAGCAGGGTGTCGCGACGCTGCGGCTGAACCGGCCGGAGGTCCACAATGCCCTCGATGGCGCGCTGATCGCTGCGTTGACGGATGCCCTGGGGCAGGTCGACGCGGATCCCGCGGTGCGCACCGTGCTCCTGGCGGCGAACGGGCAAAGCTTCTCCGCCGGGGCCGACCTGCAATGGATGCGCCGCATGGCCGAAGCGTCCGAGGCCGAGAACGAGGCCGATGCCCGCGCGCTGGCCGAACTGATGCGCCGCCTCGACCGGCTGTCCAAGCCGGCGGTTGCGGCAGTCCAGGGCCCCGTGTTCGGCGGTGGCGTGGGGCTCGTTGCGTGCTGCGACATCGCGATTGCCGCCGACACCGCGGTCTTCGCCCTCTCCGAGGTCCGCCTGGGGCTCATCCCGGCGGTGGTGTCGCCCTATGTCATCGCCGCGATCGGGCCACGGGCGGCGCGGCGCTACTTCCTGACGGCGGAACGCTTCGACGCAGCGGAGGCGCTGCGGCTCGGATTGGTCCATCGGGTGGTCCCGGCGGCGGAACTGACCACCGCCACGGATCGCCTTCTCGCGATGCTGGCCGAAGGCGGGCCGCGGGCCCAGGCCGAAGCAAAGCGGCTGATCGCCGATGTGACGGGGCGGCCCATCGATGCGGCGCTGATCGATGACACGGCGGGCCGCATCGCCCGAATCCGGGCGAGCGCCGAGGGCCGCGAAGGGATCGCGGCCTTCCTCTCGAAGCGGAAACCCGGCTGGATCCCGCGGGCCTAGGCGATGTTCGGGAAGATCCTCATCGCCAACCGCGGCGAGATCGCCTGCCGCATCATCCGCACGGCCCGGCGGCTCGGCATCCGCACGGTCGCCGTCTATTCGGACGCGGATGCGGCGGCGCCGCATGTGGCCGCGGCCGACGAGGCCCTCCGCATCGGGCCGGCACCGGCGCGCGAGAGCTATCTGAACGGTGCGCGCATCATCGAGGCGGCCCGGCAGACTGGGGCGGAGGCGATTCATCCCGGCTACGGATTCCTCGCGGAGAATCCCGATTTTGCGGAGGCCTGCGCCGCGGCGGGCCTGATCTTCATCGGCCCGCCGGCCGAGGCGATCCGCGCCATGGGGGCGAAGCACGAGGCGAAGGCGCTCATGGAGCGGGCCGGCGTGCCGGTCGTTCCGGGCTATCACGGCACGGTGCAGGACGACGGCACGCTGCTGGCGGCTGCGAAGGAGATCGGTTTCCCGGTCCTGGTCAAGGCCTCGGCCGGCGGCGGGGGAAAGGGCATGCGCCGCGTGGACCGCGCGGACGCCTTCGCCGCGGCGGTTGCCGCGGCACGCCGCGAGGCATTGTCCGCCTTCGGCGACGATCGCCTGTTGATCGAGAAGTATCTGTCGCGGCCGCGCCACATCGAGGTGCAGGTCTTTGCCGACCGCCACGGCAACGCGATTCACCTGTTCGAGCGCGACTGCTCGGTCCAGCGGCGCCACCAGAAGGTGGTCGAGGAGGCGCCGGCCGTCGGCCTGACGCCGGGGCAGCGCGCCGAGATCGGCGCGGCGGCGGTCGCCGCGGCGCGGGCCGTCGGCTATGTCGGCGCCGGCACGGTCGAGTTCGTGCTCGAGGAGTCCGGGCGCTTCCACTTCATCGAGATGAACACGCGCCTTCAGGTCGAGCATCCGGTGACGGAGATGGTGACCGGGCAGGATCTGGTCGAATGGCAGATCCGGATCGCCTGCGGCGCGCCGTTGCCGCTCACCCAGGAGCGGCTCGTCCTCTCCGGCCACGCGATCGAGGCCCGGCTCTATGCCGAGGATCCGGCGCGCGGCTTCCTGCCGTCAATGGGGCGGCTCGTTCATTTCCGGATGCCGGCGGAAGGCTTCAATCTGCGGATCGATAGCGGCGTGCGGCAGGGCGACGTGGTCTCCATCCATTACGATTCGCTGCTCGCCAAGATCATCGTCTGGGACGAGAACCGACCGGCAGCGCTGCGCCGCCTGCGCACGGCGCTTGCGTCTTGCCAGGTCGTTGGCGTGGCCACGAACCTCGATTGGCTCACCGCGCTGGCACATCATCCCGCGTTCGTGGCGGGTGCGGTCGACACCGGATTCGTCGAACGGCACGAAGCGGAGCTGTCCGGTCTGCCGACGCGGCCGTCGGATCGCGCACTGGCGTTGGCGTGTCTCCATGTCCTGTTGTCGCGGGCCGCGACGGCCGGGGACGCGGCGATGCGGAGCGCGGACCCGTGGTCGCCTTGGTGGTCAGCCACCGGCTGGCGGCTCAATGGGGATGCGGAAAGCGTTCTGCGATTCCGGCAGGGGACGACCGAGCGGACGGTCATTGCGGTCGCGCAAGAGGACGGCTTTCGTCTGGCATCGCCGGAGGGCGGCCAGATGATCGTGCGCGGCGAGTTGCTGGCCGATGGCGAGCTGCGGGCCGATCTCGACGGCAGGCGCCTGACCGCCAGGGTGGTGCACCAGCAGAACGAGATCACCGTGTTCCTGGACGGGGCGGGCGTTCGGTTCGAGCTCGAAGATCCGCTGGCCCTCGCGGCGTCCACTGAGATGCCGCCGGGCCGGCTGACGGCGCCGATGCCGGGTCGCGTCGTCGAGATCATGGTGAAGCCCGGCGACGCTGTGAAGCGGGGTGCAGCCCTGATCGTGCTTGAGGCGATGAAGATGGAACATACGATCGCCGCCCCGGCCGACGGCGCGGTCGCCGCAGTGCATTACACGATCGGCGATCTTGTCGAGGAAGGAGCGGCGCTGCTGTCCTTTGCTGCGCCGGAGGCCGGCGCATGAGATCTCTTCCCGCACGGGTCAAGATGGTCGAGGTGGGGCCGCGCGACGGCCTGCAGAACGAGCAGGCGTTCGTTCCGACGGCCATCAAGATTGCGCTGATCGACCGGTTGTCGGCCGCCGGGCTGCCGGTGGTCGAGGCGACCGCGTTCGTCTCGCCGCGCCGCGTACCGCAGATGGCCGACGGGCGCGAGGTGATGGCGGGCATCGCCCGGCGGCCCGGCGTCAGCTATCCGGTGCTCGTGCCCAACATGCAGGGCTATCGGGCGGCGGTGGAGGCCGGGGCAAAGGAGATCGCGGTTTTTGCCGCTGCCTCCGAGAGCTTCTCTCAGCGGAACATCAACTGCTCGATCGCCGAAAGCATGGCCCGGTTCGCGCCCGTTTGCGAGTCGGCGGCTGCGGCCGGGATTCGGGTGCGGGGCTACGTCTCATGCGTGCTCGGCTGCCCCTATGAGGGGACCATTGCGCCGCGGCAGGTGGCCGACGTCGCGGCGCGCCTGATGGAACTCGGCTGCTACGAGATCTCGCTGGGCGACACGATCGGCGTAGGGACGCCTGGAGCGGCCGTGGCGATGGTGGAGGCCGTCGCAGAGCGCGTGCCGCGGGAGCGGCTGGCCGTGCATTTCCACGATACCTATGGCCAGGCGCTGGCAAATATTCTGGCGGTTCTGGATTGCGGCATCGCCACCGTCGACAGCTCCGTCGCCGGCCTCGGCGGCTGCCCCTACGCGCCGGGGGCGAGCGGGAACGTAGCCAGCGAGGACGTGCTCTACATGCTGTCGGGGTTGGGGATCGAGACGGGCGTCGACCTGCCGGCGCTTGTTGCCGCCGGCCGCTTCATCGCGGGGGCGCTGGGGCGGGCGCCGGCCTCAAAAGTATCGCTTGCGTTGGCCGGCCGGGGTGCGGATAAGGCAACCGAAACGCCGCCCGATTGACGCGCCGCCTGCCGGGCGGCGGCTCTCGATCAACTCTCTCCGGACCGGTATCCTGGGTCAGCAATGACGGTTCATCTCATCAAGCTCTGCGTCGGGACCGACAGCATCGAAGACCTGCGGCAGTGGCAGGAAAGGCGGCTTGCCGAGATGCGCCGCAGCGGCGGGCGAGCGGTGCTTCGGCACTGCACGCGCAGTATGCCGCGGCGACGAGACGAGGTGTTGGCCGGCGGTTCGCTCTACTGGGTCATCAAAGGCCAAGTGCGGGTTCGGCAGCGCATCATCGGATTGCGGGCCTGCCAGGACGAAGATGGGCGAGGCTATTGCGCGATCGAGCTTGACCAAGCGCTTATCGCCACGGTGCCCCAGCCGTGCCGGCCGTTCCAGGGGTGGCGCTATCTGGAGGCGGCCGATGCTCCACCCGACCTCTATGGCGGGGAATGCGACGAGAGGGCCGAGGCCGACGGCGAAGGCGAAGGGGAACCGCCCGTCGAGATGCTGGCCGAGCTGAGATCGCTGGGGCTGCTCTGAGGGATGCCGAAGCCATTCTGGCCGAGCGGTGCGGGGGCTGCGGACGAGGGCTTGAAACCCGTGCTGGGCGGGCCCATCTCATGCGGGCCGGAAGTTAAGATGCTGAGTGCTAACGGAAATTTATCCGACTCCTCTTGAAAAGAGGGCCTTCCGGCACCAGATACATGTTGCAACAAGAGGGGCAAGCCCGGGAAAGGCCCGAAAGGCGCCGCCGGGGCTTGAATGTTGCGGTAATCAAGCCATTTTAACGTAAGGTCGAGGCATATCCGGCCGGTGCGAGGCGCCGGATGCCTTCGGCCCGCTAAACCCCGATTAAGGGTTTGACATTGGGTGTTGTGTGGGCGTATAAGCCCGCTCCGCGGCG
>CAZKCM010000073.1:20543-21238 GCA_964551315.1 uncultured Rhodospirillaceae bacterium | reverse complement strand
GCCTCGCGTCCCGGTGGACGGCGCAGCAGCAACGACATCTGGCGATAGGCGACGGCCTACTTCGACAGGTCGTCATAGATGATGAGGGCGTGCGTGCCGCTGTCGCGGAAGAACTCGCCCATCGCGCAGCCGGCATAAGGCGCCAGGAACTGCAGCGGCGCCGGCTCGGACGCGGTGGCGGCGACGACGATCGAGTAGTCGAGCGCGCCGTTGTCCTCCAGCGTCTTGACGATCTGCGCCACGGTCGACCGCTTCTGCCCGACGGCAACGTAGATGCAGTAGAGCTTCTTCGATTCGTCGTCGCCGGCGTTGGCCTCGCGCTGGTTGAGGATGGCGTCGATGGCGACGGCGGTCTTGCCGGTCTGGCGGTCGCCGATGATGAGCTCGCGCTGGCCGCGGCCGATCGGCACCAGGGCGTCGATCGCCTTCAGCCCCGTCTGCACCGGCTCGTGCACCGAGCGCCGCGGGATGATGCCCGGCGCCTTGACCTCGACGCGCCGGCGAGTGACGTCGGTGAGCGGCCCCTTGCCGTCGATCGGGTTGCCGAGCGCGTCGACGACGCGGCCGAGCAGGCCTCGCCCGACGGGCACGTCGACGATCGAGCCAGTCCGCTTGACGGTGTCGCCTTCCTTGATTTCGCGGTCGTCGCCGAAGATGACGACGCCGACATTGTCGGTTTCGAGGTTGAGGGCCAT
>CAZKCM010000073.1:0-20533 GCA_964551315.1 uncultured Rhodospirillaceae bacterium | reverse complement strand
GCGCAGGCCGCCGGCGAACTCCACCATCTCGCCGGCCTGAACGTTGTCGAGCCCGTACACACGGGCGACACCGTCACCGACGGACAGCACCTGGCCGACCTCGGCGACGTCGGCCTCGGTCCCGAAATTCTCAATCTGCTGCTTGAGGATCGCGGAGATTTCCGCGGCGCGGATTTCCATTATCCGACCCCTTTCATGGCGATTTGCAGTCGTTGCAGTTTGGTTCTGAGCGAGCTGTCGATCATGCGGCTGCCAACCTTGACGATCAGGCCTCCGATCAGGCTCGGATCCACCTTCAGGTCGATGGCGACCTTACCGCCACCGACGACCTGCGTCACGGCGTCGGTGACCGCCTGGCGCTGCGCGTCGGACAGGCTGCGCGCCGAGATCACCTGCGCCGTGATCTCGCCGCGGCGCGCCGCGAGCTGGGCGAGATAGGCATCGATCATGTCCGGAAGCACGAAGAGCCGCCGGTTCTCCGCGACCAGGCCGACGAACCGCCGGACCAGATCGCCGGCGCCGGCCTTCTCCAGGAGCGCCGCCATGGCACGGCCCTGCTCCTCGCGCGTCAAGATGGGGCTGCGCAGCAGCAGGCGCAATGCCTCGCTCTCGGCGATCATCGACTTCAGGGTGGAGAGATCGGCGGCAACCGCGTCCAGCTGCTTCTTCTCGTCCGCCAACTCAAACAGCGCCGCAGCATATCGCGCCGCAAGCCCGCCTGGGCCAGTGCCTCGGGCTGCCACTTCGATCGCCTCCGCCTTATTGAATGCGCCCGGTTCGGGATCGCAATAATTCCAAAGACTTCCGTCAGCGCGAACAGCCCCCGCGCCGTCGGGCGAGCGGTGTTTAACACAGCCAACCGGGCGTTGCAACCGGCCCTGCTGCGGCGCGTCACAGGAAGCTGTAGGGATCGATGTCAACCTGAAGCCGGACGTTGCCGGGCAGCTTCACCTCGGCCAGCCAATGCCGGATCAGCGCTTGCGGCGACTGGTCGCGGCGGCATTTCAGGAGGAGGCGCCGGCGGTGACGCCCGCGCAGCACGGCGAGCGGCGCCGGCGCCGGCCCCAGCACCAATATGCCGTCGCCCTGCGGCGCCGTCCGCCCGAGCGCCCGCGCCGCCGCATCGACGCTGTCGCCGTCGGGGCCGGACAGGATCAGCGCCGCCAGGCGCCCGAAGGGTGGCATGCCGGACCGGCGCCGGTCCTCTGCCTCGTTTTCGAGGAACCGGTCGCGGTCGCCCGAGACCAGCGTCTGCATGACCGGGTGGTTCGGGTCGTAGGTCTGCAGCAGCACGCGGCCCGGCCGCTCCGCCCGTCCGGCGCGGCCGGCGACCTGGTGGAGGAGCTGGTAGGTCCGCTCCGCCGCGCGCAGATCGCCCCCGTGCAGCCCGAGGTCGGCATCGACGATGCCGACCAGCGTGAGCAGCGGGAAGTGGTGGCCCTTGGCGACGATCTGGGTTCCGATCAGCAGATCGACCTCCCGCGCCTGGACCCGGCGCACGATCTCCGCCGCCGAGAGCGGACCGGTGATCGTGTCGCTGGTCATGATCGCCGAGCGCGCCTGCGGGAAGAGCGCCGCCACCTCCTCCGCCAGGCGCTCCACGCCGGGCCCGCAGGGCGCGAACTTGCCGGGGACGCCGCAGGACGGGCACTGCTCCGGCAGGGGCGTCATGAAGCCGCAGTGGTGGCACTGCAGCCGCCGGGAAAGCCGGTGCTCGACCAGCCAGGCGGTGCAATTCGGGCATTGCAGCCGGTGTCCGCAGGCCCGACAGAGGGTGAGCGGCGCATAGCCGCGGCGGTTCAGGAACAGCATCGCCTGCTCCCCGGCCGCCAGGGTCCCGGCCAGCGCCTGACGCAGGACCGGCGACAGCCAGCTCTGCCGCGGCGGCGGGTTGACGCGCATGTCGATGGCCTCGACCCGCGGCAGGCTGGCGCCGGCGTGGCGATCGGGCAGATGCAGCGCGCGGTACCGTCCCGCGGCGACGTTCTGCATCGTCTCGAGCGACGGCGTCGCCGAAACCAGGACGATCGGAATACCCCCGAGATGGGCGCGGACGACGGCCATGTCGCGGGCCTGGTAGATGACGCCGTCCTCCTGCTTGAAGGCGCCGTCGTGCTCTTCGTCGACGACGATCAGACCGAGCTCCGGGTAAGGCAGGAACAGGGCGGAGCGCGCGCCGACGACGACGCGCGCCTCGCCCCGGGCGACCGCCCGCCAGGTGACGCGGCGCTCCGCCGCCGTCAGGTCAGAATGCCACACCGCGGGACGGGTGCCGAAGCGCATCGTAAACCGCTCGAGCCATTGGGCGCTGAGCGCGATTTCCGGCAGCAGGACCAGGACCTGCCGCCCCGCGCGCAGGGCGGCGGCGATGGCCTCGAAATAGACCTCGGTCTTCCCGGAACCGGTGACGCCATCGAGCAGGGTCGCGCTGAACCCGCCCTTGGTGACGGCCGCGCTCAGCGCGCCGGCGGCGACGGCCTGCGGCGGCGACAGCGGCGGCCCCTGCCGCTGCCCGTCGGGCCGGGCGAAGGCGGCCGGCGGCGGCAGCGAGACCGGGACCAGCACGCCGGCCTCGGCGAGCCCCTTGACCACGCCCACGCCGACGCCGGCGTCGCGGGCGATCTCGGCCGCGCTGCGCGGCGGCCCGCCGGCGAGCGCCTCGACGACGCGCCGGCGCGCCGGCGTGAGGCGGAGACCTTGGCTCTCCCGGTCCTCAGATCCCAGGCGGCCGGCGACGCCCTCGGCGAGCCGCCAGGCGGCGATCGGCCGCGGCGGCGCGAGCGCGGCCGGCACGCTCATCGCCATCCGCAGCACGGCGCCGAGCGGCGAGAGCGTGTATCCGGCGACCCATTCGACGAACCGGCGCAACACCTCTGGCATGGGCGGCGCGTCGAGCCGTTCGACCACGTCCTTGAGCCGCGCCTCCTCGACGGCGCCCTCGCCCGGCCCCCAGACAACGCCGATGACCTCGCGCCGGCCGAGGGGCACGACGACGAAATCGCCCGGCGCCAGGTCCGGATGGGCGCCGGCGCGATAGTCATAGGGCTCGGGCAGGGGCAGCGGCAGCAGAACCCGGACAAGCGGCCGCGGCGCCGCAGCCCCGGTTGCGCGGGAATTGGCATGGTGGGCGGGCATGCGCTACACTCTATCGCACGCATGCCGGCCAAGCCACGAGAGCGGTGGTCCGGGCGCCACTGGTGGTCGGGGCCGGCGGTTCCGTTCCGGCGCCGACCACGTCGGTGGCGAAACCGGCACTCCCAAAGGAACGACAAGCAACGACAACAGCGCAGAGCATCATGAAGTTCTTCATCGATTCCGCGGACCTCGACGAGATTCGCGATCTGGCCGCCACCGGACTGGTCGACGGGGTCACGACCAATCCGTCGCTCGTCGCCAAGAGCGGCCGCAACTTCGTCGAGGTCATTCGCGAGATCTGCGAGATCGTGCCCGGCCCGGTGAGCGCCGAGGTCACCGCGGTCGACCACGAGACGATGCTGGCCGAGGGCCGCAGGCTCGCCCGGATCGCCGACAACGTCGCCGTCAAGGTACCGCTGACGCCGGACGGGCTGAAGACCTGCCGGGCGCTGGCCGCCGAGGGGATCCGCGTCAACGTGACGCTGTGCTTCTCGCCCGCGCAGGCGATTCTTGCGGCCAAGGCGGGGGCTGCCTTCGTGTCGCCCTTCGTCGGCCGGCTCGATGACATCGGCGCCGACGGCATGGGGCTGATCGCCGACATCGTGCAGATCTATGCCGCCTATCAGGCGTTCGACACCGAGGTGCTCGTTGCCTCCATCCGCCACCCCATGCACGTCGTCGAGGCGGCCAAGATGGGGGCGGACGTGGCGACCATGCCGCCGGCGGTCCTGCGCCAGATGTTCAACCATCCGCTGACCGACAAGGGACTGGCCGCTTTCCTTGCGGACTGGGCGAAGACCGGACAATCCATCCTTTAGCGCAACGAAGATCACGCCATGACGCACACGCCCGAAGACGCCATCGGGACGACGAGCCAGGATGAGCCCCGCGTCACGGCGGCCCAGGTCGCCGATTATCTGCGCCGTCACCCGGACTTCCTGATGCAGCACCCGGAGCTGCTCGACTATCAGCTGCCCCCGGCGCGCTGCAACGGCGACCGGCTCGTCGATCTGCAGCAGTTCATGGTCCTGCGGCTCCGCCGCGACCTGGCACGGCTGCGCGCCGATCAGGACGACCTGCTCGCCAACAGCCGCGACAACCTTACGACACAGGAGCGCGTCCACAAATCGGCGCTCTCCCTGCTGGCGGCGCGCAGCTTCGAGCACCTGATCGAAACGGTCACGACCGACCTCGCCGTTCTCCTCGACGTCGATGTGGTGACGCTTTGCATCGAGGCGACGGAGCAGTCGCCGCACCGCGCCCGCATCGATGGACTCCAGATCCTCGAGCCCGGCACCGTCGACGCGATCCTCGGTCAGGGCCGCGAGGTTCTGCTGCGCGACGACGTCCGCGGCGATCCGCTCATCTTCGGCAGTGGGGCGGGGCTGGTCCGCTCCGACGCGCTGCTGCGGCTGTCCGTGAGCTCCCACACCCCGGCCGGCCTGCTGGCCTTCGGGACGCGGCATCCGGGATACTTCAACCCGGGCCAGGGCACGGAGTTGCTCGGCTTTCTCGCCCGCGTTCTCGAATACTGCATCCGCACGTGGCTCGACCTGGAGGAGTAGCTCACACCCGGGCGGCACCGGTCGAGGCGGGGCGAGCCGCGGCAAGCCAGACCAAAGGCCAAGCCGGCGCGATCGGCTTCGCCGCCGCGCCCGATCTCGCCGTCCACATCGAGCAGTGGCAGCGCTGGCTGCGCCATGAGCGGCGCGCCTCCCGGCACACGCTCGACGCCTACGGGCGCGATCTCGCCGCCTTCCTTGCCTTTCTGAGCGGCCATCTCGGCGGCCTGCCGACACTCGCCGACCTATCGGGCCTGACCCGCGCCGATTTTCGCGCCTGGCTCAGCGCGCGCGCCGGCGAACGCCGGCAGAGCAGTTCCACCGCGCGGGCGCTGAGTGTCCTGCGTGGCTTCTTTGCCTATCTGGCGCGGCACGGGTTGGCGGAGAACACGGCGCTCTCCGGCATCCGTTCGCCGCGCTTGCCGCGTTCGACGCCGAAGGCGCTCACCGCGGCGGAAGCGGACGATGCCCTCGACGGCGTCGCCGAGCTGTCGGACGTTGCCTGGATCGCCAAGCGCGACGTCGCCGTCCTCACCCTGCTTTACGGCTGCGGCCTGCGGATCGGCGAGGCGCTGGCGCTCAACCGCGCGGACGCGCCGCAGGTTCCGGCCGACGGCACCGTCGGCACGCTCGTGATCACCGGCAAGGGCAACAAGCAGCGCACGGTTCCGGTCCTGCCGGTCGTTGCCAGGGCGATCGCCGACTACCTCGCCGCCTGCCCGTTCGACGGCGGGCCGGACGACCCGCTCTTCCTCGGGGCGCGCGGCCGGCGACTGGGTCCGCGCGCCGTGCAGCTCCAGATGCAGCGGCTGCGCGGGCTGCTCGGCCTGCCCGACACGGCCACGCCGCATGCGCTGCGGCACAGCTTCGCGACGCACCTGCTCGCCGCCGGCGGCGATCTGCGCGCGATTCAGGAGCTGCTCGGCCACGCCTCGCTATCGACGACCCAGCGCTACACCGACGTCGATGCCGCCCGGCTGCTATCGGTCTATGACGGCGCCCATCCGCGGGCGCGGCGATGATTCCGGCCGCCGCCCCCTGTCCGCGGTGCGCGCGGACCGCGGCGCCTCCCGGCGGGAAGCCACCAATCAGAAATGCTCCTGGAGAACGGCGGTCTTCTCCCGCTCGATCTGGCGCTTCAGTTCCTCGGCGCGCGCGGCATCGATCACCTGCCGGGCCGCCGGGAAGATCTTGTCCTCTTCGTCACGGACGTGGTGCTGGACGAGCGCCTTCAGCTCGCTGAACCGCTGCGCCCACTGCTCGCTGTCCTTGTCGCCCTGGCGGAGGGCTTCCAGCCGCTTCTTCATCTCGGCGTGTTCGGAGCGCGCGTCGGGAAGGAACTTGCGAGTCTCCTCGAACTGCGCGAGCGCCGGATAGAAGAGATCCTCTTCCACCTTCGTGTGCAGGTCGAGCTCGTCCTTGAGCTGCCGGAACAACCGGTCGCGCAATCCGCCGCTGCTCTGGGACAGGATCTGCCGAAAGAGCTCGTTGACGTTGTCGTGGTCGTGCTTGATCAATTGCCACAGGTCCATCGGGTGCCTCGCATGCCTGCTGCAGACGGTGTCCTTTTGAAACGAACGGCAGGCGGAGGCCCCGGTTCCGATGGCCTTGAGAGCGCCTTCGTCCCTCCCCCGCAAGGGGGAGGGGAACGGTACCTTCAGATGTGGATCGGCCGGCCGTCGACCGCGAGGGCGGCTTCCTTGATGGCCTCGTTCAAGGTCGGGTGGCCGTGGAAGGCGCGGGCGATGTCCTCGGCCGAGCCGCCGAACTCCATTGCCATGACGCATTCGTGGATCATGGTGCCGGCGTCGGGGCCAAGGATGTGGACGCCGAGGACACGGTCGGTTGCGGCGTCCGCCAGGATCTTGACGAAGCCGTCCGTGTCGGCGTTGGTTCGCGCGCGGCTGTTGGCGGTGAAGGGGAACTTGCCGACCTTGTAGGCAACACCGTCGGCCTTGAGCTGCTCCTCCGTCCGGCCAACCGAGGCCACCTCCGGCCAAGTGTAGACGATACCGGGCACGGTCTCGTAGTTCACGTGGCCCGCGAGCCCGGCGAGCTGCTCGACCAGGGCGATGCCCTCCTCCTCCGCCTTGTGCGCCAGCATCGGGCCGGCGATGACGTCGCCGATGGCGTAGATACCGGGCACCGTCGTCTCGAACCGGCCGTTGGTTTGGACGCGCCCCTGCGCGTCGCGTTCGACGCCGATCTCTTCCAGGCCGAGCCCGTCGGTGTAGGGCCTGCGGCCGATCGCGACCAGCACGACGTCGGCGTCCAGCGTCTCCGGCTCGCCGCCCTGCGCGGGCTCCAGCGTCAGGGTAACGCCCTTGTTCGTCGTCTTCGCGCCGGTCACCTTGGTGCCGAGTCGGAAGTTCATGCCCTGCCGCGTCAGCACGCGCTGGAACTGCTTGCCGATCTCGCCGTCCATCCCCGGCACGATGCGGTCGAGGAACTCGATCACCGTCACCTCGGCCCCGAGCCGGCGCCAGACGGACCCCATCTCGAGGCCGATATAGCCGCCGCCGATGACCGCGAGATGGCCGGGCACCCGGTCGAGCGAGAGCGCGCCGGTCGACGACACGATCCGCTGCTCGTCGATCTCGACGCCGCGGAGCGGCGCCACCTCCGACCCCGTGGCAATCACGATCCGCTCGGTCGACAGCGTCTCGGAGCCGCCGTCGGCGAGGTCGACCGCCACCGCGTCACGCGCGGCGATCCGGGCGGTGCCGCGGATATAGGCGACCTTGTTCTTCTTGAAGAGGAACTCGACGCCCTTGGTCAGGTCCCCGACGACCTTCTCCTTGCGGGCCATCATCGTCTTGAGATCCAGCGATACCTTGCCGAGCTTCACCCCGTGCGCGGCGAGGGCGTGGTTGGCTTCCGCAAACTTCTCCGAAGACTGCAGCAGCGCCTTCGAGGGGATGCAGCCGACATTGAGGCAGGTGCCGCCGAGCGTGCCGCGCTTCTCGACACAGGCGACGCGGAAGCCAAGCTGGGCGGCGCGGATGGCGGCGACATAGCCGCCCGGCCCGCCGCCGATGATCACGAGATCGTACCGGTTGTTGTCCGTCATTCTCACTCCCCGGAAGCGAACAGATGAAGCGAAGCGATACGGGCCGCGGCGTCAGCCGGTCGACCGCCGGCGCACCAGGACGGCGGCGCGCTCCTTGGCCTTGCCGTACCGCGCCATCCCGTCGAAATCCCGGCGCGGGATCCGTCGGTCGGTCATGTCCGCCGGCGTCCGGCCGCGCTTTCGGTCGACCCAGGGATCGTTGATGGAGACCGACGCCTCGTCGAACCCGGTGACAACCACCCAATGCGGCACGTGATCGCCGTGAATGTAGTGGGTGCTGACCAGCACGATCGGCAGCCAGCCGTCGCGGAACTTCTGTTCCAGCGCCTCGGTGTCGAGGCGGTCATAGGTCACCGGGATGCCGCGGGCGGCGACCTCGCGCAAGTCGCTCTCCTGGACCAGCCGCATCACCTCGCGCTTCTCTGCGCTGCGCGCCCGGTCGGCGAGAAACACGCCCCTGTGGTTGACATAGACCTCGGCGTCGAAGCCGCGCCGATGCGCGGCCAGCGCGAGGCCGAACGCGCCGCTGCCGCCGTGGCCCGACCCCATGAAGATGGTGGTCGCCTCGCGCCAGAGCTGCAGCTCGAGGGCCCGGCCCATCTCCGCGGCGGGATCGAGCGCCTTCATGACCATCATCAGGGCCGACGGGCCGCAGGTGAAGTCAAGGGTTTGCGCGTAGTGCGGCACCCGCACCGAAACCGCCGCACGGTCCGCCGTTCTCCGGACACGCTCGCCCGGGCCGCGTCTCGCCGCGCCACCCTGGATGACGGTTCCCCCGAGCGAGGCCATGAGACGGCTACATCTCGAGCAGGATCCGTTCCGGATCCTCGAGGCACTCCTTGACGCGCACCAGGAACGTCACCGCCTCGCGGCCGTCGATGATCCGGTGATCGTAGGAGAGGGCAAGATACATCATGGGCCGGATCTCGACCTTGCCATCGACCACGACGGGCCGCGGCTGCGTCTTGTGCATGCCGAGAATGCCGGACTGCGGCGGGTTGAGGATCGGTGTCGACAGCAGCGAGCCGTAGACCCCGCCGTTCGAGATGGTGAAGGTCCCGCCGGTCAGATCCTCGATCGTCAGCTTGCCGTCGCGGGCCTTGCGGCCAAGCTCAGCGATCGTCGCCTCGATCTCAGCAAAGCTCAGCCGGTCGGCGTTGCGCACCACCGGGACGACCAGCCCCTGCTCCGTGCCCACAGCGACGCCGATGTCGTAATAGTTCTTGTAGACGATGTCGTCGCCGTCAATCTCGGCGTTGACGGCCGGGATCTCCTTGAGCGCGACGATGCAGGCCTTCACGAAGAACGACATGAAGCCGAGCTTCACCCCGTGCTTCTTCTCGAAAGCATCGCGGAGTCGGCTGCGAATCGCCATGACGTTGGTCATGTCCACCTCGTTGAAGGTGGTCAGGATGGCGGCCGTGTTCTGAGCTTCCTTGAGCCGCTCGGCGATGCGCTTGCGCAGGCGGGTCATCCGCACGCGCTCTTCGCGCCGATCCGCCTGGGCGGGCGCCGGTCTCGCTTCGGGGGCCGGCCTTGGCTTGGGGGTCGGGCTCGGCGCGGGGGCGGACTCCGGCCGGGCCGCGGTCTTCTGCTCCAGGAACGTGATCACGTCGCCCTTGGTCAGCCGCCCGTCCTTACCGGTGGCGGGAATGGCCGCGGGCTCCAGCTCGTTCTCCTCGACGAGCCGACGGACGGCCGGCGACAGCGCCGTTTGGGCGGCCGGGCCGGCCGCGGCAGGCCGCGCCGCCGCCTCGGGCTCCTCGGGCGGCCTGACCGCCGCCTCGGGCTTCGCCGCCGACGGCGCCTTTGCCGCCACAGCGCCCTCTTCGATGGTGCCGAGCACGGTGCCGACCTCGACCGTCGCGCCCTCAGCGACGCGGATCTCGCCGAGCGTCCCCGCGGCCGGCGCGTAGACTTCGAGCGTCACCTTGTCTGTCTCGAGCTCAAGCAGCGGGTCATCGACATTGACGGGATCGCCGACGGATTTCATCCAGCGGGCAACCGTCGCCTCCGTTACCGACTCGCCCAGGGCGGGCACCACGATCTCCGTCGCCATTACAACCTCGACCTAAACGGGCTTGTTACGAACGCTGACTTAATGATCCCCTCTCCCGGCGGGAGAGGGCCACCCTCCGATTTTGACATGCCGCCCGCCCCCCGATCAGAGAGTGAGGGCCGCGTCGATGAGCTGCGCCTGCTCGCGGTTGTGACGGCGCAGCAGCCCCGTCGCCGGCGACGCCGCTGCCGGCCGGCCGCAATAGAGCAGCCGCCGCTGGCGCGAGCCGATCTCTCCCATCACCGTCTCGATCTCGGGCGCGATGAAACTCCACGCGCCCATGTTCCGCGGCTCTTCCTGGCACCAGACGAACTCCGCCTGCGGGAAGCGACCGAGCTCCTTGATCAGTGCCTTGGTGGGCAGCGGATAAAGCTGTTCGAGACGCAGAATGTAGAGGTTCGACACCCCGCGGCGCTCCCGCTCCTCGAACAGGTCGTAGTAGACCTTGCCCGAGCACAGCACGACGCGCTTCACGTCCTTGTCGTCGCAAAGCTGGGCGTCGTCCCACAGGACGCGGTGGAAGCTGGTACCCTCCGCCATCTCCGCAAGCTTCGAGACCGCGAGCTTGTGCCGCAGAAGCGACTTCGGCGTGAAAACCACCAGCGGCTTGCGGAAGTTGCGGTGGATCTGGCGCCGCAGCACGTGGAAGTAATTGGCCGGCGTCGTGCAGTTGACCACCTGAAGGTTGTCCTCCGCGCAGAGCTGCAGATACCGCTCGACCCGGGCCGAGGAATGCTCGGGCCCCTGCCCTTCATAGCCGTGCGGAAGCAGCATCGTCAGGCCGGACATGCGCAGCCATTTGGACTCGCCCGAGCTGATGAACTGGTCGATGATCACCTGTGCGCCGTTGGCGAAATCGCCGAATTGCGCCTCCCAGATCACCAGCGCCCTGGGGTCGGCGAGGCTGTAGCCGTACTCGAAGCCCAGCACGCCGGCCTCGGAAAGCGGGCTGTCGACGATCTCGAGCTGCGCCTGCTGCTCGCGGATGTGGTTCAAAGGCGTGTAGCGATCCTCGTTCTCCTGATCGACGAGCACCGCGTGCCGCTGCGAGAAGGTCCCGCGCGAGGTGTCCTGCCCCGACATGCGGATTGGCGTTCCCTCGACAAGCAAGGTGCCGAAGGCCAGCGCCTCGGCGGTCGCCCAGTCGATTCCTTCGCCGGACTCGATCATCTGGCGCCGGCTCGCGAGCAGCCGCTCCACCTTGCGGTTCGCGTGGAAGCCGCCCGGGATCTCGGTGATCGCGCGGCCGACCTCGCGCAAGGTTTCGATATCGACCGCGGTGTTGCCCCGTCGCTCCTCGCCCGAGGCGATCCCGAGGCCGGCCCACGCGCCCTCCAGCCAGTCGGCCTTGTTGGGCCTGTAGCTGCCGGCGGCGGCGAACTCCGCCTCCAGGGACTTCTGGAAGGACGCGACCAGATCGTCGGCTTCCTGCTTGGTGATGGTCCCTTCGCTGATCAGGCGGTTGGCATAGAGCTCGCGCACCGAAGGGTGCTTGGCGATCCTTCGGTACATCAGCGGCTGAGTGAAGGCCGGATCGTCGATCTCGCTATGACCGAAGCGGCGGTAGCAGAACATGTCGATGACGACGTCCTTCTTGAACCGCTGCCGGAACTCGGTCGCGATCCGCGCGACGTGGACCACGGCCTCCGGATCGTCGCCGTTGACGTGGAAGATCGGCGCCTGACAGATCTTCGCGATCTCGGAGCAATAGGGGCCCGAGCGTGCGTTCACCGGGTTGGTGGTGAAGCCGATCTGATTGTTGATGATGAAGTGGATCGTCCCGCCGATGCGGTAGCCCTTCAGCTCGGACAGGTCGAGCGCCTCGGCGACGAGGCCCTGGCCGGCAAAGGCCGCATCGCCATGCAGCAGCAGCGCGATCGTCTGCTCGCGGTTGACGTCGCCCTTCTGCCGCTGCTTGGCCCGGACCTTGCCGAGCACGACGGTGTTCACCGCCTCCAGATGCGACGGATTGGCCGTCAGCGACAGATGAACGGTCTTGCCGTCGAACTCGCGGTCGGACGACGTGCCGAGATGGTACTTCACGTCGCCGGAGCCCTGCACGTCGTCGGGATGGGCCGGGTTGCCCTGGAATTCGGAGAAGATGGCGGCGAAGGGCTTACCCATGAAATTCGCCAGCACGTTGAGCCGGCCGCGATGGGCCATGCCGATGACCACCTCGTTCACGCCGAGCTGCGAGCCCCGCTTGAGGATCTGCTCGAGCGCGGGGATCGTCGACTCGCCGCCGTCGAGGCCGAAGCGCTTGGTCCCCGTGTACTTCCTGTCGAGGAAGTGCTCGAACGTCTCGGCGGCGGTCAGCCGGTCGAGGATCGCCCGCTTACCCTTCTCCGTGAACTGCGTCTGGTTGCGGATGCCCTCTATGCGTTCCTGGATCCAGGCCTTCTGGTCCGGATCCGAGATGTGCATGTACTCGACGCCGATGTTGCCGCAGTAGGTCTCGCGCAGGACCTGCATGATCTCGCGGACGGTGGCGGTCTCGCCGAGGCCGAGGATGTTGCCGATGTAGACCGGCCGGTCCATGTCGGCTTCGGTGAAGCCATAGGTCCGGGGATCGAGCTCCGGATGAGGCTCGTGCGGCCGCAGGTTGAGCGGGTCCAGATTGGCTTCGAGATGGCCGCGCACCCGGTAGGAGCGGATCAGCATAAGCGCGCGGATTGAATCCCGCGCCGCGGCGTGAACCTGCTCCGGCGCGATGGTTTCCGCCGCCGCCGCACCGTTCAACCCATTGCCGGAAAACCCGCGGGGCCGGGGCGCCCAGCTCGCCCCCCGCACCTCATCGAGCACCGCTCGGGAATCGTCCTGGAGCTCTGCAAAAAAGCGGCGCCAGCTCGGATCGACCGAGTCCGGATTCTCGATGTAGCGGGCGTAAAGTTCTTCGATAAAGCTGGCGTTGGGACCGGACAGGAAGGAGTTTTCGTGGGGTTGCATCTCTCTCGCTTAACCTTGGCGCGTCAGGGGGGCGGCGCGCCGTGTCTTCTGACCTCGGCGACCGCTCCCTATGGCGCGGTCAGCCTTTCATAACCCTTAACATAGTGCTCCCCAGACTGGCCGGCGAGTCGGCAACCACAATCCCGGCGCTCCGCATCGCCTCGATCTTGCTTGCGGCGTCTCCCTTGCCGCCGGAGATGATCGCCCCGGCATGGCCCATACGGCGACCCGGCGGCGCGGTGACGCCGGCAATGAAGCCGACCACCGGCTTCTTCTTTTTCTGCGCCTTCAGGAACGCCGCCGCGTCCTCTTCCGCCGTCCCGCCGATTTCGCCGATCATGATGATGCCTTCGGTCTCGTCGTCGGCCAGGAACAGCTCCAGGCAGTCGATGAAGTTGGTGCCGTTGACCGGGTCGCCGCCGATGCCGATGCAGGTCGACTGGCCGAGACCGGCGGCGGTCGTCTGCGCCACCGCCTCGTAGGTGAGCGTGCCCGAGCGCGAGACGATGCCGATCTTCCCGCGCGAATGGATGTGGCCCGGCATGATGCCGATCTTGCAGGCATCCGGTGTGATGATGCCCGGGCAGTTCGGGCCGATGAGCCGCGACCGGGTGCCGGAAAGCGCCCGCTTGACCCGCACCATGTCGAGCACCGGGATGCCCTCGGTGATGCAGACGATGAGGGGGATCTCCGCGTCCACGGCCTCGAGGATGGCGTCGGCGGCGAAGGGCGGCGGCACATAGATGACGGAAGCGTCGGCCCCGGTCTCCGCCACCGCTTCGGCGACGGTGTCGAAGACCGGCAGGTCGAGATGCGTCGTCCCGCCCTTGCCCGGGGTAACCCCGCCCACCATCCGGGTGCCGTAGGCAATCGCCTGCTCGGAGTGGAAGGTGCCCTGCGCGCCGGTGAAGCCCTGGCAGAGGACCTTGGTTTCGGAATTGACGAGAACGGCCATCAGGCGACCTCGCGAACGGCGTTGACGATCTTCTCCGCGGCGTCGGCCAGATTATCGGCCGAAACGATCGGCAGACCCGATTCGCGGAGAATCTTCTTACCGAGTTCCACGTTGGTGCCTTCGAGGCGGACGACCAACGGCACGTGCAGGCTGACCTCGCGCGCCGCGGCGACCACGCCTTCGGCGATCACGTCGCAGCGCATGATGCCGCCGAAGATGTTCACCAGGATGCCTTCGACGTTGGGGTCAGACAGGATCAGCTTGAAGGCGGTGGTGACGCGTTCCTTGGTCGCGCCGCCGCCGACGTCGAGGAAGTTCGCCGGCTCGCCGCCATAGAGCTTGATGATGTCCATGGTCGCCATGGCGAGGCCGGCGCCGTTCACCATGCAACCGATGTTGCCGTCGAGCTTGATGTAGTTGAGGTCATGGCGCGCGGCCTCGAGCTCCATCGGATCCTCCTCGTCCTCGTCGCGGAGCTCGGCCACGTCCTTGTGCCGATAGAGCGCGTTGTCGTCGAAGTTCATCTTGGCGTCGAGGGCGATGACCTCGCCGGTGCCGGTGACGACCAGGGGATTGATCTCGACGATGCTGGCGTCCAGCTCGGTGAACGCCTTGTACATCGCGGTGATGAACTTGGTTGCGGCGCCGACCTGCGGCCCCTCGAGACCGAGGCCGAAGGCAATCCGCCGCGCGTGGTGCGGCATGATCCCCGTTGCCGGATCGATGCCCACCTTGAGGATCTTCTCCGGCGTCTTGGCAGCGACCTCCTCGATCTCGGTCCCGCCCTCGGTCGAGGCCATGCAGGTAACGCGAGAGGTCGCCCGGTCGATCAGCATGCCGAGGTAGAGCTCGCGCCGGATGTCGCAGCCTTCCTCGATATAGACCCGCTTCACCTCTTTGCCCGCAGGGCCGGTCTGGTGCGTAACCAGGGTCATGCCCAGCATTTGGGCAGCGGTGTCCCGGACCTCGGGCAGCGACTTGACGACCTTGACGCCGCCGGCCTTGCCGCGCCCCCCGGCGTGGATCTGCGCCTTGACGACCCAGACCGGCCCGCCGAGCTCGCGCGCCGCGGCCTCTGCCTCCTCGGGCGTGTAGGCAACTGCGCCGCGGGGCACGGCGACGCCAAACCGGCTCAACAGGCCTTTCGCCTGGTATTCGTGTATGTTCATCGGCCTGCTACTGTCACTGTTTTATCTGTATTGGCGGCGGCCCCCGACGTGCCCCGTATTGGGGAACGGCGCGTACTCTACCAGCTTCGGGGGGTGGTGCAAGCCCGACCCCGAAACGGTCTTGCGCCGTCGTCGCAGGGCCGCCGCCGCAGGCCGCAAAAACTCCTAAGAAGCGGGTCGCGCCGTCGGCTAGCTCGCCTTCTTGGCTTTCGGCTTCGCGGCCTTCTTCGCCGCCGGCTTCGCCGCCTTCTTCGCCGCGGTCTTCTTAGCCGCCGGCTTCGCGGCCTTCTTCGCCGTGGTCTTCTTCGCCGCCGGCTTCGCCGCTTTCTTCGTCGCCGTCTTCTTCGGCGCGGCCTTCTTGGCCGTCGTCTTCGCTGCTGCCTTCGCCGTCTTCTTCGGCGCAGCCTTCTTCGCCGACGATTTGGCGGATTTCACTGGTTTCTTCATCAAGCATCTCCTCTCTGAAGCTTCCTCACCACATCGATGAGGCCCCTAACGGCCGCGACCGACTTCTCGAACATGGCCTTTTCCGACCTGTTGAGATCGATCTCGACCACCCTCTCTACGCCGCCGGCCCCGAGCACCACCGGCACGCCGACATAGAGATCCTTCACCCCATACTGGCCGTCGAGATAGGCGGCACAGGGCAGCACGCGCTTCTTGTCCTTCAGGTAGGCCTCCGCCATCTGAATGGCCGCGGCTGCCGGAGCATAGAACGCAGACCCCGTCTTCAGCAGGCCGACGATCTCCGCGCCGCCGTCACGCGTGCGCTGCACGATCTCGTCGATCCGCTGTTGCGTGGTCCAGCCCATCTTCACGAGGTCGGGCAGGGGGATGCCCGCCACCGTGGAGTAGCGGACCAGCGGCACCATCGTGTCGCCGTGCCCGCCGAGCACGAAGGCCGTCACGTCCTCGACCGAGACCCCGAACTCTTCCGCGAGGAAGTAGCGGAACCGGGCACTGTCGAGCACGCCCGCCATGCCCACCACCTTGGCGTGCGGCAGGCCGCTCGCCTCCCGCATCACCCACACCATCGCGTCGAGCGGGTTGGTGATGACAATCACGAACGCCTTCGGACAGTGCTTCTTGATCGCCTGCCCGACGTCCGTGATGACCTTCGTGTTGATTCCGATAAGATCGTCGCGACTCATTCCCGGCTTCCGCGGAACGCCGGCGGTGACGATCACCACGTCGGCGCCCTTCAGGTCGCGAAAGTCGTTAGAACCGCGAAGATTTGCGTCGAAGTCTTCGATGGCAGAGGATTGGGCGATATCGAGGGACTTTCCCTGCGGCACGCCCTCGACGATGTCCAAGAGAACGACATCGCCCAATTCTTTGAGGCCGACCAGCAGGGCCAAGGTTCCACCGATATTCCCTGCGCCGACCAGGGCGATCTTTTTACGCGACATTCAATCTCCTAGCGAAGTCCGCTGTCGACCGTCACGCGAGATGAAGGCGACACACATATCGGACGCGCATACATCACTAGTTATTGTGTAGGTACTACCTTTCGACCCCAAGGGCAAGTAGAAGTCAACGATACTCGTCATTTTTATGTCAGATGTGCGCGCGCCAAGTAATCGGCGGACTGCATTTCGATGAGCCGAGACACGGTCCGGCGGAACTCGAAGGCGCTTTCGCCGACCGGATGGAGTCGATCCGGCACGTCCGCCGCGCTGCAGATGAGCGCGACGTTGTGCTCGTACAGCGCATCGACGAGCGTCATGAATCGACGCGCCTCGTTGCGCTTCTCCGGCCCCATCTTCGGAATGCCGGAGAGGATCACCGCATGGTAGTGCACGGCGATCGCAAGATAGTCCGCCGCGCCGAGCGGCGCTTCACACAGCTCGGCGAAATCGAACCGCGCGACGCCGTTCGCCGCGCGGGGCACCGACAGGCGGCGCCCTTGCACCGTCAGCGACGCCGGCTCTCCCGGCGCGCCATCCGCAAGGCGCGCGAAGGCATCATCCAGCGCGCGCTCCGCCGCGGGCCCGAGGGGATGATGATAGACGGTCATCCCCTTCAGCCGGGCAAGCCGGTAGTCCTTCTCGCCGTCGAGTTCGAGGATATCGAGCTTTCGCTTCAACAAGTCGATGAACGGCAGGAAACGGTCACGCTGCAGCCCGTCCTTGTAGAGGTCGTCCGGCGCCCAGTTCGACGTCGCCACCGTGACGACGCCGCGATCGAAGAGCGCCTCGAACAACCGGCCGAGCAGCATCGCGTCGGCGATGTTGGTGACGTGGAACTCGTCGAAGCACAGCAGCCAGGACTCGTCGATGATCTCGTCGGCAACCGTCGCGACGAGATCGCCCTCGCTGCGCTTCGACGACCGCCGCAGCCGATGCAGGCGGTCGTGGATGTCGAGCATGAACTCGTGGAAGTGGGCGCGACGCTTCGCGGCGACCGGAGCCGTTTCGTAGAACAGGTCCATCAGCATCGACTTGCCGCGCCCGACGCTCCCGAAAATGTACAACCCTTGCGGCGGTTCTTCGCGCCGCCGGGTCAGGCCCAACCGCTCGCGCCAGGTCGCCTTGCCCATCGAGGGTCGATAGCGCTTCAGCGCGTTGTGCAGGCTCTGCAGCTTTTCCGCGGCAAGAACTTGCGCCGGGTCCGGCTGCAGCCTGCCCGCCTGCCGCCTTTCGCGATAGGCAGCGAGCGGTCCGCTGTCGTCGGCCGTCATTGAACGCGCGGGCGTCGCGTTCTCAGGACGCGACCGACATCAGACAACATGAAGACAGCGGCAAAATGCTTAAGGATGTCTTGACGCGGCACGGTGTTCATCGACCGCCGGAAATACGCAGCACGGCACCAGTAATATAGGAAGCCGCGTCGGAGAGCAGCCACAGAATCGGTTCGGCCACTTCCTCGGGCGATCCGGCCCGGCCGATGGGGGCCGACGGCGCCAGACGCTCGAGGCGGTCCGGCGCGCCGGCGGTGGCGTGGATCTCGGTGTCGATCAGCCCCGGCCCGACGGCGTTGACGCGGATGCCTTCGCCCCCGACCTCGCGCGCGAGGCCGATGGTGAAGCTGTCGATCGCCCCTTTCGACGCGGCGTAATGGACGAACTCGTTCGGACCGCCGAGAGTCGCCGCCGTCGACGAAAGATTGACGATCGCGCCGCCCCGGCCGCCACGCTTCGTCGACATCCGGCGGACCGCTTCGCGTGCGCAGAGGATGCAGCCGATCACGTTGACGTCGAGAACGCGCCGCAGCGTGGCGTACGAGACGTCTTCGACGCGCCCCGCCGGCCCCGTGACGCCGGCGTTGTTGACGAGGGCATCGACGGGGCCGAGCTCGCGGTCCACGGTTTCGAACAGGCGCAGCACCGCCGCCTCGTCGGCCGTGTCTGCCTGCACCGCGATTGCCCGGCCGCCGGCGCCCTCGATCTCGGCGACGAGAGAGCGGGCTGCGTCGGCGCGGCCGAGATAGTTGACGCAGACGCGATAGCCGCGCGCCGCCGCCGCGCGCGCCGTGGCCGCACCGATGCCGCGGCTCGCGCCCGTGACGACCAGAACCTTGTCCATCCTTCCCTCTCCTTTCCCGCGACCGGGCATCGGTCGATGCCGTCAGGATAGACGAGAGCAGGCGCCGGACGGCAAGCCCGGAGTCTGGCGCGCCGCGGGTCGCGGCCCTATTCTTTCCGGATAGAACCGGAGGAGGGACAGATGAACGTCGACGTCTTCAACATGGAGTTACGGAAGTTCCTCAAGCGCGTGGGCGTGACCTCGCAGCGGGAGATCGAGGCCGCCGTGCACGCCGGGCTGGAATCGGGAAAGCTACAGGGCAAGAACGCGATCAAGGCAAAGATGACGCTGACGGTCGAAGGGCTCGACGTCCATCACGTCATCGAGGACGAGATCTCGCTGTCCTGACCCCGCCTCTGCCGAAGTGGCCCAGGCACCGCACGGACCGCCCGTGCGGCAGCCGGGCCGATCAGCGGCGAGCCACCATCAACTTCTTGATCTCGGCGATTGCCTTCCCCGGATTGAGGCCCTTGGGACAGGTCCGGGTACAGTTCAGGATCGTGTGGCAGCGATAGAGCCGGAAGGGGTCCTCGAGCGCGTCGAGACGCTCGCCGGTGTATTCGTCGCGGCTGTCGGCGATCCAGCGATAGGCCTGCAGGAGAACGGCGGGACCGAGATAGCGATCGCCGTTCCACCAGTAGCTTGGGCAGGCGGTCGTGCAGCAGAAGCAGAGGATGCATTCCCACAGCCCGTCGAGCCGCGCCCGCTCCTCCGGCGACTGCAGGCGTTCGCGTTCCGGCGGCGCGGACTGAGTCTTCAGCCAAGGTTCGATGAGCGCGTACTGCGCGAGGGCCTGGCCCAGGTCGGGCACGAGGTCCTTGACCACCTTCATATGCGGCAACGGATAGATCCGGACGTCGCCCTTCACGTCCTCGATGAACTTGGTGCAGGCAAGCGTGTTGGTGCCGTCGATGTTCATGGCACAGCTGCCGCAGACGCCCTCGCGGCAGGACCGCCGGAAGGTGAGTGTCGAATCGATCTCGTTCTTGATCTTGATGATGGCGTCGAGAACCATCGGCCCGCAGGCGTCGAGGTCCAGCTCGAAGCTGTCGATCCGCGGCGTCTGGCCGTCCTCGGGATTCCAGCGGTAGACCTTGAAGGTCTTCACCCGCTTGGCGCCGGGCGGGGCCTTGACGGTCTTGCCCTCGCGGATCTTGGAGTTGGCCGGCAGCGTGAAATGGACCATTGGTCGCGTTCCTCGATTCGTCGGTCGGATGCGGTGTTCCGCGTCAGTAGACCCGCGCCTTGGGCGGAAAGGACTGCACCTCGTTGGTGAGCGGCTGCAGGCGCACCGGCCGATAATCGATTCGCGTACGCCCGTGCTCGTCGCACCAGACCAGCGTGTGCTTCAGCCAGTTGGCGTCGTCGCGCTCGGGATAGTCTTCGCGCGCATGCGCTCCGCGGCTCTCTGTGCGGTTCGCCGCCGAGGCCATCGACACCACGGCCTGATGGAGGAGGTTGTCGAGCTCGAGCGTCTCCACGAGATCGCTGTTCCAGATCATCGACCGGTCGCTGACGTGGATATCGGCGCGCCGCTCCCAAGTCTGTTCGAGCTTCTTCATGCCTTCGGCCAGGACCTCGCCGGTCCGGAACACCGCGCAGTTGTTCTGCATGATCTTCTGCATTTCGAGCCGCAGCGCCGCGGTCGGCGTCCCGCCGTTGGCGTGGCGGGCGCGGTCGAGCCGGACCAGCGCCATCTCTCCCGCATCCTTCGGCAGCGGCCGATGCGGCTCGCCCGGCCGGATGATCTCGGCGCAGCGGTTGGCCGCCGCCCGGCCGAAGACCACGAGATCCAGCAGCGAGTTCGAGCCGAGCCGGTTGGCGCCGTGGACCGAGACGCAGGCGGCCTCGCCGATCGCCATCAGTCCCGGGACGACGGCTTCCGTGTTCCCGTCCCTCGGGGCGACGACCTCGCCGTGATAGTTGGTCGGGATGCCGCCCATGTTGTAGTGGCAGGTCGGCAACACGGGGATCGGCTCGCGCGTGACGTCGACGCCGGCGAAGATCCGCGCGGTCTCGGATATGCCGGGCAACCGCTCGTGGATGAGCTGCGGATCGAGATGCTCGAGATGCAGGTAAATGTGGTCCTTGTTCGGACCGACACCGCGGCCCT
>CAZKCM010000072.1:0-21635 GCA_964551315.1 uncultured Rhodospirillaceae bacterium | reverse complement strand
GATCATCTTCGTCAGCCACGACCTCGACGAGGCGCTCAAGATCGGCACCCATATCGCGATCATGGAGGCCGGGCGGATCGTGCAGTTCGGGCCGCCTGAAGAGATCGTGACCCGCCCGGTCAACGACTACGTCCGGCAGTTCGTCGCCTCGATGAACCCGCTCAACGTGCTGACGGGGGGCACGCTGATGCGGCCGGTCGGCGAACTTGCGCGCGACCCGGCCGACCCTGCGGTCGTGCTGCTCGACCGGGCCGGCCGCTGCCGCTGCCGCCTCGACGGCGATGGCCGGCCGACGGGCCTGCGCGTCGGGGATGCACCCGGCCGGTTCCAGGCCTACGCCTCGGACCTCGACCTCGGGGAGCTGGCGCCCAACGTCGTGGTCACCGGCGACGTGCAGTCATCGATGCGCACCGCAATCGCGGTGCGGCAGGCGACGCTGCGGCCTCTGGTTTTGCTGGATGAGGCCGGGCGGCTCCTCGGCGTTGTCGGTGAGCATGAGATCTATCGCGGCATGCTGAGGCAGACCGAGCTGGCGAAGGGCACCGGTCCGGCACCGGCCGCCGCGGTGAGCTGATGGCAGAACCGGTGCGACCGCCGATCCGTGCCGTGCTGTTCGACAAGGACGGCACGCTGTTCGACTTCTTCGGTACCTGGCTGCCGGCGATGGAGGCGATCGCGCGCGAGACCGCCGGGCATGACGAGGCGTTGGCGGAGCGCCTGTTGACGCTCGGTGGCCGCGACCCGGTAACCGGGCGCCTTGATCCGCAATCGGTGATGGCCGCCGGCACCAACCTGGAACTGGCGCAGCTCTGGGCCGCGGAGGTTGGGCGCACGGATGTGGAGGCGCTTGCCCGGCGGTTCGATGACTTCTTTCGGGCGCACGGGGTCACGCATGCGACGCCGGTGACGGATTTGCCGCGCCTCTTCACCCGGTTGAAGGGTCGCGGCCTCCGTCTGGGGCTCGCCACCATGGATAGCCACGCCGCCGCCGAGGCGACCATGGCCGCCTTCGAGCTCAGCGCGTTGCTTGACTTCGTCTGCGGCTACGACACGGGGCACGGAACCAAGCCGGGCCCTGGCATGGTCCATGCCTTCTGCCGCGCCGTGGAGATCCCGGTGGAGGCCGTGGCCGTCGTCGGGGACACCCCGCACGATCTGGAAATGGCGCGTGCCGCCGGCGCCGGCCTTGCCATCGGCGTGCTGACCGGTGCTAGCCCGCGCGAACACCTCGCCCCCCACGCCGATCACGTGCTGGAAAGCATCGCCGAAATCGAATCGGTGCTGGGTCCTTAAGACCGCGGCGGCAGGGAGGAATGTCCGGCCTCTGTGCCGCTATCGGTCGTCCGCTACGGCGCTTTTGGGTTTACTCCGCCGCGTGGCCGGCGCGGCGGCGGCCGCGCCGCCGTTCGCCGCCGGTTGCCCCGTCGGCTCCGGCCGCCTGCTGCTCGGCGCCAGTGGAGATCTTGCCGAGGCGAGCGACGATCTCCTGGAGCGTCGGCTTGTTACCGGGCTCGTAGCCGTCAAGCGCCTGCCGGATGGCCTTGAGGTGCTCCGGCGTCGTGCCGCAGCAGCCGCCGATGATGCGGGCGCCGGCGTCGCGGGCCATGCGGGCGTAATCGGCCATCAGCTCCGGCGTGCCGTCGTAGTGGATGTGGCCGTCCACGAAGTAGGGAACGCCGCAGTTCGCCTTGGCGACGATGACGTCGCCGGGTTCCGCACCGGCGCTCATATTGACCACCGCCGCCACCAGCTCGGCGGCGCCGGTGCCGCAGTTCGCGCCAAAGGCAAGCGGCCGCGGCTCCAGACGATGGCAGAACGCCGCGACTTCGGCCGGCGTGACGCCCATCATGGTGCGGCCGTTGGTGTCGAAGCTGAGGGTGCAGACGACCGGTTCCCCGGTCGAGGCCGCGCCGGCCACCGCCGCCTGCAGCTCGTCCTTTGAGGACATGGTCTCGACCCAGAGGACGTCCGCGCCACCCGCGATCAGCGCGCGCGCCTGCTCGGCGAAGGCCTCCGTGCCCTCGGCGATGGTGAGGGGGCCGAGCGGCTGGAACAGCTCGCCGGTCGGGCCCATCGAGCCGGCGACGACGATCTCCCGCCCCGTGGCGGCGGCGTGCGCGTCGGCGACCCGGCGGGCGATCCGCGCCGCGGCCTCGTTGATTTCGGCGACGCGGTCCTGCGCGTTGTGCAGCTTCAGGCGGTGGCGTGTGCCGCCGAAGCTGTTGGTCAGGATGATGTCGGCGCCGGCCTCGAGCATGCTCCGGTGCAGCGCCTCGATGCGCTCCGGATGGTCGATGTTCCACAGCTCCGGCGCGTCGCCGGTCTTCAGTCCCGCCTCGAACAGGTTGGTGCCGGTGGCGCCATCCGCGAGCAGGTAGGGGCGCGAGGCGAGCAGGCGGGCAAGACGATCGGACATCGGGGCGAACGCTCCTGTCGGGCTCAAGGACTGTCTCGGATCGTGAGAACGTAAGGCCTTCTCGCCCGGTCAGCAAGCCGGTCATTCGAGGACCGGTGGGTACCGGACGGCCTGTCCCCGGCGCGACAGGGGATAACAACGCGACAGGGGACAACAAGACGACGGCCCGCCGCTCGGGCGGGCCGCAGGATCGAAACCGCGCCTCGTGCCCCTCCCATAGGGGGCACGAGGACACCGGTGATGCTCAGAGCTACATCTGTTCGTAGCTTCCGTCCTTCCAGACGTAAAAGACGTAGTCGGGCTCGGTCAGATCTCCCTTCTCGTCGAACTCCATCTCGCCGACGATGGTGTCGAAGCTGCCCGATCGCAGCGCCTTGGCCACCGCCTCGGGATCGGCGCTTCCCGCCCGCTCGATGGCCTGGGCGAAGATCTGGACGGCGGCGTAATGATAGAAGGTGAAGTTGTTGGGCTCGGGCCCGCTCTTGCGGAACTCAGCCAGGAGAGGACCCACCTGCGGATTCTGCGTCGGATCCGGGCTGAAGGTGAAGATGGTCCCGCTGGCCGCGTCACCGGCGATCGACCAGTACTCGGCGCTGGCCAAGCCATCGGCCGCGATGAGCTGAGGCTTGAAGCCCTGGGCATGCGCCTGACGGGCGATCAACCCGAGCTCGGTATGATAGCCGCCGTAGTAGACGACATCGATCTGCTCCGCCTTCAACCGGGTGATCAGCGACGAGTAATCCTGCTCGCCGGCATTGATCGATCCGCGATACGCCGGAGGCGCGCCGGCCTCGGTCAGAATCTGCGTCAGCGCCTGGGCGAGGCCCTGCCCATAGGCGCCTTTGTCGTCGACGACGGCGACCCGCTTGTCGCGAAAACGGTCGAGGATCAGCTGCGCGGCCAGGGTCGCCTGCTGGTCGTCCCGGCCGCAGGCGCGGAAGACCATGTCGTAGCCCTTTTCGGTGAGGGCCGGGCTCGTCGCCGAGGCGGTCATCATGACCGCGCCTTCCTCCGCATAGACGTCGGCCGCGGCGATCGCCGCGCCGGAACAGAGGTGGCCGATCACGAGATAGACCTCGTCGGCGATGAACTCGTTGGCGACGGATACCGCCTGCTTCGGGTCGCAGGCGTCGTCGCCGAGCTCCAGCACCAGCTTTTCGCCGAGCACGCCGCCCTTGGCGTTGATCTCGGCGATCGCGGCTTCGGCGCCGCGCCGCGCCTCCTGGCCGATGGCGGCGATCTGCCCGGTGAGGGAGGTTCCCAGCCCGATGGCGATATCCGCCTGCGCTTCGACCGTCATGAGGCCGAGTACGCTGGCCCCACAGACGAGCAGCTTTCGTATTGACATGACGCTCTCCGATCAATTGTTGCGCCTGAAGACGTGGCGCCCGAGGTTCCCACGGAGACCGAAGCGCCGCGCCTGTAGCGTGTCACCGCCGCGCGGTGATGTAAAGCCGATCACAACCGTTGCGGACCGCGTTAACCATACCGCGGCCGCTCGACACGCAGACGGGGCCGATGACGGCTGCGGCGGGCTTCGTCCCATGCAGGCGAGGGGGGCCTGCCTCCCCTTCACCCCATGCAAAGCGAGGGGGCAGGACCCCCTCGCGTCGCGGCCGGTTAGGCCCGCAGCCGGGTGTTCTCCGGATCCCAGGGCGATTCCGGAATCACTTCCGCGGGGAACCGCTCTTGCAGGATCTCCACCTCCAGCTTGGTGCCAGGGGCGGCGACCTCCGGCGAGACATAGGCAAGGGCGAGGCTCTTCTTGACCGCGTAGCCATAGGCGCCGGAGGTGGTGCGGCCGACCATCTGGCCGTTCTGGTACACCGGCTCGTTGCCGAGCGGGTCGGCGTCGCGCACGTCCACGGCCAGGGTCACGAAGCGCCGCGGGACGCCCTGCTGCTGCTCGCGGACCAGCGCCTCGCGGCCGATGAACGGCCCCTTGTTGAGCTGGATGAAGCGGTCGAGACCCGCCTGCAAGGCCGAGTATTCGGTGGTCAGATCGACCCGCCAGTAACGATAGCCCTTCTCGATGCGCAGGCTGTCCATCGCCCGCATGCCGAACAGCTTGATGCCGTACTCCTTGCCCGCCTCCATCAGCGCGTCGAAGATCGTGTTCTGGTAGGCCAGCGGGTGGTGCAGCTCCCAGCCGAGCTCGCCCACGAAATTGACGCGCAGCGCCCGCACCGGGGCGACGTCGACGAGGATCTCCTGGCCGGACAGCCAGGGGAAGGCCGCGTTGGACAGGTCGGCGTCGGTGACCTTCGACAGCACGTCGCGCGCCCTGGGCCCGGCGAGCACCAGCACGCCGTGGCTGAGCGACAGATTGTCGATCCGCACGCTGCCGTCCTGCGGCATGTGGCGCCACAGGAGGTCGTAGTCGTGCCGCTCCGCGGCCGATCCGCTGATGAGGTAGAAGCGGTCCTCGGCCAGCCGGGTGATGGTGAACTCGGACTTGACGCCGCCCTTCGGCGTCAGGACGTGCGCCAGCGCGATGCGCCCGATCTTCTTCGGCAGGCGGTTGGCGACCAGCCCGTCGAGGAAGGCCTCCGCGCCCGGTCCCGAGACCTCGAACTTGGAGAAGCCGGTGAGGTCGAGGAGGCCGACCCGCTCGCGCACCGCCTCGCATTCGGCGCGCACCGGCTCGAAGAAGTTGGTGCGGCGGAAGCTGTAGATCTCCTTCGGCTCCATGCCCTCGGGCGCGAACCAGTTCGCCCGCTCCCAGCCGTATCTCTGGCCCCAGACGGCACCCAGCGCCGCCTGGCGGTCATAGGACGGCGAGGTCTTCGCCGGCCGCGCCGCCGGGCGCTCCTCGAAGGGGTAGTGGATGATGAAGACGTGCTCGTAGGCTTCCTCGTTCTTGAGCTTCGTGTAGCGCTTGTTGGCGTAGGGACCGAAGCGGCGCGGGTCGACATCCCACATGTCGATGCCCGGCTCCCCTTCGACGATCCACTCGGCGAGCTGCCAGCCGGCCCCGCCGGCCGCCGTCACGCCGAAGCTGTGACCCTCGCAGAGCCAGTAGTTCTTCAGGTTCCAGGCCGGGCCGATGAGGGGGCTGCCGTCCGGCGTGTAGGCGATGGGGCCGTTGATCACGTCCTTGATGCCGGCCTCGCCGAAGATCGGGACCCGCCGGATCGCCGCCTCGATGTGCGGCTCCAGGCGGTCGAGGTCGCCGGGGAAGAGATCCTGGCCGAAGCTGTCCGGCACGCCGTCGACGAAGACGGCGGGGGCGCCCTTCTCATAGGGGCCAAGGATCAGGCCCTGCCGCTCCTCGCGCATGTAGTAGGACTGGTCGCTCTCGCGCAGCACCGGCATCTCCGGCAGGCCTTGCTCCTTGCGCTTGATCAGCTCCGGATGCGGCTCGGTGACGATGTACTGGTGCTGCACCGGAATGACCGGCACGTCGAGCCCGACCATGGCCCCCGTCTGCCGCGCGTAGTTGCCGGTTGCGGTCACCACGTGCTCGCAGGTAATGTCGCCCTTGGTCGTCTTGACCAGCCATTCCCCGTTCGGCTTCTGCTCGATGCCGATGACCGGGGTGTTGCGGTAGATGTCGGCGCCTCCGTTGCGCGCCCCGATGGCGAGCGCCTGGGTCACGTCGACCGGCGCGATGTGGCCGTCCTGCGGATGATAGAGCGCGCCGACGATGCCGTCGGTGTTGCAGAGCGGCCAGAGCTCCTTGACCTCCTTCGGGCCGATGATCTCGAAGGGGACGCCGATGGTGTTCGCGGTGCCGCAGTACTTCTTGTACTCGTCCATCCGCTCCTGATTGGTGGCGAGCCGCAGGTTACCGGTGACGTGGAAGCTGACCTCCTGCCCGGTCTCGGCGGGGAGCCGCTTGTAGAGGTCCACCGAATACTTGTGAAGCTGGCCGACGCAATAGCTCATGTTGAAGAGCGGCAGCAGGCCGGCGGCGTGCCAGGTCGAGCCGGCGGTGAGTTCGGTCCGCTCGCACAGGACGACGTCGGACCAGCCCTTCTTCGTCAGGTGATAAAGGATGCTGACGCCGACGACGCCGCCCCCGATCACGACCACGCGCGCATGTGTCTTCATCAGCTAGCCTCCTCCATTGCGGCTCTTACGGCTCCCGCGGTCTCTGTCCACTCCCGACACGGGGGACGGAACCTCCTTAAAGGTCGGCAAGAGAACATATAACCCCATCGCGCTTCTGGATATCCAACTGCGCCGCCTGGGCTTGCGATTCCGCGACGGCAACTATCGGATTTACGCCAGGGGCTTCTTTACGCCAAGGGGCTTTTCCCGCGAGCAGCCCGGCGGCGTATCGGTGCCTGCTCCGCCGCCCTCGCCTGAGCTGCCGCGGTGGCGCGGCAGGCCGTCGGCGAGATGCAGCCACGGCATCTGTACGGCTGGTTTCCGCCCGTGGCGGTTTGCGGGATCGTCGCGCGGCGGGGCGGGGGGATCAAGGCAGGGTCGAATCGCCCCGTGCATCCCTCGGCCGCTCGCCGTCCGCTTACGAGCCGCCCATCGAATCCCAGAACGCGTGGTTCGTCGTCGCCATCAGGTCGGCGTGCCGAATCTCGAGGCAGCTCCGCATGGTGAAGATGGAGCCCGAGCGAACGGCGAGGCTGCAGGAATCATAGAGCCGCCGGGCCGTGGCCACGCCTTCGGGCGTTGCCCTCGTCACGACGGGGTGGGCGGCGGCCGCGCGCCAAAGTCCTTCGTGCACGCCGTCGTCCCTGGGGTCCTGCGGCAGGGTATTGATGAGCAGGCTGGCGATTCGCGCGGCGTCGCTGGCCGCACCCGGCGCCTCGAACATCCGGCTCGCCGCGTCCCGCATCGGGCCGGTGGCGAGCGCGATCTCCTGGGCCGTCTGCGGGTCCGGATCCCGCGCCACCGCCGTCGGCAGGAGCGACACCCGCGCGCCGATCTCGACCGCGGCTTCGGTCGCGCCGAGCGCGGCAAGCGTCCTGCGCGGCAGGCTGACCCGGACCGAGGTGAAGCCGATCCGGCTTTCGAAGGCGAGATGGGGTTGCCCGGGCAGCCGAAGCGTTCGGCCGTCCGCGGTCGTCGCGACGAGAGTCACCCGGCCGCCCTCGGCCGGCGCGTAGGCCGTACCGGACGCGGGCGCCTCGCGGGCCTGTTGAAGGCAGAAGGCGCTGAGATGGGCGCTGCATTCGTCTTCCGTGCAGGTCAGCGGTGTCGGGATGCCGTTGCTGGCAACGAGGCCGAGCACCTGCGGGGTGGACTGCGCAAGCGCGTCCGCCGGCGATGCGATCGCGAATCCGATCGTCAGGGCGGCGATGGAGAGAAACGGGCGGTGGGCTGGCATCGATCGGGTCCTCCCTCGGCTGATGGCGAAGGACGGTCCCTGTCCGGTTGAAGCCCTATCCGCGGAAGAGCTCCGCCCATGGCGGAAACCGTCCGGCGTCGGGAACGGAACTGCGTCAGTTTGCTTAGAATTGCATTGGCCCCCGCGGCGGTCAATCGGCGGCTTGCGCCCGCATCCGATGCGGCGATCCGGCGACGTGAAATGCCTTCGTCGCAACGGGCGCGAAGGCGCCGCGCCGCAGCTGGCGCGAATGCGCCATCCCTGGTCGCGAATCCGCAAGATGGTGGGTCGGACGCGGGCCGATACTTCCGGCAAATCCTGCGGTATAGGACGAGATGACCATGGCCAGTCCGCAATCGATCGGAGGTTCAGCAGACGGGGCGGCGGCCGGCGGCCGGCGCGCCCGCGGCGGCGCCGAGGCCCGTCGGGCGGCACGCGCGAAGCCGAAGATTCAGCAGCTCCCCTACATCACCCGGAAGATCCCGCTGACCGAGGTGCTGGACGAGGAGGGGCTGGCGCTCATCGAGCGCAATGCCGACACGATCCTGGAAGAGGTCGGCATCGAGTTCCGCGACGACGAAGAGGTCCTGCGGCTGTGGAAGGATGCCGGCGCCGACGTCAAGGGAACGCGCATCCGTTTCCCGCGCGGCCTGCCGCGCGCAATCATCCAGAAGTCGGCGCCCAGGGAGTTTACGCAGCACGCCCGGAACCCGGAGCGCACGGTCGTCATCGGCGGCAACCACACGGTTTTCGCGCCGGTCTACGGGCCGCCCTTCATCCGCTCGCTCGACGAAGGGCGGCGCTATGCGACCATCGAGGATTTCCGCAACTTCGTGAAGCTCGCCTACATGACGCCGGCCATGCACCATTCCGGCGGTACGGTGTGCGAGCCGGTCGATCTGCCGGTGAACAAGCGGCACCTCGACATGGTCTACAGCCATATCCGCTACTCGGATAAGCCCTTCATGGGCTCCGTCACGCATCCTGACCGGGCGGCCGACACGGTGGAGATGGCGAAGATCGTCTTCGGCGCGGATTTCGTCGAGCAGAACACGGTGCTGATCAGCCTGATCAACGCGAATTCGCCCATGGTCTGGGACGGGACCATGCTCGGCGCGCTCAAGGTCTACGCCCGCGCCAACCAGGCCTGCATCGTGACGCCGTTCATCCTGTCCGGCGCCATGAGCCCGGTGACCGTGGCCGGGACGCTGGCGCAGGTCCTCGCGGAGGTTCTGGCCGGCGCCGGAACGACCCAGCTCGTGCGGCCGGGCGCCCCGGTCGTGTTCGGCGTCTTCGCAAGCTCGATCTCCATGCAGTCCGGGGCGCCGACCTTCGGCACGCCGGAGCCGTCGCTGGTGCTGATCGCCGCGGCGCAGCTCGCCCGCCGCCTCGGCCTGCCGTTCCGAACCGGCGGCTCGCTCTGCGCCTCGAAGATTCCGGACGCCCAGGCCGCCTATGAAAGCGCACAGACGTTGCTGCCCACGCTGCTCGCCGGCACCAACTTCGTGCTGCACGGCGCCGGCTGGCTCGAGGGCGGGCTTGCCTCCGGCTACGAGAAGTTCGTGATGGACGCCGACCAGCTCGGCATGATGCAGGTGCTGGCCGGCGGCATCGACCTGTCGGAGAACGGGCAGGCGCTCGACGCCATCCGCGAAGTGGGGCCGGGGAGCCACTTCCTCGGTTGCGCCCACACCCAGGCGAACTTCGAAAGCGCCTTCTACCGCTCGACCATCGCCGACAACAACAGCTTCGAGCAGTGGGAGTCGGAGGGCAGCCTTGACGCGGCCCAGCGCGCCAACAAGCTGTGGAAGCGGATGCTTGCCGATTACGAGGCGCCGCCGATCGACCCGGGCGTCGACGAGGCGCTGCAGGAGTTCATCGCCAAGAAGAAGGCGGCCGAGCCGGATTCCTACGTATAACCCGCGCAAGGACACCGGCCGCGGCGACCGATTGCGGGCTCGCCGCGGCCGGGACCGTCGGGCGCTCTAGGCCCGGTCGCGCAGGTCCTGCACGCCCTTCTGCTTCGCGCAGTTCGCGCAGCAGAAGATGCTGCCGTTCGCCTCGACGCCGTGGCCGACGACGCGGCAGCCGCAATGGGCGCATGTCGGCGCCAGCGCGTGTATGGCGCACTCGAAACTGTCGAAGGTGTGCGTTTTGCCCTGCAGGCTGATTTGCATGGCCTTGTCGTATTCGTTTCCGCAGACTTCGCATTGGGCCATAGGGTGATCCTCCCAATCCGAATGGCTCGTTTCTCGTCGCGTCCATCGACACCGTGACCAACACGGGGCCGGTCGCCCGGTTCCTTCCGGGACGCTCGCTGCGGAAGCGGGGCCAAGACCGCCCGCTCATTCAGTCGGTCTCCTGAGCGTTGCCGGTGCGGCCCGCGAGTGCCTTCTCGTAGGCGGCCTGAAGCTCACGGAACACCGAGCGCGCCGGGCGCGGCGCGCCCAGGTGCAAGTGGCGGAGTTCATCCATGAACGCGTCCCATAGGGGCGGGCCGCCCTTCTCCAGCAATTCCGCGCGCACCGACAGTTCCTTGCTCGGGCGCGTATGTCGGCGGCCCCAGGCGCCCATATGCGCGAGCAGGGGCACGAGCTGGATCGCCGCTTCCGTGAGGCTGTAGATCCCTTTCTGCCGGTGTTTCGGATCAGGGCGGCGCGTCAGCAGGCCGGACGCGGTCAGGCGCTTCAGGCGGTCTGCGAGGATGTTCGAGGCGATGCCCTCCTCGTTCTGCGCGAGCAGCTCGCCATAGCTGCGCCGGTTCCCGAACATGACGTCGCGGATGACGATCAGGGACCAGCGGTCGCCGAGCTGTTCGAGCGTCAGGTTGATCGGGCAGCCGGATCGTCCTGTCTGCGGCACGGTCGTTCTCCCAGATTTCCACTTGCAATATGCAAGCAGTGTGGGTACGGTTCAACCTATTGCAAAATGCAAGTGGATTGAATTTGGAGGTTCTGCGATGTCGCTGGCGCTCTACGGCCATCCCTTCTCCTCGTACACGCAGAAAGTGCTCATTGCGCTGTATGAGAACGGCACGCCTTTCGAGTTCCGTTGCCTCGGGCCGGATACGCCGCAGCACTCGGCCGAATGGCTGCGGCGCTGGCCGCTGCGGAAGTTTCCGCTCCTGTTGGACGGCGAGCGCCACATCGTCGAGACCAGCATCATCATCGAGTACCTGCAACTCGTGCATCCCGGGCCGGTGCGCCTGCTACCCGCGGATCCGATGGCCGCGCTGGACGTGCGCTTCCTCGACCGCTTCTTCGATCTGCATGTGATGAACGCGGCGCAGCATGCGGTGGACGGTGCGCTGACGGGCGACCCGGTGAAGCGTCGGGACGGGCTGGCGCTCGCTCAGGAAAAGCTGGAGCGCGCCTACGCCTGGCTCGAAAGTCATCTCTCGGGCAGGACCTGGGCCGCGGGCGCGGAGTTCACGATGGCTGACTGCGCGGCCGCGCCCGCGTTGTTCTATGCGGACTGGACGCACCGGATTTCGGAGGCTTTTCCAGTGCTGCGCGCCTACCGCGCGCGGTTGCTCGCCCGCCCGTCCTTTGCCCGGGCGGTGGAGGAGGCGCGGCCGTTCCGGCCGAACTTCCCCCTGGGCGCGCCGGATCGGGATTGAAGCCCCGCGCCGTGACCCCCTCAAGGGGTTCGCGTTATGTGCAGAACTTTGCGGTCTCGCAAATACCAACGTGGTCAAACTGCCTTGATCTTTTGGCCACGTTGGGGCCTTTCCGTGCCGAAAAAATCTTCGGCAGGCATACCCGCTCTGGCTGCTCGACATCTTCCGGGTTCATTACAACTACAGCAAGCTGGAGTGCCTCCGGCAAGGATGGCAAGCGGCTACCGCGGCGCACACTGGCCATGAAACCCGGCCCGGCGCGCGATCCCATCCGCATGGAGGACATCCTCTACTTCGAGGCGGCGCGCGATGTGGGCTGATACGAACTCGGAAGAGCCCCGTGGTCTCTCGGAGAGAGAGCGGTGGCCGAAATCGGCCGCCGCTGACCATGCTCGACAAGATCCATAGTTCAAGCCACAAGGAGTTCAGGTAAATGTAGGATCGGATAGAGCGTCAATCAGTCATTGGCAGAGCTCCCGCGCCTCTTGGGGGCTCAGGTCTCGAAAAATCTTGGCGAGGCGGGCGCTAACGGTGATGGCCGATCACACCGCTACTGACATCAATCGTATACATTGGGACGACCGCGCCCGGATCCACGCCCGCGATGCGACCGGCTACTACCGGATCGCAGAGTTTCGCGCCGGTGCCGATACGCTGACGCCGATTGAAACGGCCGAACTCGGCGATGTCTCCGGCCTTCGCGTTCTGCATCTGCAGTGCCATCTCGGGCTCGACACGCTCTCGCTGGCCCGCCGCGGGGCCGACGTCACGGGCCTGGATTTCTCCGCCACGGCCATCGGCATGGCCCGGCAACTCGCCTCGGAGGTCGGCCTGCCTGCGACCTTCATCGAAGGCGATGTCCATGATGTCCGCGATCTCGTGGCCGGAGCGTTCGATCTCGTCTTCGCGACCTGGGGTGTCTTCTGCTGGATTCCCGACCCCGGCCGCTGGATCCGCAATGCCGCCGCGATGCTCAATCCCGGTGGCCGGCTTTACATCGCGGACGACCATCCGACTGCAGCTCAGCTGGAAGAGGAGCCGGGCCCTGACGGCCAACCGCGCCTTGTCGTCAGCAAGCCGTGGCGCACAGCAGCCGATGCGCCGGTGGCGTATCACGTCTCGGAGAGCTATACGGGTGATCCGGCGAGGATCGATCACCCGGAATGCCGCCAGTGGGCACATGCGCTGTCGGCATTCGTCGCGGGCGTCATCGATGCCGGCTTGGTTCTGTCGTTTCTGCACGAGCATGATGGCATACCGTGGCGCCGCTTTTCCAGTATGCAGCGCGACGGAACTGGCCTTTGGCGTCTTCCAGCGAGTATGCCATATGTCCCACTCGCCTTCTCAATCCTAGCGACACGGTAGTTGGCGACTCGGTACTCTGGACGAGGAATTCGCGCCGCCGTCGCTCCATCCCAAGCACAATCGATCGTTACCAGCGGCCATTCCCGTGCGCAAAGCCGGCCGCCATGGGGTCATGGCTAAGCTCGCAACGGGGGCAGTGGCTATCCCCTTGAGAGCACGAGACTCCGCGGGTAGCTCAGCCCTTGTTCACCCCACCTGGGCTTTCCCACGCTTTTGGCGCTGGCTCTGACCAATCGGTTCTGAGCCTAGTCCTGTACCTTGCGGAAGGTGGCGATCCCGCCGTTTTCGAGGCGGATGGTCAGCGTGTCACCGGCCAGCATGCCGATGCCGCCCCCGCCGAGATCCTCGATCGTAAGGCGCCGGTCGGGCGGGTTCTCGATCCAGCCAGGCCCCGCCACGCCTTCGAGCCGCTCGGACTCCGCGTCGAACCGGACGATGTCGCCCTCGACCGCATAACGCCCGCGGGTGCCGCCGCCCCGGTTCTCGATCGGCGGGGCGCCGGTGCAGTCTTGCCGCGCGGTCCCGCTCAGCGTGTAGCGCCGGTCCGGATAGAGAGCGAGACCCGCGCTGACGATCTGCTCCCGGCAGCCCTGCCAGGCGCCGGTGAGTATCGGCGGGATCTGGTCATTTATCGTCTGCAGCCGATAGGTGCCGACGACACCGGCGGGGATTGCCGCCGCCGGGCCCGGCGCGGCCGGTTCTACGGGACTGCCGGCGCAGGCGGCGAGGAGAAGCGGTAGCAAGTATGCGGCGGCAACAACTCTCATGAACGGTTCCCTCGGTTCGGAAGGGCGATGAAGCGGCGGCGGCACCGGACGAGCGGGGAGGGAGCGAGACGACCGCTGGTCGACGGCCGCGCCGATTCCCTGCCGCCGACGGGGTGTCGCGCCAAATCAGAACGTATCACCGAACGGGGGTTCGGTGCGCCGTCCCGGGATCAAGTTCCCGAACCGGGCCCCTGAGCACCCACGGCACGAGCCGAGTCTCTTCGACCGCTCGCCCAGTCCCGTCTTGTTGGCAAGCTGGTCGCCTCCTTGATAAGCCGATCATGCGTCCCATATTCCATCCATACGGATGGTATTTGGATGGTACCAGGATGGCGAGCAACGTGCATGAGCTGCGCCCCAGGGCGGGCGAGACCGAGAAGATCACGATCAACCTCGGCTATGTCGATCTCGGTCAAATCGACCTGATGGTGCAGGAGGGCTTCTATTCGACCCGCACCGACTTCATCCGCACCGCGATCCGCAACCAGCTGGAACGCCACGCCGACGTGGTCAGGCGGTCCGTCGAACGCAAGAGCCTGGACCTTGGCCTGCGCCATTACAGCCGCGAAGATCTTGAAGCGGCGCGCGCGGCCGGGCAGATGCTCCACATCCAGGTGCTGGGCCTCGCCAGCATCGCCCGGGACGTCACGCCCGAACTTGCGCGCGACACGATCGCCTCAATCACCGTTCTGGGGGCGCTGCACGCCAGCCCGGCGGTCAAGGCCGCCTTGGCCGACCGGATACGGTGACTCGCCGCGGCGCGCCGCAAGGCACCGGCGGTGATGGGGCAGAACGAGGCGGGTCATGCAGAGTGCCGTTCGGCGCTCCAATCCGCCTCGCAAAGGGGGCGCACAGTTTTCCAACACAGGACTCTCTGGACATGAAGCACTGGCTGCACCCCGACATGCGCGAAGCGACGCGCCTCACCCGCGCCGGTCGGCTCACCGAAGCGACCGCGCTGCTGCAACGTCTGCTTCGAAGCGGAACGGAGATGCCCGCCGCACCCGGCACCGACGGCGAGGCTGCGGACCCGCCCGCCGCGGATGGCCCGCCCGTGATCGACGGGGAGGCCGAGGTCATCGAACCAAGCGGCGAACCGACGGCGCCGCGACCGTCGCCGGACGCAATGCGGGACGACCCGATCCGGCTGCGTGTGCCGAAGGCGCTGCGCGGCTTTCTCGAGCGAATCAATCGGATCGGCACCGGTGCGGGAGAGGGCAGTCCGTCCGAACCGCCCGGGACGCGCGCGCGGGATACGGTGCAGGACGAAGGGCGGTTTCTGACCGGATCCTACGGCAACGACGCAGGCAGCCGCGCCTACAAGCTCTACGTTCCCAGCGGCTACCGCGGACAGGCGCTACCCTTGGTCGTCATGTTGCACGGCTGTACCCAGTCGCCCGACGACTTCGCCGCCGGCACGCGCATGAACGCGCTCGCCGAGGAGCAGGGCTGCTTCGTCGTCTATCCGGCGCAGGCGGCTTCCGCCAACGCCTCGAAGTGCTGGAACTGGTTCCGGCCGGAGGACCAGCGGCGCGGCCGGGGCGAGCCCTCGCTGATCGCGGGCATCACCCGTCAGATCATGCGCGACTACACGGTCGATCCCCGGCGCGTTTACGTGGCGGGGCTTTCGGCCGGCGGGGCCGCCGCAGCGATCATGGGGGCGGCCTATCCCGATCTCTACGCCGCGATCGGCGTTCATTCGGGCCTTGCCTGCGGCGCTGCCAGCGACCTGCCATCGGCATTTGCCGCCATGCGCGGGGGCGCGATCGCTGCCGGGCGCCGTTCCGATGGCGCGTGGGAGCCCAGGCGAATCGTTCCGGCGATCGTGTTCCACGGCGACCAGGACACCACGGTGCATCCCTGCAACGGCGAACAGGTCATCGCGCAGTCGACCTCGTCCGAGATCATCGGCCTGGCGACGAGAGTGGAGCGCGGCCAGGTTCCCGGCGGGCACGCCTACAGCCGGATCCTCCACACCGACGCAAGCGGGGTGGCGGTTTTCGAGCGGTGGGTCGTCCACGGAGCGGGCCATGCCTGGTCGGGCGGCAGCCCCGCCGGCACCTACACCGATCCACGGGGGCCCGACGCCGCGCGCGAGATGCTCCGCTTCTTCCTCGAACATCCGCATCCGATCGCCGCGCGACCTATCCAATCCTGACGTCCGGGTTCTGCCGAGCGCGACTTCGGGCGGTGACACAGGGCGTACCGCCGTCCATGCGCTTGCTGTCGAGCGGCGCGCCGACGTCTCGCGCCGTTGCCGCGCGTCGCGGTCAAGGTGTTGCGATTCCAATCCGAAAGCAGGTGTCCCGGCCATGCGCTCAAAGAAAAATGAGGGAGTGCCGCTGGATGCTTTGCCAAAGAGTGCTAAGATCGAAGGGGCGCAGTGCAGTCGATCCGCGAAAATCGGAGGAGACTATGAAGCTCAAAAGCTTGAACGAACTCACGGAAGTCGCCGAAGTTTACCCGAAGGTTTCGCGCCGGAAAAAAATGACGAAGCGCCAGCGCCTCGAGCGGTGGGCCGAGGTGCTGGAGCAGCACCAAGGCGGTACCCTGCGCTCCCTGATGCGGACAGAGTATGCGCCCGAGTCCGAGCGGGCCTGGATGCGTGCCGACAATTCCCCGCTCACGGTCGCGTTCGAGGACCCTGTGCTCCGGGCCGATGGGCTGCGCAGTGACAAGCTGGGCGAGGCCATGCGGTATTTCGGGCTGTCGGATTGGGAGATCCACAGCATCGTCTGTTACTGCCACTATGGCCACACCATGTCGGCGAAGGAAGTTGCCGGTCGCGTGCGCATCGCCGCCGCGCGGGCGGAGGAACGCAAATGGCCGAGCCTGGAGACCGTCTTCACGGTCGGCTCCGTGGCCGCGGCCATCTTGTTCACCGTTTCGGTCCTCTGACCGGCGCGTATCGGCCGGCGCGCCAACCTCGCGTCCGCTGACTCGGTCGCTCCGCCGGGAGCGAGCGACGAGACCACGTGTTCCTTCCGTCGGCGGTGCCGCCGACGGATTTTTTTGTCTTTGCCTTGCCGGCGCGGCCGCCGGGGACTCGAAGCCGTCGGCGCGACCGCACAGATAGATACCAAAGCAACGACGGGATTGCCGGCTTCGCAAGGCTGCCGATCGGCGGGATGCGGGGCTTCCGGGAGAACGCTCATGAAGGTCGATACGATTCTCAAGGCCAAGGGTAGGCGCGTCGTCACGGTGCGGCCGGAGTCGCCGCTGACCACCGCAATTCAGCGGCTGAAGATGGAGCGGATCGGCGCGCTTGTGGTCAGCGTCGATGGCGAGACGGTGCTCGGCATCCTCTCCGAGCGGGACATCGTCGCCGGCCTCGCCGAAGAGGGGACCGAGCTGCTGGGCCGGACGGTGGGCGAGCGGATGGCGCGCGAGGTTACGACCTGCTCGCCCGAGGACAGCATCAGGCAGGTCATGGCCAAGATGACGCAAGGCCGCTTCCGCCACCTGCCTGTCGTCGATCAGGGCCGCCTGTGCGGCATCATCAGCATCGGCGACGTGGTGAAGAACCGCCTCGAGGAAATCGAGCTGGAAGCGACGGTGTTGCGGGACGTTTATCTGGCGCGGAGCTGACGGCGCGGCCACCGATCCGGCTGCCACCGCCCGGATCGCCAGGACTCGACGATGTCGCGGAGTTCCCGCGGCGATAGGCCGATATCCGCCAGCATACGGTCGTCGAGCGCGAGCAGCCGACGGATCGCCTCGTAGCGTCCGCGGCGTCGGCGCCGTAGGCTTGCCGCGAGCCGCACCAGGTCAACTGCCAAGGTCGCGCGGCGGTCCCGCAGCCCTCGGACATGGCCCGGAAAAGGAAAGATTTTCTTATCTCGGATCGGCTTGGAGTCGAGGGGTGATTGCCGATTTGCATTCCGCATGAAGCGAAATTATGCTTTGTGCGGCGCCTGGGCAAACGGGATTTTCTTGGCCGGGAATTCAGAAAAACTTACTGAGTAAGTGCATGGCCGAACGGCTTCCCTCGCTCAACGCGCTGCGCGCCTTCGAGGCTGTGTCGCGGCATCGCAGCATCAAGAAGGCGGCGGAGGAACTCCACGTCACGCCGGCCGCCGTCAGCCAGCAGGTGAAGGCGCTGGAAGAGGCGCTCGGTACGGTGCTGCTCCGTCGGACCGCGAGCGGCCTGCTCCCGACCGACGCCGGTGACAGCGGTCTCGGCGACCTGCGCGAAGGATTCGACCGGCTGTCTCAGGCCGTGCGGAAGATGCGGGCGAAGCGGAGCCGCCGCATCCTCGCCATCAGCGTCGATCCATCTTTCGCCGCGACCTGGCTGGTCGCCCGGCTGGACCGGTTCAAGCAGCGGCGCCCGGAGGTCGACATTCTGCTCGAGGCGTCGAGCGCGCAGGCCGATCTGGCGCGCGACGACATCGATCTGGCGATCCGCTACGGGTCCGGCGATTGGCCCGGCCTCCGTGCCGTCCGACTCTTCGATGAGGACGTGTTCCCCGTCTGCAGCCCGAAGCTCCTCGAGGGGGCGCATCCCCTGCGCGAGCCGGGCGACCTGCGCCGGCACATCTTGCTGCATCTCGAATGGACGCCGGCGAAGGGCGAGTGGCCGGACTGGCACGCCTGGCTCCGCGCCGCCGGCGTCGAAGACGTCGATGCGAGCCGCGGCCCGCGCTTCACGCAGCACTCCATGGCGTTGCAGGCGGCGATCGAAGGGCAGGGCGTGGCGCTCGGCAGCACCGCCCTCGTCGCCGACGACCTGGCGGCCGGGCGCCTGGTCTCGCCCTTCGCCCTGTGCGTGCCGACGTCCTTTGCCTATCACCTCGTCTGCCTGGAGGAACGGGCGGAAGACCCGACGATCGCCGCCTTCCGCGACTGGATACTCGCCGAGGCGGGCCACGCGGCAGGCTGACGGCCCCGACATCCGAGCCCGGGCGACGCCATCGCGTCAGAGAAAGACCGGCAGCAGCGAGGCGGCCAGCAGCAGCGCCATGGCGATGTTGAAGGCTTTCAGGGCCCGTTCGGACCTCAGAAGCCGGCGGATCGCCATGCCGAACAGGGTCCAGGCGGCGATGCAGGGAAAGGTTACCAGCGCGAAGGCGGCGGCGATGACCAGCGTCTCGAAGAACGGGTTGCCGCCGACCGTGGTGAAGGTCGTGACCGCGCCGACGGCGATGATCCAGGCCTTCGGGTTGACCCACTGGAAGAGCGCCGCCTGAAGGAAGGTCAGGGGCGAACCGCTGCCGTCGGCATCGTCGCTCCGCCCCGCGGTCCCGATCTTCCAGGCGAGGAACAGCAGATAGGCCGCACCGACGTATTTCAGGGCCTGATGGACGATCGGTGCGCCCTCGAAGATCGGCCCAAGCCCCCAGCCGATCGCGACGATCATGGCCGGGAAGCCGAAGGTGATCCCGAGCATATGCGGGATCGTGCGCCGGAAGCCGAAGTTCGCGCCCGATGCCGTGACCATGACGTTGTTCGGGCCCGGCGTTGCCGTGGTGGAGATGGCGAAGAGCAGGAGCGGGAGGATAAGGGACGGCAAGGCCCCTCCTTACGCGCATCCGCCCGGCGCCGCGCGCGGTGGGCGCGTCAGCAATCCGGTTTCCGGCGCGGCATGCAGGTAGGTGTCGGCGAACCCCGTTTCCGCGATCGAAGTGCAGAAGTCTGACCAGTCACAGCCCGCGCAGGCCGGGCGGATCTCGCCCGACCTGAACGCTTGCCGCAAGCGGGCGCTCGTCCGCCGGTCGAGCGTCAGTCGCTCGCCGGGGCGGAGCGGTCGATTCAGGAGCGCGGAGATCGCGTCGAGCGCCTGCCGGTCGCGGTCGCGAACCCGGTCCAGGCCGCAATGCGGTTCGTCCTCGCTTCCGCCGCCATCTTGGCAAAGCGGTGCGCAGACATCGTCCGGCCCCTCGACGAGCAGCACCTCCTCGCCCGCCGTCAGCCGTTCCGTGACCTGATCCAGGTTCGCGACGAAGGCCGGGCTGTAGCCCTTTCCCTTATAGGTCAGCAGGCAGAGAAGATGATGACCCCGAAGGCGCACCGTCACCGATCTTCGGTCTCCTCTTGGGGGCGATGGCGTCGCAGCACCGCGCGCACCGTGGCGACGGCGAGCGCCGCCTTCAGCACCGTTCCCAGGAGAAACGGCGTGAGGCCGAACGCGATGGCGTTCTGCCATCCGATCAGAACGGCGAGCCAGGCGACCCCGAGGCCGAGGATGACGGCCTCGCCGAGCAGCATGGCGGCGAAGCCGCGCGGGATGTCGCGCGTCCAGCCCCGCTCCGCGAGCCAGCCGACGAGCATCGCGCCGAGCGGAAAGCCGATCAGATAGCCGGCCGTCGGTCCGGCGAAGTGGATGGCTCCGGCCGCTCCGCCGGCGAGCACCGGAAGGCCGGCGACCGCCTCGCCGAGATAGGCGAGGACGATGATCCCCGCCATGCGCCAGCCGCAGAGCGCGCCGACAAGGACGAGGGCGTAGGTCTGCATCGTCATCGGCACCGGGAACATCGGGACTTCGATCCACGAAGCCGCGGCGAGCACGAGCGTTCCGATGAGCACGAACGCGAACTTCGTTCCGAGCGAAGCCCCGTCGAGCTTCAGGGGAACCAGGGCGCCGCGCGGCAGGGCTGCGGCCGAGGCAGGAACGCGCATCAATGTCTCCTAGATCTGGTCGGTCGAGAAAGGCGACGGACGGGCCGTCGCCTCAACGGATAGCCTTTAACCTGTTCCGAAGGCCGCCGACAAGGCGCCTGACGGCCTCGCGGCAGCTTCAGGCCGGGTGGTAGAGCCGGAACGGTTAAGATTGTGTCGCCGATCAGGCGACGACCGCCGTCCGATAGTCCGCCGCCGCTGCCTCCAGCCAGGCCCAGAGATAGTCGGCGAAGCTGTTGGCGACATAGATCTCGAAGGTTGGCCCGTCCGCGTCGATCTGATGCAGGATCATCGTGGTCCTGGCCATGACGCTCTGGGCGCAGCGGCCGGGGCCGAAGACCCGCGGGTGCAGGTCGAGGCTGGTGCCCTTGGCGAGCAGGTCGCGGGCGCGGGGGCCCGCGACCGCGATCACCGTCCGCGCCTCCGAAACATCGGTGACGGCGACGTGCTGTCCTTGCAGCGCTTCCCGCAGCCCGTCCGCAAGCGCCCGCTCGCGGCCCGACGGGCCGACGATCAGCCACTCGTCCGGCCCGAGCCACAGGGCGCTGAGATCGCCGGCCGTTGCGGCCGTGTTCGCCTCGACCGGCAGCCGGAGACCCGTCGCCCCCTCGACGGCGTCGAGAAAGACCGTGTCGCCGGCGTTCCCGCGCAGGTTGATCTGGCAGCGATGGGGCCGCTCGCCGAGCGTGACTTCGGCGGCGCCGGCAGCCGCTGCGTCCTGCGCGGCGCGGGCGACGAGGCCGCGATGGGCGAGGGGGCTGCGGCGCGGAGAAAGCTCAACCATGATCGCTATCCATTGAGGCGGCTCCCTTCCGGGTCGAAGAAGCGCGGCTCCGTCACCGTCGCCCGGATGACGCGGTCCGTCAGCGGCACGAACACCGTTTCGCCCATCCGGTTGCGGCCGTTCTTCACCAGCGCCAGCGCGATCGACCGTCCGACATTCGGGCTGTAATAGCTCGAAGTGACGTGGCCGATCATGATCATCGGTGGCTGATCGCGGAGCTCCGCGACGATCTGCCCGCCCTCCGGGATCACCTCGTTCGGGTTGTCGGTCAGCAGGCCGACGAGGTGCTTGCGGTCGGGCCGGGCCGTGTCGCTGCGGGCCAGCGAGCGGCGGCCGAGGAAATCGCCCTTCGTCTTGCTGACGATCCAGTCCATGCCGAGGTCGTAGGGGGTGACGGTGCCGTCCGTCTCCTGGCCGACGATGATGTAGCCCTTCTCGGCGCGCAGCACGTGCATCGCTTCGGTGCCGTAGGGGGTGATCCCGTACTTCTCGCCGGCGGCCATGAGCGCCTGCCAGAGGGCGAGGCCCCGGCTCGCCGGCACGTTGACCTCGAAGGAGAGCTCGCCGGTGAAGCTGATGCGGAAGACGCGCGCCGGAATGCCGGCGACATGCCCCTCGCGCACCGACATGAAGGGAAAGGCCTCGGCCGAGAGGTCGATGTCGTCGGTAAGCTCGGCCAGAAGCCGGCGGCTCATCGGGCCGTTGATCGCCACGGTCGCCCATTGCTCGGTGACGCTGGTGCAATAGACCTTGAGGTCCGGCCACTCGCATTGCAG
>CAZKCM010000071.1:14679-21825 GCA_964551315.1 uncultured Rhodospirillaceae bacterium | reverse complement strand
GGCGTGCCGCTGGAGGAGTTCGTCGAGGCCTTCACCTTCACGCGGTTCGAGCCCTCGGGCATCGTCGAGGGCAACGACGCGATCAAGATGGCGACCTCGGTGCTCGACTACATCTTCCGCGAGCTGGCGATCTCCTACCTCTCGCGGACCGACCTCGCCCATGTGGAGCCCGCCGACCTGCTGCCCGACAGCGTCGGCCAGGGCGCGGGCGAAGGCGCCCTGTCGGGGCGCGCGAAGGCGGAACTGCCCTTCGAGGCGGTGAAGCGCTACGCCAGCACCGGCTATGTGCGCAACAACCTGATCGTCCTGCGCGGCGGCATCGAGGTCCAGGAGGGGCTCCGCACGGGCACGACGAACACGGCCGAAGGCGGCGCGGCCGCAACGGCGACCGCCGCGGCCTCGGTCTCCGCCTCCGCCTCAGCGGTGACGGAGCTGGCCGGTAACGGCGCGTCCGCCGCCGCCTTCGCCGCCGCCGGAACGGCCGTTGCCGGGACCGCACTCGCCCAGGCGGCAGACGCGCGCCTCGAGCGCATGCGCGAAGCGCGCCTGAAGGGGTATGAGGGGGACGCCTGCGGCGAGTGCGGCAACTTCACCCTGGTCCGCAACGGCACCTGCCTCAAATGCGCGACCTGCGGCAGCACGAGCGGGTGCTCGTAAGACGCCGCCGCGATCCAGCTCCACGGCAACGGGGAGGGCGCAATGCGCCCTCCCCTTTTTGTTTTGCGGATACAGTATTTGTCCAGGCTTCGCGCCTTGGCCCGACTCTGCCCGCGGCACCCGGGGGTCCGGACAGCAGCGGATCGGATCGCGCGACGCCGCCATTTATCTACTGGCGCATGCCGATCGCCAGACGGTTGAAGGCGCTCATCAGCGCGATTGCGAAGGTGAGGTCGGCGATCTCGGCATCGCTGAAATGCGCCTTGAGCGGTTCGAAATCTTCGTCGGGCGCGTGGCTGCCCGCCACGTCCACCAGCGCTTCGGTCCAGGCCAGCGCCGCGCGCTCGCGATCGCTGAAATGCGCGCTGACGCGCCAGCCCGCCAGGGTATCCAGCTTCGCGTCCGGCACACCGGCCGCGCGCAGGGCCGCCGCATGCATCTCCAGGCAGAAGGCGCAGCCATTGATTTGCGAGACGCGCAGATAGACCAGCTCGATCAGCTGTTTTCCGAGGGTGCTCTTGTCCAGCGCCTTCTTGGTGAGCCTGAGACCCTGGTAAGCGTCAGGCGAGAGCGTTTGATAGGGCAGGCGAAGCGTGCTCATGGAAAGTCTCCGCAGGAAGTGAAGGCGCGAGAAAGGACGTCAGCGCACGGCCCGTCCGGGCCAATGCTTCGTCGGACGGGAACCGACCCGGCAGGTACGCGAACCGCAGTTTGCGGATCCCAACGACGGACAGGGCATGACGCAGATAGGGCGTCAGGAAGTCGGGTTGCCTTGCCGCATCCCCGACACAGGCGCTGCCCGACCGCACCAGCACCAGGGCCGGGCGGTCCCGCAGCAGCCCGACCTTCCCGTCCGGCGTGCTTGCGAAACTGCGCCCGTTGCGCAGAACGTAATCGATCCACAGTTTCAGCGACGCCGGCACGGTAAAATTGTGCATCGGCGTGCTGATCAGCAGCCGGTCGCAGGCGTCCAGTTCGCCGATCAGGCGTTCGGAGAGGGCCACCGCGGGATCGTCGGACGGCGCCGACGACGCGACCGCCCGCGCATACTGCGCCGACAGCGGCACAAGCGGCTCCTCGGTCAGGCTGCGCGTCGTTACCTGGATCTCGTGGCCGAGCGCGTTGCACTGTCTCAACGCTGCCAAGACCAGCTTCGCGCCGAGGGAATCCCGGCCGACAGGGCTGCATTCGAGGAAAAGAAGCCGATCCATGATTCAGGGCGCCCGCAACGCCTGGCAGAAATGCAGCCCTTTGGAGAGCAGGCCCTGCCGGAAATAGAAACGCTGCGCCAGCGCATTGCCGAGGGCCGTGTCGAGCGCCAGATAGGCGCAGTCCTGCCGCCTGGCTTCTTTGCGCAGCGTTTCGATCAGCGCGCCGCCCAGGCCCTGGCGCCGGGCGTCAGGGACGACCACCAGGTCATCGACATAGAGGAAGCGTCCATAGAGCAGGTTTTCCTGAATGCGGTAACCGGCAAGCCCCGTGACCCGATCGGCCTGCCACGCCGCCAGCAGGCGATAGCCCTGCCCGGCCTGGCGGCGGGCCTGCGCAGCAAATGCGGCGGCATCGGCAAGATGAGGCCGCAACGTGCGCATGACGTCGAAGCACGCCGAATAGTCCCGATCGCCGTCAACGGGGCTCAATCGAAAGGCGCTCATGCGGGTCTCCTTGTCATCGAGCCCGCATGGTAGAAGACTATGGCCCATCAAAAAGGTCCAAGATTTGCACGAATGACTGGGACATGGCGCATGGGCACGCACCCGTTCGAGCTGGACCGGGATCACGAGGCGCCGATCTATCTGCAGCTGTACCGACGCTACCGCGACGCGATCATCGCCGGGAAACTCCGCCCGGGTGAGCGGGTGCCGTCCGTGCGCAGCCTCGCCAGCGAACTCAATCTGGCGCGCGGCACGGTCGAGATGGCCTACCAGATGCTGACCGGCGAGGGCTATTTCCTGACGCGCGGTCCGGCCGGGACGATCGTCTCGCCCCACCTCGAGAATCTGCGCAAGCCGGCGCCGGTCACGGTGCCGGGGCCCGTCGCCAGGTCGCGCTCGCAGCCAAAGGCCGTGGTCACCGGTGCGCCCCGGCCCTTGCAGCTGGGCCTGCCGGCACTCGATGCGTTTCCGCGCAAGACCTGGATTCGCCTCGCCGGCCGCACTCTGCGCGGTCTGGATGCGGCGGCCATGACCTATCCCGATCCGGCGGGATACGAACCGCTGCGCCGCGCCATCGCGGCCTATCTCGGCATTTCGCGCGGCATCGCCTGCACGCATGATCAGGTGTTCATCACGGCCGGCTACCAGGGTGCGCTGGACCTGGTGTGCCGTGCCCTGCTCCGGCCCGGCGATCTCGGATGGTACGAAGACCCCGGCTACATCTTCGCCCGCCGGTTCCTCGAACGCGCTGGCATGCGGCTGGCGCCGGTGCCCGTGGACGAGGACGGCCTGAAGGTGGCGATCGGCCGGCAGCGCGCCGCCGAGGCGCGTTTTGCCGTGGTGACGCCGACGCATCAAAGCCCGATGGGGATGGCGCTGTCCCTGCCGCGACGGCTGCAACTGCTGGAATGGGCCCGCGATCGCCGGGCCTGGATCGTCGAGGACGATTACGACAGCGAGTTCCGTTACCACGGCCGGCCGCTGCCGGCCCTGAAAAGCCTCGATCGGGACGGGCGCGTTCTTTACGCCGGGACCTTCAGCAAGGTGCTGTTCCCCGGCCTGCGCCTGGCCTATCTGGTCGTGCCCGAATCGCAGATCGAACGATTCAGGGAATCGGCGGACCACCTGTCCGGCCCCGGTTCGATCCTCCCTCAGGCAACGGTCGCCGATTTCATGAAACAGGGCCATTTTGCGCGGCACCTGCGCCGGATGCGTTCCCTCTACGCGACCCGGCGCGCCTATCTGGTCGATGCCCTTCTGCAGGCTTTCGGTTCACGCCTGAGCGTGCAGCCGCAGGCCGGCGGCATTCATGTGCTCGCCAGGCTGAACACTCGGGGCAATGACAGGTCGATGGCCGAAGCCGCCCGATCTCACGGTCTTGCCGTTCAGGCCCTGAATGATTGGCGAATGCGCGGAACATCGCGCGGAGGGCTTCTCATGGGATTTGCCAATGTGACCGGCCCCGCCATGGCGGACGACCTGATGCGCCGATTGATGGCCGCCACCGGGTTACGGTAAGAGGGGCTCTCCCGCAGCCGGGCCGCGCGGGCATCGCGTAGCCCGCGCCCCGATCGACAACCGCCGCGGCCCGCCGGTTGCCGGTGATCGAGACCGGCCGCCGACCGTGGTTTCGGGACGGCGCCGCCCCGAACGGATAACCCCGGCACCCCCTCCTCCTTTAATCCTCTTGCATCCGGGCCGATGCTCATGATCTGACATCGTCGTGAACCGGGCCGGGCCTGCGGCGGCGGCGCAGGTCCGGCCCTTTGTCGAAAGCCCGCCGAGAAAGCCACGAGCAGACGAGCATGACCAGCGAATGGCACCGCGACGGTTTCACCGTCAGCACCGACAAGGCCCGGCTCGATGTCGAGCTGATCCACCGGTTCCTCGCCGCGACCTACTGGGCGCGCGGCATCCCGGCGGCCGTGGTGCGACGTGCGATCGACCATTCGCTCTGCTTCGGCCTGTACGAGAATGCGCAAGAGGGCGAGCGGCAGGTCGGCTTCGCCCGCGTCATCACCGACTACGCGACCTTCGCCTATTTGAGCGACGTCTTCGTGCTGGAGGCGTATCGCGGGCGCGGGCTCGGGGACTGGCTGGTGGCGACGATCCTCGCCCATCCCGACCTGCAGGGCCTGCGGCGCTGGAGCCTCGTCACCCGCGAGGCCCACGGCCTCTACCGGAAGCACGGCTTCACCGCCCTCGCCAACCCCGAGCGCTACATGGAGATCGCCGACCTCGAAGTCTACGAGCGCGCCAAATCCAGCGCGGCGTAGATAAGGCCCCGTCCGGAAAACCCCCCTCTCCCCTTGGGGCCAGGGGGTCGCCAAGAGTGTGGAATCCTAATGGTTCCGAGGCGCGGCGTGGCTAGAGTCCTGGAGATTCTGGCCACGCCGGGGCCTTTACTGTGCCGAAAAAATCTTCGTCAGCGGTTCCGGTTCCGTTCGAGACCCGGGCGCCCTCCGTGGGCGGTGGCGCGCTTCGCAAGCGATGCACCGATTTGCCGCGGGTGCCGCCTCAGATCGACGGCATCCAGGCCAGCACCTGCCGTAACGCCACCTGCCGGAACTTCGGCGTCGAGCCGCTGCCGGCGGTGACGATCGGCCGAACCGGGAAAGGTGCCAAGCGGCTCCAGGACGGCTACCGCGTTGCTGGTCACGGCCGGGTCCCCGGCTGGTGCGTCCTCCTGTGCACCTGCTGCACAAGGGGACATCCTCTACCTTGTCCCGGAGCGCCAAGCAGGGTGAGGCGCGTCTACTTACCGCGCTGGTCGATGATAGGATCTCCGTCGTCGACGGCCGATCGACGGTCAGAGCAAGGGGTCGATACGCGAGGCATGGACCGGTATGTGCCACGCCGCCATCATGCGAACGGTGAACAAAGGCCGTCCGGGGACAGGGAGGATCGGATGAATGCTTGAGGTGTACGGGCGACGGAACGCGAGCAACGTCCTGCCGGTGATGTGGGCGATCGGCGAGCTTGACCTGCCGCACGTGCGCCACGACGTCGGCGGCTCTTTCGGCGGAGTGGACACGCCGGCATACCTGGCCATGAACCCAAATGGGAGGATCCCGACCATCCGTGACAACGGGTTCGTTCTGTGGGAGTCGAACGCCATCGTGCGCTACCTCTGCGGGCGGTACGGCGCGGGGTCCTTGTCGCCGGAATCCGGGGAGAAGCGGGCGATCGCCGACCAGTGGATGGAGTGGCACAAGACCACCGTCTACCCGGCTTACATCGACTTGTTTTGGGCCATCGTGCGAACGGAACCAGCACTGCGCAATCCCTCGACGATCGCCACCTTGGCCAGATCGGTTGGTGAATCGCTGAAAATTCTCGATACGCATCTGGCCCGATGCCCCTATGTCGCCGGCGATGCGCTGACGATGGCCGACATTCCGGTCGGAGCGGCAATCCATCGCTATTTCCACTTGGAGATCGAGAGGCCCAGCCTGCCGAACGTGCAGGCATGGTACCAGCGGCTCTGCAACCGGCCGGCCTACCGGGAGCACGTCATGATCCCGTTCGGCAGCAACCCGGCGGAGTGGTACATGCTTGAGCGCGGGATCATCTGAGCGCGAAGCGTACAGAGGCCGGCACGCCACGGCTCGTCTTGGAGAAATGACAGTGGCCGGGGATGCAAGGCCCCGGCCGCTTGCCCGCCAACCAGAATTAGCGATGTCGATCCGAGTGTTCGGCCGCCGTTGCCTCTGGCCCGGCGACTGCACTGTCCGAGAGGCCCTTTCCGCACTTTTGGCGCACCCCTGGCCCCTTGCAGGAGAAGGCGTTTTTCTCCTGCGGTCCATTCGGCGTGCGGCGCGCCTCTTGTCCTGTCATGTCCGGGCTTGACCCGGACCCGGCTTCACGCCCGGGCCCCGCGGCCCCGTCGCTGAGGCGTGGGGCCGGATGCCGTCAATTCGATTGGTCTTGGTCCTGATACAGGCGATCGGACGGCGGGTCGGTTCTCTTCGTCCCCTGACCGTTCCCGGCGACCGACCCGATGGGTGACATGGGTATCGCGTGGTGAAGGCTGTGTTCGCCCTTGCAGGGGGGCGCGGGACTCCGGATAAGGCGAAGCACAGCCAATCACCACGCGATGACCCCACCATGCCCGATCGCAGCCCGCGGCGCTTTAACCTTTGTTAACTTGCCGAAGAAAATTTGCACCGTCCGCACCGGTCCAGAACAAGGGCAAGCTGGCCGGCCGCGGCCAAGTGCATTAGGCTCTGATCGCTCCTCGAAGGCGTCGGGCCGCCCTGGTTGCGTTCGGGGTCGTTTCGCGACACGGCCGGGCGGCCTATCTGAAGTCCGGATCGCACCGGAGCCGGTAATCCGCGCCGAGAACGGACCATGACGACCGCGCACGCAGAGGCCGGGACGCCGCCGACGAAATCGTCGCTCGGGCGTCTGGTCCTTGCGGCCCTGGGCGTCGTGTTCGGCGACGTCGGCACCAGCCCCCTCTACGCCATCAAGGAGACGTTCGCCGGCCCGCACCCGTTGCCGGTCGCCCCCCTGCACGTGCTCGGCATTCTTTCGCTCGTCTTCTGGGCGATCACCGGCGTCGTCTCGATCAAGTACCTGGCCGTCATCATGCGCGCCGACAACCGCGGCGAGGGCGGCACGCTGGCGCTGCTCGCCCTGCTCGGCCGCGCGACGGCCGACCGGCCCGCTCTCGCGGGCGCGGTGGGGGCGCTCGGCATCTTCGCCGCCGCCCTCTTCTACGGCGACAGCACGATCACGCCGGCCATCTCCGTCCTGTCGGCGGTCGAAGGCCTGCGGGTGGTGCTGCCGCGGCTCGAGACCTTCACCGTTCCGCTTGCCGTCGCCATCCTGG
>CAZKCM010000071.1:0-14579 GCA_964551315.1 uncultured Rhodospirillaceae bacterium | reverse complement strand
CTGGCCGCCCTCAGCCCTCACTTCGCCGTCGCGTTCCTGATGAACGACGGCCTGAAGGGCTTCCTGGCCTTGGGATCGGTCGTGCTGGCGGTCACCGGGGCCGAAGCGCTCTACGCCGACATGGGCCATTTCGGCCGCCTGCCCATCCGCTTGGCGTGGTCCCTCCTGGTTCTGCCGGCACTGGTCGTCAACTACTTCGGTCAGGGTGCGCTGCTGCTCGGCGAGCCTGGCGCCGTCCGGAATCCGTTCTTCCTTCTGGCGCCGCAATGGGCCGGCATACCGCTTCTGGTGCTGGCGACCATGGCCACCGTCATCGCGTCGCAGGCGGTGATCTCGGGCGCCTTCTCGATCACGCAGCAGGCGATTCAGCTCGGCTACCTGCCGCGAATGAAGATCGTTCACACCTCGGCGCGCGAGCGGGGGCAGATCTATCTCCCCTTCGTCAACGGGGCGCTGATGATCCTCGTCACCGGCCTGGTGCTCGGCTTTCAGACCTCGAGCAACCTGGCCTCGGCCTACGGGGTGGCGGTCACCGGCACGATGCTGATCACGACCGTCCTGGCCGCCCTGGTCATGTTCCGGGTGTGGGGCTGGCGCAGCCGGTGGATAAGAGGCATGGTCGGCCTCTTCCTGGTCGTGGACCTCACCTTCTTCTTCCTTCTTCGCCAACATCACCAAGGTGACGCATGGCGGCTGGTTCCCGCTGGTGCTGGCTTTGGTCGTCTTCGTGCTGCTGACCACGTGGAAGCGGGGCCGCGCGCTGCTGGGCGAGCGGCTCGGCCGGGACGCGATGCCGGTCGAAACGCTCTTGGCTTCGCTGTCGGACCGGATTCCGCGCGTGCGCGGCACGGCGGTCTTCCTGACCGGCGAGAGACACGGCGTTCCGTCCGCGTTGCTGCACAACCTGAAGCACAACCAGGTCCTGCACGAACGGGTCGTGCTGCTCACCGTGTCGATCGATGAACGGCCCCAGGTGCCGGTCGAGCAGCGCGTCGAAAGCGAAAGCCTGAGCCACAGCTTCCATCGCGTGATCCTCTGGTACGGCTTCATGGAAGATCCGGACGTGCCGAAGGCGCTGGCGAACGCTCGCTCGGACCGGCTCGGCTTCTTCTACGAGCCGATGAGCACGTCCTACTTCCTCAGCCGGGAAACCATCGTGCCGAGCAGAAAGCCGGGCATGGCGCCGTGGCGCGAGTCTCTGTTCGCCTGGATGTCACGGACCGCCACGACGACCATGGACTTCTTCCACCTGCCGACCAACCGGGTCATCGAGTTGGGCGGACAGGTGGAGATTTAGAGGCCAGGGCGCATGTGCAAACGGCGAAGGCCCGGAGCGACTCCGCGACACCCGTTGTCGGCCGGAGGGGCAACCAGGACCCTGCGGTCCGAGGCGCCACCGCTTACTCGGTGATTTCGCGGATCACGCGACACGGGTTGCCCGCGGCAAACACGCCCTCCGGAACGTCCCGCGTCACCACGCTTCCGGCCCCGATCACCGCCCGCGACCCGATTCGCACGCCCGGCAGAACGATCGCCCCGCCGCCCACCCACACCTCCGATCCGATCTCCACCGGCTTGCCGAACTCCTCCCGCCGGCGCAGTTCGGCATTCAAGGGGTGCATGGGCGTGTAGATCTGCACCGCCGGACCAAAGAAGGTGAAGCTGCCGATGCGCACCGGGCAGACGTCCAGCACGACGCAGTTGAAGTTGAAGAACACCCGCTCGCCCAGCTCGATGTTCGAGCCGTAGTCGCAGAAGAACGGCGGCTGCATCCACACCGTGTCCCCGCCCGCACCGAACAGTTCGCGCAGGATGCGCCGGCGTTCTTCCTGTTCCGCTTCGCGCGTGGCGTTCAGCGCCTGGCAGAGATCCCGCGCATGCGCCCGCGCCGCAACCAGCTCGGGATCCATCGGATCGTACGGGTCTCCGGCCAGCATCTTCTGGCGCTCTGTGTTCATCCTGCGCTCCTCCGGTCGGGCCGCCCTCGTAGACCGCGCGTTCGGCGCCCAGAAGAGATTTCTCTGATCCCCTTAAGGACAGGGCAGGAAGGCTGCCGGCACCGCCTCGGGCGGGTGACGAGTCGCTCCACCTGACTACGCCTCCGATAATCGGCACACACGCCCTAACCCTGTTCGACCGGCGGCGTCGTGCGCAGCCGCTTGACGGCGCCGCGGCGCGCCTTCTCCTCGCGCCGCCGTCGCCGGGCGGCGGCCGTGGGCCGGGTCGGGCGCCGCGGCGGTGCCGGCGGCTCGGCGGCGCGGCGGATCAGCGCGATCAGCCGGTCGAGCGCGTCCTGCCGGTTGCGTTCCCGCGAGCGGTGGCGCTGCGCGGTGATGACCAGCACGCCCTCCTGCGTTACCCGCCGCCCGCCGAGCCGGATCAGCCGCGCCCGCACGGCCTCCGGCAACGCCGGCGAGCTCCGCAGGTCGAAGCGGAGCTGGACGGCCGTCGCCAGCTTGTTGACGTTCTGGCCGCCGGGGCCGGAGGCGCGGATGAACCGCTCCTCGATCTCGCGCTCGTCGATGGCGATGGCGTCGGTGACCCGAATCATGGCGTGACCTGTCCTGCGGCCGACGGCGACAGCGGCCCATGCCGCCGGCGCCACGGGCCGCCCGGGTCGTGTCGCGAATTTACCCCTCCTTCACCGGGCCCGTCTCTGCTATTCACCGAGGCCGTCTCCCCGAAGCCGCCGCCGATACAGGAAGAGCGAGCATGCTTGCGCCCGATCTGCGCGCCGAGATCCGCTGGCTTTCGAGCGGCTTCCTCCTCACCTTCTGCTCCTGCTTCGGCCAGACCTTCTTCATCGCCCTCTTCGCCGGCCATCTGAAGGCCGATCTCGCCATCACCGACGGCCAGTTCGGCAGCCTCTACACGGCCGGCACCCTGGCCAGCGCGACCCTGCTGACGTGGGCGGGGAAGCTCGCGGACCGGTTCACGGTCCGCTGGCTCGGGGTCGGCGCGATGGCGGGGCTGGCGCTGTCCGCGCTGGCCATGGCCTCCGTCGCCTCCGCCTGGATGCTCGCCTTCGTGCTGTTCGGCCTGCGCTTCTTCGGCCAGGGCATGCTGTCCCACGTGGCGATGACGGCCATGGCCCGCTGGTTCAACCGCAAGCGGGGGCGGGCCGTCTCCATCGCCGCCCTCGGCTTTCCGGCAAGCGAGGCGGCGATGCCGCTGATCGCCGTCGCGGTCATGGGCCTCGTCGGCTGGCGGCTGACCTGGGTCGCGGCGGCCGCGGCGCTCCTCCTGCTGGCGGTGCCCGTGCTGATCGCCCTTCTGCAGCGCGAGCGGACCCCGTCCGACCGCCCCGCCGCACCGGAGAATGGCGTCCCGGCCCCCGCCCGCCGCGACTGGACGCGCGCCGAGGTGCTGAAGAGCCGCCTCTTCTACGCGCTGATGCCCGGTGTCCTGGCGCAGCCCTTCATCGCAACGGGCGTCTTCTTCAACCAGGTCGCCATCGTCGAAGCAAAGGGCTGGGACCTCGCCTGGTTCGCGGCCTGCTATCCGGTGCTGGCCGGGGTCACCGTCCTGTCGGCGCTCGTCGCCGGCTGGCTGGTGGACCGCTTCGGCGCCCGTTGCCTGCTGCCGGCCTTCCTCCTCCCGCTCGGGGTCGCCATCCTGGTCCTGACCTACGCGACGAGCCCGTACCTTCTGCCGGTCTTCATGGCGCTCGTCGGGCTCACCTTTGGGAGCGCCTCCACCATCCAGGGCGCGCTCTGGGCGGAGCTCTACGGGACCGCGCATCTCGGCGCGATCCGGGCTATCGCCACGGCGGGGATGGTCTTCTCGACCGCGCTGTCGCCGGGGCTGATCGGCGTCCTGCTGGACATCGGCGTGCCGCTGGAGGCGCAGCTCCTGGCGATGGCGGCGTATTGCTTCCTCGCCGCCCTTTGGATGGCCGTGCTGCTGCCGCGGCTCCACCGCCTGGCCGTGGCCTGAAGACGGTGGTCCACGGGCGGCGCCGCCCGCGCCGGGTCCGCCTTTGCATGGGGTTGTTTGTCCCGACGGACGGGAGGGGGACCATGCTTCCCCTTCGCCGGCCGGCCGTCACCCGTCCGCGGTCTACCCGCCCTGGGCGACTCGCGCCTCCATCTCCGCCTCGGCCTCGAGGCTCTCGCGGTCGCGGCCCATCGTGACCACGGCGAGAGTCCGGCCGTCGCGCTGGTAGGCAAGCCGGCAGTCGCCCGCGTCGATCGAGCCGTCGATCTCGACGCGGTCCCAGCGCTCGGCGAAGCCCACATAGTTGAGGATCGCGTCGTATTGCTGGGTCCAGAAGAAGGGCGGGAGGTCGAACGGCTCCCGTTGTCCCATGACGTTCCGGGCCGCTGTCTGCCCCTGGCGCTGGGCAACGACCCAGTGCTCGACGCGGATGCGCTCGCCGGTCAGCGGGTCGGGCCAGCGGGCGATGTCGCCGGCGGCGAAGATCCCGGGCGCGCTGGTCTCCAGAAACTCGTTCACGGCGACGCCGCGGTCGATCACCAGCCCCGCCGCCTCGGCAAGCTCCGTCCGCGGCTTCACGCCGACACCGGCGACGACGAGGTCCGCCTCGACCGTGGTGCCGTCGGACAGCCTGGCCGTGCCGTCCTCGATCGCGGCGACGGTCTGGCCGAGGTGGAAGACGACCCCGTGCGCCTCGTGGACCTTGCGCAGATAATCGCCCACCTGCGGCCCCAGCACCCGCTCCATCGGCGTCCGGTCCGGCGCCACGACCCGCACGTCGAGGTCGCGCGCGCGCAGCGACGCCGCCACCTCCATGCCGATGAAGCTGGCGCCGACCACGAGCACGCGCTTTGCTTTCTCTGCCGCGGCGATGATCCGGCGGCAGTCGGCGAGGGAGCGCAGGTAATGGACATGCGGCCGGTCGGCGCCCGGCACCGGAAGCCGCGCCGGCTCCGAGCCGGTCGCCAGGATCAGGGCGTCGAACGCCTGCGTGCGGCCGTCCGACAGCGTCAGCCGCTTGCCCAGCGCGTCGAGCGCCGTCGCCCGCGTCTCCAGCATCAGCTCGATGCCGTGGTCCTTGTAGAACCTCTCGGAGCGTAGCGGGATCCATGCCTCCGGCGCGTTGCCGGCGAGGTAGTCCTTCGACAGGTTCGGCCGGTCATAGGGCACGGAGTCGTCGTCGCTGATCAGCAGCAGGCGCCCGGAGAAGCCCTCGCGGCGCAGCATCTCCGCGGCCGCGTTCCCCGCCGCGCCGCCGCCGAGGACGACGACCGTGTCCGGGGTGGTCGCGGCGTGGGCCGCCATGCGCCGCGCGCCCGTCGTCGCCTTCTCGCGCACGAACAGCCTGCCGTCCTGCCGCTCGACCTGCCAACAGGGCACCGGGTTGAGGGCCGGTGCCCGCAGGGCCTCACCGGTTCGCAGGGAAAAGCAGGCGTGGTGCCAGGGGCAGCGGACGGTCTCGCCGACCATCAGCCCCTCGGCCAACGGGCCGTTGTAGTGGGAGCAGGTGGCGCCGATCGCGAACACCTCGTCGCCGCGCCGCGCGACCAGCACCGGTTCGCCCTTCGCGTGGCCCAGGAGCATCGCCCCGTCGGCGAGTTCGTCCAGCGCCACACCCTGCGTCAGATCGGGACCGCTCAGTTCCTGCTGTCCGGCCATGGCCCTCTCCCCCGATGCCGGCTCGCGCCGCGGCCAGTGTCCGCCGCGCGAGTCTCATTCTATAGCCGCTCGAGTCTCATTCTATATGAGTCAAGCGACCGCGCTGGCGGAAAGTTCCTGTGGCCGTTAGCCGCCCCCCGCCGCGTAGGGATTCCGTCCCTTGCGCAGATGAATCCGGAGCGGCACGCCCGGCAGGTCGAACGCCTCCCGCAGGCCGTTGGTGATATAGCGCAGATAGGCGTCCGGCAGCTTCTCGGGCCGGCTGACGAAGAGCGCGAAGGTCGGCGGCCGGGTCTTGATCTGCGTCATGTAGCGGAGCTTGATCCGCCGCCCGGAGACCAGCGGCGGCGGGTGCGCCTCGGTGACCTCGGCAAGCCAGCGGTTCAGCGCGGCCGTGGGGATGCGACGGGTCCAGACCTCATAGGCCTCCAGGACCGCGTCGAGCAGCCGGTCCAGGTTGCGCCCCTTGAGGGCCGACACCATCACCGTGGGAATGCCGCGCGCCTGCGGCAGCGAGGTTTCGAGCCGGTCCTTCAGCCGCTCCGCCGCCTCCTTCTTGTCGCGCACCAGGTCCCACTTGTTGGCCGCGATGACCAGGGCGCGCCCCTCGTCCAGGACCATCCGGGCGATGGTCAGGTCCTGCTTCTCCAGCATGTCGGTGGCGTCGAGGACCAGGACCACCACCTGGGCGAAGCGGATGCTGCGCAGGGTGTCCTCGGTGGACAGCTTCTCGAGCTTTTCGACGACGCGGGCCCGGCGGCGCAGCCCCGCCGTATCGACCAGCCGGATCGGCCGGTCGCGGTAGGACCATTCCACGGCGATCGAGTCGCGGGTGATGCCGGCCTCCGGCCCGGTCAGCAGCCGCTCCTCGCCGATCAGCCGGTTGATCAGGGTGGACTTGCCCACGTTCGGTCGGCCGACGATGGCGAGCTGCAGCGTCCGCGCCTCCGCGGACTCCTCCGCCCCGGCCTCTTCGCCCGGCGCCCCTTCGGCAGCCGCCTCCGCGATCGCCTCGCCGCGGGCCACCGCGCGGACCGAGGGCTCGATCGCGCCGAACAGCTCCGCCATGCCCTCGCCATGCTCGGCGGAGATCGGCACCGGGTCGCCGAGGCCGAGGCCGTATGCCTCCAGCAGCCCGGCCTCGCCCGCCCGGCCCTCGCATTTGTTGGCGACCAGGATCACCGGCTTGCCGCTTCGGCGCAGCCAGTCGGCGAAGTGCTCGTCCATCGGCGTCACGCCGGCCCGGGCGTCGATCAGCATCAGGACCAGGTCCGCCCCGGCGATCGCCCTTTCGGTCTGGGCGCGCATCCGCGCGGCGAGGCTGTCGTCGAACGCCTCCTCCAGCCCCGCCGTGTCGAGAACGGTGAAGCGCAGATCGCCGAGCCGCCCCTCGCCGGCCTGCCAGTCGCGGGTGACGCCCGGCGTGTCGTCGACCAGGGCCAGCCGCTTGCCGACGAGGCGGTTGAACAGGGTGGACTTGCCGACATTCGGCCGGCCGACGATCGCCAAGGTGAAGCTCATGCGTCCTCCCGCGCCGCCCGGCGCCGCGCCCTCCGGTCCTTCGACCGGCCGTGCCGCCGGTCCGTTAGCGGAGCGCGGTCAGCGTCGCGTCGTCTCCAACGAAATATAGGGTCCCGTCAACCACGATCGGCGGAAGATGCGTTCGCGGGATGCCGAGTTCGCCGAGAACCTCGCCGGTGTAGGGTGAGACCGACAGCGCCGTTCCGTTGGTCCCGGCGACGATCAGCCGGTCGCCGGCCAGCACCGGCCCGGCCCAGAGGATCGGATCCTCGCGCGCCTCCGGGTTCTCGAACCGCGGCAGCGGCCGGATCCAGCGGATGCGGCCGTCGCGCGTCAAACAGATCAGCTCGCCGTCATTCGACAGGACAAAGAGGAAGTCGCCGGCCACCCAGGGCTGCTCGATGCCCCCGATCTCGACGTCCCAGACCCTCCCGCCGCGGCGCAGGTCGATGGCCGCCATCCGGCCGCTGTTGCTGATCGCGAAGACCAGATCGCGATCGACCACCGGGCGGCCGCGGATGTCGGCCAGCTCCGCGATCAGATCGCCGCGCCGGATGCCGGCCAGGTTCTCCGCCCACAGGACGTTGCCGGTCTCCGCCCGCAGCGCGAACAGCTCGCCCGAGGAATAGGCCGCAATGACCGTGTCATCGGCGACCGCCGGCGTGGCACCGCCCAGAAGGCCCGCGGTCTCGGCGATGCCGGCGTGGCTCCACAGCCGGCTGCCGTTGTCGGCCGAAAGCACCACGAGCTGGTTGTCGATGGTGACGACGAAGACGCGGCCGTCGTCGACGGCGGGCGCGGTCCGCGCGGGTCCCGGCAGCGGGACCCGCCAGACCTCCTCGCCGGTCGCGGCGTCGAGCGCGATCGCCCGCGCGAAGGGCATGGCCGCGTAAAGCCGCCCCCCGTCCAGGGCGAGGCCGCCGCCGAACAGGTTGTCGTCGGCGGTGTCGGTGGCGAGGTCGACGCGCCAGAGCTGCCGGCCGTCGCGGGCGTCGAACGCTGTCACCGTCGCCCCGGCGTCAAGGGTATAGATGCGGCCGTCCGCGGCCACCGGCGTCGCAAGGATCAGTCGGCTGCTGGACGCGCGCCGACCGATATCGGCGGTCCAGGCGACGGCCGGATCGTCGGCCAGCGCCAGGTGGTGCATCGCGTGGCTCGGATAGCCGCCCGCCTGCGGCCAGGCCTCGTTCCGATAGGGCCTCGGCAGGCGGACGCGCAGGTTCGCCAGGGCCGGATCGGCCGCCAGGGTCCGATCGAGGTCAAGGACCGAGATGCGCTCGCCCGGCAGCGGTGGCGGCTCGGCCTCGCCCAGGAAGGTGTCGCATCCGGCCAGCAGGAACGCCGCGAGAAACGCCGGTGACAGGCGCCGCAAACCCCTGTTCATGCTCCGCCTACCCCTGCAGCGCGGCGAGCATTTCCGTCGCGCGGGCGCGCAGGCCCGGCGGCGCCTCTAGGTCGTCGGCAAGCTGCTGATAGATCTCCACCGCCCGGTCGGTGTCGTCCTGGCGGACCGCCAGCAGGGCAAGAAGCTCCAGCGCCGAGAAACGCCACGGATCGGCCGGGCCGGTCAGCGGCTCCAGCATCGCGGCCGTCTCCTCCGGCGGCGCGGTGTCGACGGTGTGGGACGCCAGCAGGATGGTCGCGAGATTCCGGAAGGCCGGCTCGATACCGGTGTTCGCCGCAAGGCTCCGGTAGATCGCGATCGCGTCCTCGGTCTCGCCCGACTTCGCCTTCAGCGTCGCGGCCTGAAGATGGGCGAGCGCGGCGTAGCCGTCATCGCCGGTGGCCAGCTCCTGCAGGGCCTGCACCGCTGCCGCCTCGTTCTTCCCCATCTCGGCAAGCGCTGCGAAATAGGCGGTGGCCCGTTCGAGCTGCTGCCGTTCGGCATAATGCTTCCAGGCGGTGTAGCCGGCGATCCCGAGAATGATGGCCAGCGCAACGCCGATGACGGCCGGCCCATAGCGCCGCGCCAGCTTGGCGAGGCCTTCACGCCTGAGTTCCTCATCGACTTCGCGAAAGATATCCGCCACGCGCGACCCTCCGGGCTGAGCTCGAACGCGCGCTACCATAGCGACAGCCCGGAAACTTGGCAAACGATGATAACCCTTTCTTCAACCTGGAGAATCCAGAGTATCGGGGGGCGCGGCGAACGCCCGGGAACGGACGTCCCGGGAACAACGCCGGCGAAAGCGCCCCGGGACGCGACCGGGATCGGAGAGCGGAACGATGCGGAGAATGGACCGGAGACTGCGCGCCGCCCGTTGGTGGCCCGTGGCCGGCGCGGCGCTGCTGTTCGGCCTCGGGGGATGCGCCGGTATCGCGCCGTCGACCGCGGCGCCCGGGCCCGACGCCATGCCCCCGGCCCGGGCCGGTGCCTCCGCGGCCGATGCGTCCCTGGTCGACCGGTTCGTCTCCTGGATGGGTTCCGGACTCTGCCCCGCCGCGGAGGACGGCGGCTGCTGCGAAATCGCGGAGAAGGCCGGCGCATCGGCCGCACCGGTTACGGTGGTCGAGGCAAAGCTCTACTGCTACCGGACGCTGGCCGCGATCACCTGCTACGAGGCGCCCGACCCGCAGGCGAGCTCGAATCGGCTCGTCCGCTGAGACGGGGGCGTCCCCTCCTCCGGCCCCCGATTCGCCGCTGGACGCGCCGGCCGAATTGCTGGAGACTCCCACGGAAAGCAGCATAATCCACTCGCTCGTTCAGGTCGCTCCGCACGCCTCATGTCGAAGGTGATCCGCCTCGCAAACGCCAAACGCCAGCATCGGGATGTTTTTTTCAACCGACGGGAACTGAACCGCCTCCTCTCGCTCTACAGCCGCCGCGTGGCGCAGGGCGAGTGGCGGGATTACGCCATCGATCACAGCCCGGGCATGGCGGTGTTCTCCGTGTTCCGGCACAGCCATGAGCGGCCGCTCTTCTCGATCGCAAAATGCGCGAGCGGGCCCGACCGGGCGCCGGATTACCTTGTCCTCAACGGCCGGCGGCGGCTGCGCGCCAGCAGTTCTCTCGACGAGGCGCTCGACGTCCTCGACGTCAAGCTGCGGGTCGTTTCCTAGGGTCCGGCCTCATAACCGTTCAACCACGCGGCGCCCCGCCGGCCTCCGACGGCGAAACCCGGCCGGCCGCGTCGTCCAGGTGAAGCGCGAAGCCGGTCGCACCCGGATCACCCAGCCCGGGGCGGAGCTGCATGCCAGGGATCAGATAGTCGCCGCCATTCTGCCGCCGGTAGGGAATGGGCCGGGCGGTGGCGAGCGTCCGCATCCTGTCGCGCAGGCGCTCGGCCACGCACTCGAAACCCGCCTCATCAAGACGGTCCGCGCTGTGGACCACGAACGGCGGAAGCACGTCATAGCCGGGGTAGTAGAGAATCCCGTGATTGATCGGGAACAGCAGATCGTCGATCGGACCATTGATCCCGCGGGCCGAATAATGCTCCTCCCAGCCACCGGTGGTCACGATCAGCATGGCGCGCTTGCCCGCGAAGACGCCTTCGCCGTAGCGGTCGCCCCAACGCGTATCGCTGTGCTCGCCGACGCCATAGGCGAACCCGTAGGCGTACACCCGATCGACCCAGCCCTTGAGGATCGCCGGCATGGTGAACCACCAGAGCGGGAACTGCAGGATCAGGGCGTCGGCCCATAAGAGCTTCTCCTGCTCGGCTCTGACATCCTCGGTCAGCGTGCCGGCGGCGAATCCTTCGCGCGAGGCCGCGGGCACCTTCAACCGCGCGCCGGGCGCCAGCGCGGGGAAGTCGGCCCGGTCGACCGCGGATTTCCAGCCGTCCGCATAAAGGTCCGACACCCGCACCTCGTGGCCCTGGGCGGCGAGTTCCTCGAGAGCAACATCGCGCAGCGCACCGTTGAGCGAGCGCGGCTCGGGATGAGCGAAAACAAGCAGAACCTTCATCGGGGTCAGTACTCCGTCGATGGAAAACCGACCCGTCAGATAGCCAATTCAGCGCCTATGCAGTAGATATGCGGTATGCATATGATCATGCCGAAAAATGGATAAATCGGACGTCACCCTCGAACGCATGCGCACCTTCGTCCGCGTCGCCGAACGCGGGAGCCTGTCGGCGGTTGCGCGCGAGCTCGGAGTCGGTCAGTCGACGGTTACGCGGCATGTGCGGGAGCTCGAGGAGGCCGTCGGCGTACCCTTGCTCAGCAGGACCACCCGGCGCGTCACGCTGACAGACGAAGGCAGCCGATACTACGCCAACAGCGTCCGGATCCTGCGTCTCGTGGAACAGGCCGGTGACGAGGCGCGGGGCGCGCGCGGGGCGCCGGCCGGTACGATCCGGATATCCTGCACGGCGGCTTTCGGGGTTCTGCACGTCAGCCGGCTGATCTTCGCGTTTCAGGATCGCTATCCCGACATCGGCGTCGATCTCAGCCTCACCGACGAGCGCGTCGATCTTGTGCGGGAGGGCGTCGATATCGCGCTTCGCCTCGGCCCGCTTACCGACAGCTCCATGAAGCTGCGGGCCCTCGGCCGGTCCCGGCGTCTGCTGGTGGCCGCACCGGACTATCTGTCGGCGCGGGGAACGCCGGCAATCCCGCGGGACCTTTCCGGCCACGAGGGCATCCGGATGTCGAACGTGGCGGGGAGCGACACGCTCGTCCTGCTGGGGCCGGGCGGCGAGCGCCATGTGGTGCCCTTCGGTGGACGCCTCCGGGTCGATCACGGGCTTGCCGCGCGCGAGGCTCTCATCGCCGGGCGCGGCATTGCGCCCGCCCATCGATGGCTTGTCGACGATCTCTTAAGCGAGGGCCGGCTTCGGACGGTCCTGCCGGGCTATTCGCTGCCCTCCGTTCCGCTGAGCATGCTGATCGTCCCGGAGCGCGCGGGCGTTGCTCGCGTTCGGCTGCTGGTCGATTTTCTCGCCGAGCAGATCGGCGGCCTCCCGGGCATCGAGGCGCCGTGACCGAAACGTTGGGCGGCACGCCCCACCTCTACGCCTGCTCGGCGTTGACCTCCGGCCGCCGGCCTGCCGGCACGGCTTACAACCGCCAAACCCCCGTTATGGGCGCAGATCCGGGCCCGCCTCCCCCAATTTCCGGCGAATTGCGCCCGGTGGTCGGATGAGTCCGACCCAAAAGGAACAATATTTCCGCGAATTCGATCTTGCAATACAAGAATTGGTCGACTGTAATTGGGTAACCACTAAATGTGGGCGCAACCGTTCTTGACGAAGGCTGATTCATGGACTGGACCGAAGAGCGAATTGACCTGCTGCGACGATTGTGGGGCCAAGGGCAGTCGGCGAGCCAGATCGCCGAACAGCTCGGCGGCGTGACACGCAACGCCGTCATCGGCAAGGCGCATCGGCTCGGCCTTTCGGCTCGCCCCTCCCCCATCAGGCGTGAGCGTGCCGCCAAGCCCGCCCCGGCGGCGACGGCGCGGATCAACGGGCGTGCCTGTATGTGGCCCGTCGGGGACCCGAAGCAGCCGGACTTCCATTTCTGCGGCGCGCCGACCGAGCCGAACCGGCCCTACTGCGCCTCGCATTGCGCCGTGGCGTATCACAAGAAGGCCGACGCCGCCGCCTGACCGGATCCGGGCCGGTCCCGGTACCGCCCTGTAGACAGCGCTCCGGCCGGCCGCCGCCCGCCCCGGCGGCGGCCGGCCGGTATTGTGCGCCATAGCCGATAGTTCGTCCGCTTGAACGGTTTGAAGCGGCCGATTATCGTGCCGGAACCAGAGACACCCCTTTTACGTCAAGAGAACGCAGGGAGCATCGTCATGACCAGGTCCATTGCCCGCACGAGCCGCCGCGGCTTCCTCGCGGGCGCCGCAGCGGCGGCCGTCGTCGCGGGAAGCGGCTTGGCGCCACGGCGCAGCCGGGCGGCGCAGAGCCTCAAGGTCGGCGTCTACGGAGGCTACTTCAAGGATTCCTTCGACGAGCACATCTTTCCGCGCTTCACCGAGGCGACCGGCATCGAGGTCGAGTCGGTCGCCGAGCCGACGGGCGAGGCTTGGCTCGTGCAGCTCGAGACCGCGGCGCGGGCCGGCCAGGCGCCGGCGGACGTGTCGATGATGGCGCAGGTCGCGCGGCTGCGCGGCGAGAAGTCGGGTCTGTGGGCGCCGCTCGATCTGGGCAAGATCCCGAACCACCAGTATCTGGAGCCGCACTTCATCCACCGCGATGCGCAGGACCGGGTGACCGGGATCGGCGCCGTCTCCTGGTACATCACGCTGGTGACGAACACCGACGTCTATCCGGAAGCGCCGACGAGCTGGGCGGCGTTCTGGGACCCGGCGAACGAGGATTCGATCGGCCTGCTCGCACTGGCCAGCAACTCCTTCCTGCTCGAGATCACCGCCAAGACCTATTTCGGCGGCCTGGACATCCTGAACAGCCGGGACGGCGTCCTGGAGGTGATGAGAAAGCTCCAGGAGGTGAAGCCGAACGTCCGGCTCTGGTACCGCGACGAGGGCCAGTTCCAGCAGGCCCTGCAGTCGGGCGAGATCCCCATGGGCCAGTACTATCACGACGTCACCGGGCTCGCCGCGCAGGACGGCTTTCCGGTCCGCTCGACCTTCCCGAAGGAAGGCGGCGTGCTGGATTCCGGAAGCTGGGTCGTCAGCAAGGCCTCGGACAAGCTCGAGGAGGCGCAGGTTTTCATGGACTTCATGTCCCGCCCCGAGACCCAGGCTCTGCTCGCCCGCAATGTCGGCACCGCGCCGACCGTCCAGCGCAAGCACCTCGACCTGACGGACGAGGAGTTCGCGGCCGTGTCGAGCGAAATCCCGCCGATCATCCCGAAATACGAGCTCTATCTCGAGGAAGGCGACTGGGTAAACCAGCAGTGGTCGGAGAAGATCACGAGCTAGGGACGCCCCCATCGGGCCGCGCCCCCTGGATCGCGACGCCGGGGCCGCGTTCCCGGGGCGCGGCTTTCGCGTGCCCGGCGACGCGGCCCACATCCGCGCATGCGCAGGGCGGCCGGCCAAAGCGAGGCTTCGGCCTTTAGAAGCAAGACCCTCTCGCGGGTGCGATGCCGATGCGTCGCCCCGAAATTTTTCGGAGTAAAGTCGCAACAGTGACGGACGGCCTCGTTCTGCAAGGCATCGTCAAGCTCTACGGCCAGGTTCCGGCCGTGGTGGATGTCGACCTGTCTTTGCCGCCGGGCCGCTTCGTCTGCTTTCTCGGCCCCTCCGGATGCGGCAAGACCACCCTGCTGCGCGTGATCGCCGGGCTGGAGACCCCAACGGCCGGGCGCGTGCTCCTGGACGGCGAGGACATCACCGAGCGCCCCGCTCACCGGCGGAACTTCGGCATGGTGTTCCAGTCGCTGGCCCTGTTTCCGCATCTGAGCGTCGGCGAGAACATCGCGTACAGCCTGAGGATTCGCGGGGCGGACCGGGCGACGCAACGGCGGAAGGTCGAGGAGCTGCTGGAGCTCGTGCGGCTGTCCGGTCTCGCCGAGCGCCACATCAGCCAGCTCTCCGGCGGCCA
>CAZKCM010000070.1:0-22155 GCA_964551315.1 uncultured Rhodospirillaceae bacterium | reverse complement strand
GGTCTCGGTCGCTTCGGCGATGGCGTCGAACGCCGCCGAAATCGCCTGCAGGTACCGGGCGCCGGCGGCCGTCAGCTCCACGCCACGCTTGGCCCTGTGGAACAACGCCACGCCGAGCCGCGCTTCGAGCGCGCGCACATGGCGGCTGATCGCGGCGTGGCTGACGCGCAGCTCCTCCGCGGCGCCGGTGAAGCTGTTGTGGCGCGCCGCGACCTCGAAGGCGCGGAGCGCGTTCAGTGGTGGCAGGCGCCGGGCCATCGTGTGTGACTTTCCCTTACGTCTTCCGTGACCAAACGGCGTTTGTGCCCGGGCGCGCCGGTTGCGAGAGTCGCGGGTGCGGGCGGCTTCGCCCGTCGGCGTTCTTCGTTTGAGGCGACCATGCTCGACCCGATCATCCAGCACTATGCCGATGCGCTGTATCTGCGGGCAACCCTGCGCTTGCCGCCGCGCCCTGTCGCGGTTGCCGCATGCTTGGCACCCGAGCCGCCGCGCCGGTCGACGCCGGTCGCGGGAACCGGTGCGGCCCGGATCGTCGGCATGCTCCGGAGCATGGCGATCGCATCGTGGCATCTCCTTCCGTCCTGTCGCGGGGCTACCACGCCGCTCGACCGAAGCGGCCCTCCAAGTATGGCACAAACGCCGCCGCGATGATTGAGTCTTGCGGTCTCCGGCGAGAGACGGGGACCCCGTACAGTTTGCATCAAATACATGCGAAATGCTTGAAATGAATCCTTGCCTTCGCGCCGTGCCGCATCGGCGGACCGCAGACAAAATCGTGTCCGGGCAAAAACAACGCTTGATTTGCCCGGGCCGGGAGCGCATCTATTCGGCCGAGGCGAAACCGCCTCTTTCCTCGTGATCGCGCAAAGCGCGTTGCCGGCCCCCTCGGGGCCCCGACCGCTCCGTCCCGAGACATAACACGTTAATGAGGGCCGTCCTGGCTGCGCGCAGGGCCGCCCAACCCAAGAAAGATCTCGGGCGGCTGCGCTTCGCTTGCCGTTCCGGCGCCACGAACAAGACATCCATTCCCGACAGCGACGACCTGATCTTTCGCGCCCCGGACCGTGCGCCTTTGTGCCGCTCCGCCGGCGCGTGCGCCGGGCCGGCCGCGGGGAACAACCGAAAAACCAGGAACGACATGCAAGCGATTTCCTTTTCCGACCTGCCGCTCATCGAGCCGATCCAGCGCGCCGTACGCGCCGAAAACTACACCACGCCGACGCCGATCCAGGCCCAGGCGATTCCCCACCTGCTCGCCGGGCGCGATCTTCTCGGCTGCGCGCAGACCGGCACGGGCAAGACGGCCGCCTTCGCGCTGCCGATCCTCAACCGCCTCGCCACCGAGCGCCGTCGCCCGGCGCCGCGCGGGGGCCGCGCCCTGGTGCTGACCCCGACGCGCGAACTCGCGACCCAGATCGGCGACAGCTTCCGCAGCTACGGCCGCGGGCTCGGCCTGACCCTGGCCGTGGTGTTCGGCGGCGTCGGCCAGCAGCCGCAGGTCCGCGCGCTTGCCCGCGGCGTCGATATCCTGGTCGCCACGCCGGGCCGGCTCCTCGACCTGACGAACCAGGGCCATCTGCGGCTCGACCGGCTCGAGGTCTTCGTGCTCGACGAGGCCGACCGGATGCTCGACATGGGCTTCATCCACGACGTGCGGAAGATCCTCGGCCTGCTGCCAAAGCGGCGGCAGACGCTGCTCTTCTCGGCGACGATGCCGGCCGACATCGCCCGCCTGGCGGAGGGGATGCTCACCGACCCGGTGAAGGTGGCGGTGACGCCGGTCTCCTCGACCGCCGAGCGGATCGAGCAGTCCGTGCTGTTCGTCGACCAGGCGAACAAGCGGGCGCTGCTGGGCGAGGTGCTGAAGAACCCCGAGATCCGGCGCGCCCTCGTCTTCACCCGCACCAAGCACGCCGCCGACCGGGTGTGCAGGCAGCTGGGGAGCATCAAGGTGGCCGCGGACGCCATTCACGGGAACAAGTCACAAGGGGCGCGGCAGCGCGCCCTGGAGGACTTCCGCCGCGGCCGGATCCGCGTCCTGGTGGCGACGGACATCGCCGCCCGCGGGATCGACGTTGACGGCGTCACCCATGTGATCAACTACGACCTGCCGAACGTTCCCGAAAGCTACGTCCACCGCATCGGACGCACGGCGCGTGCCGGGGCCGTGGGGGCCGCGATCTCCTTCTGCGACGCCGAGGAACGGGCCTATCTGCGCGACATCGAACGGCTGATCCGGCAGCGGGTCCCGGTCGTTCCCGACCATCCCTATGCCGCGCAGGGCGTGCAGGCGCTCGAGACTCCCGCGGATGCCCCGAACGCGGCGGCCCGGTCGCGCCGGCCCGGCGGCGCGCGACGGCGGCGGCGCGGCCGGTAGAAGAGGCAGGCGGCCCTTCCCGGAAGAGCCGGCGCAAAGGACCGGCTCGCTTGCTTCGGCGGCCGGCCCGACTACACTGCCCATCGGCCGTAGGGCCGGTTGGATCGATCGATGCGGATCGGGAGAGCGATGGTCAGCGTTCTCGCCGTCATGGTCGGCGGCTACTTGCTCGTGCTGGGCCTGATGTTCGGATTCCAGCGGCAGCTCCTGTACCTGCCCAGTCGCGAAACCCCGGACCTGGCGGCGAGCGTGCTCGCCGGTCAGGTGGAGCCGGTGCGGTTCGAGACGGCCGACGGGCTCAAGATCCTGTCCTGGTTCCGGCCGCCGCCAACGCCGGACGCGCCGGTCATTGCCCTGTTCCATGGCAATGGCGGGCATATCGGCCACCGCGCCGCCAAGGTGCAGCCCTATGTTGACGCGGGGTACGGCGTCCTGCTGGTGGGGTATCGCGGCTATGGCGCGAATCCGGGGCGGCCGAGCGAGCAGGGACTCTACACCGATGCCCGGGCCGCGCTCGACTTCCTGGCGCGCCAGGGCGTGACGGCCGACCGGCTGGTGCTGTATGGCGAATCCCTCGGCTCCGCCGTGGCGGTGCAGATGGCGACGGAGTATGAGGCCGCGGCGCTGATCCTGGAGGCGCCGATGACCTCGGTCGCCGAGGTGGCGCAGATGCATTATCCCTTCGTACCGGCGCGCTGGCTGGTGCTGGACCGCTTCGACTCGCGGGCGAAGATCGACGCGGTCAAGGCGCCGCTCCTGCTGCTCCACGGCGAGCGCGACAGGGTGGTGCCGATCCGCTTCGGCCGGGCGCTCTTCGAGGCCGCCAACGAGCCCAAGACGGCGCGCTTCTTTCCGGAAGCCGGCCACAACGACCTGCAGGCCTTCGGCGCGCCGCTGACGGTGCTCGATTTCCTGCGACACACTCTGGAAAGGCCCCGCTTGGGCGGGTCGAAGGGGATACAGTAGGGGCGGGGTCCGGAAGGCGCCGCTACGGGGTGGACGCGACATAGGCCAGGATCGCCGCGTAGTGACACCCGGCGGCGACGAGGACCAGGGCGTGCCAGACGGCGTTGTGATAGGGCCACCCGCGGCGCAGATGGAAGAGCACCCCGATGCTGTAGACCAGGCCACCGGCCGCCAGCAGCAGGATCGCCGGCGCGGGCAGGGCGGCCAGCAGGGTATCGCTCGCCGCCAGAATGCCCCAGCCGAACAGGAGGTAGAGCGCGACGGATACCCGCTCCAATCGCCGCGGAAAGAACAGCTTCATCGCGGCACCGGCGGCGGCGGCCATCCAGACAAGGGCGAACAGTCTCCAGCCGGGTGCGCCGCCAAGCTCGATCAGGGTGAAGGGCGTGTAGGTGCCGGCGATCATGACGAAGATGGCGGCGTGATCGAGGCGGCGGAACCACTCCTTACGAGGCGAAGGACCGGCCATGTTGTAGAGCGCCGAGCATCCCAGCATGGCGAGGAGACCGACGCCATAGAGCGCCAAGCTGAAGATCAGAAGGGTACCGCCCTTCTGCAGCGCCACCGCGGTCAGGATGGCAACGGCAATTGTGCCGGCGGTCACCCCAAGAATGTGGAGACACCGGTCGGCTCGGTATTCGCTCCGGCTGTATTCCGGAAAGTCGATCACTTCCGTTCCTTGTCGAGACGGAGGGTGGAGCCGCTCGGGGTGAGTGTGGCGTTGGAACCGCTCGTCGTCGATCAAACGATCTCTCCTAAATGAGCATGGCGGACTGGGGACGAGCGCGCGGCGCTCGTTTACCGGTGCTTTTGCGGCGCCTTCAACCGGCCTCCTTTCAGAAGGAGATTGAGCCAATGATCGTGGATAGCCGTTCGTGCATCCATCTTGTCATTGCGAAGCGGTTCCGGGTCAGTCTTTTTCTCCCGCATTTTCGAGCGCCGGACTTGCTCTTCCCGGAAAGGTTCGATCCGTGGCGCGAGTCCGCGTCATGGCATTATTCCGTCCCTTCCGAAACCTTGTGACCTGACCGTCCGGCTCGTCATCCGGGAGCCAGTGACTTACCTGGGTCAATCCGGGTACGGCAATAATCAACGGCCGCCAAAATCAAGAAAATCTGCTGTAATAGGATTCGGCCGGGCACGGGACTGTTAAGTCCGGTGGGCACAGGGGCGCGTGCGGAAAGAAGGGGGAAGAGACATGGCAGTTTACGATAAGAGCCTGATCGTCGAATTCTTGTCGGGGAGCGGCGACGACATCATTACCACCGGCTCCGCGAATCTTCGGAAGAAGGTTGGAGCGCCGATCGTCACCATAGGGCCCTGCATGCCGAAGCCGTTCGGGTTGCCATTGGCCAAGAGGGAAGAACTGAAGAAGGCATTCAAGACGCTTACGGACCAGTCCCGGCTGTATCTCCGGGGCCATGGCGACTGGAAGAACCGGACGCTGGGCGGTTGGACCGGCAAGGAGGTCGCTGCCGTCTTAAAGATGTGCGGTCTGACCGCGCCCAAGCTGATCAGCGTCACGGGCTGCAACGGCGCGCGGTTTACCGGCTACAGCAAAACCGAGTCCGACTATTTCGCCGGGACCTTCGCTGAGGTTCGGACGGCACGGAACGCCCTGCTGGACGCCTCGACGAGCAGCTTCGCCGGGCAGCTTCATTTCGAGTTGGGTCAGTCCTGCGGCATTCGGTCGGACCTGACGGGGCGGACCTACTACCTGTCCGTGCACGACGACGGATCAAAGATAACTGCCGACGAGATGGGCAGCGAGAAGCACCATCGGCCTTATTCGAAGATCCGCTTCTACTGGCAGGGTGGTCAGCAGATGCGCGAGTGGGTCGTTTATTAGGCCAAACCTCGGTGAGCAGAGATTTTGTCTATGCCGGTTGTTGATCAGGCCGGTTGAGCGCGGCCAGCGCTTCCGGCGTGTCGACGTCGACCAGGATCGCGTCATCCGGCATGACGATCTCGGCGACGAGGTCGACGTGCTCGCCGATCAGGTGGCGGGCGCCGACGTCGCCCGCGAGTGCCTGCATCTCGGGAAAGAATCGCCGGGCCCAAAGCACCGGATTGCCGCGCTTGCCGTTCCAAACCGGCACGCAGATGGCGCGGCCCGCCGCCGGGTCGAAGGCGTCGATCAGCCGGTCCAGCACCGTCGCCGAGATGCGCGGCATGTCGGCAAGGCAAATGAGCGCCCCGTCGATGTCCGGCCCCAGGGCCGAGAGGCCGCGCTGGATCGAGCTGCTGATGCCGGCGGCGTAATCGGGGTTATGGAGAATGGTTACGGATCGGTCCGACTTGGCGGCCGCGAGCGCCGCGGCGCGGACGCGTTCGCCGTCGTGACCGGTCACGACGACGACCGGGTCGGCCCGTGACTCGAGCGCCGCCCGGACCGCCCGGCCCACCATCGTCGTCCCTCCGACCTCGGAAAGAAGCTTGTTGGCTGCGCCCATGCGGCTGGACCGACCGGCGGCGAGCAGGATGGCGGCGACGCGCGGCGGCCGGGCCGCACGCGCCGAATCTGCCTCCTTGGGGGCACGGGGCTGCGGCCGCGTCGGGATCTCCTTGAGCAGGCCGCCGACTCCCATCCGCATGATGTCGGCGCCGGTCACCGGGATGTCGGCGAGCCGCCGCTGCAGCACCCAGTCGACGCCGCTCGACCGCGGCGAACGCGAAGAACCGGGCAGGCCGAGGACGTCCATCTCGCCCAGATGCGCGAGAAGCAGCAGGTTGCCCGGATCGACCGGCATGCCGAAGTGATCCACGCGGCCGCCGGCACGCTCGACCGCCGCCGGCACGACGTCGCGCCGGTCGGTGATCGCGGATGCGCCAAGAATCAGGAGCAGGGCGATGCCGCGTTCGCGGCGCATCGCGTCGATCGCGGCCGCGACGGCCGCTTCCGTGTGTTCGCAGCGTCGCTCGTCGGCCAGAGGTCCGCAGCCGAGCGCCGCGAGCCGCGCGTTCATGGTGTCCACGGTCTTGTCGAGGACGCTCTCCTTGACGCCCGGCAGGCGGGTCTGGAGGAGGCCCACGGGACGCGGCCGGAACGGGGCGATCCGGAGCAGCGGGCCCACGTCGCCGGCCTCGCGCGCGGCCGCTTCGCAGCGCGCGACGAGCGGCTCGGCGACGGCGAAGGGGATGATCTTGACCGTCGCCGCCAGATCTCTCGGCGCGACGAGGGCATAGGGCGGCAGGGTCGCGATCGTCACCGCCTCGTCGACGAGATTGATCCGGTCGAGGCGGTCGCGGTCGAGAACGAGAAGCCCGGCCGTCTCGGCCAGCAGGTTGCAGCGGCCGGTGAAGGGCGTGGAGAGCGCCAGGTTCGGTCCGAGCGCGGCGCGCGCCACCCGGAGCGCCGCCTCGTCCTCGCCCACGTCGCCGGGCTCCAGCCGGGCGACGGTCACGGTGGCGCGGCCGGCGGCGGCAAGGGCGGCGACGTCCTCCGGCGACAGGACGCGGCCTTTCTTGAGGCTCGCGCCCGGCAACCTCAGGCTGTGCGCCAGCACGGCGCCCTCGGCCTGCGCGACGGGGACGTCGCCGAAGATCACGCGGCGCGCTCCTGGGCCTTGGGTCCGGGCGCTCCGTGCAGCACGGCGGTGATCTGGGCGAGGATCGAGAGGGCGATCTCGGCCGGGGACCGGCCGCCCAGCGGCAGCCCGACCGGGCCGCCGTGAATGCGCGCGAGGTCGGCCTCGCCGAGGCCGGCCGCCCGCAGCCGCTCCAACCGGGCGGCGTGCGTCTTTCGGCTGCCCAGCGCCCCGATGTAGAAGGCGGGGGAGCGCAGCGCCACCTGCAGCGCCGGATCGTCCAGCTTCGGGTCGTGGGTGAGCGCGACCACCGCCGTGCGGCCGTCGAGCTCCATCCGTTCCATCGCCTCGTCGGGCCAGTCGGTGAGCAGAGTCATGTCCGGGAAGCGCGCGTCGGTGGCGAAGGATCGGCGCGGATCGACGATCGTCACGGCGTAGCCGGCGAGGGCCGCCATCGGTGCCAGCACTTGGGCGATGTGGACGGCGCCGACGAGAATCAGCCGTAGGGGCGGATTGTGGACCTGGAGGAAGACCCGCCGGCCGCCCGCCTCGATGATGCCGGAGCGGTCGTCACGCAGCGCCCGCCGCGCGGCCGTCAGCACCTCCGGATCGAGGGTCAGGTCGCCGTGAGAGTCCTGCTCGTAGATCAGCGATTGAAGACCGGACTCGATATCCGTCGCAAGGACGACCGGGCGCTTGGCCGCGCGGTCGGCGACGAGCCGGTCGAGGATGGCCCGCTTCATTCCGAGATTCCCCTCATTCGACCACCTCGACATAGACCTGCACCTTGCCGCCGCAGGCCAGGCCGACCTCCCAGGCTTGCTCGTCGGACACGCCGAAATCGAGCAGGCGCGGCTTTCCGTCCTTGATGGCCTCGATCGCCTCCAGCACCACCGCGCCCTCGATGCAGCCGCCGGACACGGAGCCGACCATGGCGCCGCCGTCATCGACGGCCAGCTGGCTGCCGACGGGACGAGGGGAGGAGCCCCAGGTCGAGACGACGGTGGCGATCGCCACGCCCTTTCCCGCGGCACGCCATTCGGCCGCCTGCTCCAGCACGTTCTCGGCGACATTGTTCGTCATTGCGGTGTTTCCCTTTCGAGGCTCTCCATCCAGGCCGTCATTCCCAAAGCGGTCTTTCCCTCGGGCCGGCGGATGCCGGGTCGGCTCAGCACGCGCGTCAGGTCGGCGAGGCTTTCCAGGTTGTGGACCGGGCGGAGCTCGTCGACATGCGGCAGAATGGCGCGTGCCCCTTGGGATTTCGGTTCGTATCCGGCGTAGCGCAAGAGCGGGTTGAGCCAGATCAGCCGGCGGCAGGACTTGTGCAGCCGCTCCATTTCCCGGCTCAGCCCTTCCGCCGCGTCGCGGTCGAGGCCGTCGGTGATGAACAGGACGAGCGCGCCCTGGCCGAGCACCCGCCGCGACCAGACGCGGTTGAACTCGGCGAGGCACTTGCCGATGCGCGTGCCGCCCGACCAGTCCTCGACGGTGGCGGCGACTTTCTCGAGCGCGACGTCGACGTCGCGGTGGCGCAGGAGGCGCGTGATGTTGGTGAGGCGCGTGCCGAACAGGAAGGTGGAGACCCGGTCCCGGTCGTTGGTGACGGCGTGCATGAAATGCAGCACGAGCCGGGAATAGCGGCTCATGGACCCGGAAATATCGCAAAGGATGACGAGCGGGGGGTGACGCCGGCGTGGCTCGCGCCGGCGCAGCGGGATGCCGCCGCCGCTGCGCAGCGCCGTCCGCAGGGTGGCGCGCATGTCGATCCGACGGCCACCGGGATCCGGCCGGAAGCGGCGCGTCGGCACCTCCATGATCGGCAGCCGCATCTCGGCGATGGCGCGGCGCGCGGCGGCGACCTCCGCGCCGGACATCTTCTCGAAGTCCATCTTCCGAAGGATCTCGCGGTCGGACCAGGTCATGACCGCGTCGATCTCGATCTCCTCCTCGGCGTCGCGCTCCATGCCGGCGCCGGCGCGTTCCGACCGCAGCGCTTCGGCCAGCCGGCGGCTCAGCTCCTTGCCGCGGGCCTCCTCGCCCTCGGTGCGCAGGGAGGGCAGGAGGGCGGCGATCATCCGCTCCAGAAGCTGCGGATTGCGCCAGAAGAGGTGGAAGGCCTGGTCGAACAGCTCCCGCTGCTCGCGGCGATCGACGAGGGTGGCGTGGAGCGCCCAGTAGAAATCCTCGCGGCTGCCGATCCCGACCGCTTCGACGGCGCGGATCGCCTCCAGGATCCGTCCGGGGCCGACGGGCAGCCCCGCCGCCCGCAGGGTGCGGCCGAAGAACATCAGATTCTCGACGAGCCGGGATTGTGCGTCCTGCTGCACGTCCACGCTCCGTCAGTTAGGGCAATCCGCGGAGACACAGAGGCACAGAGTTTGGGGGCCGCCTCTGTGCATCTGTGCCTCTGCGGTGAGCATCGTCCCTCTACCGTTTGACCTGCGCCAGCTCGGCCTTGACCTGGTCAAGGAGGCGGGCCGCTTCGGCGCCTCGGATCTTGGCGATGTCGTCCTGGTACTTGAGCAGCACGCCCAGCGTGTCGTCGATCGTCTGCGGGTCGAGCGCGACCTTGTCGAGCTGGACCAGAGCATCGGCCCAGTCGATGGTTTCGGCGATGCCGGGCAGCTTGAAGAGATCCTTCTGGCGCAGCTTCTGGACGAAGGCGACGACTTGGCGGGCGAGCGCCTCGCCGGCGCCGGGTGCCTTGATCCGCAGGATCTCGAGCTCCCGCGCTGCGTCGGGATAGTCCACCCAGTAGTAGAAGCAGCGCCGCTTCAGCGCGTCGTGGATCTCGCGCGTGCGGTTGGAGGTGATGACGACGATCGGCGGCTCCTCCGCGCGGATGGTGCCGATCTCCGGGATCGTGATCTGGAAGTCGGACAGCACTTCCAGAAGATAGGCCTCGAACGGCTCGTCCGTGCGGTCCAGCTCGTCGATCAGGAGCACGGGCGCGCGGCCGGTCTCGTCGGATTCGAGCGCCTGCAGGAGCGGTCGCCTGATGAGGAACCGTTCGGAGAAGATATCCTGTTCCAGGCCGTCGCGGCTGGTGTCGCCCGCCGCCTCGGCGATGCGGATCTCGATCATCTGCCGCGAATAGTTCCACTCGTAGACGGCGGAGGCGATGTCGAGCCCCTCATAGCATTGCAACCGGATGAGGCGCCGGCCGAGGGTCGCGGCGAGGACCTTGGCGATCTCCGTCTTGCCGACGCCGGCCTCCCCCTCCAGGAACAGGGGGCGGCGGAGCTTCAGCGCCAGGAAGACAGTGGTCGCCAGACTGCGGTCGGCGACATAGTTCCCGGCCGCCAGCAGGTCGAGCGTCTCATCGACGGAAGCAGGGAGGGTCATCGTTTGGTCAACTCCGCAGGCTCGGTTCTCGCGGACGCTCGAAGCGCTTCCTCTCCCAGTGTGGGACAGAAAGCAGGACAAGAGGATGATGCGCTACTTCCGTATCCACTGTCCGTTCTTGTTCATCAGATACTCGCCGGGCTTGGCCCTCTGGTACAGCTTCTCGGCGGTGAGCACGGCGACGGCGTCGGTCGAGGTGTTGTTCTGGACCGCGATCTCAGCGTAGGCGGCGCGGCGCCTGGCGTTGATCTCTTCGACCATCCGGACGACCTCCAGCGGCGCTTCCTTCGGCACGACACCAAGATAGCCATCCGGCCGCTCGCCGACCAGGCCAGCGGCCTTCGCATCCTCGAGCGGGCCGGCCGCGGCTCCGCCGGTGCCGAGCGCGAGCAGGGCCAGCACGCAGACCGTGAGGAGAAAGAGCCGGTTGAGAACGAGTCCTTTGCGATACGACATCGACTTCACCCAGGATCCTAGAACAGGTCGGATTCCGATTCGATCAGGGCCTCGACGTCGCGTTCGACCTTCACACGGACCTCCTGCTCGATCTTGACGTTGAGATTGATCACGATCGGGTCCTTCGGCGCCTCGACGCGCACCGTCGGCTGACAGGCCGCGAGGGTTGCCAGAACCCAAACCGCCGCCGCGCCGCATATCCCGGCTCGCATCAACGAAAATGGCAATCGTCCCCCTCCCGATCCAGAGTCCGGCTCCGGTTCATCAGTCCGGGAACTCGGACAAGCGCTCGCGTATGACGTTCGGAACGCGGTAGCCGGCCAGGCCACGATGCAGGGCCTGATCCAGTTTTCCGCTGATGTTGAAATTGAGCTCAACCGGATAACCGTCGTAAAAAGCCGGATTATTCCCCTCGACATGAATGGCGACGATCGTTTCGCCACCCGCGTCGCGATCGACGGTCAGCCGGAGCTCTTCGTACCGGAAATCGGTCAGCGCCGAAAGCAGCAGGCTAACGGTTTCCCCTTGGGCTTGCAACGCGGCCGGCGGCTCCGCGGGATCGTAGCGCAGGCGACCGGGGCCATCTGCCGCCAGGACGCCGTTCTCAATAACGAAGCCTTCGCCGAAGCGGAGAGGGATGGTGCCGTCGAGCCGGCCCGTCGCCGAGAGGCCTTCGATCGCGGCCAGGGCTGCGAGCTCGCCGAGGGCAACGTCGGAGACGCGGAGGCGCAGCGCTTGGCCGGTGGCGGCGAGGTCGATGACGGCCGGCTCGATCGACACGGTCCCGCCGGCGAGGTTCAACCTGCCCGATTCGATCACCACCGTCCCGCCAGGATCGACGCGGAAGGCCGCGAGCCCGTCGGTCAGCGGCACGCCCGCGTCCACGGCGGCAACTGCCAGCGTCTGCCCGGGCGGGGTGGACAGGGGCAGCAGGTCATCGAAGACGACGACCGCATTCAGGCGCGAGATTGCCGCCTGGGGCGTCATGAAGGAGAGGTCGCGCAGAAGCAGTTGGAGATTCGCGTCGGTCTCGATTCCGGTCCAGGATACCGTGCCCGCGAGAGCGAGCGTGCCGGTCGCCTGCTCGATCCACCCCGCGAGTACGGGCGCCAGATCCTTCGGTTGCGACCCGTCGGGCGCGAAGGCGATGGGCCCGAGATCGATATCGGCCGCACCGGCGCTTGAGCGAAGGTCGTGATGGCCCTTGGCCTTGAGGGTGGCGTGGCGGTCCGCGGCCGACGCATCGACCGTGAAGGTAAGCCGGCCGTTCGCCAAGCGCAAATCGGCATTCAGGCCGATTGGCGCGAAGAGGGCCGGAGCGCCGCGTTGTGCGAGATCGGCGGCGAGACGGACGGCGAGCGGTTCGGCAGGGGGCCAGACGCCGGCGAGGGAGAGAGCCGACAAACGGAGCTCAACCGGTATCGGGTCCGGTGCGGCCGGCCGAAGCCGCGCATTTAGAGTCGTCGGCCCGAGAAGCAGATCGTAGGCGACTCGCGGCCCATCCGACTCCGTGAAATCAATGGCGAGGGACGGGGCATCGCGCGCGGCGACGGGCAGCCGGATTGGGCCCTCCACCGCGAGGAGGTCCGGCCGCGCGAGCCGGCGCGCGACGACCTCGCCGCCGCGAAGCTGCGCCGTCAGCCTGTTCTTGGCGACGGCGAATGCCGCGTCCGCCTTGAGTGCCACGTCACGGGCCCGCACCGCCCCCAACAAAAGCTCAGGCGCATCAACTGCGAGGACGGCCGTTCCGGTGAAATCGTCGGGCGTGCCGGCGATGTTGCCGTCGATCGTGACCGTGTCGAGCGCGATGCCGGCCGGGGCGAGGCCGGTCAGCGTCGCCCGGGCCTGATCGAGCACGAAGAATCCTTGTGCCAGCGACAGCTTGCCGGCGAGGGTCGAAGCCAGCTCGACGCGGTCCCGGGTCGGAGGCGGCATGTCGAGAACGCGCCACAGGGCGGATCCGGCCGTCGCGTGGGCGTCGATCTCGGCGGTCCCTTCGGGTGCTCCGGACAGGGCCTGCAGGCTGGCCCGGGCGTAAAGCGCGGCTGTATCGCCCGATTCCTCCAGCCGCAGCTCGGCGGTCCCATCCTCGCCATCCAGCGCGATATCGAGCGAAGCCGTCCTCAGCGCCGCACCCGCCGCGGCGAAATCGGCGATGCGCAGATGTGCGGACAGGCGCGGGAGGCCGCCGGGCGGCCATGCGAAGTCGAGGGCTCCGTCGATCCGCCGGGCGGCGAGCCCCGGGTCCTCCAGATTTTCGGCAAGGAGGGTGAATCCGCCGTCGAGAGCGCCGGTCGGTCCTGACGTGATCCGGCCGGCAAAGGGAATGGCGATCCGGCCCACCGGCGTTTCCAGGGCGAGGGTGCCGTCCGCGACGTGAAGTTCGGGCAGGGCGGCGAGGTCACCGCCGTCGCCGCCCGTCCGGTCGCCGAGGGCGGCAAGCGGTCCTTCGAGATCGCCAAGGAGGGGACCGTCGCCGCCGAGGTGAAGCGCGAGCCGGACGCCCTGCACATGGACTGCCTCGATCCGCCCGCGCAGGAGGTCGAGCGGTGAATAGGACAAGACGACCCTGTCTGCCGTGAGCGTGCTTCCGGTCCCGAGACGGAGATCGGTGATGGTTGCGCGGGTCCAGCGGAGCGCCGCGACGCGGAGATCGGGATCGGGGATTCCGACGGCGTCGAGTCGGCCGATCAGAAGGCCTTCGACGATCCGGGGCAGAGCCGCCAGTGCGGCGCCGACAACCGCCGCGGCGACGGCCAGCGCGACGGCAACCCGGAGCAGCCGGCGCCCCGTCCTGCGCTTACGGCGCATGTGTCGCCCTCGTTCCGTTTCGGCCCTTGTCCTTTCCTTGTATAGCGTGGCTTCGGTGCAAGGACAAAAGGAGGCCGACGGCGGTCGAAGGGCGAGCTAGCTCACAAGGGTAACCGGTATCTCGGCGGATTGAACGACCTTCATGGCGATTGAGCCCAGCATCAGGCCCGGAACCGCACCCATCCCGCGGGTGCCCATGACGATCGCGTCGCAGTTATTCTCTTGCGCCATGCCGATGATGTTCTGGGCGACGGGGCCTAGCCGAACGTAGCGTCGGAACGGAATCCCGGCCCGCGCGAGAATGTTCGCGGCCGACTGGGACGTCTTCTCGCCCTCCTTGTTGTAGTAGGCCGCTTCGGCGCGCGATAGGCCGCGCGCGCCTTTGCGTTCGGGCAGCTCGGCCTGCACGTTCAGGAGCATGACGTCGATCGACAGCCCGTTGTCGCGCAGGTCGACAACGTGTCTCGTAGCCCGATCGGAGTTTTCGGAGCCGTCAACCGGCAACAGGATTGTCATGACCATTGCGTTTACCTCGACTGACTCGACGGGGGTGGTTCGGTCCGTTCCGTCGCCACATGGCATGGCGGGACCGACGGCGATGACGGCCGAGCAATGCTCGCCCTTCGTTCAACCTCGCCGCCGTCGCTCCGTGTACCGCCCTCGCGACGAGACGCGCGCGATTCCGACAAGCTCGTCCGCGAGATATTCGAGCAGATCGTCGAGAGCGATCACGCCGCACAACGCGCCGTATCGATCGACCACCGGAAGCCGGCGCACGCCGCCGAAGCGCATGCGCTCGATCGCCTCGTGAATGTCTTCGTCTTCCTCCGCGACAAGCAACTCCGACGCCATCAAATCACCGGCGGCGATGTCGCGCGGATCGACTTCCTTGGCGACCAGCTGGACAACGATGTCACGATCCGTGACTACGCCAACCGGAACAGTCTTTCCGTCGCGCATCTCGACGACAACCAAGTTGCCGATATGGGCGTCGCGCATCAACTTTGCCGCGTCAAGAGCGCTCGTGTCCTTGGAACAGGACACGACCTGCCGCGTACAGATATCGCCGACTCGCATCGATCCTTCCCCGATTTTCCGGCGCATCGCGCCCCCGTCCTTTGGTAATGCCGTTTCGTTTCGCGTGCCCCTAGCGCGTCCAGCGCACCGCGAGCTCGCTCTCGCCCTTCACATACTGAAAGTCGAGACTGCCCTGATACGCGTCGTGGACAGCCTTGCCGATGGACCGCGCGAGTCCAATCTCGGTCGTGGTTACGAGGACGCCATCGTCCTGATCCTGAATGTCAATGATCCGCTTCAAAGGCCTTTGCCGGGTGGCTTCCTGGCCTCGATTGATGACGAGGTTGAGGATCTCGACGCGGTTCGCCTCGAAGAATGGGCCGCTGAGGTGTACGGTCCCGGCCGGAAGCTTGTCCCGGGCGCGATTGCAGGCGGGACAGGTTTCCTCGCGCGCATCGGCCGGCTTTACGCTCCACTGCCAGCGACCATTCTTGTAGACGGCGCCGCATTGCGGGCAGACGGTTGGCTCGGGGAGCTTGCGCCTGAGCTTATAGGCGTCGTGGACGCGCTCTTGGATCCGACGGTCCTGACGTCGCACTTCGCGGGGCGGAATGTCCATCCGGGCCTCCTTCCTCCAGATCGCGGTTGCTGTTCTGTCTTACTCTCCCGGCGGCGGCGATCGATTGATCAGGATCAACAATGGCTTTGCCTCAGCGCGAGGGGCAAAGCCCGGGCGTCCTGCAGCCATCGCCGACCGCCGGTCATGCGGAAGAACGACGCCTTGCTCACGGCTCCACCGATGGAAGTGGAAAGAGATCCTTCATATCCTGTGGCAGCTGGTCGCGGACGTTCGCGATCTGGCCTGGGCTGACGGTGTCGCCGATGACCTTGAAAACGGCGCGCATGGCGCTGCTTGCCCGCTCGGCATCCAGCCCGAGCGTCCGACCGAGTTCGTCCTCGATGGCTTGGGCGGTGACCGCCCGGTCCGGTCCGTCGAGGCATTCATCGAGCCTCGGCTGGAGCTTCGAGGGCAGCTGCGCGATGAGGTCCTGGGCCTCGGTTGGGGTCAGGCGGCGGCAGAGCATGCAGGTGGCGAGCAGCAGTGCCTGTTCCGCCACCTTGCGATCCAGCTGACCGGCCTCGGCGACGGCCGCAACCACGCGGCCATAGGTCGCCTCGGCCCGCGCCTCGGCGCGGACAAGCGCGCGGGCGCGTCCGGCGGCCCGTCCTTCGGCGCTGGCCGGATCCGTCGGATGCAGGGTCCCGGCGGGCTTGTGGGGGGCCTCGACCTCGAGCTGAGCCGTGACGATCGAGCGCAGCGCATCGAGGCCGACCGAGCCGTCCACCACGAGATCGTCGAAGGTGACGATTCCGACGGGCCGCCCGTTCTCGGTGATCGGGATGCGGCGAACGGCGTGCTCGCGCATGAGACGGACCACCTCGTCCAGGTCCGCGCCGACATCGCAGGTAACCACCTGTTCGGACATCACCTCGCCCAAGCGCGTCGTCCGCGGGTCGAGGTCGCCTCCGAGAACGCCGAGGGCGAGATCGCGGTCGGTGAGGATGCCCACGAGCCCTTGCGGTTCGCTCACCAGTACGGCACCGATGTGGTTGTCCGCCATCGCCCGCGCCGCCTGGTAGGTTGTGGACTGTCGACCAAGGATGACCATCCGCCTCTGGCGGAAGCGCTCGAGAGACATGCCAGCCTCCTTACGGCAAAACAGTGGGTACAAGGTCGAGTTAGGCGCCTTCCGTGACCGCGCAAGGCCTTGGAGCCGGCGACGGATGGCCGGCAACGGCTCCGACCACTACGACCTCTCACCCAATGCCAAAGAGCGGCAGGACGGTGGCTGCGCGGGTCCCAAGAGGCGGCACAAGAAGGGCCACCGAGGGAGCTCCATGACGATAGCGGCACCCCGGCGTGTCCGTTCGGATAAGAGGGATTCAAGTCGGACCGAAGGCGCACTATCTCGGCCACTGATGCCGACAGACCCTCGTCAACCAGAAGTGGTGCCGTTCAGCCCGCGCGACCGGCGCCTCATGACCAAAGTCGGCGCGCGGCTCCATCGCCTCGGCCTGCGCCTCGAACACGCGCGCACGAAAGGCCGCGAGGCCTACATGATCTACTCGAAGCGCGGACGCTTGCCCATATGGTCGATCAGCCGTCGGCCGGACGGCATCTACCAACTGTCCAGCCGGACATTCGGCGTGGTCAATACGGCGGACGAACTGCGCCGGGTTCTGTGGCCCGAATGGCGTCTGCCGCGGCGCGTCCGGCAACGGATACCGTTGCCCGCAAGCCCGGCCGGCGAGCGGATTGGAACGCGAGGGCGGACGACCCCGCCCTCAGCGGCGCGCTTCCGTCGCCATCCTGATGGCGAGCCCCGCCAGGACCGTGCCCATGAACCAGCGCTGGACCAGAGCCCAGGTCGGGCGCGTCGTCAGGAAGAGGGCAACCGATCCGGCCGCGAGGGCGATCAGCGAATTGACGGTGACGCTGACGACGATCTGGACTGCCCCGAGAATCAGTGACTGCTCCAGAACGCTCCCGATCGCCGGATCGATGAACTGCGGCAGAAGCGAAAGGTAGAGCATCGCGATTTTCGGGTTGAGCAGGTTCGTGACGAAGCCCATCACGAAGAGCTTGCGCGGACCGTCGACGGGCAGGTTCTTCACCTGGAAGGGCGAGCGGCCGCCCGGCTTCACCGCCTGCCAGGCGAGCCAGAGCAGATAGGCCGCCCCGGCGAAGCGCAGCGCGTCATAGGCATAGGGTACGGCGAACACCAGGGCGGTGATGCCGAAGGCGGCGCAGAGCATGTAGAAGACGAAGCCGAGGGCAACGCCGCCGACCGAAATCAATCCCGCGAGCGGCCCCTGCGTGATCGAACGCGAGATCAGATAGATCATGTTCGGCCCTGGCGTCAGCACCATGCCGAGCGCGACCAGCGCGAAAGCGATAAGGGTGGTGGTGTTCGGCATCCGTACCCTCCGGCGGCGCCGAGGACATTAAGGCGTGGCGCGGTTCTTGTCCATGGCGTCAGATGCGCGAATGTCCAATTGCGCGCAGGCCGGGATCCGAGCGCGATGACTTATCAGCACCTGCTTCGCTCACAGGACAATCGGGGCCGAATCGCGTCGCCGGGATGATTGGAGGTCCGCGGCTGGCCGCCGTGCCCCGTGTGTTTCGTCGGACAGGTGGTCGCGGATTGCTCCTTGTCCAGCGGTCAGCCGCTGCCGAGCGCGACCCGCAATGCGTTCAGGAATGCCTCGGGCCGTTCCAGGGGAGGATCGTCGGCGGCGTTCTCGATCACCTGCAGCGGCCAGCCGTAGCGGGCGCTGGCGGCCTCGGCGATCGGCAACGGCGTCGCGAGGTCGTGCCGCCCCCAGATCAGCGTGGTGGGGACGGTGATCCGCGCGAGCTCCGCCGGCGCGATTTCGGGCATCCCGAAGGCCTCCATAAGGTTGCGCTGAGCGAGCCGCAAACCCGGCACGCGGGCGCGGTCGAGGTTGTATGTCTTGAGCCACGCCCAGCTTTCGCCCATCCGGTCCCGCAGGCCGTCCAGATCGAACGCGCATCGGCGCCAGAGGCGGTCATGCGTCTCCTCGGTCGGTTGCGCGACGAAGTCCGTCAGAGCGCGTCCGAATTCCGGCGTCGGCTGGAACGGTCCGAGGCCGAGGGCATCGACGAGGATCAACCGACCGAGCCGGTCGCCACGGTCGCAGGCAAAGCGGGCCGCGATGGCGCCGCCGAGAATCTGTCCGACCAGTGCGGGCGGTGCCGGGCAGGTCCGCTCGACCAATTGGCCGAGCCATGCGAGCACGCGATCGGCGTCCACCGGGCCGTCGGCAACGTCCGAGGTTCCGTGGCCCGGCAGGTCGGGCGCGATCACACGATGGCTCTCCACCAGAGCCGGGATCACCCGCATCCACTTGGCCGCGTACTCTCCCGGCCCGTGCAAGAGCAGGACCGGCGGACCGTCGCCACCTTCCAGCACCGCCGTTGAGATACCCGCAAGCCGCAACCGCCGTTCCGCGACGGGCAGTCGCGCAAGCAGCCGCTCGCGGGCGCGCTCACCCACGGATGATGGGCTGCGTTGCTCCTCCGTTTGCTCCGGACCGGTCATCTCTTCTTGAATCCTGTTCATGGCGTCCTCCTGACTGTTGCCCGCGGTGGGGGCTCTGCAATCGACGCTACGACAGGAGTCCAAGGCTCCGCTTCGGGAGAATCCGCCAAATCGCCCGAAGCGGCGGCATGGGTGGTTTCACCCAAATGTGCGGCCGGATGCGTGTCAGATCAGCTTGTGCTCGTAGGCGTAGGCCGTGGCGGCGGCCCGTGACGGGACATCCAGCTTCGTGAAGATGTTGCTCACATGCCGGTCGATGGTCTTCACGCTCAAGAACAGTTCGGCGGCGATGGCCTTGTTGGTCTTGCCGGCGGCGATCAGGCGAAGGACCTGGAGCTCGCGCGGGCTCAGCCCGGAGGAATGGCTCGACGGCGCGCCCTTCGTAAGCGAATCGATACGCGCGACGTCCGGCGCGGCTCCGAGCTGTTCGAACACCGCCCGGGCCGCGTCCAAGTCCAGCTTGGCTCCCTCGCTGTCCCCAAGGGCGCGGCAGGCCAGCCCCGCCAGCACGCGCACGCGCGCGGCGAGGTAGGGCGCCTCGACCCGCTGCCACACCCGCCAGGCGCGCCGCAGCGGGCGCAGCGCGGCCCGGGCATTGTCTTCCGCCAGATCGACGGCCCCACGAGCCTGTGCCGCCATCGCGCCCAGCACGTCCGAATCGAATCGCTCTGCGGTCTCCTCCAGCTCGCGGCAGGCGCAGCACGCCTCCTGGATGTCGCCGGTGGCCAGCATGATCTCGACATGGGCGGGCAGCAGCCTTGCGCGTTGCAGCCGGTCCGCGACGGCGCCCACGGCGCGGTGGATGGCCGCAGCCGCGGCGTCGGTGTGCCCTTGGGCCACCCGCAACAGAGCCAAGCCCGGCTGCGGTTCCCACCCCCATCGATTCGCAACCTGATACGCCTTCTCGGCCGCGGCGAACTCCCCACGAAGTCGGTGCAGCTCGGCCCGCTGATAGAACGCGGCAGCGGCTGCCTGCCGGTTCACGCCTCGGCAATGCTGACAGCCGCGCCGTGCTTCCTCCATCGCGTCCCGCCAGGCGCCACGCCATTGCATGATCTCTGCCCGATGCACCCGGCAAACGCCGCTGAAGGCGACCATCTCGGGCTGCGCCGCGCACCAGCGCCCCAGAGCCGCGGTCCATTCACAGGCACGGTCCAGCGCATAGATCTCCCGACAGCTTTCGATCACGCTGCAGTAGATCAAGCCCGTCATGATGGGCGACAACTCGCCTTCGGTGACCGAAACCATGGTCTCGTCCAGAAGCGCCAGTCCCTCCTCAAGGCGCCCCTGCCGCATCCGGGCCCGGCCCTGCTGGTGCCGGGCGCAGGCGATCAGGTCGGCGTCCGCGAAGCGGCCGCCGATCGCGGCGGCGTCGGTCGCGGTGGTGTATGCGGCATCGAAATCCCCGGCGGCGAGATGCCGCTCCACCTCCGGCAGCAACAGGTAGCCGCGCTCGACGCGGTCGCACTCTTCGCGTTCGAGCAGCCGCCGGGCGCGGGCAAGCCATCCGGTGGCGCGGCCGGTCTCGCCGCGAAAGAGGAGGCGTAAACCCAGCCAGAACGCGCAGCGGGCCGCGCCCGCACCCTTGCCGGCGCTGAGGTGTCCGTGATGGGCGCGGTCGAGTGCATTCAGATATTCGTCGTCCCGGCCGACCAGATAGGCCGAGGTCGCCAGGAGTTCGAGGTCGTCACCTCCCAGCGCGGCGGCGCGATCGGCGCGCGAGAGCGATCGATAAGCATCGGCCCAGGCGTGCTGCTCGCAGCATGCGCGGCCGCGTTCGAGGTCGCCGGACGCAACCTCCGCGACGCGGGTGCTCGGATGACGCCGACCGAAGTCGCGCATTGGCCTCGCTCCGGTCCCCAAGGCGACTCTAGCAGATCGGCGTGGGCTACGGGCCGTGTTCGTTCATATCGCTGTCGTGGTCGAATGCCCGCTGTCGGGAGAACGGCGGCACCGCCCGCCGGGTCGGGAGCGATGCCGCCGCCGTCTCGAGACTCAGGCCGAGCGCCGAAGCCCGAAATACTGCAGCGCGGCGAAGCCGAGAACCGCCAGGGCCTGCACCAGGACGAAGGCGTAGCCCAGGGCGGTCGGTTCGACCCATCCCAGCGCCAGCAACAGAATGCTGTCGATCGCCCACAGCAGGTTGTAGCCCACGACGCCCCAGGCGTAGCGCCGCGGGATGCGCGGCCGCGTCGCGAGATAGACCAGCACTGCCGCGAAGGGGAGCAGGCTAACCCCGGCCCAACGCAACAGGACCGTGGGCATGCCGAACAGATCGCCGAACGGCTCGGCGGCGAGAAGCAGCACGGCACCGGCGCCGCCGCTGACGATACCGTCGGCCAGCAGGGCCCGGCGCAGCAGGTCCTGCCGCTCGGTGGCCGTTGGATTCAGAGTTATCGTGGTCATGATGCACGTTCTCCGTTCCGGTTCCGTCCCTTCGTTCGCGCGAGCCCGGGGGTCGGGGCGCGACCGGGACAGCGCATCATCACCGGGCCGGCCGTCCGGCGTCGATTACCCGGGAGGTAATTGGCACCCTGACCTGTCCCTGCGCTATTCTCCGGTTATGCAAACCGCGAACAGCCGCCCGGTCGGGGAGCTCCTGCGCGTCTGGCGCCAGCGTCGGCGCCTCAGCCAGCTCGACCTCGCCTGCGAGGCCAATATCTCCGCCCGGCACATCAGTTTTCTGGAGACCGGCCGGTCGCGGCCGAGCCGGGAGATGCTGCTTCACCTCGCCGAGCGGCTGGAGATCCCGCTGCGCGACCGCAACGCGTTGCTGTTGGCCGGCGGCTACGCACCGGTCTATCGCGAGAGCAGTCTAGATGACCCGGCGCTGCGCCCGGCGCGCGAGGCAATCGACCTCGTCCTCGCCGGGCACGAACCCTATCCGGCGCTCGCCGTCGATCGGCACTGGACCCTGGTGACGGCCAACCGCGCCCTTGGCCCGCTGCTCGCTGGGGCCGCTCCGGCGCTGCTGCGCCCGCCGGTCAACGTCCTGCGCCTCAGCCTGCACCCCGACGGGGTGGCACCGCGAATCGCAAATCTGAGGCAGTGGCGCGACCATGTGCTCGGCCGCCTCCACCGCCAGGTCGAGATCACCGCCGACCCCGTTCTCGCGGCGCTCCATGAAGAGCTGCGCGGCTATCCGGTCCCCGACGGCGGCGAAGAGGCCGATGGCGCGGATTACGGCGAGGTGGTCGTCCCGCTGCGCCTGCGCACGGAGCGGGGGGCGCTCGCCTTTTTCAGCACGACGACGGTCTTCGGCACGCCCGTCGACGTCACCCTGGCCGAGCTCGCGATCGAGGCCTTCTTCCCCGCCGACCCGGCCACCGCCGAGGCCCTGCGGCAGACGGCGGCGGGGTAGGGGCAGAACTCTAGTCGAGCCCTCTCACACGGCGCAGGCGGCCACCGCGCGGCGGGCCATCACCGTCACCAGATGGGCGCGGTAGTCGGCGCTGCCGTGGATGTCGCTGTTGAGCCCGTCGGGCGACACCTTGATGTCCTTGATGGCGTCCGGCGTGAAGTTGCCGGCCAG
>CAZKCM010000069.1:1674-22312 GCA_964551315.1 uncultured Rhodospirillaceae bacterium | reverse complement strand
CCGCCCGCCGATGCCACCCCGCCTTGTCCAGCAACTTCGCTTGCTCCAGGTTCATGCCCGTTCTCCTCCCGATCCGCGTTCCGGCCGGCGCCGATCCACGCGTCGCCGGGCGCTTCTCATTGCACCGAAAAACCGTCCTTCTCCGCTTATAGCACCGGCCCGTGCGGCGGTCACGCGACGCCCCGAATCCGGCGCTCCCGGTAGAGCACGTAGAGGCCGCTCGCGGCAACGATGGCAGCGCCGATCAGGGTCCAGCCGTCGGGGAAGTCGCCGAAGGCGAACCAGCCGATCAGCGTCGACCAGACGAGCTGCAGATAGGTGAAGGGCGCCAGGGTCGAGGCGGGCGCCGCGGCGAACGCCTTGATCATCATCGAATGCCCGAACCCGCCGATCGCGCCGAGTAGCGCCATCCAGGCCCAGCCTTCCAGATCGGGCGTCCGCCAATGGAAGGGCACCAGTGCGGTCATCACCACGAGCCCGACCGAAGCCGAATAGAACAGGGTGGTCGTCCAGCTATCGAAGCGGCTGAGCACGCGGGTGCTGATCTGGTAGAGCGCGAAGCAAACGGCGACCAGAAGCGGCAGGAGCATCGCCCAATGGGCTCCGCCGCCGAACATCCCGGGGCCCGGGCGGATGATGATCAGGACGCCGGCGAAGCCGACGATCACCGCCGCCCAGCGGCGCGGGCCGACCGTCTCGCCGAGCAGCGGAACCGACAGCGCGGTCACCAGAAGCGGCCCGACGAAGCCGATCGCAGTCGCGGTCGCGAGCGGGATGAACGCCACCGCGAGAAAGAAGAAGAAGGTGGAGGCGAGCAGCAGAACCGAACGCGCGATCTGCAGCCCGGGCCTGCGCGTCCGCGCAACGGCCGCCCACCGCACCCCGCCGAGGAACAGCGGCAGGGCCAGCATATGAAAGAGGTAGCGCGCCCAGACGACCTGAACCACCGGATAGGTCTGGCTGAGGTGCTTCGCCGTCGCGTCCATCAGGACGAAGGACAGGCCCGCCGTCACCATGAAGAGGATGCCGCGGACGCCGGCCCTGGCTTGCGTGGTCGCGGGAGGTGCGGCAGTCATCGGCGGGTCGTCGGCTGTTGGCTCGGTCGGGGTCTGCTTCTAAGGGGCGGGCGCAGGCCGCCGTCGATCATGATCGATTTCGATCGACGGCGCACCGTCCGACTTCGGGGGACCGGCCATTCCCCCTTTGCATGGGGGGGGGTCGGTCCCGAACCGTGGGGCCATCTTCCCGCCGTGTTCCCCGCCGGCGCTTGCCTTGCCGGCCGGCGTGGCCGCCGACTTGTCGGTTCTTCGGTCGCCAAATAGCCGGCAAGAGGTCGCCTCAATAATTTTTTCATGAGTACTGGACATTTTACTGGAACGGGACTAAGTGCGTCGGATGGCGGGACCGGTCAAGAATGCGGCAGGCGACGATCCCGCCATATCCATAACGGCCTGCCGGCCAAGGAGCCCCAAAGAATGGAAAACCGCCTCACCGCGGAAGAAGCAGAGCCTCCAAGTAGCGCCATAGGCGCGCACGGCCTCCTGTCCGTTGCGATTTCCGAAAAGGTCGAAAATCAGCCGGCGGCGCAGCCGCCTTTTTTTGCGCCCGGACTCAAGCAGCCGCGCAAGCGGATCCTCGGCCGAGAGCGGTTCCCGATCAGCCCGCGCAGCCAGATCTTTCGAAGGACGTTCTTCCCCGCTGCTTCCGCCGCGGACTGGAGCGACTGGCGCTGGCAGCTCCGCAACCGGGTCAAGGACCTGAACGGCCTCGCCCGCATCGTCAACCTGTCCGCGGACGAGGCGGAGGCGATCCGGCGCCACACCGGTTCGCTTCCGGTCGGCATCACCCCCTACTATCTGACGCTGTTGGACCGCGACGACCCGACCCAGCCGATCCGCCGCACCCACATCCCGGTGAACGGCGAGTATCTGCGCTCCCCCGGCGAGGCCGATGATCCGCTGGGCGAGGACCACGACGCCGCCGTGCCGGGGCTGGTCCACCGCTATCCCGACCGCGTGCTGTTCCTGACGACGGGCTTCTGCTCGACCTATTGCCGCTACTGCACCCGCTCGCGCATGGTCGGCGAGGCCGGCGGCGAGTACAGCTTCAGCCTGCGGCAGTGGGAGCGGGCGATCGACTACATCGCCGCCCATCCGGAGATCCGCGACGTGCTGCTGTCGGGCGGCGATCCGCTGACGCTGGCCGACGAGAAGCTGGAATGGCTCCTCTCGCGGCTCCGCGCCATCCGCCATGTCGAGTTCCTGCGCATCGGCACCAAGGTGCCGGTCGTCCTGCCGCAGCGGATCACCCGTGCCCTGACCACGATGCTGAGGCGCTATCACCCCTTGTGGATGAGCATCCACTTCACCCATCCTGACGAGTTGACACCGGAGGTCAGGGAGGCCTGCGCCCGCCTTGCCGATGCCGGCATCCCGCTCGGCAGCCAGACGGTACTGCTGAAGGGCATCAACGACGACCCGGAGGTGATGAAGCGGCTCATGCACGGGCTGCTGACGGCGCGGGTGAAGCCCTATTACCTCTACCAGTGCGACCCGATCACCGGGTCGGCCCATTTCCGCACGCCCGTCGAGAAGGGGCTGGAGATCATTCGCGCCCTGCGCGGCCATACGACCGGCTACGCGGTGCCGACCTATGTGATCGACGCGCCCGGGGGCGGCGGCAAGATCCCGCTCCTCCCGGACTACGTGGTCGGCCGCGAAGGCGACGATCTGCTGCTGACCAATTTCGAGGGCGGGCTCTACCGCTACCGCGATCCCGACGGCCGGATCGGCCTCGGCAAGGGGGGCGGACAATGCGCGTCGGCCTGACCTACGATCTCCGCCAGGACTATCTGGCGGCCGGCCACGGCCTCGAGGAAACGGCGGAGTTCGACAGCATCGAGACCATCGAGGCGATCGAAGGCGCGCTCCGCCGTTACGGGCTCGCGCCGGACCGCATCGGCAATCTGCGGCAACTCGTGGCCCGGCTCGCCGCCGGGGAGCGCTGGGACTTCGTCTTCAACATCGCCGAGGGGATGCGGGGAATCGGTCGCGAGGCCCAGGTGCCGGCGCTTCTGGACGCCTACGGGATTCCCTACTCCTTCTCCGATCCCCTGGTCATGGCGCTGACCCTGCACAAGGGAATGGCGAAGCACGTCGTCCGCGACAGGGGTGTGCCGACGGCGCCCTTCGCGGTGGTCGAGGACATGGCCGACCTCGCCGCGGTCGATCTTCCCTTCCCGCTGTTCGCCAAGCCGGTGGCCGAAGGCACGGGCAAGGGAGTGACGCCGGCCTCGCGCATTGCCTCGCCCGCGGCGCTGCGCCGGGTCTGCCGGCGGCTCCTCTCCCGGTACCGCCAGCCGGTGCTGATCGAGACGTTCCTGCCGGGCCGCGAGTTCACGGTCGGCGTCATCGGGACCGGGGTGGCCGCGACGCCGGTCGCGGTCATGGAAGTCGTGCTGACGGAGCGGGCGGAAGCCGGCGTCTACTCCTACGTCAACAAGGAGGAATGCGACGCCCGCGTCCGATACCATCTGGCCGACGATGCGGAGGCGCGAGAGGCGGCGCGGGTGGCGCTCGCCGCTTGGCGGGCGCTGGGCTGCCGCGACGGAGGCCGGGTCGACGTCCGTTCGGATGCCGCCGGCCGGCCGCAGTTCCTCGAAGTGAATCCGCTCGCCGGATTGCACCCGGAACACTCCGACCTGCCGATCCTGAGCCGCCTTGCCGGCCTGTCCTACGATGAGCTGATCGGCCGAATCCTCGACTCGGCGTTCCGGCGCTGCGGGCTTTCCCTCGGCGCCAGTCCGGGCGCTCTCGTCGCGGCGGAGTAGGCGCCATGATCATTCCGATGAAGCCACGGCGCCGGCGGCCCGGGAGGGTCGCGCTGCTCCACGGTGCCGTCGCCCCCGACGCCGCTCCGGACGAGCAGGACGTGCTGGTCGAGGTCGAGACGATCGGACGGACCCTCGCCGACCTCGGCTACGCTCCCGTTCCGGTGCCGCTGTCGCTCGATCTCGATGCGGCGCGCCGGCGGTTGCTCGATCTCCGGCCGTCCTTCGTCTTCAATCTCGTGGAATCGATCGACGGGAAGGGCCGTCTGATCCATCTGGCGCCGGCGCTCCTCGACTCGCTCGGGCTGCCCTATACGGGTGCCGGCACCGAAGCCGTGTTCCTGACGTCGAACAAGCTGCTCACGAAGCGCCTGCTCGCCGAAGCGGGCATCGACACGCCGGCCTGGGTGGATGACGTTCCGCCGGAGGCCTGCCCGCCCTTCCCGGGGCCCTACATCGTCAAGTCGGTGTGGGAGGACGCGTCGATCGGGATCGACGACGATTCCATAGTGAACGATCCGCGCCGGCTGCCCGGACTCATCCGTCGGCGCCGGCGACGGTTCGGCGGCGAGTGGTTCGCCGAGCGCTTCATCGACGGCCGCGAGTTCAACCTCGCCCTGCTGGCCGGCGGGCCGGAGGAGGGAGCCGTCGGCGGCGTCGAAGTTCTGCCGCCCGCGGAGATGCGCTTCATCGGCTTTCCGCCCGGCAAGCCACGCATCCTCGATTACGCGGCCAAGTGGGACCCGGACAGCTTTGCCTACCACAACACGGTCCGCCGGTTCGACTTTCCGGATGCCGATCGTCCCCTGCTCGCGCATCTCGCGGCGATCGCGAAGGACTGCTGGCACCGGTTCGGTCTGCGTGGTTACGCGCGCGTCGATTTCCGCGTCGATGCGGTGGGGCGGCCCTGGGTCCTAGAGGTCAACGCCAACCCTTGCATCTCGCCCGACGCCGGCTTTGCCGCCGCGGCGGCGCGCGCCGGGCTCGACCTTCGGGCGGTGGTCCGGCGCATCCTCGCCGACATGGCCGCCGTGCCGCAGCCCGCACCGGCGAGAGGACGGGCCGGTCGGATAAAGGGCGTTGAGGCCGCGCTGGCGGTGACCTGATGGCCGCGGTCGGCTGGGTGAAACCGTGAAGGGCGACCGAAACCCTTTCTCAAAAGAAGAGAGGGCAGTTGAATGCGTCCTCCCATCCATCACCCTTCGGCGCGAGCTCGATGCGGCGGACCCGGAGGCGGTGCGTGCCATCCTTCGGGCAACAGGATTCTTCTCGGCGACGGAGGAGGACGTCGCGATGGAACTCGTGCAGGCGGGCCTCGCCCAGGGTCCAGCCAGCGGCTACCACTTCGTTTTTGCCGAGCGGTCCGGACGGGGGGTGGTCGGCTACGCCTGCTACGGACCCATTCCTCTCACCCGCTCGAGCTACGATCTCTACTGGATCGCCGTGCATCCCGAGGCGCAGGGCGGCGGCGTCGGCCGGCTCCTGCTCGCCGAGGTGGAGGCGGCGGTCGTCGGGCTCGGCGGTACGGCGCTCTATGTCGAGACGTCGTCGCGGCCGCAATACGCTCCCACGCGGGCCTTCTATCGCCGTGCCGGCTACCGCGAGGCGGCGCTGCTTGAAGATTTCTACGCGCCGGGCGACGGCAAGCTGGTGTTCGAAAGGCGGCTGGTGCCGGCGTCCTGAGCCTCGCCTTCGGGAACGGGACCGGCTGCCGCGACCGGCGTCCCGACGGCCCGGGTCTCCGTGCTCGGCCCTTTGCCGATGCGCGCCTCTCCCAGACGCTGACGCGCGACGGCGTCGATGCGCCGGCGAAGCCCCGGATCGGCCCGCAGAAGCCGGCGGAAGTCGCGGACATAGAGCGCGAGGAGCTGGCAGTAGCCCAGCGCCACCACGTCCGCGGTGCGACTCCGGTTCGCGAGCAGAGCGATCTCGCCGAAGAAGTCGCCGCTCCCCAGCCTTACGGGGGCCGGTTCGACCCTGACCTCGACGGCGCCGGAGGCGATGAAGTACATCGCGTCGCCGCGCTCGCCCTTGGCGACGATTCGCTCGCCCGGCAAGGCCAGCCGTGGCCGCAGCAGCCGCGCGATCTGGGAGAGCACCCGCGCATCCACCTCGGCGAAGATCGGCATCCGCGCGAGCAGTGTCTCCCGGTCTATCGCGATGTCGAGGGGCGGGCGCCTGTCGATGGCGCGTCGGCGCTCCCAGAGGCGGCGGTTCAGGTCGTTGTAGACCTCTTTGCTGATGACCGACTCGGCAAGCATGACCTGGTACCGTTCGCCCTCCAGGCGCAGCGCGACGCGGCCGAGATACTGCGCCTCCAGAGCCCGGGCGTGGTCCGGATACTGCAGCCGGAGCGCATCGAGCGCCTGCGCCGTCGCGGCGAGCCGGGTTTCGAGAACTTCGGCAAGGACGTCGCCCGCTCCCTGGCCCAGAAGGGGGGCGACGCGGCGACGATTGAGAACCCTCAGCTCGCGCAGCACCATCTGGCTGATCAGCAGGCTTTCGAACCGGGCGTCGAGCTCGGCGGCGAGCCAGCGGCCGAACCCGAATCGATGATGCAGGCGCAGGGCGGCGCGGAAGCTCGCGGAGAAGGCAAGGGCCTTGCGTCCCGCTGTCTCATAGCCGTCGCGGCCGCCGGTCTTGGCCCCGTCGAGCAGTCGTCCGGCTTGGGCGACCAGACCGTGCATGACCCGGCGCGAGACGAGCTGCGCCTTGAAGCGCTGGAGGTAGAGCCGTTCCTCCTGCGTCGCCAGGGTGACCAGACCGATATAGACGAGGTCTTCCTTGGACAGGCCGAAGCGAGACCGCCCCGCCTCTTCGACTTTGGAGATCCGCGCCGCCACGTCTTCGGTCACCGCCGCGGCGATCGGTGCTTCGATCTGGTCGGCCTCGGCGACGGCCTCGACCCGCTCCCTGATGTCGGACAGCGCCAGGGCGAGCGCCCGGTCGCGCAGCAGGCGGTCGGCCGGCGAGAGCCGGTCGAGCCCGAGGATCCGGATCAGGGGGCGCAGCGTGGTTCCGTTGACGAACAGGGTGAACAGTACGAATCCGGTGGCCAGCACGGCGACGAAATGGCGCACTTCCGGCGGCAGTGCCGTGTTCTCCGTGACCGCCAGGGCGAGCGCCAGCGATACCGCGCCGCGCAGTCCGCCCCACAGGATGACCAGCTTGTAGCGTTCGCCGATTCGGTTGGCGAGGCCGCTCGCGGTCAGCATCGGCAACAGGCCGTAGAGGACCAGAGCACGGGCCCCCAGCGTTGCCGCCACCAGCACGGCGAGCAGGATCGCGTCGCCCGGGACCACATTGGTGAGCAGCCGCGGCACCAGCATGGCCGCCAGCAGGAAGATCAGGGAATTCGCCCAGAAGCCGAGTTGCTCCCAGGTCTCGACGAGGCTGTCCCAACTCGACGGCGTGATCCGGATCTTGCCGTAGGAGCCGACGACGAGGCCGGCCGTGACTACGGCAACCACGCCCGACACCCCGAGGTAGCGGTCGGCGACGACGAAGACGAGATAGGCGAGCGCCACGGTCAACGTGACCTCGGCCAGGCGCAGGCCGCGCAGCGCCGCGACGAGGGCGCAAGCGGCCCGCGCCGCGACGTAGCCGAACGCACCGCCGCCGATGAAACCGGTGAGGAAGACGATGATGCCGGTGCCGCCGCCCACCTCTTGCCGGCCGACCAGCGCCGCCAGCAGCAGCGAGAACAGCGCGATCGCCGCCGCGTCGTTGAAGAGACTCTCGCCCTCGACCAGGATCGAGAGCCGGCGCGGCGCGCCCAGGTCGCGGAAGATGCTGACGACGGCGGCCGGGTCGGTGGTGGCGACGATCGCGCCCAAGAGAAGGCAGGCGAGCAGCCCCATCTCCGACACGCTCGACAGGGCAAAGCCGACGACGAAGGTGCAGATGACCACGGCGACCACGGCGAGTAGCAGCATGGGGCCGACATCGTCCATCAGCCGACGGACGTCGATCGCGAGCGCCGCCTCGAACAGCAGCGTCGGCAGGAAGATGAAGAGGAACGCGTCGGCCGAGATCTCGAGCGATCCCATCGCCCGGATGAAGTCGCCCAACACGCCCGGGCCCACGAAGTCATGCGACGCGACCGCAAGGCCCAGCGCACAGCCAACGATCGCGAGGAGCACGGTGAAGGGCAATGCCAGCCGGTTCGCCAGCGGCGGCAGCAGGCTGACCAGCGCCAGGAGACCGGTGAGTCCGAAGACGGTGATGACGACGTCGTGCATGAGGGGGATCCACCCCGAGGCTCTGACGCCGGTCCGAACGCCGGCGGGCGCCGCGTTTCACCCTAGTTGGTCGCTCCGGAACGGGCAAGCGTGCCGGCCGACCTGTGCTGGGGCATTTTTCGGGAACGCCCGTCCTTGGCCCTTCCCGTGCGCGCATTCGCTCGGCTACGGTCTGCGGCAGGTACGACGGAGGGTTTCATGTCGCATCACCGGAGTCAGCCCTGGCATCTTCCCAAGCGGGCGGTGGCCGCTGCCGGCGGCATCGTCGCCTCGCAGAGCCTGAGGGCCGCGCAGCTTGGTGCCCGAGTGCTGGCTGCCGGCGGGAACGCCGTCGATGCGGCCGTCGTTACCGGATTCGCCGTGGGCGTTGCCGAGCCGTGGATGAGCGGGCTCGGCGGCGGCGGATACATGCTCGTCCGGCGGGCGGGCGAGCCGTCTGCTCAGGTGGTCGATTTCGGCATGGTAGCGCCGCGCGGTCTGGATCCGGCGGACTACCCGCTCGCGGGTTCGGCGGAAGACCGGGCAGCGGATCTCTTCGACTGGCCGCGCGTCGTCGGCGACCGCAACCTGAAGGGTGCTGCTTCGGTTGCCGTGCCGGGCCAGGTGGACGGAATGCGCCTCGCGCTCGAGCGTTTCGGCAGCATCGCATGGCGCGACGCGCTCGCCCCCGCGATTGCGCTCGCGGAGGAGGGGCTCGCCGTCGACTGGTTCACCGCCCTCGGCATCGCCGTGGCCGCGCGCGAACTGGCGGAGTTCGAGGCGGCGCGCGCCGTCTTCCTGCCGGACGGGCTACCACCGACGCCCAGCCCCGACGGGGCGCCACGCCGGCTGCCGCTCGGTCGCCTAGCGCACACGCTCCGCCGTCTGGCGGAAGCGGGCGGCCGCGACTTCTACGAGGGCGCGATCGCCGAGTCGATCGTGCGGGAGGTGCGGGCGGCCGGCGGCTGCCTCGACCATGCAGACCTGAAGGCCTATCGGGCGACGATCCGTCCGGCCCTGGAGATTCCTTATCGCGGCCTGACCGTATCGGCCGCGCCGGGCCTGACGGCCGGGCCGACGCTGGCCCGCGTCCTGAACAGGTTAGAAGCGGCGTTGCCGATCGGACGAGAACCGGGTGTGCCCGACGCGGCGGCCTATCGCACCTACGCCGAGGTCTTGCACGACGCCTATACGGAACGCTTCGCAACGATGGGCCACGCGAACGAGACGGCGTCGCCGTCCTGCACCACCCATATCAGCGTGGTCGATTCCGCCGGCACGATGGTGGCGCTGACCCAGACGCTGCTGTCGCGCTTCGGCTCCAAGCTGCTGCTGCCGGAAACCGGCATCCTGATGAACAACGGCATCATGTGGTTCGACCCGCAACCGGGCCGGCCGAACTCGCTGGCGCCGGGCAGGCGCCCGCTCTCCAACATGTGCCCGGTGATCATCGGTCGGCGCGCCGAGCACGGTGCCGAAGAGGCCGCGCCCTGGCTCGCGCTTGGCGCTTCCGGCGGGCGGCGCATCCTGCCGGCCGTGGCGCAGATCCTGTCCTTCCTCGTCGATTTCCGCCTGCCGCTCGAGGCCGCCTTCCACCAGCCGCGGCTCGACGCGAGCGGCGAGCCTGCGGTCACGGTCGACGATCGGCTGCCCGAGGCGGTGTTCGAGGCGGTCGCCGCGGCTCTGCCTGCGCGACGGGGTGCCCTTTCGGTCTATCCGGTCCTCTTCGCCTCGCCGAACGCGGTGCTGCGCGAGGCCGGCCGCAATGCCGGCATGGCCGACATCGCCTCGCCCTGGTCGGGCGCCGTTGCGGCCGATGCGGCGGGGAAATCCGGGTTGACCTCCGACCTTTCCACGGAGGATTGTAGAAGCCGAAGAATGACAAGACCGCCGGCGTAACCGGCCGGCAGCAACGGGAGAAACGAACCAATGGCGAAGGGAGCATCGGGGCTTCGCGTCACGATCGGGGCGGCCGCCCTGGCGCTGGCGTTGCAGGGGACGGCGGCCGGCGCGGCCGAGAAGATCGTGATCTCGAACTGGGACGGCTACATGCCGCCGGACCTGCTGGAGAGGTTCACGGCAGAGACCGGCATCGAGGCCGAGCTGTCGGTGCATGCCACCAATGAAGAGGTCATGGGCAAGGTGACGGCCGGAGGCGGCAAGGGCTACGACGTGCTGTTCGTCTCCAGCCCCTTCGTCGAGGCGCTCGCCCACCTTGGCCTGATCGCCGAGCTGGACCACGACAAGCTTCCCAATCTGGAGAACCTCTACGACGGGGCGCGGACCCTCGCCTACGATCCAAACAACCGCTACTCGGTGCCCTATGCCTGGGGCACGACCGGCCTCTGCTATCGCAGCGATCTCGTGCCGGAGGAGCCCGACAGCTGGTACGACCTGTTGCGGCCGTCCGGCGAGCTCAAGGGCAAGATCACCATGCTGGCGACCGACCGCTGGCTGATGGCGGCGGGCCTGAAGGCGCTCGGTCATTCCGTCAACAGCACGGACCCGGAGGAGATCGCGGCGGCCAAGGCGCTGCTGATCGAGGCAAAGCGCAGCCTGCTTGCCTATGACGACACCACCTTCTATTCGAAGCTCGTCTCCGGCGAGGCCAGTCTCGTGCACGCGTGGGACGGCTGGTGCAACTACGGCATCGCCGAGAACCCGGACATCAAGTTCGTCGTGCCGAAGGAAGGCAGCGACATGTGGGTCGATACCATGGTCGTCACCGCCGCCTCGGAGAACAAGGACGCGGCGCATGCCTTCATCAACTACGTGCTGCGACCGGAGATCCATTCCTGGGTGGCGGAGAACATCCTCTACAAGGTGCCGAACCAGCCGGCGATGGAAGGCCTCGATCCGGACCTGGTGAAGACATTCCCGAACCTGGGCATGGCGCCCGCGGAGCTCTTGCAGATGGAGCAGCTCCGCGACCTCGGCCGGGCGCAGCGCGACTACACTCGCGCCGTCACCGAGATAACGGCGTCGCGGTAGAGCTCATGGCTTGAGCCACAGAGACACAGAGGGATTTCTGGATCTCTGTGCCTCTGTGGTGCTCGAATGCTCATGACACGAACGGGCGAATTCGTTCAGCGTCTGGTGCTGCTCGGGCCGGGGCTGGGCTGGCTTGCACTGTTCCTCCTCGTTCCCTGCGGGGTCGTGTTCGTCTACAGCTTCTTCCTGCGCGGCATCTACGGTGGCATCGACTACGTCTTCACGCTGGAGAACTATGCCCGCGCGCTCGACCCGCTGTTCCTCTCCATTTTCCTCGATTCGGCGAAGATCGCGACGCTCGCTACGCTGCTCGCGCTTCTGGTGGGCTATCCGGCCGCCTATCTGATCGCGACGGGACCGCGGCGCTGGCAGGTGCCGCTGCTCGTCCTCATCATGTTGCCGTTCTGGAGCAACTATCTCATCCGCACCTACGCCTGGATCGTGCTCCTGAACCGGGAGGGCCTGGTCAACCGTGCGCTCGGCGGGCTCGGCCTGATCGAGACGCCGCTGCCGCTGCTTTACAACGAGTTCGCCATCGTCACGGGGCTGCTCTACGGCTATCTGCCCTTCATGGTCCTTGCCCTTTACAGCTCGATCTCCCGCCTCAACCTGGAGATCCGCGAGGCCTCGGCCGATCTCGGCGCACCGGCCTGGCGAACCTTCCTGCGTGTCACCCTGCCGCTCACCGTGCCGGGGATCGCCACCGGGTCGGTGTTTGTCTTCGTGCTCAGCATTGGCAACTTCATCACGCCGGATCTGCTCGGCGGCGGCCGGACGGTGATGGTCGGCAACCTGATCTACGACCAGTTCCTGAGTGCCCGTGACTGGCCGTTCGGCTCCAGCCTCGCCTTTCTGCTGATCGGCGTCATGATGCTGCTGCTGTTCCTCCAGGCCTGGGCCGTGAACCGGTCTCAGGAGGCGGGGGGCGGCCGTGACTAGCCGACCGGTATCCGCTCGCTCCCTCTCCGCTTGTGGGAGAGGGCGCATCGCGGGGGGAGCATGACCATGCGTGCCGGGCGCCGCTGGCTCGTGGGCCATCTCGGGCTCGTCTACCTGTTTCTCTACGGGCCGATCCTGGTGCTGGTCGCGCTGTCGTTCAACAAGAGCGGCCTGCCCACGGCCTGGAGCGGCTTCTCCCTGGAATGGTACGGCCGGATGCTGCGCAACCAGGCGATCATCGCTTCGGTCGGCAACACGCTGATCGTGGCCGCGGCGTCGACCCTGATCGCGACCACCCTGGGCACGCTGCTTGCGCTCGGTCTCGATCGTCTGCGTCCGGGCCCGCTGCTCGAGGGATTCGTCTTCGTGCCGATGATCATCCCCGACATCGTGCTGGCGATCGCGTTGCTCTCCTTCTTCACGCTGATCGGCATGACCCTCGGCCTGCATTCGATCATCCTGGCGCACGCCGTCTTCAACATTGCCTTCGTCTGCGCCGTCGTGCGCACGCGGCTCCGGCATTTCGACAGGTCCATCATCGAGGCTTCGATCGACCTCGGGGCCAGCGAGTTCACCACCTTCCGGCGCGTCACGCTGCCGGCGATCTTTCCGGGCGTACTGGCCGGCGCGCTGCTCGCCTTCACGCTTTCGGTCGACGAGTTCATCATCGCCTACTTCACCTCCGGGGCGGGGCGCGCCTCGACCACCTTCCCCATGCAGATCTACGCCATGATCCGCTTCGGCGTGACGCCGGAGATCAATGCCGTCGCCACCATCGTGCTTGGATTCAGCTTCCTGCTGATCCTGCTGTCGCAACGGCTGAACCGGGATGCGACGCCGTGACGAGCGAAACCAAGACGGTGGTGGAGATCGTGGGTGCCACCAAGCGGTTCGGGGCGGTGACCGCGGTCGACGATCTCTCGCTCGCGATCCGCGAGAACGAGTTCTTCGCGCTGCTCGGTCCCTCGGGCTGCGGCAAGACGACGCTCCTGCGGATGATCGCCGGGTTCGAGCGGCCCGATGCGGGGCGCATCCTGCTCGACGGCCGCGACATCACCGATCTCCGCCCCAACCGGCGGCCGATCAACATGATGTTCCAGTCCTACGCGCTGTTCCCGCACCTTTCGGTCCATGGCAACGTCGCCTACGGGCTGGAGATGGAGGGCGTCCGCGGGGCCGAACTCAAGCGGCGGGTCGAAGAGGCGCTCGCCATGGTGCGGCTGGAGGACTTCGCCCGACGGCGCCCGCATCTGCTCTCGGGCGGGCAGCGGCAGCGCGTGGCGCTCGCCCGCGCGCTCGTCAAGCGGCCACGCCTCCTGCTGCTCGACGAACCGCTTGCTGCCCTCGACAAGAAGCTGCGCACGCAGATGCAGCTTGAGCTCAAGCGGCTGCAGCATGAGACCGGCATCACCTTCCTGGTGGTCACCCATGACCAGGAGGAGGCGCTGGCGATGGCTGACCGCATCGCCCTGCTGAATGCGGGACGAATCGCGCAGCTCGGCACGCCCCGCGCGCTCTATGAGCGACCGGCGAGCCGCTTCGTCGCCGATTTCATCGGGGTGATGAACTTCTTCGAGGGCCGCTTGACGAGCGCCGCCGCCGGCGTGGCGGAGATCGAGGTCGAAGGCCTCGGCCGCCTGCGCGGCGATGCAGACGGCAGCGGCGGATCGGACGGGGGACTCCCGGGACGTGCTCCGGTGGTCGGTGCGGCGGCGACGCTGGCGGTGAGGCCGGAACGGGTGCGGCTGTCTCTAGAGCCGCCGCAGGAATCGCTGCCGAACGGGCTGTCGGGCGTCGTCCTCGACATCACCTATCTCGGGCAGGATCTGATGGTCCATGTCGGACTGGCGGGAGGGCGGGCGCCGCTCGTCGCACGGCTGGGTGCCGGCAGCGATGTCGCCGCGGCGCTTGCCGAGGGGGCCGTGGTGTGGTGTCGCTGGGCGGCGGAGGATGCGCGAATCCTGATGGAGTAGGACTCGAAATGGCGCACGCGATGTCATCCCTTCACGGACGGTGCAACCGCGCCGCGGGAACGGCCTCCTCGTCGCGACCGTTCCGGTGGAGGAAGGGCATTAAGGAAGCGGCAGGATAACGGGATGTAAAGATCGGATAATATTGACCGAACCGTCATTCAACCACCGCGCAGCGGCGTGGCTTTGGAAGTATCCGCCGAGAGACGAAGGGGGACATGACCGGGCGGCGGACCGGTTCTAGACTGCGACAGCAAATGGGGGATTCGAATCATGGCGATGGCACGCAGGAAAACCGCAGCCAAGACGAAAGCTAAGACCAAGGCCAAGCGGAAGACGACAGCCGCCGCGACGGCGGAGACCAAGCGCAAGGCGGCACCCAAGGCGGGCGCGGCGAAACGCAAGACCGCGTCGAAGGCGGCGACGAAGAAGACCGCCGCCAAGCGCAAGACGGCGGCCAAAAGCAAGACCGCGACGAAGAAGACGGCTGCCAAGCGCAAGGCGACGGCCAAGAAGACCGCCGCGAAGCGCACGGCGCGCACCGCGTCCAAGACCGGGACAAAGAGGGCCGCCGCGACGAAGACGAAAACGAAGACCACGGCGAAGGCGAAATCCAAGACCGCGACCCGGAAGGCGGTCCAGAAGACGGCCAGGACGACCCAGAGCCGCGCCAAGACCGCGGCCGGGCCAAAAGCCAAGGCGGCCCGGACCAGAGCGTCGACGCAGGGGCGGCGGACCACGACGAGAACAGCCGTTCGGAAGACGGCAAGGACCGGCACAAGGACAACCTCGAGGACGAGCGCGAGGACGAGGGTCGCGCCGAAGGCGAAGACGGCGCCGAAGAAGACGCGCGCCAAGGCCCCGGCGCGCAGGCCGACTCCCGCGGCCTCGAAGCGGTCCGCCGCCGCGCCGAGCGCCGATTCGAAGACCGTGGTGCTGTTTCCCGAAGCCGCCTTCGGCCCTGCACTCAACTGCGTGGGGATCGCCCAGGCGCTGCGCGACATGGGTCACAAGCCCGTGTTCGTCTGCGACAAGGGCTTCAAGGGCGTGTTCGAGAAGTACGGCTTTCCGGAATATCTGGTCGACATGTCCGGCGGCATGTCGGACGAGGAGGTGGCGAAGTTCTGGGCCAACTTCATCGCCGGCCATCTGCCGCATTTCCGTCTCTCGCCGATCGAGCAGATCCCGACCTACGTCGTCCCCGTGTGGGAGGCGATCGTCGACAGCGCCATCCTCGCGGAGGAGGGGCTGCGAAAGCATCTGGCCGAGATCCGGCCCGATGTCGTCTGCGTCGACAACGTCATCCTGTTCCCGGCGACGAAGCGCACCGGCAAGCCGTGGATCCGCATCATCTCCTGCTCGGAGAACGAGATCCCGGATCCCGACATCCCGCCGCACCTCTCCGGCTGCCACGAGAACGACAAGGCCTGCTTCCGGGCCTTCGAGGAGGCGTTCCTGCGGCAGATCAAGCCCTGCCACGACCGCTTCAACGAGTTCCTCGCCAAGGTCGGGCACGAGCCCTATCCGCTCGGCCAGTTCTACGAGACCTCGCCCTATATGAACCTGCTGCTCTATCCGCAGCAGCTCCGATTCAAGCGGCGCAACCCGCTCGACCCGGCGCGGTTCCAGTATCTGGAGGGCTGCGTGCGCGACGAAGGCCGCTACGAGGTGCCGCGCTTCGCGAGGAACGACGACAAGCCACTCATCTATGTGAGCTTCGGCAGCCTCGGCGCCGCCGACGTCGACCTCTACAAACGGATGATCGCGTTGTTCGACCGGTTGCCCTACCGCTTCCTGATGAACGTCGGCGACTACCGGGACGCGTACACCGACGTTCCCGACAACGTGCGCCTCGAATCCTGGTTCCCGCAGCCGGCGGTGATCCCGCATGTGGACCTGTTCATCCACCACGGCGGCAACAACAGCTTCAACGAGGCGCTCTATTTCGGCAAACCGGCGCTCATCATGCCGTTCTGCTGGGATGGGCTCGACAACGCGGCCCGCATCCATGACACCGGCTATGGCGCGCAGCTTCCGCGCTACACCTGGACCGAGGACCAATTGGCCGGTACGATCGCGCGGCTGTTGAACGACAGTGCCATGCACGCGCGCCTGGCCGAGGTCAGCCGCAGCATGCAGGCAGCCAAGGGCACGGAGAAGGCGGCGAAAATCATTGTCGACATCGCCCGCCGCGGCGCCGCATAAATAAGCGGCCGGGGCGAACCGCGGAGACGGGAGGCCGGAGGAAACTCCGGCCTCCCTGTTTTCCTGCCGGCCCCGGCCAGCCGCGGACGCTGCTTGCCACGAACACAAGGAGAGGCCGAATGACACCGATCCTGCGCCATCCGAAGACCGCAACCGGGCTTGAGGACTGGGGGCCGGTGCCGACCATGATCGAGGGACGCTCGATGACCTCCGGCGTGCTGCTGCACAAAGGGCCGAACGGCGAATCGGAAAGCGGCATCTGGGTCTGCACGCCGGGCTACTGGCGCTGCGAGGTGACGCGCGACGAGTTCTGCCACTTCCTCGAGGGGCGCTGCACCTACACGCACGAATCGGGCGAGGTGATCGAGATCGAGCCGGACACCATCGCCTTCTTCCCCGCCGGCTGGAAGGGCACCTGCCGCGTGCACGACACCGTGCGCAAGGTCTACATGATCCGCTGACGGGCCGGGCCGATGGCCGCGTTCGATCCCTTCGCCGCGCAGTACTTCGCGGACAACGACTTCATCGCCACCGGCGGTGGACGCGCCGACGTCCTCGATCCGGCGACGTTGGAGAAGGTCGGCGTCATCGCCGACTGCTGCACCGACGAGGTGGAGCACGTCGTCGCCCGCGCCAACGAGGCGCAGCGCGAATGGGGCCGGCGCGACGCAAAGACGCGCGCCGGGCTGCTGCACCGCCTCGCCGATTCGATCGAGCGCAATCTGACGCGCGAAGTCGCCGAGCTGATGGTCCGCGAGATGGGCAAGCCCTACGCCGAGGCGGTGGGCGAGCTCGCCAACGTGGCGCCCGCCTTCCGCTACTGCGCGGAGATGGCCCGCGACGAGGCGGGGCACATCGCCGGCACGACGCAGACGGGTTCCTTCCAATTCGCCCGCTACGAACCCTACGGCGTCAGCGTCCACATCATGCCCTACAACTTCCCGATCCTGTTGTTCGCCTGGACGGCGGCGGCCTCGCTCGCCGCCGGCAACGCGGTGATCGCCAAACCGGCGGCGGCGACGACGCTCTGCACGCTCAAGTTCATGGAGCATTTCGCGGCCGTCCTTCCGCCCGGCCTCGTCGCTTGCCTCCCGGGGCAGGCGCGCGTCGCCGAGGCGCTGATCGATTCGCCGCACACCCATGTTGTCGCCTTCACCGGCGGCGTCGAGACCGGCCGGAAGGTGGCGCAGCGCTGCGGCGCGCTGCTCAAGCCCTGCGTCATCGAGGCCGGAGGCAACGATCCGCTGATCGTCAGCGATTCGGCGCCCGTCGAGGTCGCCGCCGCCGGCGCCGTCACCGCCGCCTTCCATCTCTCCGGCCAGGTCTGCACCTCGGCCGAGCGCCTGTTCGTCCTTGACGGCGTCCACGATGCCTTCGTCGAGGCCATGGTGCGCCGGGCGCGCGCCTTGCGGATCGGCCATGGCCTTGACAAGACGGAGATCGGGCCCCTGGTCAGCCGCGCCGCGCGCGACAAGGTCGCGGCGCTGGTCGATGGGGCGGTGGCGGCCGGGGCCAAGGTCGAATGCGGCGGACGCATCCCGCCCGGGCGCAACACCGGCTGGTTCTACGAGCCGACGGTCCTGACCGGCGTAACGCCCGAGATGGAGATCATGAACACCGAGTGCTTCGGGCCGGTGGCGCCGATCTGCCGCGTGGCGAGCTTCGACGAGGCGCTGCGGCTCGCCAACCGCTCGCGCTTCGGTCTCGGCGCTTCCGTGTTCACCACGCGCCTCGACGAGGCAATGCGCGCGGTCGAGGAACTCGAGGCCGGCATGGTCTGGATCAACAATCCTCTGATCGACAACGACGCGCTGCCCTTCGGCGGCCGCAAGCTTTCGGGGCTTGGGCGCGAACTGGGGCGCCAGGGCCTGAACGCCTTCCGCCAGTCGAAAATGGTGGTCATCGACCACCAGCCGGCGATTCAGGGCTGGTGGTATCCCTACCCCGACGACGTCTTCCATCCCGGCGCCGCATGAGGGGGCGGCCGCGCGGCGCCGGGCGACGCGTCAATTGAAATACAGGTGCAGGCCGATCCCGAAATATTCGAGGTCGCGGTCGAAGAACTGGCCGTTCGGGTTGCGGCCGTTGTAGTACTCGGCGGTGAGTTCCAGCTCCTCGCCGAGGATTCCGGGCTCGCCGAGCCTGAAGCCGGCGCGCAGCGAGAAATCCGGGTCCCAGCCGTTCTCCTCCCAGAACTGAACGTCCAGCGCGGCGACCGGCCACAGCAGGCCCCAATACCGCGTGTCGCTCTCATACTCGACGCCAAGCTGCGCCATGCCGGGGTCCAGGCTGTCCGGTTCCCGGTGGAACAGATAGCCGCCGCCACCGTAGACGCGCCAGCGCTCGCCGAAATCGTAGGACAGGAGGAGGTTCGCCGCCTCGTAGCTGAGATTGATCCGGTCCTCCGGATCGACGTCGTCGCGGAGCAGGAACTCGTCGCCGAGATGTGAGCTCTGATGGTAGACGCGGAAGAGGGCGGAAAAATCGTCTTCGCGGTAGACGAATGGAATGCCGACAACGTAGTCGGCGTTGATCAGGTCTTCGCTCTCGCTGTTGAGATCGAAAATGGAAAAGACACCCGCCTGAAAATCGATCTCCCAATCGCCGCCGAATCCCTCGCCGCGGATCAGCGAGAGCGTCTCGCCGAAACTGACGGCGCCGACATGCCGGGCGTCGAGGTCATCGTCGAAATGCTGATAGGCGGCAGAAAAATGCGGCCAGCGCGGATCGGCATGTATCGATTCGAACAGCGTCGCCCGCGGAAGGATCTGGACGCCATCCGGCTTCGCCGTCACGGTCTCCGGCGGAGCGCCCGGCGGCACCTCCTCGGCCTCGCTCGCTCCGTCCGCGGCGGGTGAGACCTCGGTGACGGCCGGTGGCTCTTCAGCCGCGCCGGTTCGGACGACGGTGACCGCACGCACCCCTGGAACCGTCGCCAGCGCGGCCTGGATCCGGTCGCGGCTGAAGCCGGCGAGGCTTGCCGCCTCGACGGTCACGACGCCGTCTTCCACGGTGACATCTGCGCCGGCCAGACCAAACTCGCGCTCGAGGATGGCGGCGACATAGCCGGCGATGAAGCCGTCGTCTTGCGGAGCGGCCACCGCCATCCCGCTGGCGAAGAGGCCGACGCAACAACATGCCACGGCCAGGAACGCGCGGCGGACCTTCCGGCTCACGGCTGGACTCCCCCTGACTCAAGTGCCGAATCTCGGACATTGAAAAAGCGTCCCGGCACGTGCCGCGGCCGCTTCAACACGCGTGGATAATGCCCGAGGCGTGCCAATCGTTCCAGCCTCGCTTGCCCGTCCGGCGTCACGGGCGCCCAACGGGCCCCTCGGATCACGTGATGGGCGGCGATCAGGAGGCAGCCGGCTTCCGCAGGGTCATCACCTTCGACAGATAGGCGAGATCGACCCGCTCGGTCGTCAGCCCCGCTTCGGCAAACAGGCGCGACAGATCGCGGCGCAGGTAGTCGATGAAATAGGGCTCGTGGAAAGCCATCGGGAAGTATTCCAGCAGCCCGTCATATTCGGGGCGGTCGCCCGGCTGCAGCGAATCGACGAGGATCAGCAGGCCGTCCGGCTTGAGGATTCGCGCGATCTCCGCAGCCACCTTTGCGTGCAGCTCGGCCGGCAGCTCGTGGATGAGGTAGATGCAGGTCGCGACATCGAAGCTTTCGTCCGGCAACTCCATCGCCTCCGCCCGGCTCTCGACGAAGGCCACGCGCGACCAAGGCCGCAGATGGCGCTTCGCCTCCTCCAGATAAAAGGGGCTGATGTCGAGAGCGGTCACCGCCAGCCGCGGATAGTTATCCTTCACGAAGGTCAGGAACCGGCCGGTGCCGCAGGCGATGTCGATGAGCCGCGTGCCGGCGATGCGTCTGCCCCGCAGGAAGTGATGCAGCGGCACCAGCGCCTGCCGCCGCATGGCGTCGGCGACGCCGCCGAACAGCACCTCGACCTGATAGTCGTAGAGCTCCGCCGACTGCCGGCTGAAATAGCCGTCCGTCTGATGGTGGAAGCTCTGGCGATAATAGTCCGGATAGCGCTCCGTCGTTGCCGCCCGGATCTCCGTCGTGCCGCCCTGCCGGAGCCGAGCGTTGATGCTTCGCAGATCGGTGAAGTAAAGGACCGCTCGGCGTAGGATCTCCGCCGGATTGTTCACCATGTCGTGGGGAAGGCGGTAGTAGCCGGCCTCGATATTGGCCAGGTCGCGGCGCATCAGGTTCCGTCGGTCCTCGGACAGCGCCGCGGCCGTCGGCATTCGCGCCCGCAGCTCGGGCGGTGCCTTGACGCGCTCCGACAGGCGGGTCGTCAGGGCCGATTGCGCTCCGTACCAGCCGAGCCGGATGCCCTGGGACAGGCGATAGGCGGTGCGTTCGAGCGCTGTGACCATCGGATGTCCCCATGCCTCGGAAAGACCGCATCAAAAGGCTGGGTCTGCCGCCCGCCAAAGTCAATGGCCGCCTCTCGTCCGATCGCGTC
>CAZKCM010000069.1:0-1574 GCA_964551315.1 uncultured Rhodospirillaceae bacterium | reverse complement strand
TCGTCCGATCGCGTCCGGGGGCCGGAGCCCGCGGTCGTCGCCGCCGGCGAGGATTGCAAATCGGGCGCGCTTATGAAAGATCGGGGGCGGGTGCGTTCAGGAAGGAGCCGACACCGCCAATGACCCGCTTCAAGACCCTCGACGACCTCGACGTTGCCGGACGGCGCGTGCTGGTGCGCAGCGATCTCAACGTGCCGGTGAGCGACGGCAAGGTCACCGACACGACGCGCATCGACCGGACGGCGGTCACGATCAAGGAGCTGGCCGACCGTGGCGCCCGCGTCGTCGTCCTGTCCCATTTCGGCCGGCCGAAGGGCAAGCGCGTGGCGGAGATGTCGCTGCGGCCGGTCGTCGCTCCCTTGTCCGCCGCGCTGGGTGGCCGGCCGGTCGCCTTTGCCGAAGACTGCGTCGGCCCCGCGGCGGAGGCCGTGGTCGCCGGTCTCGCCGACGGCGAGGTGGCGCTGCTCGAGAACCTGCGCTTCCACGAGGGGGAGGAGGCGAACGACGCCGACTTCGCTCGCCGGCTCGCGGCGCTCGGTGACCTCTATGTGAACGACGCCTTCTCCGCCGCGCATCGCGCCCATGCTTCCACCGAGGCGCTCGCGCGGCTGCTGCCGGCTGCTGCCGGGCGCCTGATGCAGGCGGAGCTCGAGCATCTGACCGCGGCCCTGGAGACGCCGAAGCGGCCGGTTGCGGCGCTGGTCGGCGGCGCCAAGATCTCGACCAAGCTCGACCTGCTCGGCAACCTGGTGCGGAAGGTCAACGTCCTGGTGATCGGCGGCGGGATGGCCAATACGTTCCTCTACGCGCGCGGCAAGCAGATCGGCGGTTCCCTGGCCGAGCGCGACATGGCGGACACCGCGCGCGACATTCTGGGAACGGCGGAGCGGCAAGGTTGCGACGTCATTCTGCCGGTTGACGCGGTGGTGGCGCCCGAGCTCAAGGCGGGGGTCGAGACGGATGTCGTCCCGGTTGATGCAGTGCCGGCCGACCGGATGATTCTCGATGTCGGTCCGGCGAGCGTGACCGACATCGTCGAGCGGCTGAAGGGCTGCCGCACGCTGGTGTGGAACGGTCCCTTGGGCGCGTTCGAGACGCCGCCCTTCGACGCCGCCACCGTCGCCGTTGCCAAAGCCGCGGCGCGGCTCACCCGGGAGGGACGACTGCTGAGCGTCGCCGGCGGCGGCGACACCGTCGCGGCACTCGGCCATGCCGGCGTGGTCGATGATTTCTCCTATGTTTCGACGGCCGGCGGCGCCTTCCTCGAATGGCTGGAAGGCCGCGACCTGCCCGGCGTCGCGGCGTTACGCGCAGCCGCCGAGCGCGGGTGAGGTCGGGCTAAGGCCACGCTACCCGGCCGAAGGTCAGCAGCACCAGCACGCTCACGCCGGTGACCACACCCATCAGCATGTTCCTCCGGGTCACCAGGAAAATCGCGAGCGCGGCGCCGGCCGCGGCCAGGCGGTCGGTCAAGGCGGTGGCCTCCAGCGGACCCACCGGCAGTACGATGAGCCGCGCTATCAGCCCCGCCAGAAGCGCGTAGGTGACGGCCGCAACCCACTGGAAGACGCGGC
>CAZKCM010000068.1:1597-22622 GCA_964551315.1 uncultured Rhodospirillaceae bacterium | reverse complement strand
GTCGAGACGGCCATCTGGGCGTTCCACGCCGCCGGTACGAAGATCGTGATGACGACGCACGACCTTGGCCAGGCCCGGCGGCTCGCCGACGAGATCCTGTTCCTTTATCGCGGCCGGCTTCTCGAACGGACACCCGCCGATCAGTTTTTCGAAGAACCACAGACCGAAGAGGCCCGCGCCTTCGTCAAGGGCGAACTCCTGTGGTGATCAACCAACCTCGCTCAAGCCAGGGAGAACGGAATGGCAGTCATGAGAAGAGTCTTCGCAGCCGTCGGGCTGTCGCTGATCGCGCTCGTGGGATCGGCGGCGGCGCAAGAGACGTTCATCACCGTCGCCTCGACCACCTCGACCGAGAATTCGGGGCTTTTCGATCACCTCCTGCCGATCTTTAAGGAGAAGACCGGGATCGAGGTGCGGGTGATCGCGCAGGGCACCGGCCAGGCGCTGGAGACCGGCCGGCGCGGCGACGCCGACGTCGTCTTCGTCCATGCCCCGGCGGCCGAAAAGGCGTTCGTCGAGGAAGGCGCCGGTGTCGAGCGTTTCGAGGTCATGTACAACGACTTCGTCATCGTCGGTCCGAACTCCGACCCGGCCGGCATCAGGGGCGTGAAGGGTGCCTCCGAGGCGTTCGCCAAGATCGCGGAGGCAAAGGCGACCTTCGCCTCGCGTGGCGACGATTCCGGAACCCACAAGGCAGAGCTTCGCCTGTGGAAGGAGGCCGGCATCGACATCGAAAAGACCGGGGGGAGCTGGTACCGCGAACTCGGTTCCGGCATGGGGCCGACGCTGAACACCGCCGCGCAGATGCCCGCCTACACGCTGGCGGATCGCGGCACCTGGATCAGCTTCGAGAACCGCGGGCCGCTCGAGATCCTCGTCGAGGGCGACCCGAAGCTCTTCAACCAGTACGGCGTCATCCTGGTGAACCCGAAGAAGCACCCGCATGTGAAGCAGGAGGCCGGCCAGGCCTTCATCGACTGGCTCGTCTCCGACGAGGGACAGCAGGCGATCGCCGATTACAAGCTGAACGGCCAGCAGCTCTTCTTCCCGAACGCCAGCAAAGACGGCAGCAGCTGATGGCACGCGACTCGACCCGGCCGCCGCATGGCGGCCGGGCGGCCGCACAAAGCGGAGCCCGGGGAGGATGTCATGCCGGTTCTTGCTTATGCGCTGGCCGTCTTGTTCCTCCTTGCCATGCCCGCCCGCGCGACTGACACGCTGACGATCTATGCCGCCGGCAGCCTTAAGGCGGCGCTCGGCGAGGTTGCTCGCTCCTATACGCGGGCATACGGAATCCCTGTGGAGACGGAGTTCGCTGCCTCCGGGCTTCTGCGCGAGCGCATCGAGGCCGGCGCGCGTCCGGACGTGTTTGCGTCCGCGAACATGGACCATCCGCTCAGGCTCGCCCGGGACGGCAGGGGCGGCCCCGTGGTCTTGTTCGCGCGCAATCGGCTGTGCGCGCTTGCGCAGCCCGAGCTTCGGGTCACCTCCGACTCGCTGCTCGACGCGATGCTGCGCGAAACGGTGAGGCTGGGCACCTCGACGCCGAAGGCGGACCCGTCGGGCGATTACGCCTGGGCGTTGTTCCGCAAGGCCGAGGCGCTGCGACCGGGCAGTTATCGAGAGCTCGACGGGAAGGCGCTCAAGCTGACCGGCGGCCCCGACTCGCCCAAGGCGCCCGAGGGGCGCAACACCTACGGCTGGGTGATGCAGGAGCGCAAGGCCGACCTCTTCCTCACCTACTGTACCAACGCGCGGCTCGCCCAGGCCGAGGTGCCGGAATTGCAGGTCGTCGAACTGCCCGAGCAACTCGCCGTTGGCGCCGACTATGGGCTCATCGTCCTCAACCCCGATCGGCCGGAGGCCTGGCGGCTCGCCTTCTTCATTCTGTCGCCCGAGGGGCAGCGGATTCTGCAAAACTACGGCTTCGCCGCCATCGGCGTCACGGACGAGGAATGAGGGACGGATTGCATGAGGCGCGGCCTCGCCTTCCTTCTTGTGGGCCTGCTTGCCATGGGGCCGAACGCCGAGGGCGTGGCCGCCCGCATGGTGACCGACTCGGCCGGGCGCCGGGTCGAGGTGCCGGACCGGATCGAGCGGGTGTTTCCGGCCGGGCCGCCGGCCATGGTGTTTCTCTACGTCCTGGCCCCGCAGAGATTGATCGGCTGGACCCGGGGCTTCCGCGGCGACGAAGCGGATTACGTGGCCGCGCCATACCGGGACCTGCCGGTCTTCGGTCGCCTCGCGGGCCGCGGCGGCACCGCAAATCTTGAAGCGCTGCTCGCGGCGCGGCCGGATCTCGTCTTCGATTACGGCTCGCTCGCACCGACCTACACCTCCCTCGCCGAGCGGGTGCAGGCGCAGACCGGGCTTCCCTACCTGCTGATCGACGGCCGTTTCGATGCCATCCCTTCGGCGCTGCGCCTGTTCGGCGGGATTCTGGGCGTGGAAGACCGCGCCGAGCGGCTCGCCGCCTACGCCGAGGCCGCACTGGCGGAGGTCGACGCGATCCTCGCACAGGTTCCGCCGGGTAAGCGCCCGCGCGTCTATCTGGCCCGCGGTCCCGAAGGCCTGGAGACCGGCGTGCGCGGCTCGATCAACACCGAGATCATCGAGCGGGCGGGCGGCGTCAACGTCGCCGAAGCGCCGGGCCAGCGGGGGATCGTCACCGTCTCGATCGAGCAGGTGCTGACCTGGAATCCCGAGGTGATCGTCACCTGGGACGAGCGCTTCTACGACCGGGTCTGGAACGATCCTCTTTGGCAGGGCGTCGATGCGGTCAGGAACCGACGGGTCTATCTGAGCCCCTCTGCCCCCTTCGGCTGGATCGACCGGCCGCCCTCGATCAACCGCCTGCTCGGGCTGCGCTGGCTTGCTTCCGTGTTGTACCCAGACCGGTTCGAGGGCGACCTGCGGGTGATCGCGCGCGATTTCTACAGTTCCTTCTACCACGTCGAGCTTGACGACGAGCGGCTGGACGCGCTCCTTGCCGGGGCGGGAGGCTGAGCGCATGCTGCCGGGATGAGCACGGTTCGGCGATGGCGCGCGACGACGCGGTTCGGCCCGTGGTTGCTGCCGGTTCTGCTGGGGCTGCTTTGCCTCGGTGCGCTTGGGGTTGGCCCGTTTCCGGTGACGCCCGCCCAGATCGTCGAACTTGCGGCCGCACGCCTCCTCGGGGTGCCGGCCGAGGTGCCCGAGATCGTCGAAACGGTGATCCTTCAGGTCCGGCTGCCCCGGATTGCCGGGGCGCTGGTCGTCGGCGCGGCGCTTGCCGCCGCCGGTGCCGCCTACCAGGGCCTGTTCCGCAACCCGCTGGTCTCTCCGGACATCCTGGGCGTGTCGGCCGGCGCCGGTCTCGGGGCCGTGCTCGGGATCTTTCTCTCGCTGCCGGTCTTCGGCATTCAGCTCCTGGCCTTCCTGTTCGGCGTCGTCACCGTCGGCCTCGTCTACCTGGTCGCGACGGCGGTGCGCGGGCGCGAGCCCGTGTTGGTCCTGGTGCTCGCGGGTGTGGTGCTCGGCGCGCTCGCCGGCGCCATCATCTCGCTGTTGAAGGTGCTGGCCGACCCCTATGACCAGCTCCCCGCGATCACCTTCTGGCTGCTCGGCAGCCTCGCGGTCCTGACGCCGGATGACGTTCTCGCGGCGGCGCCGCTGGTCCTGATCGGACTCCTGCCGCTCCACCTGCTGCGCTGGCGGATGAACCTCATGACGCTCGGCGACGAGGAGGCTCTGACGCTCGGCGTCGACGCGGCGCGCCTGCGGCTCGTCTTCATCGCCGCGGCGACACTGATGACGGCGGCCGTGGTCTCGATCAGCGGCATCATCGGCTGGGTGGGCCTGATCATGCCGCACATCGCCCGGATGCTGGTCGGTCCCAACTTCGAGCGCCTGCTGCCGGCGGCGATGACGCTGGGCGCCGGATATCTCCTGATCGTCGATACGCTCGCACGGACGATGGCGGCGACGGAAGTGCCGCTCGGCATCCTCACCGCCTTGCTCGGCGCGCCGTTCTTTCTCTGGTTGCTCGCGCGCGGACGTCACGGATGGCAATGACGCTTTCGGTCGAGGCTCTCGCCTTCGGCTATCCCGGAAAGCCGGTGGGCCGCGACGTCAGCTTCGAGCTCGGCCCGGGCGAGGTCATCTGCCTGCTCGGCCCCAACGGCAGCGGCAAGACGACGCTGTTCAAGACCGTGCTCGGCCTGCTCAGGCCGCAGGGCGGCCGCGTCCGTCTTGACGGTGAGGACGTCGCCCAATGGCCACGTGAGCGGCTGGCCCGGCATCTGGCCTATGTCCCGCAGGCACATACCGCCTTCTTCCCGTTCCTTGTGCGGGACGTCGTCCTGATGGGGCGGGCTGCGCGCCTCGGCCTGTTCGCGACCCCGTCCGCCCGTGACCGCGCCGCGGCGGCGGCGGCGCTTGCCTCGCTCGGCATTGCCGATCTCGCCGATCACCCATACACCGAGATCAGCGGCGGTGAGCGCCAGTTGACGTTGATTGCCCGCGCGCTCGCCCAGGAGCCGCGCGTCCTGGTGATGGATGAGCCGACCGCGAGCCTCGACTTCGGCAACCAGGTGCGCGTGCTGGAGCGGATCACGGAGCTGGCCCGGTCCGGGATCGCCGTCGTGCTGTCCACCCATGACCCCGACCACGCGTTCCTGTGTGCAGACCGCGTGGCGCTGCTTGATGATGGGCGACTCCAGCACCTCGGACGCCCCGAGGAAGCGATCACCCCCGAAGCGCTGAAACGGATCTACGGCGTGGACGTCGATATCCTGACCCTGCCCGGCACGGACCGGCGCGTCTGCGTGCCGTCGCTGTCGAGGCCGGAACCGTGGCAACGCCCATCCGTTTGAGAGGGTGGTTCTTGCTTGGCACAGGAGGGTTCGATGAAGATCAGCGCGCGCAACGCCATCAAGGGGAAGATCGTCGACGTGAAACGGGGCGCCGTGATGGCGGAGGTAACCCTCGAGATCAGCGGTGGCGAGCGGCTTAAATCGGCCATTTTCGTCGAATCGGTGGACGATCTTGGGCTCAAGGCGGGCGACGAGGTGATGGCCGTGGTCAAGTCGACCGACGTCATGATTGCAAAGCAATAAGTGAGTGGGGGTGTCGGCACTGTCGTCGGGGATTGTATCCTGGGTATGGAGAAGCATCGCGACGCCAAGGATTGGACCGCCTATTATATGGCCACCGCCGGACGCCCGCCGCGGCGGACGCTTCTCGAAGCGGTGTCGCGTTTCCCGCCAGATTTTGCAGGGCGGCGGGCGGTTGACCTTGGCTGCGGCGACGGCCGCGACACCGTCGAGCTGCTGCGCCGGGGCTGGTCGGTGCTCGCCATCGACGCCGAAGCCGCGGCGATCGAGCGGCTGAAGACGCGGCCTGACCTGCCGTCGAACGGCCACCTGGAGACGCTGTGTCGGCGCTTCGAGGACGCGGCTTGGCCTGTGGCCGATCTGGTCAATGCGAGCTTCTCGCTGCCCTTGTGCCCGCCGCAACGATTTCCCGACTTGTGGGCGCGGATCCGGGCCTCGTTACTGCCGGGCGGCCGGTTCGCGGGGCAACTCTACGGCGATCGCGACGACTGGGCCGGCAATCCGAAGCTGACCATTTTCGATCGTCGCCGGATCGAGGCCTTGCTCGAGGGCTGGTCGGTGGAGCTGTTCGAGGAGGAGGAGGCCGACACCGTCACGCCGCGCGGCAAGCCGAAGCACTGGCACATCTTTCATATCGTGGCAAAGCGGCCTTCATTACCCCGTAAAGCGGCTTCCTCATCGTGATCGTGGCAAGACAGCCCTGGGGGCGACCCGGAGCGGGCGCGCGCACTACCCTGCCCGGTGCCGGGGCGCCGAAAGACCCCTGGCGGACGACGGATCGGGGACGGCGGGCCGGTCCCGGAACCGCCACGTGACGAAAGGAGTTCATCCCTAATGATCGTGGGTCGTTTGTGGTCCAGAGTTGGCGTTTGGGTGCAGCTGTCTGGGGGGGACAACGCAAGGTCGAAGCCCGACATGGGCAAAGGTGGACGGTCGGCATGCTTGAATGGGCTCTTCCGGCGGCGGTTGTCTCGGGTGCTGTAGTTGAAACCTTTGTCCAACCGCGGGCCGCAATGGGCCTGCGCGCGACGCGGCTGATCGTCAGCGGCTGTTTCGCCGGGGCGTTGACACTGATCCTGCTGGCGCTGTCGGCCCGCCCTGTTTGCTCGGTCGTGGCGGCGGTCGTTCTGATGATCACCGTCGTCGCCGTCAGCAACGCCAAGTTCTCTGCCCTGAAGGAGCCGCTCGTCTTCGTCGACTTCGCGATGCTGGAGCAGGTCGTCAGGCATCCTCAGCTCTTCCTTCCCTATCTGGGCGTCATTCCCGCGGCGGTCATCATCGGCTCGATTGTCCTTGGCATCGGCGCCGCGGTCAGGCTTGAGACACCCGTCCGGCTGCTGCCGGGCGACCGGCCTATGTGGCTGCTGCTTCTGATTGTTTGTGCGAGCGCCGTTCTGGTCGCCCGGGTCGGTCCGCTGCGAAGCTGCCTGACAGGCTGGGGGTGGCGGTTGGAGCCGTCCCTCGATCCGCCGGCCGACATTCGGCGTTTCGGCCTGTTCGGCACGTTGCTGCTGACCTCGTTCCTGTTCGGTGACCGGACCGGCAAAGATGCCGTCCGCCAGCGAAAGCGGCGGACCCTGGCGCCGCCGCCCTCCGGGGTATTGCCCGATATCGTCGCGGTGCAAGCCGAATCGTTTTTCGACGTCCGCCGAATGGATCGGCGCATCGACCGCGGTGCGCTGCCGTGCTTCGACGCCTGCGCGGCCGAGGCGGTGTTTCGGGGGCGATTGGAGGTGCCGGCTTGGGGAGGCTACACCCAGAGAACCGAATTCGCCTTCCTGACGGGCCTGCCGGGCGCGGAGCTCGGCCTGGACCGCTTCAACCCGTATCTTCGGTTCGCGAGGCGGCCCGTCTGGTCGATCGCTCATGAGCTGCGCGAGCTCGGCTACCGGACGATCTGCATTCACCCCTTTCCCGGAAGCTTCTTCGGGCGGGACCGCGTGCTGCCGAATCTGGGATTCGACGTCTTCCTCGACATCGCCGCGTTCCAGGAGGCAAGACGGTTCGGCCCGTATGTCTCGGACCTGTCCGTCGCGGAGAAGATCATTGAGGTTCTCCGGCTGCCCGGCGGACCAAAGTTTGTTTTCGCGATAACGATGGAAAACCACGGTCAATGGCGAAAGGATCGCTTGCCGCCCGAGGCAATCGCGCGGACCCGGGCCCTCGCGCCGGAGTTTCCGTCCGAGTTTCTCTGCTACCTGAGGCATTTGGAGAGCGCGGATGCGATGATCGGTCGGCTCACGGAGAGCCTGCGCATGCAGGGAGACGGACTCCTCTGCGTGTTCGGTGATCACCTGCCGAGCTTTCCGAAACTGTTCGATCGATCCGGCTTCACCGATCCGCGCAGCGATTACGTCATATGGCGCCCGCATCGCACCGGGGCGGCATCGGCGAAAGATGTCAGCGTTCTGGATCTCTCGGACCTGCTGCTGTCCGCCGCGGGGATTCGGTCCGCACCGTCCGCCGTCGTCGAATTGCGCTCCGGACGACAGGCCAGCGAAGTCTGGCACCCGGCCGGCCTGCGGCCGCGCGCGCCGGTGCCGCCTGGTCCTTAGGGCGGCGACGTATGGCCGCCCGCGGCTTGCGCCGTGGCCGGATCATTGGGGGGCAGATGGGCGGGGCGCAGCACTCGCCTTGTGGAGGGCGTGAAGTCCGAATCCTAGCGCCGGTTCCAGATCGCTCTCCGGCTGTCGTAAAGGGCGGCGAGGCCGGCCAGACAAGCGACAAGCATCGCCGGTGCCCAAGCCGCGAGGACAGGCGGCAGCAGACCAAGCTCGCCGATGCTCGTCAGCAGCGCGGCCGCCGTCCAGCACAGGGCACCGAGCGCAGCGCCGGTCGCGATGAAGATCCCGACGCTTCCCCGCCGCGGAAGCGGGTGCACCAGGGCGACGCCGAGGATGACGAGGAGAATCGTCATGACCGGGCGCACGAGCCGCTCGTTCAGCGCAAGGCGATAGACGTAGGGGGGATAATCCCCGAGCCCGCCCAGCGCGACGATCGCCGCGAGGTCGGCGAGCGGACGGGTGCCGGGCGGCGCGTTCGCTTCGGCGAGGAGCGACGGATCCGGCCCGCCCGACCAGCGCAAGCGGTCGAAGCGCTGCGTCGGGATCTGTCCCCCCGCCGCGCGGTGACCGTCGTAGAGGACCCATCCGCCGGGTTCGTATACCGCGCGGTCTGCGTCGATTGCCTCGATCAACGCTCCGTCCGCGTCGCGGCGATAGATCGTGACCTGCACGAGGCGTGGCCCGTCTTCACCCGTGGCGAGCGGCCGGTAGCGAACGATGTCACCGTCGAGATGAATCCAGGCGAAGGTTTGGGAGGTGTGCGGATCGTCGTCGCCGATTCCCCACCGTCGCAGTTCCTTTGCGGCGAACGGCACCGCCTGATCTTCGATGGCGAATTGAATGCCGGCGATCAAGAAGGCGACCGGCAGGGCGGCGATCACGAGACGCAGCCGCGACATGCCGGCCGAGAAGATCACCACCAGCTCCCGATGGCGGGCGAGTTCGGCAAAGGCGAGAAGGCCCGCCAGCAGCGCGGCGATCGGGATCAGCATCGACACGGCCTCCGGCAGGCGAAGACCGACGTAGCGGAGGATCGGCGCCACCGTTCCTTCGCCGGACGCCAGGACCTGATCGCCGTCCTCGAGGAAATCGAGCAGGATGAGCAGGGCGGAGAGGCCGATCAGAATCACCACGAGGCGCGCCAGCAGAAGGCGCGCAACATATCGGGAAAGGACGCCGGTCATTTGCTGCCGCGAACCGACCGCAGGAGACGGAGGCGATCCCGGGAGCCGAACCAGGAGGTCGCGCGTCGCGGCGGTCCATCGAACGCGGCGCGGTAAAAGAGCCAGGCGGCAAGCCCTGCGAAGATCGCGAACGGGACCCAGAGTGCGACCGAGGGCGGCAGGATGGCGCGCTTGACCAGTGCCTCGCCGAACCCGATGACTTGGAAGTACAGAACGACGACAACGAGACCGAGGGCGATGCCCCAGCCGCGGGGCCGCCGCGGATTGCACAGCCCGAGCGAAATGGCCATAAGCGGCAAGATCGGGATCGACGCGATCATGACGAGACGCATGTTCCATTCCGCGGAAATCTCAGACGGGCTGGGCTTGATCGGTGGATCGGCGCGCGCCGCCCACAATTCGGGCAAGGTCAGTTCGCGCTGATCGAGGCCGCGCCGGCGGTACGATTCCGCGCCGGACATGGCAACGGGCCAGCGGAACGCCTGAAACGTGGTTCGGCCGGCGCTTCGCTCGCCCGGTTTGAACCTGGTCACCTCTCCATCGTGAAGGAGCAACACCGGCCGGGCGCCGTCCGGGCTCTCGACCAGCCAGCCCCGGCGCGCCGTGACCACGATCGATTCGCCGCCCTGGTCTCGCCGCAGGAAGACGTTCGAGAGCGAAGTTTGCGAGTCCTCGAAGCCGACGTGCTCGGCGAAGAAGGTAAGGTCGTCAGCGTGCACGAAGGTGCCTTCCCGGACAGCCCCGACGAGCGTCGTTTGGACGACGGTGTGCTTCACCGAGCGGTAGGCGTAGCGCGCATAGGGCGCGACGAAGCCGAGGATCACCGTGACGAGGATCAGCAGGATCGCGGTGAGCACCAGAACCGGGCGGAGAAGCAGGTGCGGCCCCCAACCCGACGCCATGAGGACGATGATCTCGCTGTCCCGGGACAGACGGTTGAAGGTGAGCAGGATGCCGAAGAAGAAGGCGCCGGGAAGCGCCATGCCGAGGAGGTGCGGCAGAAGATACAGCAGCATCTGGCCGACATGTTCGAACGCGTTCTGCGGGCTCGCCAGAATGTCGAACAGGCCGACCGCGCGTCCGAGCAGGAGAACCGCGAGCCCGGCGCCGGTCAGGGCCAGCGTCATCGCGAGAACGCGCCCCAACACATATCGATCGATTGCCCGCAATCTCATCGTCCTTTACGGCCGCGATGCGCGTTGCCTTAGGCCTTGTGATATATTGAGCGAGGCGGTGGGATACCATGCCCCCGCCCGCCGGAATCATCGAAAGGGTCTGCCGCAAGCATGTCCCTCGCCGACAACAAGGCTTCTCCCGATGACTCGTCGGGCCCGATCGCCGGCGCCGCTCCGGATGGTCGAGGCGTGGCTCCGCGCGTTTGGCTGATCCTTTCCGACAAGCTCGGGGACAATGCCCAGGTCCGGACCATCGCCGATGCCCTGCCGTGGCCCTGCGAGGAACGGCAGATCGTGGTGCGGAATCGTTACGTGCTGGGTAAACCCCGCGTCCGGGCGTCGCTGCACCATGTGGACTTGGCGCGGTCCGACCCGCTGGAGCCGCCCTGGCCGGATCTGATCATCACGGTCGGCCGGCGGATGTCGATGGTTGCCCTGTGGGTCCGAAGCCGTTCGGGCGGTCGGACCAGGATCGTTCTGGTTGGGCGGCCGCGGACCCTGCTGCGCCGGTTCGATCTGATCGTGACCTCGGCGCAATATCGATTGCCGGCGCGGGAGAACGTCGTCCATCTCACCTATCCGCTCATGCGCGTGGACGAGGCGGCGATCGCGGAGGCGGCGCGGGAGTGGCGCGCGGAGTTCGACCATCTCCCGCGACCGCTGATCGCGCTCATGGTGGGTGGCCGCATAAAATCATTGCGCTTCGACGCGGAAATCGGACGCCGGCTGGCCGAAGATGCGGCGAATCTTGCCGTCCGCGAGAACGGTACGCTTGTCGTCGTTACGAGCCGGCGCACGCCGTCGGAGGTGGCCGACACCTTGGCCGCGGCGCTTCCCCCCGGCGCGATTCTCCGCCGATGGACGCCGGGCGGGCAGGGGAATCTTTACCGCGCGCTTCTCGGACTCGCGGATCGCTTCATCGTGACGGAGGACAGCGTTTCCATGCTCGTCGAGATCGCCCGCCTGGGCAAACCCCTGGCCATCTATCCGCTGCCGCCGTCACGGTCGCTGCTGGCGAGGGCCTTGCGGTGGCTCGGGCTCCTCTCTCCGCGGGGCGGAGCCCCTGTGCGCCACAGAGCGCTTCGCGCCGTCCAAGACCTGCTTTATGACATCAGGCTTCTCGGCTATCCCCGCGATCTCTCGGCCATTCATCGGCGGCTGATTGACGACGGCTGTGCCGTCTGGTTCGGTGAGCCTTTCCCGCCGAGTGGCCAGAACATCCCGGACGAGCTGCCCCAAGTCGTTCGGCGAATTGTGGCGCTGGTGGATTCAACGGACCGTCGCGACGCGCTTGCGCGCCAGGACGGTGCTGGTCCTCAGGAATAATTCCTGCGGGTAATCGTCGATTGCGAGTTCGGGCTGCAGGCCGTACCGAGCCAAATGGCCGACCCGGCCCCGAAGGTAGTCGCGCCGGATCACGTTGAGACGCGGCCAGCCCCGGTCGTTCGCCTCGCGAAAGGGCTCGATCATGAGGCTGTGGCCGCGCGTGACGCGAACGATCTCCCGAATCGCCTCGTCGCGGATGCGCTCCATCTGTTCGAGCGCGAGCACCGTCATCGTCAGATCGAACAGGTTGTCGGGGAACGGCAGGTCGGCGGCGGTGCCCTGCACGAAGCGGATCGATCGGAAGGCAGAAGGATCGACAAGCGGCAACGGCGCGTAGGCCTGCATCGCCTCCGGCAATCTCTCCGCCTTCTGGAAGTCAGTGGCCGCCTTATAGCCTTCGGGAGTCAGTTCCAATCCGGTGAAGCGGATCTCCGGGAAGCGGCAGGCCAGCAGGATCAGATTGATCCCGTCGCCGCATCCGACTTCGAGCACGCTGCGCGGCTTGAGCCGTTCCAGGATGCGGGCGAGGATGACCTGACGGAAGCGCGTCGCCCCCAGGCTGCTCGCGTAAAGCCGCTGTCCGCGCCAGATCCAGGGCTTGAGCCGCGCCGGAGCGTCCAGCCGGTACCGCGCGTGGCCGACGCGCCAGGTCTCGTCGTATTCGGCGATGATGGCCTCGGTCGTGCGCCGCCGGTTGGGCAGCCAGCCAAGCAGCCGGCGCCCCAGATACTCGCGAAGGATCCGGAGCTTGCGCCTGCGCAGGTCGCGTGACCATTCGGGGTCATCGGCCTCGACCTTCCGCCCGATGAATGGCTCGAACGCCGCCGCGATCTCGTCGCCGACGGGGCCTAAACCGGCTTCGTCCCAGCTGTACAGCTGCATGCGATGTCCTGCGAGGCCGCGGGTCAGCCGTGCGTCGCCGCGCGGTTCCGCCGACTCCCTTCTCGTCGCCGTGACGGTCCGGACGACAGTAGGCACGGTCAGCAAGGCAGGGCAAGGCGAACATTGACTTGCCGGAACGCTGCTCCATTATTCGATGCTGGATCGAAGAGCAACCCGGTCGCGGCTTGGCCGGGCGGCATCTCGTCTTCGTCAGCTTGTGGGACCCGCTATGCTCGATGCTGTTTGGAACCGGCTGACGCGCGAGGCATATGTAAGGGCCTCGTTCTTTCTCCCCGATGAGACGCGGCGCCGGATCGAACGCCGCGCGCGTGGGCGCGAGGAGGTGCGCAACCTGCGGCGCGCCGATTACGTCGTCGTTTCCTATGGGAAGAGCGGGCGAACTTGGCTGCGCGTCATGCTCTCGCGCTTCTATCAGCAGCGCTACGGGCTTCCGGAACAGAGCCTGCTCGGCTTCGACAACCTGCATCGTATGAACCCGGCTGTCCCGAAGGTTCTGTTCACGCATGACAACTACATCCGGGATTATACTGGGCAGGGCGAATCCAAGGCCGATTATCGCGGCAAGAAGGTCATCCTCCTTGTCCGCCATCCCGCCGATACCGCGGTGTCGCAGTACTTCCAGTGGCGCTATCGCATGCGGCCCGGGAAAAAGGCGCTCAACAACTATCCTCCGCATGGCGCAGACCTGCCGATCTTCGATTTCGTGATGCATCACGAAGCCGGCCTGCGGAAGATCGTCGTCTTCCTGAACGAATGGGCAAATGCCTTGCCGCACCTCGACGACGTTCTTGTCGTCCGGTACGAGGACATGCGCGCAGCACCCGGCGCGGCCCTGCGGCGGATCCTGACCTATGTAGGGCAGGAGCCGACGGATGCGGAGATTTCCGATGCGGTGGCGTTCGCCTCGTTCGACAACATGAAGAAGCTGGAGTCGCAAAGGGTCTTCTGGCGCAGCGGCAGTCGGCTTCTGCCGAAGAACAGGGCCAACCCGGAATCCTACAAGGTGCGGCGGGCCAAGGTCGGCGGCTATCGTGACTACTTCGACGACGAGCAGGTCCGGCAGATCGACGGGTTCATTCGCGAGCATCTCGCGCCTGCCTTTGCGAGTTACTGTGAGGAAGGAGTTTGCAGCGACGAGGGTGCGACGGCAGGCCGGTGAGGAAGAGGGCGCGCCGGAGCGCCTGCGGCGATCGCCCGCCCTCGACGGGCTTCTGGTGCAACCGACGGAAAGGAGGCGACCGGCGTGGACAGCATCGGCTCGGAACCCAAGCCCTGCGTCTTCATCCAAAGCAACGCCAAGCAGAAGATCGGGGCGCTCGTATCGGCCTATTCCCTCCGGCGCAACTCGGCCAGTCCGAACGCCTTCGACGTTCGGATCATGAACCACGAGGACCATGGCTTCTTCGCCGCGCGGGAAGGGCAGGTCTATCTGCGGGACGGCATCAAGCGAGTCTGGCGCAACGACGATCTCCAGTCCTTCACCCCGCTGCGCTTCATGCCGCCCGAGCTGATGGGCTATCGTGGGCGCGCCGTCGTCATCGATCCGGACGTCTTCGCGGTGGGTGACATCTACGAGCTCTTTCGCCGCGACATGCAGGGAAAGGCGATCCTTTGCCGCCGCCGCGGCAACAAGGCGACGGGCAAGACATACGCGACGAGCGTGATGCTCCTCGACTGCGCCAAGCTCACGCATTGGAAGGTGGAGGAGCAGTTCAACGAGATGTTCGCGTTCAAGCGCGACTACATGGCCTGGATTTCGCTCCTCCTCGAGCCGCCGGAGACGATCGGCCTGTTCGAGGAGGAATGGAACGATTTCGACCGGCTTACCGAAAAGACGAAGCTGCTGCACAACACCAAGCGTTACACGCAACCCTGGAAGACGGGGCTGCCGGTGGACTTCACGCCGCCCGACAGGATACGGAACTTTCCGCCTTACGGATGGGTCATGCGGGCCCGGCGGGCGCTGTTCGGCGAGTATGGGCTGCTCGGCCGGTACAAGCCGCATCCCGATCCGAACCAGGAACGCTTCTTCTTCGGCCTGCTGCGCGAGTGTCTGGAGCAGGGGATCGTGACCGAAGGGCAGATTCGCGCGGAGATGGCCCGGAATCACCTGCGCCACGATGCGCTCGAGGTGCTTGAGCGGACGCCGCCGCTCGGCTCCCGGCCGGCCGCGGCGTGATCCGTCGGGTCGCTTCGGCCATCGGTTGCCGCATCGAACAGGCCGCGGACCCGCGCCGCCGCCCGGGGCAGATCGGCGAGCGGTTGTGGCGTTGCGGAGGGTGGACCGTCGCCGAGCCAGGCAGCACGACCGCTCGCCACCAGCCGCCGCAGCATGGCGCCGATGTCGCGCCGCATCCGGGCGGGCCCGAGGCGCATCATCGTCCGGTGGAGGAGGCCGATCGCGTCGAAATCGCGAATCTCCTCCGCGACGGATCGAGACCGGCGCGGCTCTCGCATCGACATGCGGCCCCGTCCCGGATCGAAGAGATAGACCGGCTTGTCCGTCGCGCAGGCCTCCGCGACCATCGAGACGCTGTCGCCGGTGACGACGATTGCGTCGGCGAGGGCGAGGTAGGCGAGGTAGGGATTGTCGGCGGCCTCGGCTGTCCAGCGATAGAAGAAGCACGGTCGGTCGATGACGGTCTTCAGCGCCGCCACGGCGTCGGTGGGGGTGCGGGCGCTGGTCGTGACCAGAAGGGATCCGCCCGCCGCGGCCGCCATGGCGCTGGCCTCGCGGCCGAGGCGCGCGGCCGTTCTTGCGTCCAGCCGGTAGGGTGCGCTGTTCCCCCCGACGAGGAGGGCGATGCAGGGGCGCGGCAGATGGGCGAGACGCGGCCGCCATTCGGCAGCGGCCTCTGCCAGCCGCGCCGGCGTGATCCGGTGGAGCGGCGCTTCGATCACGAGGACGTTCGGCCGGTTCGGCAGGTCGTATTGCGGCGTCGTGATCACGAGGTCGAAGCGTTCGATCCGGGCCCATGGCCGGCCGAGATGGACAAGCCGCGCGCGGCCGCCGGACCGGGCCTGGATCCAGCGGGCGACCGGCTCGTTGCGCCGGCCCGCCGAGATCACGAGATCGGGCCAGGGTGGCGCCAGCGGGCTCGACCGGGCACGCACGATGCCGGCAAGCGTCGGCCCAAGCAGAAGATTCGTGGCCAGCTCGTATTTTCGATAGACGAATCGCTTGACCTCGAAGGGCCAGCCGAGCGCCTCGGCGAGCGCGAGCACCTGCGCGTTGTCGCCCGCCCGGTGCCCCATCAGCAGCCACAGGCGGGGCGGGTTCGGCTCACGGCTCTGCGTCGTCCTGCTGGCGCCCGCCATACGTCATCCCTCGGGTTGAGCGATGGGCCGCCGCCGGGGGCTTCGCCTGCCGCGGAACGGCGATCCGCCCTTCACTGTAACGCGACCGCGTCCCGGCCGCTTCCTTTCGCGAGCCAAATATCTCGCGGAAAGGAACGCTTTCGGCCCCGCCGATGCTTCACGGTGGGATGAGGAGACCATGTCCGTTCCGATGAAACGGTCGGAGGGTCGGGCCGAGCGCCGCGCCGACCCGCCGAAGGTCTGGGCGGTGCTATGCTATCGAGAGGGCGAGAACGCCCAGATCCTCGCGCTCGCCGAGGCGCTCGGCTGGCCCTTCGAAGTCAAGCGGCTTGCCTACAGAAAGCTGGGCAGCCTCGGCGATGCGCTGCGATGGACGAGCCTTCTCGGGATAGACCGGCGCCGCTCCAGCCCGCTGGTTCCTCCTTGGCCCGATCTGATCATCTCCGCGGCGATGCGCAACGAGCCGGTCTGCCGGTGGGTCCAGAGGCAGGCCGGGAAGCGCGTCAGGTACGTCCATATCGGCCGCCCCTGGGCGCGGCTTCGCAACTTCGACCTCGTCGTCACGGTGCCGGAGTATCGCCTGCCGGAGCGCCCCAACGTCCTTCAGAACGAGTTGAGCCTGACCCGAGTCACGGAGGCGAGGCTTGCCGAGGCGGCGACGGTCTGGTCTCCCCGTCTCGCCCATCTGCCGCGGCCCTATGTCGCCGTTCTCGTCGGTGGCTATGGCGGCCCCTATGCCCTGGGGCCGGAGGCAGCGTGGCGCCTGGGCCGCGAGGTGAGCGCCATGGCCGGGCGACGGGGAGGGTCCGTCCTGGTGACGACGAGCCGCCGGACCGCGCCTGCTGCGATCGAGGCCCTGCAAGCCGCCATCGACGTTCCGGCCCATCTGTTCCGCTGGAGGCCGGACGCTTCGGAGAACCCCTATTACGGCTATCTGGCCCTGGCCGACTCTTTCATCGTGACCTGCGACAGCGCGACGATGCTGGCCGAGGCCTGCGCAACCGGCAAGCCGGTCTACATGTTCGACCCTGGCCCGGGCGAGGAAGAGGTCGCGCGATCGTCGCGCGCCGTGTTGGCCGAACGATCCGCAGTCCGAGGCGCGATACGGTGCGATGTCGATCGCGTCAAGGCGCTCCTGTACCGGCAGTTGCTCCGGATTCCGCCCCGCCGGCTGACGCGCGACGTTCGGCTCGTGCATCGACTCCTGATTTCTTCCGGACGCGCGGCATGGCTCGGCCAGTCCTTTCCCGCGGACCATCGGCCGCCTCCGGTCGAGGATACGCAACGGGCGGTCGATCGCGTTCGGGCGCTCTTCGATTTGGATTCGGTGGCGGACCAATATTGAGGCGTGCCGCCACGGAGGGCGGAGCGCTTTCCACTTCCAGAACACCGCGCGATCGTTTCCGGTCAACCCGTCGTCCGGCCGCATCGGGTGTGCCTCGTTGTCAACCCCGCTTGACACGCGGGTTGAGACGGCGAGCGATGCCGCCGGTCAAACGCCGGTCTTAAGCCAGGACTATGGTCCTGGCACGCAGGTTGCAGTAACCTTAACGGGGCGTGCCCGAGAGGTGTCGAATGTTCAAAATTCTGACAACCGTTCTTCTTGCTCTCTTGCTATCGACGGGCGTCGCGCCGGCCGGCGTCATCTGGCAGTTCCACGTTACGGACATCGCACCGTCGCCCGACATGCCGGAGGATAGGGACCTGGGATTGCTTCCGCCGGCCCTCGGTCTCGGGCCGACCATGCTGATCCTCGAGCTGCCCCCGGAGGGAGGGAGGTTCGGGGGACCTGGTGGAGCTTGCTTTGGCCCCCGCGGAGAGCTCGAACCGCTGCCCGACCGGGGCTATTGCGATCCGCGCGCGCCGGAGGATCTCTGGCCCGTCATCCTCGAATACGATCTGCGGCCCGATGGGGCCGGCGGCTGGCTCGGGCACGTGTTCGCCGACTTCTTCCAGGGCGACAACGCGTTCAACATCGCCCGCGAGACGGTCGAAGATGGCTGGACGGGATGGTGGGGCTACGACGATCTCGCCAATACCTGCTCGTTCGGTCCGTCCTATTGCCCGATCGAGGGCTTCTGGCAACGCGTGTCCGCGACACCGTATTCGGTGCCCGGGCCGGCTCCGCTCTCGCTGCTGGTCGTCGGTCTCGCGGCGCTCGGGCTGGTACGAACCCGGCAACGATCTCGCTGAAAGAACCCGCCGGCGAGAGCGGGGCAGAGCGGCGGCGGAGTCCGACTTCGGGGCTCGTGCAGTAAGCCAAACCACGCATAAAGTTGACAAAGTCAATTTGATAGTTGACATTGTCAATATTGCGCGGTTCTGTCCGAAGGAAACGGGCTATGGCCGAAACAGACCTCGGTCGGCGCATCGATGCCGTCCGGCGCTTCAACCGATTCTATACGCGCCAGATCGGCGTGCTGCAGAACGGCCTGTTGCGGAGTCCGTTCTCGCTGACGGAGGCGCGCATCCTCTATGAGCTCGCCCATCGCGAGCGGCCCACGGCGACGGAGATCGGCAAGGCACTCGGGCTCGATGCCGGTTATCTCAGCCGCATCCTGCGCGGCTTCGAACGGCGCGGCCTCGTCGAAAAGACGGCGTCTGAAGCGGATGGCCGGCAAGTCCTCCTCTCGCTGACGGAGCAGGGGCGAGAAGCTTTCGGCGAACTCAACGCACGCTCGAACGAAGAGGTTGCCGCGATGCTGAGCGGCCTGCCGGCGTGTGAGCAGGATCGCCTGGTCGAGGCGATGCACGCCATCGAAGAGCTGCTCGGCGCGCGACCGGAGCCGAAGGTCCCTTATCTCCTTCGGCCCCATCGGCCCGGCGACATGGGATGGGTCGTCCACCGCCACGGGGTGCTCTATGCCCAGGAATATGGCTGGGACGAACGGTTCGAGGCCTTGGTTGCGGAGATCGTAGCAGGCTTCATTCGGAACTACGATCCGAAACGGGAGCGCTGCTGGATCGCCGAGCGGGACGGAGAGATCGTCGGCTCCGTGTTCCTCGTCAGGCACTCGGAAACGGTGGCAAAGCTGCGTCTCCTGCTGGTCGAGCCGAGGGCGCGGGGGCTTGGCATCGGGAGCCGCCTTGTCGAGGAATGCATCCGCTTCGCCGAGGAAACCGGTTATCGGAAGATCACGCTGTGGACCAACAGCGTGCTGCACGCTGCCCGTCGCATCTACCAGGCGGCCGGTTTCCGTCTGGTCCGGGAGGAGCCGCACCATAGCTTCGGCCATGACTTGGTCGGTCAGACCTGGGAGTTGACGCTCCGGCCACCGCACCGGCCGTCTGCCACGGGCGGCGTCAAGTCCGCCGGAAGGCCGGCGCGGACCGGAGGGGCCCCGCTAGGCACTTGAAGGTCCACCACGCCTGATCGGCACGCGCACCTGAAAGGTTGCGCCGCGCTCGGTCGGGACGAGCTCGAATCGGCCCCGAAGCTGCTTAGTGAGGGCCCGAACGACCTTCATGCCGACGGTGGCGCTCGTCTCAGGCCGGAAGCCGGCGGGCAGACCGATACCGTCGTCGATGACCGTGATCCGCAACCAGCCTTCGGGCTCGCACCGGCTCTGCACGCATACGGTTCCTCCGGTGCCGTCGGCATAGGCGTATTTGAAGGCGTTGGTGACGAGCTCGTTGATGATCAGGCCCAGGGGGATCACCTGGTTCGTCGGCAACTCCACCTCCGCCGCGTCGACCGACAGCCGCACGGTCCGTTCGCTCGAGGAAAGCGTGTCCGCAAGGCTCGCGCAGAACTCCCGGAGGTAGGGGCCGAACTCCACCCGTTCGTTGGCCTCGGCCGCCTGGTAGAGGCGCTGATAGACCTGTGCGACCGCATGGATGCGCTCGATCGCTTCCGCGAACCGTTGCCGTGCCGGTTCCGGCACCGTCCGGCTCTGCAGCGACAGCAGGCTCGCGATCAGCTGCAGGTTGTTCTTGATCCGGTGATTGACCTCGCGCAGCAGAACGTCCTTCTGCTTGGCCGTCTTCTGCAGCGCCTCGTTGAGGCGTTTCAGCTCGTCGATGTCCGTGCAGGACCCGACCCACTTGATGATCGTGCCGTCCTCGCGGCGAATCGGCAGCGACCGCACCATGAACCAGCAATAGGATCCGTCGGCGCGGCGCAAGCGGCACTCGTTCTCGAACGGTTCGCCCCGGGCCACCGCGAGCCGCCATCGCTCCGCATTCTGCTCCGCATCCGCCGGATGGAGCGCGACCGTCCAGCCGGGGCCCAGGGCCTCCGCCGGTTCCATGCCCGTGCATTCGGTGAAGCGTCGATTGATGAAGTCGCACCGCCCATCGGGGGTGATCGTGAACAGGATCGCGGGCACCGCCTCGGCCATGATGCGGAATCGCTGCTCGCTTTCCCAGGCCGCCGCGGCGTGCCGCATCGCCTCAGCCGCCAGCGTGGCCGCCCGCTGCGTCGCACGGACGTGGTCGGTTACGTTCCGCGCCGTGATGACGACCGCCTCGATGTCACCGCTCTCGCCCCGGTACGGGGCGTTCTCGAAGTCCCAATATGTCGCGCCGGCGGCAAGCGGCGTCTCGTGTTGACGGAAGAACACCCTCTCGCCCGTCGCGTAGACCCGTTCGATGCGCGCTTCTGCCTCGTCTGCGATTTCGGGGAACACCTCGCGCACCGTCCGGCCGACGACCGGTTTTCCGCCTTCGCCGAAGGCCTCGCGGTATTCGGCATTCGCGAAGACGAACCGGTGCCCCGGCCGGGCCACCACGGCGATCGCCACGGGGGCGTGCTCCAGCGTCTGGAGGATGCGTATGAGTTCGCAGAGCGATGACGGAGTGGCTTCGGTGGCAGTCTCTCTCAATGCCTCCTCCGTGTGGCGACAGACAGCCGTTCCGTCCCGCTGACCGGTCCTCTCGGGACGGTGTCAACGGCGATTCCCTTGAGCCGCCCTTTCGCCCGTTTCGGGCTGGAACGGCCGACAATGAGGTGGTGCGCCGGAACGGCGCGAATCACCGCGGGACGATACCTGTCTCGTCGTTTCCGTCACCCCAGGGCGCAAGGGGCGAGGCGTAACCCTCCAATTCAGGAATCCACTCGAAGGTCGATGCTTCGTCTTTCCTTTTCGGCAACCGCAGGTCCCTCGCGGGCATTCCAACACGTCCGTCGCTTCCGTGCAACCGTGAGGCAGAGCCGGTCCCGCCGGGCATCGGCGCTGCGCCGGGCGCATTCGTTCGCGGCCGGCCCTCCCATGGCCCCGAGAACGGAACCCGGCGCCGTGGTTCCCGTTCTCAGGACTGTGGAGAGTGCGATGCGAATGACCTTGCCAAGGCATGCGGGGGGCCGGCCGCCCGGCCCGGACGACCCCGACCCTTCGTCACCCCCCGGCGACCCCCTGCGCCCGCCCACGCCGCCGGAGCCGGTCCGCCCGCCGACGCCGCCGGAGCCGGTCCGTCCTCCGACGCCGCCGGAGCCGTTGCGTCCTCCGACGCCGCCGGAGCCG
>CAZKCM010000068.1:0-1497 GCA_964551315.1 uncultured Rhodospirillaceae bacterium | reverse complement strand
CCATGAGCACCAGGGCCATGAGCATCAGGACCATGGACACCAGGGCCACGACTGACCCGTGAACCGTCCTCCATTCCGGCCGTACGGGTTTCGATTACACGGATTTAATGTGGGGGATACCGGGCGGAAAGGTGGCGCAGTCTATAACGGACCCATCGGTCGAAACGAAATCTGCCTAAAAGCGGTGCGGCTGTGCCTCCAAGGCCGCACCGCTTTTTCCATGCCGGCTGCTGACGCATATGCCTCATCGGCCTTTTGGGCTGACTTCGGCTCTTGGCACGAAAATTGATAAGGATTTTCTAGGGGAAGCCTTCGACTGCGGCGCGGGGTCGTCTGGTCGTCGGCGGCCGACAGAAGATGATCGCGCGAAGGACTTGCCGTGCCATCCAAAAGCCGAATGGCCGGTTCCTGCAGCGCAAGTCCCGTTCGCAACGATGGACGGGTTTGGGCAATGGATATTTCGATCCTGGTCATCCGCGATGCCGCGGGCATCGTCGATTATGTCGCCACTGTCTGGACGGCGCGGGATTCTTTCGGATCTCTCGCGGGGTGCAGCGTCAGGATTCGCGCCGAAAAGCAGCATTGTCCGGAGTCCGACCTGCGCGGACCGGCGCGCCGATCCGTTGTCCTTTGGGACGAGGTCCTCGGGCGCCGGCCGGGATGCGGATGCGCCGGGACCTCGGTGGTCGGATCGACCGGCCCCCGGTGAAGCCCGCGCGCGGCGCGATTCGGCATCGACGCCGGGATGTCCGCGTGCGTTTATCATTTGGTTTACACCTCGAAGGATGCTGCCCAAGTTTCGGTGGAACTTGCAGAATCCTTGGGGGCGGTGACCGGTCGCGCAGCCGCGGTGTTTCAGATCTGTACACGCGCAGCGGGATCGCGGCGTCGAGCGCCAAGTGACGCCGTGGCGCCGGAACCTCAAGTCTATCAAGCCCTTGTAAGACGGTGTCCAAGCGATGCGTGAAGGGCGGACCGTCGGCCGATCGCCACCGCCGGTTCAAGGGTGAAACATCGCTTGGCCTCCATCCGCGAACCCGCACGCGTTCCGGTCTCTCCGATCGCAAAATAATACTGCGAAATCAATGCATTGCGTGATGCCTGCCGCAGCGGCGCGCGCTGGCACGCGGCTTGCTCCTTCTAAAGCGGGCGGCCGTGCGTTGCGTTCGCGCGGAAACGGACGCCCTGCGGACCCGAAGCTTTCGACCGATGGAGGCGTCAGGGCCGCACGGGGAATCGGTTCGCTTCGAACCAAATCTCATTGGAGGCATCATAGATGTACAGAAAGACTCTTCTGGCGGCGGCGTCGGCGATCGCCCTCGGGCTTGCCGCGTCCAGCCCCGCCTGGGCGGAGGACAGCAACACTGACCAAATCGATGAGAGCATCGTCGACAACGGCAGTACCGCCAGCAACAACACTGACGTCGAAGAGGGCAGCAACCTCGGCAACGGCAATACCTCGACCTTTACCGAGAACGAGAACGAGGCCAGCGGCGA
>CAZKCM010000067.1:0-23662 GCA_964551315.1 uncultured Rhodospirillaceae bacterium | reverse complement strand
GTCTGGGGCCGCGGCTACGTCCTGCGCGACCCGGTGGAAGAGGTTCCGCCGCAGCCAGTCCCGAAGCGCGACGCCGCCGCCGTCTGACGGGCGCGGCGGGTGCAAGGACATCGGAGCGGCGGGCCCCGCCCGCTCCGTGCACCGCTTCTCCGGACATCGTCTAACCGGCCGCGTTGATCGCCGGCCTCGGCGCCGCGTCCTGTGGTGCGAGGCCGTAGATGCCGTGCTCTCCATCGACGAGCTGAAAGCGATCGGACACGCCGAGAACGGTCTCGGCACCGCCGAGGAAGAGATACCCGTCGGCCGGCATCCGCTTCGCCAAACGATCGAGCACCTTCGCCTTCGTCGGCTGATCGAAGTAGATCAGGACGTTGCGGCAGAAGATGACGTCGAAGATGCCGAGCGGTGTCGGGTCGTCCAGAAGATTGAACTGGCGGAAGGTCACCATGTCGCGGATGCGGGCGCTGATCTGCCAGCGATCGCCGACCTGCTCGAAGTACTTCACCAGCATCGTGATCGGCAAGCCGCGCTGGACCTCGAACTGCGAGTAGAGGCCGCTGCGGGCCCGCTCGAGAATCTCGGTTGACAGGTCGGTGGCGAGGATTTCCACGTTCCAGCCCGAGAGGCGCGCCGCCTCTTCGTCGAGGATGATGGCCAGCGAATAGGGTTCCTGCCCGCTCGAGCAGGCGGCGCTCCATATCCGGATCGTCCGCGTGTGGGCGCGCGCCCGCAGCAACGTCGGCAGCACCAGGTTCCGGAACTGCTGGAACGGCTTGTTATCGCGGAAAAAGAACGACTCGTTGGTCGTCATCGCCTCCGTAATCGCGCGCAGCAGCATCTCGTCGGGGCGCGTGCGGACCAGCCGGATCAGTTCCTCGAAACCGGTCAGCTTCCAGCGGCGGGCGACCGGCAGGAGCCGGCTCTCCAGCAGGTAGGCCTTGTCCTTCGACAGAGTCAGGCCCGACCGCTCCTGCAGGAGCCGGCGGATGAACTCGAAATCGTTCAGGTTCATGCGGCGGACCTGAGGACGAGTTTGCGGATGTAGGCGGCGATCTCAGGCAGGGGAAGCACCGCATTGCACAGACCGGCCGTCGCCGCGGCGCCGGGCATGCCCCAGACCACGCTGGTTGCCTGGTCCTGCGCCACCACGGCGCCGCCCGCCGCGGCGACCGCCTCGGCGCCGCGCAGGCCGTCCTGCCCCATGCCGGTGAGAATGACGGCGAGCACATGGCCGCCATAGACGCGCGCCAGGCTGCGCAGCATCGGATCCACGGACGGCCGGCAGTAGTTCTCCGGCGGCCCCTTGCTCAGCCGGACGACCTTCCGCGCGTTCTCCAGTTCCACGGTCATGTGGAAATCGCCCGGCGCCACATAGATGCGCCGCGCCGCGACGGGCTCGCCGTCCTGCGCCTCGGCGGCGGGGATGCCGCAGGCTTGCGCGAGATGCTCGGCCAGGATGGTGGTGAACATCGCCGGCATGTGCTGCGTCACGAGAATCGGCAGATTGACGGTCGCGGCGAAGCTCGACAGAAGGGTGAGCAGGGCCTGCGGGCCACCGGTCGAGCTGCCGATCCCGATGATCGCCGGCGCCAGGATCGGGGCGTCGCGCAGCCGGATCGGACGGCCGCCATGCGGCCGGGCCGGCGACGGTTCGGCGGCGACCGGCTCCCGCGCGCGCGGCATCGGCAACCCGCGGCTGGCCCGCGCGGCGATGGCCAGGGCCTTGACCTTCCCGACCAGCTCGCGCTTGAAGTCCTCGGCCGAGTTCAGCTCCCGGTTCGAGGATGGCTTGGCAATGTAATCGGCGGCGCCGGCGGCGAGCGCCTTCAGGCTGACGGCGGCGTTCTTTCGCGTCATGGTCGACGCCATGACGACCTGGATGCCCGGCCGGGCCTGGATCAGCTTCGGCAAGGCGGTCAGCCCGTCCATCACCGGCATCTCGACGTCGAGGATCACCACCTCGATCTCGGCGCGGTCGAGCGCCGCAAGCGCCATGCTGCCATTGCCGACAGAGGCGGCGACCTTGATCAGCGGATCGCTTTCCAGCGTGCGGGTAAGCAGCCCGCGGACGACGGCCGAATCGTCCACCACCATGACCTGGATCTGGGCGTGCCGCGCCCCCTCCGACGCCCCCATTATGCGATCCTTTCGGCCTTTCCGGACCCTTAGAGCAGGCCGACCTGCTGGAACTTCGACTCGAGAATCTCGCTGTCGAACGGCTTCATGATGTATTCGTTGGCGCCGGCGCCGATCGCCTCCTGGATGTGGCTCATGTCGTTCTCGGTCGTGCAGAAGACGACCACGGGATCGCCGCCGCCCTCCATCTGCCGCAGGGTGCGGAGGAACTCGATCCCGCTCATCACCGGCATGTTCCAGTCGAGCAGTATGGCGTCGGGCATCTTGCGGCGGCACAGCCGCATGGCCTCTTCGCCGTTTTCGGCTTCCTCGATCCGGAAGTTGAACCCCTCCAGGATCTTGCGCGCAACCATACGGACGACCTTGGAATCGTCCACGACGAGGCAAGATTTCATACCTGCGCTCTCCGCACCCATTCCCCTCCGTTTCGCCTACGCCGCATCGGCACGACCGATCTGAAGCAGCCGCGCCACGTTCAGGACCACGAGGAGCGTCTGCTGAAGACGGTAGATGCCGTCGGAGAAATCGCGCCAGCGCGGGTCGAGAGTCGGCGGGTTGCGCTCGAAGTCCCGCGCCTCCAGATTCAGCACCTCGCCCACGGAGTCGACCAGCAGGCTGTAGAGCTCGCCGCCGTGATCGACGACCACGCTCATCGGCGGCTCCGACTCCGGCCGCGGCGGCAGGCCGAGGCGAAGGCGCACGTCGATCGCGGTGACGATGCGGCCGCGCAGATTCAGCGACCCGGCGACCTCGGGCGGCGCCAGAGGAATGCGCGTGATCCGCTGGGCGCCGAGGATGTCCTGGACCTTCAGCACCGGCACGCCGAAGAGCTGACCGCCGATCATCATCGAGACGAACTCGGCCGTCTCGCCGGCGGCCTCCGGCTTCTCGGCCTCCGCCTGCGGCGCCCCGGCCTTCGGCTTCCTGGTTTCGGGCCTGCCGGCGGTCATGCGGCACCTCGCACGTCCATCAAGGTCTCGGCGAGCGTCTGCAGCAACGCATCCCGATCGAACTTCGCCACGTAATCGTTGAAGCCGACCGCCCGCCCGCGGTCGATGTCGCGCTGCGACGCGTGCGAGGACAGCGCGACCATCGGCGTGTGCTGCCATCGCGCCATCTTCTTCACCGTCTGGGCGAACTCGAACCCGTTCATGCCAGGCATCTCGATATCGCTGATGATGACGTCGAAATCCTCGCCCTCCTCATGGAGCTGCAGCGCCCTGTCCGCGCTTTCGGCCGTCGTCACCTCGTAGCCCGCGACCGTCAGCAGCGGCGCCAGCAGGTTGCGGAAGAACGGACTGTCGTCGACCAGCAGCACGCGGTGGCCGTTGCCTTCGTCCGCGCTGCCCTCAGGGGCGCCGAACCAGTCGCGGAAGGCCTGCGTCAGGTAGTAGCCGGCGTCGATGATGTCCGTGGCCTGACCGGCGACGATCGCGCTGCCGATGCGGCCGGGCTGATCGGTCGTCAGCTCGACCGTCAGCCGCTCCTCGACGATATCGAGGATGGCGTCGACGGCGAGCCCCATCGACCGGTTGCGGTCCGCGAATACGAGGATCGGCTGCCGGCCGCTGTCGCGCAGCGGCTGGTCGGGGTTGATCGGGATCAGCGGCATGAGCTGGCCGCGATACTGCACGACGCACTGGCCGTTCGACCGCTCGACCTTCGCCAGGTCGAACTCCTCCAGCCGGGCGACGAGCGCCAGCGGCACCGCCTTCGGGGCGCCGTCGCCGGCGCGGAACAGCAGGAGCGGCACCCGCTCCTCGACCCGGGTCCTGCGGTGCGTCGGCAGCTCCCCGGACGCCGCCTCCACCAGGCTCATCTGCCCGCTGGACATGGCGATGCCGTTCGGGTCGAGGATCATGATCACGCTGCCGTCCCCGAGGATCGTGTTGCCGGAGAAGATCGCGATGTCGCGCAGGATCGGCGCCACCGGCTTGACCACGATTTCCTCGGTGTCGAACACCCGATCGACGATCATGCCGAAGCTTTGCGTCCCCACCTGGGTGACGACGATGAAGCTGTCCTGCGCGGCGGCCTCGATGTCCGTTTCGTCGCCCAGACGCAGCAGCTGGCGCAGAGAGACGAGCGGGAGCAGGCGGTTGCGCAGGCGCAGGACCGGCGTGTCCTTGATCCGCTCGATCGTGTTTTCGGAATTGGCAGTGACCCGGACCAGCTCGACGACGCTGATCTGCGGAATCGCGAAACGCTCGCCGGCGCATTCGACGATGAGGGCGGAAACGATGGCGAGCGTCAGCGGGATCTTGATGACGAAGGTGGAGCCGCGCCCCTCGGTCGACCGCAGCTCGATCGTGCCGCCGATCTTCTCGATGTTCGTCTTGACCACGTCCATCCCGACGCCGCGCCCGGAAACGCTGGTAACCTTGGACGCGGTCGAGAAGCCCGGCTTGAAGATGAGCTGCTGGATCTGCTGGACGCTGTACTCCTCCAGCTCGGCCGCGCTCACGATGCCGCTCTGCAGCGCCTTGGCCTTGATCTTCTCGATCGGCAGGCCGCGGCCGTCGTCCGAGATCTCGATGATGATGTGGCCGCCCTCGTGATAGGCATTGAGCGTGATCTTGCCCGTCTCCGGCTTGCCGACCCGGCGTCGCTCCGCCGGCGTCTCCAGCCCGTGATCCGCCGAGTTGCGCACCATGTGCGTGAGCGGGTCCTTGATCATGTCGAGGACCTGGCGGTCGAGCTCGGTCTCGGCGCCGAACATCTGCAGATCGATCTTCTTCTCCAGCTCGTGGGCCAGGTCGCGGACCAGGCGCGGCAGCTTCGCCCAGGCGTTGCCGATCGGCTGCATGCGCGTCTTCATCACGCCCTCCTGAAGCTCGGAGGTGACGTGATTGAGCCGCTGCAGCGGCGCCGCGAACTCGCTGTCCTTCTGGGTCCGGAGGATTTGCAGCACCTGGTTGCGGGTCAGCACCAGCTCGCTGACCATGGTCATCAGATTCTCGAGCAGCTCGACGCTGACGCGGATCGTCTGGTTGGCGACGGCGGATTCCTTCCTGCCCTCCGGCTCGGCCGCCGTCGCGGCGCCGTCCGCGCCGCCGGGCACAGCCGGCTGTCCCTCGGGGACCGGCAGCGGCGCCTCTTCGGCAGCCGCGGACCGCGCCCGGGCGATGAGGCCCATCACCGTCTCGGCCGCGTCCCCCGGCACCTCGAGCGCGGCGAGCGCCGCGCGCAGATGCTCGTCGATGACCGCCACCTGCTCGGCCGTCATCCCGGCCGTCACGAACCCGCGATGGCTGCCGACCTTGGCGACCTCGGCGGCCGCCGATTCCGGCCCGCCGAGCAGGGCGCTGAGGAAGGCGCGCTGGCCGGCCTGCAGGAGATCGAGATCGACGTCGGCCACGAAACCTTTCACCCGGTCGTCGGCCACCACCCGGCCGTAGAAGACCTCGACGATGGCGTCGATCGCCGCCAGACCGCCGACGCGATCGAAAAGCGAGCCCGTCGCCCGAGACGGCGCGCTTGCCGCCGCCGCGGCCGCAGGTGCCGCAGCCGCGGCGACCGGCGCCGGGGCGCCGCCTTCGGCCAGGGCGTTCAGCCGGCCGATCAGGTCCGAATCGTCGCCGGCCGGCTCGGCTTCCGTCTCCTCCAGGGCGGCCAGCAGGGACCTGATCCGGTCGAGGCACTCCAGGATGAGCGTCACGCCGTCGGCCGTCACCGCGAGTTCGCCGTCGCGCAGCTTGCCGAGCACATTCTCGCCGGCATGGGCCACCGCCTCCAGCCGCGGCAGGCCGAGGAAGCCGCAGGTCCCCTTGATCGTGTGCACCAGGCGGAAGATGTTGCCGAGCAGTTCGGGATCGTCGGGATTCTGCTCGAGCCGGACGAGCTCGAGGTCCAATACCGCGAGACTTTCGGCGGTCTCCGTCAGAAATTCGCTTAAAAGGTCGTCCATTCGACTTCCTATCGCCGGCCCCCGAAGCGCCGGAGAAATGAACCGAGAGAAGGGCCGCGAGATCCCCCGCGAAGGCGAGGGTCAGCCTGTCATTTACACCTTAAGAAGCGGTGAAAAGCCGGCTCTGGCGGACGGCTGCACGCGCGCCGTCCGGCGCCCGTTCCGAGCGCCCGCGCGGCCCATCTTTGCCGTTGCGATGCCGGGCTTGCGCCGGCGTCGGCCGGAGGGATGGCCCTTTCCGGCCGCCTCGGTCCGATCGGTCATCGGGCGCCCACACGGGGCGCCCCTGCGAGCCGGCAGCGCCGGCGGACGGATCAGCGTCCGGCGGCCGGCAGCGTGAGCTGGAAGCGCACGGTCTCCGGGGCGGGGGCCGAGACGTCGAGGCGGCCGCCATAGGCCTCGGCCAGCCGGCCCAGAAAATACCCGTGAACGGTCTTCGCCGTGAGCGATTCGACCGAGAAGCCCGGCGCGAGGGCCGCCTGCATCTCGTCGGAAAGCCGGGCGTCCTGCCCGGCCGCCGTCGTCGTGGCCACCACGCCGCCCGCGCCCGGGCCGAGGCCGACGGCGATCTCCCCGCCGCGCGGCAGCGCCTCGGTGGCCAGGAGCAGCATGTTCAGGAGGAGCTTGCCGGTCCCCGGCGGAGCGCTCTCCTCCGGCAGTTCGGCGGGCCATGCGAGCCGGATCTTGCCGCCCTCCAGGATCCCGGCCGCAAGCGCGCGCACGTCGGCAAGCCGCACCGAAGCCTGGGCCCCGGCCGTGCCGTAGGCGATCCGATAGAACTGCAGCAGGGCCGAGGCGCGCCGCGCGCTCTTGATCGACAGCTCCAGGGCGTCGCCGGCCATGCCCGAATCGTCCTCCTCGAGCAGCTCCAGCCCGTTGCCGACCGCGCCGATCGGGCTGATGAGTTCGTGGCACAATCGCGAGGACAGCAATTCGGCGACGCGCAGGTCGATCTTCATGGCGGCTCTCTTCCCCCTTCCGGCCTGCGCGCGCCGGAAGATGCGCTCGCGGGCCTTTCCTTTCCGGGCCAACCCGACTATTAACCGATAATCCGGTCAATCGGAAACCTAAGCTTTGGAGGGCGTCCCTTGGCCGACCCCGGCGCACCGCTCCCCGGCGACTTCGTCCGCCACCCCGACCGGCCGGACTGGGGCCTCGGCCAGGTCCAGTCGGTCATCGGCCACCGCATCACCGTCAACTTCGAGAACGCGGGCAAGGTGCTGATCAACGCGGCGGTCGTCACGCTGCAGTCCGCCGACCCGGACGAGGAGGCTTGAATGACCCTGGACGTCCTGCCGACGGACCTGCCGCGCCCCGAAGACGACGGGGCCTGCGACCATCTCCCGGGCATGGCCGTCCCGTCGATCGCCCTGCCGTCGACGGCCGGCCGGGACGTGGACCTCGCCCATCCCCACGCGCCGCGGACGGTGGTCTATGCCTATCCGATGACGGGTCGGCCGGGCCGGCCACTGCCGGAGGGTTGGGAGATGATTCCCGGTGCCCGCGGCTGCACGCCGGAGGCCTGTTCCTTCCGCGACCATCACCGGGAGCTCGCGGAGCTTGGCGCGGCGGTGTTCGGGCTGAGCACGCAGGCGACCGATTATCAGAAGGAGATGGTCGAACGCCTGCACCTGCCCTTCGAGGTCCTGAGCGACCGCGAGCTCCGCGTCGCCGGCGCCCTGCGCCTGCCGACCTTCGAAATAGACGGCATGGTGCTGATCAAGCGGCTGACGCTGGTGATCCGCGACGGCCGGATCGAACGGGTCTTCTACCCGGTCTTCCCGCCCGACCGGCACGCCGAGGACGTGGTCGACTGGCTCGCCGCCCATCGGCTCTGACCGCACGGGGGCGGGCGCGCTGCGGCGGCGGATTTTCCCCTCGCCTGCGTGCGGCCGTCCCGGCTGAGACGGCGTGATCGAATCCGGAGAGCCTTGGCGCGCAGCCGCCGAGGCCATGGTCGGTGTTGTCACGAACAGCCTGTTGCCGCGCCGCGTCAACCGCCCGTAGCCAACCGCAGCAGGCCCTAACCATACCGTACGAGCAGATGTGACCTATTTTATGATTTTATGACGAGTTGGGGCGGGGCATGACCAAGCGATCATGAGGTCTACCGATGAACCTCCCCAGAGAAAAGCTCAACGATGGGCAAAAATCGACCTCGAACGCCACGATCAACCCCGTCAGCCCGACTCTCATAAAGTTAAACGCAACCAATATATCTTTGAAATTCTCTTTTGCGCTCCTAGTAATTTTAACAATGCACTCTGCTGGTCAGTTTATTAGACTCGCATATGGATTCGATTACGCTCTTGGTTTTGTTCCACTGTTCTACATGTACGAAGAGCATAATATACCGACGTGGTTTTCAAGCATAACACTTTTTGCATGTTCTGTACTTTTGGTTGCGATCACGATCGCAAAAAAGAGGCGCCTGGATCCGTCTTATAGATATTGGCTCATCCTCTGCTTCGTCTTCCTGTTTCTGTCAATTGACGAAGCGGCGATGATCCATGAGAAAATCGGGCATGTGACGAACCGGCTCCTGCCCCACACTCTCCCGAGCGCGTGGGCGATTCCCTATGCGTTTCTCGCCGGTATTCTCGGCGTGATCCTCGTAAGACTTCTTCTCTCCATCACGACAAAATATCGAATCTTGTTCTGTCTTTCGGGGGCGCTATACGTCGGGGGCGCTTTGGGAATGGAGATTTTGGAAGTGATGCGCGTCCTCGACGGCAGCGATGGAAAGGATCTGTTTTTTACAGTTCTGGTTACGGTAGAGGAAACAATGGAATCGGGGTCGATTTTAATTTTTCTGTATTCTCTGCTTCTTTATATAAAAGACAACATCAAGGAAATCCGTATATCGGTTCGGTAATTCCTGCAGTCGGCCGCGAGCCCGGCCGGCAGCCACGCGACGAGGTCGGCCGGCAGGAACGGCGCGCCGGTCGGGACGCTGGCGACGAAGCGGCAATCCGGCGCGTGGGCCGCCGCCCAGTCCGAGGCCGGCGCCCCCCGCCAGCGGCCCGGCGTAGCTGGCCACCGTCCTCCATGTCTCCACATAGATCAGCGGCCGTCGTACTCGTCGCGGCGGCGCCACCAGACGCCGGATTCGTTGCGCCCCTTGGGGGCGCGGTCGAGCCACTGGTACATACCCCAAAGCCCGTCCAGTCCGCGCGCATAGGTCGAATAGGTGTGATAGACGGCGCCGTCCTCGAGCGCGAAGGCGCTCATGCCCGGCCTGTCGCGATGGAATGTGGGCGCGTCGGTTCCGCACATGGCCGCGACCTGGTCCTCCGCCGCCTTGCCGCCGCCCTCCTGATCGGCGCGCCACTCAAGCACCGGCTCGCGCCGGTAGTTGTATTCGACGCCCCCTTCGCGCTGCTGCTCCTCGGTGATCGAAACGTTGAAGTCGAAGTTGAAGTCGCTGTCGAGCGCGGACGCCCAGGGAAAGGTCCAGCCCATCCGTTGCTTGTACGCCCGCAGCTTCGCGAGCGGCGCCCGCGACACCGCCCAGAGCATCACGTCATGGTTGGCCAAGTGAATCGCGAACCCGTCGAAGCCGTCCGCAATCGCCGAGCAGGACGGGCAGCCGGCGGTGTAGTCGGGGCCGAACATGAAGTGATAGACGAGGAGCTGCGAGCGCCCCTTGAACAGGTCCGCCAGCGAGGCGCTCCCCTCGTCGGTTTCGAACCGATACGCCTTGTCGATCCGGACCCAGGGCAGTTCCTGCCGCCGCCGCGCCAACTCGTCGCCGCGCCGCGTGTGCTCCTTCTCCGCCTCGAGCAGCTCGAGCCGCGCCGCGAGCCACTCTTCACGTGTTCCGGTCCTATGCTTCGTCATCGCCCTTCTCTCTCTTGCCGGTCCATGTCCTTGGTGGTCGTGAGATAGAATGGGACCGGGCATCGAAGGGTGGGAGTTACAAGTGTGGCGGGATTTCGATGGACCCGGTGATCACGGGCGCGGCGCGAGCGCTCGCGGCGGGGGATCCCCTCGACGCGCTGAACCGGGTCGCCTTGCGCGACGACGCGCCGGCGCTCGCGCTTCGAGGCATCGCGATGGCGCAGCTCGGCGATCTCGTTCGAGCGAAGGCTCTCCTGCGAGATGCGGCGCGCGCCTTCGGTCCGAAAGAGGCCCTGGCCCGCGCGCGGTGCGCCGTCGCCGAGGCCGAGATCGCGCTCGTCTCGCGCGACCTGGGCTGGCCCGCCAAGGCGCTCGATGCGGCGCGGGCGACGCTCGAAGCGCACGGCGACCGGCCGAACGCCGCGCATGCGCGGCTCCTCGAAGTCCGGCGTCTCCTCCTGATCGGGCGCCTCGACGAGGCCGAACGCAGGCTCGCCGGGCTCAACCCCGCGCCCTTCCCGCCGGCGTTGAAGGCCGCCCGTGAGCTCGTCGTTGCGGGGATCGCGATGCGACGCCTCCGGACGGGGACGGCGCGCGCCGCGCTCGCCCGGGCCGGGCGCGCCGCCCGCCAGGCCGGCATTCCGGCGCTGACGGCCGAGGTCGAACGCGCATCGCTCGTCCTGAACGCGCCCGCCGCGCGCCTGATTGCGCGCGGCGAGGAGCGGCTCCTCCGGCTCGAAGAGGTCGAAGCCTTGCTGGCGTCGAGGACGCTCGTCGTGGACGCGTGCCGTCATGCCGTGCGCGATGCGGGCGGAGTCGTCTCCCTCGCAAGGCGTCCGGTGCTGTTCGCGCTCGCACGCGCACTGGGCGAAGCGTGGCCCGGGGACGTGCCGCGAGGCACGCTCCTCGCGCGGGTCTTCCGCGCGAAGCACGCCGACGACTCGCATCGCGCGCGGCTGCGGGTCGAGGTCGGGCGGCTTCGCACGGCGCTTCGGACTCTGGCCGGGGTGGGTGCGACGAAGCGCGGGTTTGCGCTGGCGCCGCGCCGGGCGGACGAGGTCGTCGTGCTGGCGCCGCCCGTCGAAGAGAAGCACGCGGCGGTGCTCGCCCTCCTCGCCGACGGCGAATCGTGGTCGAGCTCGGCCCTGGCGCTCGCGCTCGGCGCCAGCCAGCGCACGGTGCAGCGGGCGCTCGACTCGCTTGCGGCGGCCGGCAAGGTGCAGTCGTTCGGCCGCGGCCGGGCGCAGCGCTGGATGACCCCGCCCGTGCCGGGATTCCCGACAATCTTGTTACTCCCCGTCGCGCTGCCGGGCGACTAGGATCGACGCATGAACCGATCAGCCGAAATCCTTCGCGAATATGGACCTTTTTCGGGCATCGACCAGGTGCATGGGGTCACCTTCGACGGTCAGCAGGTCTGGCTCGCGTCCGGAGACAAGCTGAACGCCCTCGATCCGGCGAGCGGGACGATGCGGCGCTCGATCGACGTCGCCGCGCATGCGGGAACCGCCTTCGACGGCCGGTACCTGTTTCAGATCGCCGGGGACCGCATCCAGAAGATCGATCCGAAGACCGGCCGCGTGCTCGCCACGATCCCGGCGCCCGACGACGGTGCCTCGGGCCTCGCCTGGGCCGAGGGGACGCTCTGGGTGGGGCAGTATCGAGACCGGAGGATCCATCAGGTCGATCCTCAAACGGGGGCGATTCTTCGCACGATCGAGTCCAACCGCTTCGTCACCGGGGTCACCTGGGTCGAGGGAGAGCTCTGGCACGGCACCTGGGAGGGCGGCGAGAGCGATTTGCGGCGGCTCGATCCGCGAACGGGAGAGGTCCTGGAGCGTCTCGAGATGCCGCCCGGGGTGGGCGTGTCGGGGCTCGAGTCCGATGGCGGCGATCGATTCTTCTGCGGCGGCGGCAACAGCGGGACGGTGAGAGCCGTCCGCCGACCCGGGCGAGGCCAGGCGGCCGGCAGCGGCTCCGAGGCTCCCGGCGATACCACGGACAGGTAATCGACGCGGCCTCCCGGGCGAGGTTCGCCGCCTCGGCGGGCCGCTTTCGGAGGGCGCCGGGCGCCAACCGCGCCACGGTTCACGATGTCTTCGACGATGCCCCTGGTCACGACGCCGGCACTTTCGGCGGTCCCCCCTGCCGCCGCCAAATTCTCCGTTCTTTTGAAGGCGTTAACCCTTGCGGCGTATCGGTTGCTTCGAACCGACCTAGTCGGATCGCGTGCTCAAGGAGAGTTCAGAATCTCATGATCGGCCTGTACGTCGTCGCTGCGGTTGTCCTCGCCGCGGCTGCCGCGGCGGTGTCCGTTCGTCTTGCAAGGTCGTGGCTGAAGGCGCGGAAGCGGTCGCGCGGCCAGGGACGCAGCCGGCTTTGGGAGCTGCTTTACGGGCTGAACTGAGGCGAGGTCACGACCAACAACTACGGCTTCGCGCCGGCCGAGGGCGACGCCCCCGAACGGCATCAGCTGCAGATGTATATGGAACTCCTGAAGATGCTCCGGGCGAGCGGCCGGCTGCGGACGCATATGGATCTTCTGGAAGTGAGTTGCGGACGCGGCGGCGGGTTGGCCCATCTGGTCCGGCACTGGCCGGGATCGATCAAGGCCACCGGCCTGGACCTCTCGCGAAACGCCCTGGAGGCCTGCCGGCGGAACTATGGGCAGATCGAGAACCTCACCTTCGTCCACGGTTCGGCCCTGGCCCTCCCTTTTCCCGATCAGCCCTTCGACGCGGTCCTGAACGTCGAAGCGTCGAACGATTACGGCGACTACGCGGCCTTCTTCCGCGAAGTTCATCGCGTCCTGCGCCCGGGCGGAGTCTTCCTCTACTGCGACGGCCGCCGCGCCCGGGACGCGAGGCCCACCATGCAAATGATGCGTGACGCGGGCCTGGTCGGGGAGTTTCGAGACATCACGAATCACATCGTCGAAGCCTGCCGGCTGGACAGCGACCGGCGCGTGCAGTTGATTCGCAAGCGCGTCCCATTGCCCTACTGGCTGCTGTTCGGCAAAGAGCTTTGCAACTACGCCGCGGTCGAGGGCAGCCGAAAGTTCGAAGCGTTCCGCAGCCGCCGGCGGATCTACATGATGACCTGCGCGGTCAAGGGCGGGGCGTAGCCGGACCGGACGTCGGCGGCGATGGCGGATCCATGCGCGTCCGCATGGCCCAACGCCGCCTCAGCCGCCGAGCAGCCGTTCTGCCTCTTCCAGGTCTTCCGGCCGGTTGGTGTTGAAGAACGGATCGACGGGCTCGGCCGGAAACTCGACGACCGCCAGCCGGTAGCGGCCCGTCCAGACATCGACCTTGCGGACCTCCTCGACGGTCAGGGCGCGGCGCAGGTCCTCGCGCAGGGCCACCGGCCACAGGCCGACCACCGGATGGTGCCGCCCGCCGCTGGCGGCGCAGGCCATGTCCGCGGATTCGGCCGCGAGCCCGGCCAGCAGCCGCGCGACGAGGTCGGCCGGCAGGAACGGCGCGTCGGTCGGGACGCTGGCGACGAAGCGGCAATCCGGCGCGTGGGCCGCCGCCCAATCGAGGCCGGCGAGCACCCCCGCCAGCGGCCCGGCGTAGCCGGCCACGCTGTCGGCCACCACCGGCAGGCCGAAGGCGCAAAAGCGCGCGGGATCGCCGTTCGCGTTGAGCACCAACGCCCGGACCTGCGGGCGCAGGCGCTCGATGACATGGGCGAGGATCGGTCGCCCACCCAGGGGCCGCAGGCATTTGTCGCCGCCGCCCATGCGGCGCGCCTGGCCGCCGGCCAGAAGCAGCCCGACGACGGGTGGCGGCGCGGAGTCAGGCGGCATCGTCCGCGAGGCTCGATTTGCGCTGATGGCGCGGGCTCTCTTCGCCGACCGCCGAGGGATCGACGTCGAAGCGGATGCGCTGCTCGCCCGACAGCGCGACGAAGCGCTTCCCCCTGGCGCGGCCGATCAGCGTCAGGTTGGCGCGGCGGGCGAGCTCCACGCCCCAGGCGGTGAAGCCCGAGCGCGAGATCAGGATCGGAATGCGCATCTGCACGGTCTTGATCACCATCTCGCTGGTCAGCCGTCCCGTCGTGTAGAAGATCTTCCCCTCCGGCCCGATGCCGTTGAGGTGCATGTAGCCGGCGATCTTGTCGATGGCGTTGTGCCGGCCGACGTCCTCCATATAGATCAGCGGCCGGTCCTCCTCGCACAGCACGCAGCCGTGGATGGCGCCGGCGGCGAGATAGAGGCTGGGCGTGGTGTTGATCTTCCTGGTGAGCGCGTAGAGCCAGGAGGTCTTCAGAACGGCGTCGGGATCGAGGACGACCTCGTCGAACTTCTCCATCAGGTCGCCGAACACGGTGCCCTGCGCGCAGCCCGAGGTCAGCGTTTTCTTCTTCAGCTTCTCCTCGAAATCGGTGTTGCGCTCCGTGCGGACGACGACGACGTCGAGCTCGTCGTCGTAGTCGATGCCCGTCACCTTGTCGTCGGCGCGCAGCATGTTCTGGTTCAGCAGATAGCCGACGGCGAGGTAGTCCGGGAAATCGCCGATCGTCATCATCGTGACGATCTCCTGCCCGTTGAGGTAGAGGGTCAGCGGACGCTCCACCACCACGGCGGTCTCGATCCGCCTGCCTTCGTGGTCGATGCCGGTGACGTGCCGGGTGAGGCGCGGATCCTCGGGGTCGGGTTTCACCAGAAATTCGTCCATGCCCGCAATATGTGCCCCCTCCCCCGCCGGGGCAAGCGCCGAGGCCGTCCGGCCCGCCCGGGCCTTGGGCGGCCCTCGCCCGACGGGCCCCAAGGCCGACGCAGGACAAGGGCGCGATTCCGCCGGGCGGCGGCCGCGATTTCCGTTTCATCCCGCGCGGCGGCCGCGCCCTTATGGCCGAGGCCCCGGCGACCGCGGACGCAGCGGTCAGCCGCCACCTCGGCCGACGGCGCCTTCGCTTGACGGCGGGGAGGCGCCTCGGCATGGTGTCACCGAAAGCACACAACAACGGCCGGCTCGGACGCCGGGGAGGTTCGTATGAGCAAGGTTTCGAGGGCGTTGCTGGCCGTCGCCGCCGGCGCGCTTATGGCCGGCGGCCCCGCCGCGGCCCAGGAGGAAGCGTTCGTCGCAGTGACCGCAATCGTCGAGCATCCGGCGCTCGACGCCGCACGGGACGGCGTCCGCGACGAGCTCGAGGCGAACGGCTACAAGGTCGGAGAGAACCTGCGCTTCGAGTATGAGAGCGCGCAGGGCAACCCCACCACCGCCGCCCAGATCGCCCGCAAATTCGTCGGCGAAAGCCCGGACGTGATCGTCCCCATCTCGACGCCGTCGGCCCAGGCCGTGGCGGCCGCGACCCGGGACATCCCGGTCGTCTTCACCGCCGTGACCGACCCGGTCGGCGCCAAGCTGGTCGCCGATCCGGCGCGCCCCGGCGGCAACGTCACCGGCGTGACCGACCTGTCGCCCATCCGCCAGCATCTGGAGCTGATCCTGGAGATCACGCCGGAGGCGAAGCGGATCGGCGTGCCCTACAACCCGGGCGAGGCGAACTCGGTGACCCTGCTCGAGCTGCTGAAGTCGGAAGGCGGCGCGATGGGGCTGGAGATCGTCGAGGCGGCGGCCACGCGGTCGGCCGACGTTCTGGGGGCGGCGCAGCGGCTGGTCGGCAACGTCGATGTGATCTACGTGCCGACCGACAACACGATCGTCTCGGCCCTGGAGGCGGTCATCCGGGTCGGCAAGGACAACGACATCCCGGTCTATGCCGGCGATACGGATTCGGTGCCGCGCGGTGCGATAGCCGCCGTCGGCTTCAACTATTACGACGTCGGCCGGCAGACCGGGCGGATCGTGCTCCGCGTGCTGAAGGGCGAAAACCCGGGCGACATCGCCGTCGAGGGCATCCAGAAGACCGAGCTTTACGTCAACCCGGGCGCGGCCGAGGATATGGGCGTCACCATCCCCGAAAGCATCATCGCCCGCGCCAAGGAGGTCATCGAGTAGGCCCGCCCGCGGGCTTCTCTCGCCATGCGTTCGCGAATGGATCATTCATCCCCTCCCCCCGCGGGACGGGTCAGGGGGAGGGGCATCCCCCGGCCATGAACCTCGTCGCCTTCATGGGCGCGATCGAGATCGGGCTGGTGTTCGGTCTCGTCGGGCTTGGCGTGTTCCTGTCGTTCCGGGTCCTGAACTTCCCGGACCTGACGGTAGACGGCAGCTTTCCGCTCGGTGCGGCGGTGGCGGCGACGCTGATCGTCGGCGGCACGGACCCGTTCCTCGCCACCGCCGTCGCCGTGGCCACCGGCTGCCTGGCCGGGCTCGTCACCGCCTTCCTCAACATCCGCTTCCGCATCCTGCATCTGCTGGCGAGCATCCTCACCATGATCGCGCTCTACTCGATCAACCTGCGCATCATGGGCCGGCCGAACGTCGCGATCATCACCGAGCCGACCGTGCTGTCGGCGTTCGAGGACCTTGGCATCGCCTTCCTCTATCTGAAGCCGCTGGTGGCGGCGATGGCGGCGCTTGCCGCGGTGCTGCTGATCGCCCGCTTTCTCGCCTCCGACTACGGGCTGGCCATGCGGGCGACGGGCGCCAACCCCCGGATGGCGCGCGCGCAAGGGGTCGAGACCGGCCAGATGACCTATGTCGGCATGGCGATCAGCAACGGCCTGGTCGCCCTGGCCGGCGCGCTGTTCGCGCAGATGAACGGGTTCGCCGACGTGACGCTGGGGACGGGCACGATCGTCGTCGGCCTGGCCGCGGTGATCGTCGGCGAGGCGATCTTCGGCACGCGCACCGTGCTGGGCTGGTGCTTTGCCTGCGTTGCGGGCTCGATCATCTATCGGCTTGCGGTCGCCTTCGCCCTCAACGCCGACATCCTCGGCCTCCAGGCCTCCGACCTCAACCTCGTTACGGCGATCCTGGTGACCGTGGCGCTGGTGCTGCCGGGCGCCCGCAACCCGTTCAAGTCCCTCCTGGCCGGCCGACGGGGCAACGCGCGATGATCCGGGTGCAGGGCCTTAGCGTCACCTTCCATCGCGGCACGCCGATGGAGACGCCGGCGCTCCGATCGCTGGATCTCGAGGTGCCGACGGGCCAGTTCGTCACGATCATCGGCTCCAACGGCGCCGGCAAATCGACGCTGCTCAACGCCATCGCCGGCGACGTGGCGACGCAGGCGGGCCGCATCGTCATCGACGGGACCGACGTCACCCGCTGGCCGGCGCCGCGGCGCAGCGGCCTTGTCGCGCGCGTCTTCCAGGACCCGATGGTCGGCACCTGCGAGGCGCTGACGATCGAGGAGAACCTGTCGCTCGCGGCCTCGCGCGGCCGGCGCCGCGGCCTGCGGCGGGCGATCGACCAGGCCGCCCGCGAACGGTTCCGGGCCCGGCTCCGGGAGCTCGGGCTCGGACTCGAAAACCGGCTCGGCGACCGGCTGGGGCTCCTCTCGGGCGGGCAGCGGCAGGCGGTGAGCCTGCTGATGGCGACGCTCCAGCCGATGAAGGTGCTGCTGCTCGACGAGCACACGGCGGCGCTCGACCCGAAGACGGCCGATTTCGTGCTGGAGCTCACCAACAAGATCGTCGCGGAGCATCGCTTGACCACGTTGATGGTCACCCATTCGATGCGCCAGGCGCTCGATTTCGGGGAGCGGACGGTGATGCTTCACGAGGGGCGGGTCGTGCTCGACGTCGCCGGGGAGGCGCGGCTCGGCCTCGACGTGCCCGACCTTCTCGCGGAATTCGCCCGCCTGCGCGGCCAGACCCTCGCCGACGACAGCCTGCTGCTCGGCTGAGAGTGTCGATTAGGAGTGTCGGTTTTCGGCCGCCTTGACGAGTTTCCTTGACTTGTGTCGTCGCCGGGCTTGACCCGGCAATCCAGGAACCGGCGGAGCCGATGTTTGGATGCCCGGATCAAGTCCGGGCATGATGATGCAGAGGCCTCTCCGATCCACCCCAGGAGCCGTCCTGGCGTCCTACTCCGCGGGCTGGCGGCGGTGCTCCGCCAGCGAGGCCGCGAGCTCGCGTTCCACCGCGTTGGCCGGCCGCGCGAACCGGGCGAGAAGGTCGTAGAGAACCGGCGTCACAAACAGGGTCAGGATCGAGGCGACGCCGAGGCCGCCGATGATGACGACGCCGATGGCCATGCGGCTTTCCGCCCCGGCGCCGCTCGCGAGGACCAGGGGGACGGCGCCCAGGATCGTCGAGATGACGGTCATCAGGATGGGGCGGAAGCGGATGGCGGAGGCTTCGAGGATCGCCTCCCGCACGGACCTGCCCTCGCCGCGCAGCTGGTTCGCGAATTCGACGACCAGGATTCCGTTCTTCGCCATCAACCCCACCAGCAGGACCACGCCGATCTGGCTGTAGACGTTGAGCGAGTTGCCGGTGAGCCACAACGAAGCGAGCGCACCGGACACCGCCAGCGGCACGCCGAGCATGATGATGAACGGGTGCACGAAGCTTTCGAACTGGGCCGCCAGCACGAGGAAGACGATCAGGATCGCCAGGGCGAAGGTGATCAGCATCCCGCCCGACGTCTCCAGATATTCCCGGGTCATCCCCGCGTAGCCGAGCCGGGCTTCGGCCGGCAGCTCCTCCGCCGCGATCTCCCGCATGAAATCGATGGCCGATCCCAGGTCGTACCCCTCGCTCAAGGCGGCGGAGATCGTGATCGAGGGCAGGCGGTCGAAGCGCCGCAGCTCTGGCGCCGAGGCGACCTCTTCCAGCGTCACCAGGGCCGTGAGCGGCACGAGCTGCCCGGCCCCGGAGCGTATGAAGATGTTGGCGAGATCCGTCGGCGTCCGCCGGTCGTCCTCGCGGGCCTGCAGGATGACCGGATACTCGCGCCCGCGATCGATGAACGTGGTGACCTCGCGCGAGGCCAGCATCGTCTGCAGCGTGCGCCCGATCTGCTCGACCTCGACGCCGAGGTCGTTGGCCTTGCGGCGGTCGATCAGCACGTTGAACTGCGGCTGCGTCGCCTCGAAGTCGGTGTCGATGTTCTGAAGCCCCGGGTTCTCCCGGGCGCGACGCAGGATGGCGTCCGTCCAGCGCTTGACGCTCTCGTAGTTCGGCCCGCCGATGACGATTCGCAGGGGCTGGCTGCTGCCCCGCTGCCCGAGGCCGGCCGGGCTGGCCGGGAAGGCGCGGACGCCCGGAACCGCCGTGATCTGCGGGATGATCGATTGGATGATTTCCTGCTGGCTGCGCTCGCGATCGGCCCAGTCGGTCAAGCCGACGACGACGATGGCCTCGTGCGGCTGATCGTAGCGTCCGACGACGGCGACGATGCGCCAGGCCTCGCCGCGGTCGCGCAGCGGCTCGAGCGCCGCCTCGATCTCCCGCGTCTGGGCATCGGTGTAGGCGACGTTGGAGCCCTGCGGGGCGGTGATCGGGATGAAGAAAACGCCGCGATCCTCGGTCGGCGTCAGCTCCTTGGGCAGCGTCACGTACAGCCAGGCCGAGCCGGCGGACAGGACGGCGGCGAGAAACAGGATCACCAGCGGCATACGCAGGGCCTGCGCGAGGAGAGCGCGGTAGCCGTTGCTGAGCATCCGGAAGCCGGCATCCAGAGCCCGGCCGACCGCGCCCGGCCGGGGCGAATCCTTGAGCAGCTTGGAGCAGAGCATCGAGCAGAGCGACAGGGCCACGAAGGTGGAGATCGCCACCGCAGCGGCCATGACGATGCCGAATTCCGTAAACAGCCGGCCGACATTGCCCTGGAGGAAAGAGATCGGCACGAACACCGCGATGAGCGTGAGGGACGTCGCGATGACCGCGAAGGTCACCTGCCGTGTCCCCAGGAAGGCGGCGACCAGCGGTTTCTCGCCGGATTCGATGCGGCGCTGGACGTTCTCGATGACGACGATCGCGTCGTCCACGACCAGCCCGATCGCCAGCAGCAGCGCAAGCAGCGTGAGGACGTTGATGGAGAATCCGAACGCGTAGAGGAAGACGAAGGAGCCGACGACCGCCACCGGTATCGTGACGCCCGGCACCAGGGTGGCCCTCGTCGAATGAAGGAAGAAGAAGATCACCAGCACGACGAGGACGACGGAGATGCCGAGCGCCTCCAACACCTCGCGAATCGACTGGTTGATGAAGATCGCGTCGTCCGAGCTGACGACGACGGTCATGCCCTCGGGCAGCGTCGGGCGGATGGCATCGAGCTGCGCGCGGACGCGCTCGGAAACGGCGATCGTGTTTGCCTGCGACTGGCGGATCACGCCGAGGCCCACCGCGGCGTGGCCGTCCGAGCGGACGATCGAATCGTCGTCCTCGACGCCGAGCTCGACGCGGGCCACCTCGGCCAGCCGGATCGGGTAGCCGCCGACATAGTCAATGACGATGTTCTCGAACTCCTCGACGCGGCGCAGCCGGGTGTCGGTGCGGACGGTGAAGAGCCGGGCCGCCGATTCCAGCTCACCCGCCGGAAGCTCGACGTTGTTGCGGCGCAGCGCCGCCTCTACGTCCTCGACGGCGAGGTTCCGGGCCGCAAGCGCCTGCCGATCCAACCAGATGCGGATGGCGTAGCGCCGCTCCCCGAAGATGTCGACCTGGGCGACGCCGTCCAGCGTGGACAGGCGGTCGACGATGAAGCGATCGACGTAATCCGAGATCTCGGCAGGGGTCATCCGGTCGCTGGTAACGGAGATGCGTATGACCGGCTCGGCGTCGCTGTCGGCCTTGACCACCCGCGGGTCGTCGGCGTCCTCCGGCAGTTCCCCCATGACCCGTCCGACCGCGTCGCGCACATCGGCCGCCGCCGCGTTGATGTCGCGCGAGGGCTCGAACTGGATGACCGTCCGGCCGGAGCCCAGCCGGCTTCTCGACTGGATGCTGCGGATGCCCTCCACGCCGCTCACGGCCGCCTCGATCACCTCGACGATCTCGGTGTCGATGATCTCCGGCGCGGCACCCTCGTAGCGCGTGGTGACGCTGACGAATGGGGAATCGACGTCCGGAAGCTCCCGCACCGGCAGGCGCAGCAGGGCCGCCACCCCCATCACCAGGATCAGCGCACTGAGCACGGTGGCGAAAACCGGACGCTTGATGCTGATGTCCGAGAGAACCACCGCTGACTGCTCCCAGGCCGGCGCGCGGTTCAGCTGGTCGGCGCCGCGTCGGACCCGCGCGGGCGCACCGGAACGCCGTCGCGCACCCGCTGCAGCCCGGCCGTGACGACGAGGTCGCCGGCCTGCAGGCCCTTGAGCACCTCGACCTCGCCCACCCGGCGCTGGCCAAGCTGCACGTCGACCCGTTCGGCCGTGCTGTCGCGCACCCGGAACACGTAGGTAGAGCGCCCCTCGGTCATCACCGCCTGTTCCGGGATGAGCACCGCGTCGAACCGCGCCCCCAGCGTCGCCTGCACCACCATGAAGAGACCCGCGGCCAGGGTCATGTCCGGGTTGGGCAGTTCCGCCCGGACGCGGAACGAGCGGGTGACGGGATCGATGCGCGCATCGATCCCAGTGATCGTGCCGGCAAAGGTGCGGTCGGGGAATGCCGCCGTGGTGGCCGTCACCGCCTGCCCGCGGCGCACGCGCCCGAAGAAGACCTCCGGCACCGAGAACTCGAGCTCGACCGCCGAAAGATCGTCCAGCGTCGTCACCACCGTGCTCTCGTCGATCCGCGCGCCGAGATCGACCTCCCGCAGCCCGACCACGCCGGCAAACGGGGCCCGGATCGCCCGGTCGCGCAACCGGCGGTCGGCGGCCGCGAGCCGGGCCTGCGCCGCGGCATAGGCCGCCCGGAGCTCGTCGACCCGGGCCTGGGCAACGGTGTTGTTGGCGAGAAGCTGCCGGGCCCGCTCATACTGCGCCTTCGCGTCCTCCAGCATCGCGCTGGCCTCGGCGACGCTTGCCTCCTCGATCTCGCTGTCCAGCGTGAGGAGAATCTCGCCCTTCTCCACCCATTGGCCGGCTTCAAACCGGATGGAGGTAACGCGGCCGGCGGCGTTGGGCTTGACCTGGATCGCCTGCCTTGCCCGCAGCGTTCCGACCGCCTCGACATGCTGCTCGACGACGTCGAGACGGGCCGCCGCGACCTCGACCAGGACGGCCGCGTCCGCCGCGGCCTCGGTGCCGCCCGTCGTCCGGGTGCCGGCGCTTTGCGCCGTCAGATACCAGGCACCCGCCCCGAGGCCGGCGAGAACCAGGATCAGGACGAGTTGCCGAAGGATGCTCATGCGGCCGGTCCGCCGCGGCCGGAGGGTCCGCGGCGCGGCGCTCCCCCCGAGAACGGACGAGGCGCAGGCCGAACGGGCCGCGAAGACCGGCGTGCCATGCTAGGAACCGAAGATCTTGGGTTGCTGCAGGATTGGTTCCGCACGTGGGCGGCTCTCGCGTCTTACCGATTACAGGAAAGCATAGACTACAAGATATGAAATGCTTTGGGTATCAAAAGACCGCCGGCCGGCCCGCTCCGCCCCGGAGATCGACCGGCCGCGACGGGATCGTGACGCCCCTCTGTTAAGAATTGGGAAACGGGTGCGGCGGGGCGTTCACGAGACGGCGCCGGTCATCCGGTCGATGGCGCCTGCGCGAGCGCCGGACACGATCCGATGGCCCGGGGTCGAGACCTCCATCGAGGACAGGCCGACCGGCATGGTCGAATGATCCTGCCTCTCGTTCCGTAGCCCGCATTCCGCACGTCATTGTTCCGGCACAGATTTCTGTCCCGTCGCTCTTGCGTCCTGCGGCATCAATCAGCAATATTGAGGCTCGGTAAGGCAATCTCCCGGCCCTCCCGTCACGACGAAAGGTTCCGCCACGGATTATGTGGAACGGTATACTTTTGCTCGCCATCGTCGCGCTTCCGTTCGTCGGCAGCGTTGCCGCAGCGTTCCTTCCCACCAACGCGCGCAATGCTGCGGCGTGGCTGGCCGGCGCGGTTGCCCTCGCCGGGCTGGTCATCGTGGCGAACTTCTACACCCTCGTCGCCGACGGCGGCATCGTCCGGGCCGAGGTCGAATGGTTGCCGGCCCTTGGCCTGAACCTCACCTTGCGGCTGGACGGATTCGCCTGGATGTTCGCCGCCCTGGTCACGGGCATCGGCCTGCTCGTCGTCCTTTATGCGCGGTACTACATGTCGCCGGCCGACCCGGTGCCGCGCTTCTATTTCTTCTTGCTTGCCTTCATGGGCGCCATGCTGGGCGTGGTGCTGGCGGGCAACCTCATCCTCCTGGTGTTCTTCTGGGAGCTGACCAGCCTGTTCTCGTTCCTGCTGATCGGCTACTGGCACCACAATGCAAGCGCGCGGGACGGCGCCCGCATCTCTCTGACGATAACCACAGCCGGCGGCCTTTGCCTCCTCGCGGGCGTGCTGGTGCTGGGGCATATCGTCGGCAGCTACGACCTGGATCGCGTCCTGGCTTCGGGCAACCTGATCCGGTCGCATCCGCTCTATATGCCCGCTCTGATCCTCGTGCTGCTCGGCGCGCTGACCAAGAGCGCACAGTTCCCGTTCCACTTCTGGTTGCCGCAGGCCATGGCCGCCCCCACGCCGGTCTCGGCCTATCTGCACTCGGCCACCATGGTCAAGGCGGGCGTGTTCCTGCTGGCGCGCCTGTGGCCGGTGATGGCGGGCACCGACGCCTGGTTCTGGATCGTGGGAACCGTCGGCCTGAGCACGTTCGTGCTGGGCGCCTATGTGGCGATCTTTCAGCAGGACCTGAAGGGCCTGCTCGCCTACTCGACGATCAGCCATCTCGGGCTGATCACGCTGCTGCTGGGCCTCGATAGCCCGTTCGCCACGGTGGCGGCGATCTTCCACATCATGAACCATGCGACCTTCAAGGCGTCGCTGTT
>CAZKCM010000066.1:0-23739 GCA_964551315.1 uncultured Rhodospirillaceae bacterium | reverse complement strand
TATGGCGGGCTACAGACCGCACCTGCCGCCGCTGGCGCGGAGCCTGTCGGCGAAGCTCCTCGTGCTGACGATCTTCTTCGTCATGCTGAGCGAGGTGTTGATCTATGCGCCTTCGGCCGGACGCTTCCGTCTGACCTACCTGCAGGAGCGGCTGGCCGCCGGGCATCTGGCGATACTCGCGCTCGAGGCGACCCCCGACCATATGGTGAGCGAGGCGCTCGAGTCCGAGCTGATGCACCACTCCGGCGCCTACGCCATCGCCCTGCGGGGTCCTGACGGCACTGGGCCGACGTTGCGGCCGCACAATCCGATTCCGCCCGTCGACGCCGCCTTCGATCTGCGCGACGCGGGGTTCTTCCCGCTCATCGCCGAGGCCTTCGTGACGCTGGCGCAGCGGGAGAACCGCCTGCTGCGGGTCACCGGCCCGTCGCCGAAGAACCCGGCGGCGATCGTCGAGGTCGTCATCGACGAATGGCCGATGCGCGTGGCGCTGATCGACTACTCCTACCGCATCATGGGGCTGTCGATCGTCATCTCCCTCATCACCGCGACGCTCGTCTATCTCAGCCTGCAATGGCTGATGGTGCGGCCGATGCGCCGCATGACCGAAAGCATGGTGGCGTTCCGCGAGGATCCGGAGGACGCCTCGCGGGTCCCGCCGCCGAGCCGACGAGCGGACGAGATCGGCGTTGCTCAGCGCGAATTGGCGGAGATGCAGGCGGGCCTGCGCGCGGCGCTCCAGCAGAAGGCGCGGCTGGCCGCCCTGGGGGTCGCGGTGACCAAGATCAACCACGACCTCCGCAACATCCTGGCCACGGCGCGGCTGGTATCCGACCGGCTGGCGGACAGCGAGGACCCGGAGGTCCGGCGCACGACGCCGACCTTGATGGCGGCGATCGACCGCGCCGTCGACCTCTGCTCGCGCACGCTGGACTTCACCCGCGAAGGGCCGCCGCGGCTCGACCGGCGCCGCTTCCGCCTCGCCGAGCTGGTCGAGGAGGCGGGCGCCGTCGTCATGCCGGCGCGCTCCGGTGATGAGGCCGTCTGGCGAAACGCCGTCGCCGCAGCGCTGACGGTCGAGGCCGATCGCGACCAACTCTTCCGCGTCCTCGTCAATCTCGGCCAGAATGCCGTGCAGGCGGGCGCCACCCGCGTCGAAGTCTCCGCCCGACAGGCGGAGGGCCGTGTCGAGATCGAGCTTGCGGACAACGGCCCCGGCCTGCCGCCGCGCGCCCGCGAGCGGCTTTTCGAGCCCTTCGCCGGGTCGGCCCGCCCCGGCGGCATGGGCCTCGGCCTTGCCATCGCGCGCGAGCTGATGCGCGCCCATGGCGGCGACATCCGCCTGGTCCGGAGCACCGGCGCCGGCACGGTCTTCCGGCTCGAGCTGCCGCTCCCCTCCGCCGCGCGGTAGTCCGGCTCCTGCCGCCGGATCCCGGCTTGGCCTTTCCTCTTTACAGGGCGGGCCGCCCCGACCTATCTGGATCGCCGAGTGGCACTAGAAAGGGGATAGTTATGGAGGGAACGGGCAAGTGGGTCCTGAACGGGATTGTCGCGGTTCTGGGCGTGATCGGGCTGTTTGTTGCGGCCGGCACCAGCGAGTCCGTGGCCTATTACGGCGGGCTTGGCTTCTTCGCCTTCAGCGTGCTCTTCATCATGCTGCAGATCAAGCGAGCCTATCCCGACGGCGGCAACCGGTCGGACCTCGAGGAAGGTCATCAACACTGACGGCGGCGTTCGTCAGTCGATCTGGAGCAGCTGCGCCTTGAGATAGGCGCTCTCCGGCAGGGCCGGGTGCACCGGGTGGTCCGCCGCCGCGCCGGAGGCCAGCAGGATGCGCCCCTCCCGCCCGGCGTCGTGCAGGCCGCGGCGCACCTGCTCGGCGAAGAGCCCAGGCTCCATGTTGTGCGAGCAGGAGGCCAGGAACAGGAAGCCGCCGGGCCGGACCAGGCCGGCCGTGAGGCGCGCGAGCTTGCGGTAGGCGCGAGCCCCCTGGTTCAGGTCCTTGCGCGATTTGACGAAGGCCGGCGGATCGGCGATCACGACGTCGAACCGCGACCCTGCCTCACCAAGGTGCTGAAGCTCGTCGAACGCCTCGGCGCGTCGGAACCGGCATCTTTCGGCGACGCCGTTCAACGCTGCCGACCGGGCGGCGAGGTCGAGGGCAGCTTGCGAGCGGTCGACGGCCGTCACCTCCGCCGCGCCGGCGACCGCCGCCTGGACGGCGAAGCCGCCGGTGTAGCTGTAGACGTCGAGGACCCGGGCGCCTTCCGCCAGCCGCGCCACGAAGGCTCTGTTTGCCCGCTGGTCGAAGAACCAGCCGGTCTTCTGGCCCTCGCGCAGGTCGGCCAGGAAGCGCACGCCGTTCTCCATCAGCTCGACGGGCCCGTCCAGGCTGCCCTTCGCGTAACGCGTGTAGGAGTCGAGGCCCTCGAGGGTCCGGGCCGCGCCCTCGTTGCGCAGCAGCACGACCTCCGGGTTCAGCACCTCGTCCAGGGCCGCCAGCAGATCCGGCAGCAGTCGTTCCATGCCGGCCGTGTTGATCTGCGCAACGACGGCGGGGCCGAAGCGGTCGATGATCGTGCCCGGCAGCCCGTCGGCTTCGGCATGGACGAGCCGATAGAACGGCGCCCCGAAGAGGTGCTCGCGCAGCGCCAGCGCCCGGGCGAGTCGCGCGGCGAGGAATCCGCGATCGATGACCGCCTCCGGGTCGCGCGACAGCAGCCGGGCGCTGATCAGCGGCTTCGGGTTGAACATGGCGGTCCCCAGCGCCCGGCCATCGTGGGTTTCGAGGCGGACGAGGCCGCCGGGCTCGAGCGCTTTTGCCGCCCGGTCCATCCGCACCTCGTTGGAATAGACCCAGGGGTGACCGCCGAGCACCCTACGGTGGGCGCCCGGCCGCAGGGCGACGACGGGGCGATCTCCGGGCGTCGGGATCGCCGCCGTGTCGTGGGACGCTGTGCCGTGGCTTGTCATGGGCGCGCGAGTTTAACGGCCCGCGCCGCCGCGGCAAGGGAAGAACGCAACGACGGCCCGGATTCGCCCGGCCGTTTTCGCCGACCGCGGCTCAATCGCCCACCGCCAGGCCTTCCCGCCGCGGGTCGGCGCCACCGACGAGGCCAGCCGGCGTCACCCGGATGGCATGCAGGCCGCTCGTCATCTCTTTGAGTTCCACGACATGGCCGCGCGCTTCCAGCGCCGGAACCAGGGAAACGAGCGGCGTCCCTGTTTCAAGCTCGGTCGGGCCGTTCCGGTTGGCGAAGTTGGGCAGGGCGACGGCCTCCTGCGCGCCCAGGTCCCAGTCGAGCGCCCCGACCAGCGCCTTCACCACATAGGCGATGATCGTCGAGCCGCCCGGCGACCCCACCACCATCGCCAATCGACGGCCCTCCCGGTCGAAGACCAGAGTCGGCGCCATGGAGCTGCGCGGGCGCTTGCCGGGCTCGACCCGGTTGGCGACCGGCCGGCCGTCATCGTTCGCGGGGCGGAAAGCGAAGTCGGTGAGCTGGTTGTTGAGCAGGAATCCGCGCACCATCAGCCGCGAACCGAAGGCGCTCTCGATGCTGCTGGTGAAGCTGACGGCGTTGCCCTCCGCGTCGACGACGCTGACATGGCTGGTGGAAGGCGGCTCGGGCTGTGCCGGGGGCGTCGCCAGGGCCGCCTGGTCCGCGGTCAGGCCGGGCGGCTGGCCCGGTCGGGCCTCGCCCATGGCCCGCGGCCCGATCAGCGCCGCCCGGTGCCGCAGATAGTCGGGCGACAGCAGTCCTTCGACGGGCACGGGAACGAAGTCGGCATCGGCGAGATAGCGGTTGCGGTCGGCGAAGGCGAGCCGGCTCGCCTCCGCGATCAGGTGAACGGCCTCGGCCGACAGGGGCTCCGTCTCGCCGAGCGGGAACGCCTCGAGCATGCCCAGGATCTGCAGGGTCGCGACGCCGCCCGAGGTCGGCGGCGGCATTCCGCAGACGAGCCAGACCCGGTAGGGCCGGCAGAGCGGCGCGCGGCGCTTCGCCTCGTAGCCGGCGAGGTCGGCCTCCGTCAGCCGCCCGGGGTTGCCGGGCGCCGAACGGACCGCGGCGACGATGTCGCGCGCGATCGATCCCTTGTAGAACGCGTCGGCCCCGCCGGCCGCGACCGCGCGCAGCGTCTCGGCCAGGGCCGGGTTGCGCAGGGTTGTCCCGACCGGCAGCGGGGCCCCGTCCTCCGTATAGAAATAACCCGCCGTTCCCGGGAAGGTCCGCAGATACTCATCCTCGGCGATGAGGGCTTGCAGGCGCGGCGAGACCGGGAAGCCGCGCTCGGCCAGCCGGATGGCCGGCTCGAACAGCCGCCGCCAGGGCAGGCGGCCGTGGTCGCGGTGGGCGAGCTCCAGCATTCGCAGCGCGCCCGGAACGCCCACCGAAAGGCCGCCGACGACGGCGTCGTAGAACGCCATCGGCGTTCCGTCCTCGGTCAGGAACATGTCGGCGGTCGCCGCGGCCGGTGCGGTCTCGCGCCCGTCATAGGCCATCAGGTCGCCGGTCCCGGCGTCGAAGTACAGCAGGAACCCGCCGCCGCCGATGCCGGAAGACTGCGGTTCGACCAGGTTGAGCACCATCTGAGCGGCGATCGCCGCGTCGATTGCATTGCCGCCGGCCCGCAGCATCTCGAGCCCGGCGGCGGAGGCCTGGGGGTGGGCGGCCACCACCATCTGCCGCTCCGCCGTCACCGCCGCACGCGATCCGACCCCGCCGCCGGCGGCTTCCGGCGCCGCGCGCGCCGCCTCCGCGGCCAGGGCGACCGACGCGTCCGGCCCGGCCCGCTCCGCCGACCGATCGTCCGGTGTGCTGCAGGCTGCGGCAAGGAGGAGCGGGATCAGCAGCGCCGGCAGCAGCGGGCGCAGAAACGGCCATCGGATCATCGGCGGGGCCTTCATCCGGAATCTCCCATACGGAACGTCCATGAACGAGCCAGGCCAGTATATCGGCCGGGCGCCTCGCCGCGATCCCCGGCCGTGACTCCCGGGTCGCCTCGCCCGGGAAAGGTTATTGTGCGCTGCACCATTTCGGTCCTAGAATTGCCCCAGCCTTGGCTCCTCAGGAGCGCGGCTTGTCTCGTCATGCCACCCGCGGGTGGCGGCAACGGAGGCCGGCGCCGGATCGGAGGGTCGCCGCCGGTCGGCTGATTGGGGAGAACAGGCTTGAGCATTGAAACGCGTATTGGCCGAATCACGGTACCGGAGATCCGCGCGCGCAAGGGCGGTGAGCCGATCGTCTGCCTCACCGCCTATTCCGCGTCGGTCGCGCAGCGGCTCGACCCGCATGTCGACCTGCTGCTGGTCGGCGATTCGCTGGGCATGGTCCTCTACGGCTTCGAAAGCACGCTGTCGGTGACCGTGGACATGATGATCGCCCATGGCGCGGCGGTGCGGCGCGGCAGTCGGCGCGCCTGCCTGGTCGTCGACATGCCCTTCGGCAGCTATCAGGAATCGCCGGCGGCGGCGTTCCGCACGGCGGCGCGGCTGATGACCGAAACCGGCTGCTCCGCCGTGAAGTTGGAGGGCGGCCGCGAGATGGCGGAGACGATTGCCTTCCTCACCGCGCGCGGCATTCCGGTGATGGGCCATGTCGGGCTGGTGCCCCAGTCGGTGCACAGCCTCGGGGGCTTTCGGGCCCGCGGGCGCGAGGAGGCGCAGGCGGAGGCGATCCTCGCCGACGCGCGTGCCGTGGCGGAGGCGGGCGCCTTCTCAATCGTGCTGGAAGGCATGGTCGAGCCGCTGGCGCGGTCGATTACCGAAGCCGTCGACGTCCCGACGATCGGCATCGGCGCGTCGCCGGCCTGCGACGGGCAGGTCCTGGTGACCGACGATCTGGTCGGGCTGTTCGGCGATTTCACGCCCAAGTTCGTCAAGCGCTATGCCGAACTCGGCGATGCGATCGGCGAGGCGGCGGCGGCCTATGCGGCCGATGTCCGCGCGCGCCGCTTCCCGGGGCCCGAACACTGCTTCGGCACGCGGGCGAGAGCATAGGATGACCTCCCGTTCGGCCGGTGCCGCGGTTGCGGCGGGGGCGAAGATCCCGGTCGTCCGCACCGTGGCCGATCTCCGCGGTGTCGTTGCGGGCTGGCGCGCCGCCGGGGCCACGGTTGGGCTGGTTCCGACGATGGGTGCCCTGCACGAAGGGCACATGGCCCTCGTGCGCCGCGCGCAGGCCGAATGCGCGCGCACGATCGTCACGCTGTTCGTCAACCCCACCCAGTTCGCCGCCGGCGAGGACTTCGAGCGCTATCCGCGCGACGAGGCGGAGGACCGCGCCAAGCTGGCCGCCGTCGGTGCCGACCTCCTGTTCGCGCCGGAGGTGGGCGGGATGTATCCGGAGGGCTTCGCCACCACCGTCACGGTGGCGCGCCTGACCGAGCATCTCTGCGGCCCGTTCCGGCCGGGCCACTTCGCCGGGGTGGCGACGGTGGTCACCAAGCTGCTGCTGCAATCGCTTCCCGACGCAGCTTATTTCGGCGAGAAGGACTATCAGCAGCTGCTCGTGATCCGGCGTCTTGCACGCGATCTCGACATTCCCGTGCGCATCGAAGGGGTACCGACCGTGCGCGACGCGGACGGCCTCGCGCTCTCCTCGCGCAACCAGTATCTCTCGGCCCGCGAGCGGGCGATCGCCGTTGCCCTGCCGAACGCCCTGCGGGAGGCCGTTGCCCGCCTCGCCGATCCATCGCGGCCGGCGGCGGCGGAGACGGCACGCGTCTGCGACGCCCTCCTGCAGGCGGGCTTCGCCAAAGTCGATTATGTCGAGGTCTGCGACGCCGAGACGCTGGAGCCGTTGGAGCGTGTGACCCGGCCGGCGCGGGTGCTGGCCGCCGCCTGGCTGGGGGCGACCCGACTCATCGACAACATGCCGGTCGAGCCGACGGCCGGCGGCGCGGCGTGAGTGGCCGCTCTCCCCCTTGGCGGGAGGGGCCGCGCGCGTGCTTTGGTCCCGGGGTTACCCCGGCTGCTGCATCCGGACGATCGGCTGGATGAACTGGGGCTCAATGTCCCAGGGAAACAGGATCCAGGTGTCCTGGCTGACCTCGGTGACGAAGGTATCGACCAGAGGCCGGCCGGCCGGCTTGGCGTAGACGGTGGCGAAATGGGCGCGCGGCAGCATCTCGCGCACGACCTTCGCCGTTTTTCCCGTATCCACCAGATCGTCGATGATCAGCCAGCCTTCGCCGTCGCCCTCGATCCCCTTCAGCACTTTCAGCTCGCCCTGCTTGCGATCGTCGTAGCTGGCGATGCACAGCGTGTCGATGAGCCGCAGGTCGAGCTCGCGCGCGACGACGGCCGCCGGGACCAGCCCGCCGCGGGTGATGGCGATGATGCCCTTCCAGGGTCCGTTCTCAACCAGTCGCCAGGCCAGCGCCTTGGCGGTGCGATGCAGCTCTTCCCAGGAAACCGGAAAGGTCTTGGCGGCTGAACTCGGCCCAACGATCACGCTCGCGTTCCTCTTCGGTGGCGGTGCGCGACATGTAGCGCACCCGGCGGCCGACGGCAACGCCGATCCCCGCGGCGCGCGTTCCAAGAACGGCCTCCAGGCGCGTCTCAGGGACCGCTTTCCGAATCCCCTTCCCGACGGCTTCGCACCTGTGCCAACATCTTTGCGGGATCGGGCGGAGGCGCGACAATGGCCGACACCGGCGAACTCAGGGGCGCGTTGACGTCACCGCTGCTGAGGCAGGTGTTGGCCTATTGGGAAGGCAAGCGCGGCCGCCGCGAGATGCCCGCTCGCCGGGACATCGACGTGGTGGAGATCCCGCGCCTGCTGCCCCACATCATCCTCATCGACGTCCTGCGGGATCCGCTGGACTTCCGATACAGGCTTATCGGGTCGAGCGTCCGCGAGATCCTCCGCCGGGACTACACCGGGAAGCTCTTCTCGGAGATCCCCGGCAAGGGCAGGAACAGCATCATCTGGGGCAACTGCGAACGGGTCGTGGCCACAAGGCGGCCCTTCTCTCGCACGCCGCCCTATGTCGGCCCGAAACGGGACGTTCAGCCCCACGAGAACCTGCTGCTGCCGCTCTCGGAGAACGGCGTCACCGTCGACATGATCCTTTACGCCATCGACTGCGTCCGAAAGAGCCACCTCGACCTGCCGTTCGGATAGCCACCGGAAAGGCGCGAACCGGCGCCGCCAGGGGCGCCGGTTCGACGGGTATTCGTTAGGGGTTGAGGTCGTGTGTAGAGGCTTGACCGCGATAGAGGTGAATCTCGTCGCTTCGCGCCGGCCTTCGGCCCGTTGCGGCCTAACCGGTACGATGGGCGGTGGGCCGGCGACTGTCAAGACCGGGAGGAATCCGCTCACGAGTCCTCTCAAGACCGGCGGATTTCTCCGCGCCGACGCGGTGCGCGGCGGCCTCTCTCACGACCCTTGCCATCGGCGGCGGCATTGTGTAGGTTCCGCGGCCTGACCGCGAGGGGCCCCTCGCGGTGCGCGCCCGTAGCTCAACTGGATAGAGCATCTGACTACGGATCAGAAGGTTGGGAGTTCGAATCTTCCCGGGCGCGCCAGTTTTCTTCCGTCCAAGCCCACCGGTCTTCCGAAGCCGGCGTGACCGTATTCGGCCCCGCTGTCTCCTTGGCTGCTCCGGTTCCATCGGGGCGAAAGGCGTCATCGCGGCAGGGCGACGGCCAGGAGATAGTCGCGCACCCATTCGAGCTTGCCCCGGTCGAACTGACTCTGGATGAGAACAAGCCGGCCCTGGTCCCCTTCGATGACGAGCCGGGCATGAAAGCTCGGGTTGCCCGTCCGGCTGGCGCGGCCGGTGTAGCCGTCGACGCGGACTTGCTCCACCGAGTCGCGCGGCAGAGACTGCGCCGGCGCCCCGGCGTCCGGCACCTGCGGCGCGCCCATGGCCCGCAGGATCCGGTCCGTGATCGCCGTAGCGGCAAACGCTTCGGACGCCGGTTCGGGTCGGTCGATCCAGATCCGGTCGGTGCCGACATTGATCGTCGGCACGTCGTTCGCGGTCGTGCCGTGCACGAGCCGTTCCGCCCCCCGGATCACCAGCACGAACAGCCCGGCCATGCTGGCCACGACCAAGCCCATGAGCGGATCGATCAGGAAGACGAGCCCGCCGAAGACGAGGGGGAGGGCGTACCAGAAAGCCTTGACGGCGGTGCGTTCGGTGCGGCCCTGCCCGATGGCGATGCGGATCGCCTCCGGAGTCTTCGTAACAACCACGCCGGAGGGTGGCGGGCCGGGATCGGCCGGCGGCGCGGTCGCCCGCGCCACCGGACGGTCCAGCGCCTCGACGGGCCGCGCCGTCTCGCCTGGGCTGTCCGGCGACAGGGCCGGAAGGTTCAGCCGGCGGGCGAAGGCCTCCTGGATGTCGCGTGGCGGCACGCCCCACTCGCGGACGAACAGGGGAACCGTCCGCTGCGGGTCGGGATGCGCCAGTTCGACGATGTGGTAGGTCTTCGTCGTGACGGTCTTGCCGACGGTGTTCTCGCGCAGCTGGCGTTCACGCATCAGGACGCCGCGGTAATTTGCGATCGGCTCGCTCCACTCCCGGCGCCCGGAAAACAAGGTCCTTGTCTTCACCAGGACCTGCGAGCCCGTGATCAGCAGCGACTTCTCGAAGCCGCTCTGAAGGATGCCGTAGACGAGGTTGATCAGGGCGAAGCCGCCGAAGCCGCAGGCGACGAAAACCAGGAATCCGTCCGCGCGGGCCAGATAGGCGGCGACGCCGGACACCGCAAGGACAAAGAGTCCTACGCCGATCCGCAGCTTGACCTGGGCGGGATCGGGCCTGTACTCCAAGCCGAGTGTCGGTGAGAAGGGGTCGAGTGCCGGCCTCATGCCGAGCCAATCGCCCGGATCGAACAGCGCGCGCAGCATGGCCCCCTCCCCGAAGCGGCTTCCCCCAAAATACTTATCATGTACATGAAGTCCGAAGTATTGCAACGTTTCGAACCCGCACTTGCGCTCATCCGGCAGGCGATCCAGAATTCCAGGGATGTATTCGGCTTTCTGGTTGGTTTCGTTTACTGATCTTGTTTCATGAAGCTTGGTCATTGATGGAGGGGGCGTGAAGCGAGTCGATTTCTTGCGAAACACGGCGATGCGGTTGTTACTTTCTCTCGTCGCCGCTTGGGCCTTCGTCGCGCCGGGGGCGGCGCTGGCGGGTTGTGCCGGTTCGGAGGCTCTCGATCGCTGCGTGATCGGCGGGTGGCGGTCGTCCGGGAACGGCGCCGCCGAGTGGATGAAGCGCAACATGCCCCCGGGCATGGTCATGCTGCAGAACACGGGCGGCGGAACGATCGTCTTCGAGGCGGACGGGACCTACCGGTCGGTCTTCTCGGCGTCCCAGGCCACGGAGAGAGGCAGTCAGACCGAAGGGCGAATGGAGGGCACGACGAGCGGCCGCTGGTCGGTTTCGGACGGCTTCTTGAATATGTGCACGGACGCTCAGGATGTTGCGGCTCAGATCCAGATCACGGCGCCCGATGGCGCGCAGAGTGCGGTGGCGTTTCCCGTGCCCGCGGCAACGCGGCCGGTAAGCCAGGCCTACCGCTGCGCCGGCGATCAACTGGAAACGCAGATGACGTTTCCAGGCATTGCGGACCCCATGACGACGCGGTACTCCCGGATCGATCCCGCGGCGCTTGCCGGCGAGTGATGTCCGGCCCGCAGCCATGGCCGCTGGGTTCAGCGTCGCGACCCGGATCTCATCCGATAGGGGGTGATCGCGCTCGCGCCGAGCTCCCGTCCGGCGCGCGGCGGAGCCTCGGGTCCGAGCGGTGACCTTTACGGCCTCGCTTCGAGGATCAGCCTGAACGGCGTTTCGGCGGCGCGCCAGAAGTGATCGGATCCGCCGGACACGGCGACCTCGCGCAGCCGCCGCTCTCCGGCCCGCGCATCCAGCGCTACATCGAGGCGCTGCCGACAGACCAATCGGGTTGGCTGGCTGCCCTTCGGGACCTTTACGTTTCGCGGGCGATGGCGCTCATGCACGCGGGCCTTCAAGCGCGTGATCGGTACGCCGCCGGCCACCTGGCGGCGTCAGCGGCTGTAGGGCGCACCGCGCGTTCGCGGCCCCCGGTCGGTTGCCGCGGGCCGGCGCCAGCCGGGTCGGCCGTCGCCGCCCGGGCGGGCGGCGCGGCGGGCGGCCGGCGGGCCGAAGATGATCGTGGCGGGTGCCGCCCGAAGTTCGGCGCCGGGGGAGTCGTGGTCGAGCCGCGACAGCTTCGCGTACGCGATCTCGATAAGGCGCGGCAGGTCTTCCGTGCGAACGCGATGGCGGCGGAGAAACCGGACAACGAGCGCCGTCACCCGCTCAAGGCGGTCGCTCCGATGCGCGTCGTCCCGGCTGCCCGACCGGGTCAGGCGTTCGGGCCGCAACGCGATCTCGGTTCGATGTGGCCGAGCCGCGCGAGGCGACCCGTCGCAAAGCCTGCCATGGATGGCTCTCCCCCTGATCGGGCGCGTGGAATCGAGCAAGCCTCCTCCGGGCAGGCTAAACAACCGGTTAACAGCCGGCGATGTGATTTGACTTTGGTCAAGGACGGCGCGCCGCACAGTGGCCATCGTCTGCGGATGCAGGCAAGGAGTTCCAGGAGATGCGCGCACTGATCGAGGCCGTGCGGCGGGACCACCGCGATATTCGCGATGTGGTGGATGCTCTCTGCCGGGTCGCCGCGGGTCTGTCCGAAGCCCCGAATCCGCGCGACACGGAGCGGCTACGGTCGATGCTTCATTACCTTCAGGTCTATCTGGCCCGGTATCACCATCCCAAAGAGCACCATCTTTTCGCGGCCCTGCGCCAGGTCGAGCCGCGATTCGAGCCGCTGCTGCGCGAGTACGAGGCCCAGCACGGGCACGGCGCGGCGCTGTTGCGCGAGCTGGACGCTGACCTCGCGCGCTACGAGGGCCGCACTTCCGGTAGCCGAGACGCGCTCCAGAGGTCCGCGCGCCGCTACGCCGCGTTTCACCGTACCCATCTGCGTCACGAGGAGAACGCACTGCGATCTCTGACGCGTCGGGAGATCGAGGCGCTCGACCGGGTCGCGGCGTCGCAGCCGCGCCGATACGTCCGCCCGCTGCATCGGCAGGCGGATATCGAGGTCGGCTTCGCCGCGCTCGCCCGGAACATCGCCGCCCCGATCCGATAGCCATCCCCCCGCGCACACGCCGCGGCGTGGCCGGATCCGCCAGCCCGACCGCTCGCTCTATCGCTGCGCGGACCGTGCGCGTGGTCGTGGGCGCGCCCATGACACATCCGGTCGATAACGCGTTCCTCCGCGGCGGCGGCCGTGCCGTTCAACCCGGGGATCACCGCGCGGTTTGCTTCACGGCGCGGACGATACGCTGCCGTCGATCGCTCAATCTGCCGAATCGCCGCCGCGGTATTCCGGTTTCACCCGATCGCCGTCCCGATAGATGACATAAATCTTCCGGGTCGTTTCGAGAATGTTCCATTCCCCTTTCCAGCCCCTGGGCAGCATAAGGGCATCACCTGCTCCGAGAAGCTTCCTTGTGCCGTCGGCATGGCGCATTTCGATGCGCCCGCTCAGGAAATGACAGAACTCGGCCGCCGCCTCCCGGTTGGCGGTGAAGCGGCCGGGCGTGCATTCCCATACGCCGATTTCCATCAGCCCGTCGTTCGAAACCCACAATGTCGTGCTGGCTTCGCGCTGGTCTTTGGTCAGCGAGGTCGGTTTCAGAGAGAACTCGCCGAGCGCAATCTGGGCAAGCTGGCTGAACGTGGACAGATCCGGCACGAGGACGCTCCTTCAATCTTGATCTCGTTAATCGGGACTTGGTGGGGTGCGATCAGCGCCCGGTCAGGCGGTTCGCGAGGCTGGCGTACCAGGAGGTCCTGGCACCACCCCGCCGTGCTTCGCGCGCATCGGCCATCCGATACAGTGAATACATGCCGTGGATGCCGAGCCAGCGCAGCGGTTCGGGCTCCCAGGGGCGAACCGTTCGGTTCACCCAGGGCAGCTCCGTCAGTTCCGTCTTCCGCTCCAGGGCAAGATCGGCCAGGGTGCGGCCTGAAAGGTTCGAAGTCGATACGCCGAGTCCGACATAGCCGCCGGCCCAGCCGATTCCGGAGCGCGGGTCCAGGCCGACCGTGGTGCACCAGTCGCGAGGAACGCCGAGCACCCCGCACCAGCCGTGATCGAGACGCACGTCCCGGGTCTGCGGGAACAACCGGACGAGAACGTCCCGCAGCATGGCCACGGTGGCCTTCTGAGTCGTCCCGCGCGAATCGATCTTCGATCCGAAGCGATACGGCACGCCGCGACCGCCAATGGCGATCCGGCCTTCCCGGGTCCGCTGCGCGTAGCAATAGACGTGCGAGGCGTCCCCGAGCAACTCACAGCCGGCCCAGCCGAGCGTCTCCCACATCCTGTCCGACAGCGGCTCGGTCACCACGATGGCGCTGTTCAGCGGGACCCACAGACGCTCATGGCCGGGAATGCCGGCGGTGAAGCCTTCGGTCGCGCGGATGATCTTGGCCGCGCGGATGGTTCCGCGATCGGTGGCGACCCGCCCCTTCTCGATGGCGGTTACGGTGGTCTGCTCGTAAATGGGAACGCCGAGACGCTCGACCGCCGCCGCCAGCCCGCGCACCAGCTTGGCCGGCTGAACGCGCGCCACACCATGGGTGACGAGGGCGCCGACGACGTTGTGCACGTTGATCCGGGACCGCGCCTCGTCCGCGCCGATCAGGCTGATGCGGTCCTTGGGCACGTCCCAGGAAAGCGCCTCTTCGTACTCTTTCCGGATCCGGCTCATCTGTGCCGGGCTGCAGGCGACGCTCAGCCCGTCGGTGCGACAGATGTCCGCGTCGATTCCCTCCGCTTCCGCAACGCGGATCACCTCGTCCACCGTACCGCGCAGCGCCGCTTCCATGGCAATTACGCCCGCGCGCGGTCCCGAGGCGAGGTACTTCTCCCGGCTCCAACCGAACCCGCCGAACAGCCATCCGCCATTCCGACCCGAGGCGCCGAACCCCGCGAACTCCTTCTCCACGATGGCGACATTCACGCCAGGATCGGCTGTCTTCAGGTAATAAGCCGTCCATAGCCCGGTGAATCCCGCACCGACAATGCAGACATCAACCTCGCGGTCGCCCGGCAGCGCCGGGCGATAGTCCGGAACGCCGCCCATATCCGCGTACCAGAACGATATGCCGCCGTTTTCTCTAACGCTCACGTGAGAACGCCCGTCTACGAGCTATGCCGATTCCGCGCTGCCGTCATCGGCGAGCAACTTGGAATCGTCGATCGACCAGAAGACTTCCACCTCGTCGCCGATCGCGAACGGCCTTTCGGACACGGGCATGCGCGACAGGATGACGGTGCCGTCCGGAAGCCGCACTTCGTATTTCGTGTCCGCGCCGAGATAAAGGCTTTCGGTGACCCGTCCCCGCAGGCGATTCACCTGCCCCGGCGCCTCCGCGCCCGGCTTCGTCACGGTGATCTTCTCGGGTCGTACGAGAATCGTCTGAGGCCCGACGCCTTTGGGCAGGCCGCGCGCGGCGACCTTCACGCCCGCGACCTCAATGGCGGTTTCGCCGGCTCTCGTCTCGTGCGGGCCCTTCAGCACCGAAGATTCTCCGATGAAGCGGCCGACGAACAGGGTCTCCGGCTCGGTGTAGAGTTCGTGCCCCGTCCCGACCTGTTCGATGCGGCCGCGATTGAACACCGCGATCCGGTCCGAGAGGACCAACGCCTCCTCCTGGTCGTGGGTGACGTAGACAAAGGTGCTGCCCAGTTCGCGGTGGATGCGCTTGATCTCCAGCTGCAGCCATTCGCGAAGCTTCTTGTCCAGGGCACCCAGCGGCTCGTCCATCAGCAGGAGCGGCGGGTCGAACACCACGGCCCGGGCAAGGGCCACGCGCTGCTGCTGGCCGCCCGACAATTCGCCGGGATACCGGTGCGCAAAGTTCTCGAGCTGGACCATCTCCAGGACGTGCTTCACGAGGCGCTCCCGCTCGGCCTTCCGAATGCCCCGCAGCTTGAGCGGGTAGGCGACGTTCTTGAACACTGTCATATGCGGGAACAGAGCATAGTGCTGGAACACGACGCCGATGTTGCGCTTATAGGCGGGCAGGCCGCCGACCGAACGGTCACCGACGCGGATATCGCCTGCGGTCAGATCGGTGAACCCGGCGATCAGGTTGAGGGTCGTGGTCTTGCCCGATCCGCTGGGGCCGAGGAAGGTCATGAACTCCCCCGCCTCGATCCGCATGCTGACGTCTTCGAGCGCGGCAAAGTTGCCGTAGTATTTCTTGATTGACAGAATCTCGATCGCGGCGCCTCGTCCGCTCCCGACCCTCGCGGCCACGTTCATTTGCGCCTCATTCTCGTTCCGATCAGAAGGCCGATTCCGATGACGGTCGTCGTGGCGAAGAAGATGAGCGTGCCGACCGCCGTGATCGTCGGATCGGCGTCGCGGGTCATGCTGGAGAAGATCTGAACCGGCAGCGTCTTCAGCTGCGGGCTTGTAATGAAGAGCGAGACGATGATCTCGTCGAACGAGGTGACGAACGCGAACAGCATGCCCGACAGGATGCCCGGCGCGATCAAAGGCAGGTTGATGGTTCGAAAGGTCGTGAGGCGCGACGCGCCGAGACTGGCCGCGGCGATCTCCAACCGCTCATCGAAGACCGACAGGTTCGCCCCGACCGCGATCAACACGAAGGGGATGGCGAGCATCGTATGGGCCAGTACGTAGCCCGCGTAAGTGCCTACCAGATGCTGGTCGAGGTATACGGCATAGATGCCGATCGCCAGCACCACGCCGGGCACGATCATCGGGGTGATCAGGATGGCCCGGATGACGCCGGCCGTGCGGTTCTTCATCTTCTCGATGCCGATCGCCGCCGCCGTGCCGAGTACGGTCGCGAGGATGGCGACGATCAAGGCGATCTTCAGGGACGTTGTAAAGCTGCCGAACCAGGTGGGGTTGGAGAAGAAGTTCTCGTACCACTGCAGCGAGAATCCCGTGGGCGGGAAGGCCAGGGATTTCTTCTCGTTGAAGGACATGGGCACGATGACGAGCGTCGGCGCCACCAGCCACAACGCGACCAGCAGGCATGCCAGACCGAGCACCACGCCGGACATCCGCTTCATCGGCTGCCTCCCGCGAGCTGGTACTTCCGCTTCATGAAGGGGGCGGCAACGGCAAGGACGCCGAAGGTCGCGATCAGCAGAACGACGCCCATGGCGCCGCCCCGGCCCCAGTTGAGCAGCGACAGGACCTGCTGTTGCACGAGGCTCGAAAGCATCGTGCTGGACGGGCCGCCGAGCAGAACGGGCGTAATGTAGAAGCCGAGAGCCAGGATGAAGACGAGGAGTGCGCCCGCAAACACCCCGGGCAGAGACAGCGGCAAATAGACCTGCAGAAACGCGCGTATCGGATGGGCGCCAAGGCTGCTTGCCGCCTGAACCAGGCGCATGTCGATCCCGCGCATGACGGCGTAAAGCGGCATGATCATGAACGGCAGCAGCACCTGCGTCATGCCGATCATCACGCCGAGCGGCGTACGGATCAGGCGGACGGAGTCGAAACCGAGGCCCGTGATCATGCGGTTGATCAGTCCGGAATCCTGGAGAAGGATCACCCATGCCAGGGTACGAACCACGCCGGACACCCAGAAGGGCACGAGCACGCAGAGAATCAACACCAGGCGCAGCCGCGGGCCGACGGCCGTCATGGCGAAGGCATAGGGGTATGCGCACAATACGCAGGCTACGGTGACCCAGGCCGAGATCCAGAACGTGCGGCCCAGCACGATCATGTTTATCTTGGTGCCGAAGAACCAGGCGTAGTTGCCGAAGCCCGGCTCGGGCTCGGTGAAACTGCGGATCACGATGACCGCGAGCGGCAGGCCGAGAATCGCAAACAGCACGCCGAGCGCCGGAAGCGTCAACAGAACCGGGCCGCGGAACCAGCGCAAGACCAGTAGAGGGGATGTCTGCGCAGGTCGCTCTTGCGCGACGGACAGGGGCGGGCTTGACGTCCCGTTTGGCATCGCCTTACCGATTGCGAGGGGTGCGGTCCGGGAAGACCCCGCGCCGGCAGGCGCGGGGTCTTGTCTCACGAACGATCGGAGGCGGCTCAGTTACCCGCGATGAACTCAGCCCATTTTTCGCTCAGGACTTCGTAGTTATCGACCCAGTACTGAATGTTCTGGTTGTAGCCTTGGGCGATCCGCTCGGGCGTGTTGGTCAGCCATTTCGCAACGAACTCGTCAACCTGCGGCCGCGCATCGACGTTGATGGGAGAATAGGACGTCTTCTCGGTCATGATCTCCTGCGCCCGCTTGCTGAGGTAGAAGTTCAGCAGTGCGTACGCGGCGTCCGGGTCCTTGACGCCGACCGGGATCGTCATCTGATCCTTCACCACGACCCAGCCGTTCCAGACCGGCTCGTATTCCGCCCCGTTGCGCTGCGCCGCCATGGCACGGCCGGACCAGGCCATCACCATGTCCGCTTCGCCGGACTCCATCATCTGCTGGGACTCTGCGCCCGTCTGCCAGAAGATCAGGTTGTCCCGCATGGAGCGCAGCTTGTTCAAAGCGCGGTCGATATCGGCGGGAAACAGGTCTTCCTTGGCGACTCCGTCGGCCAGGAGAGCGAGCTCGATGATGTACCCTTCCGGATCCGTCCCGCCCCATATGGCGCGCGTGCCGGGAAACTTCTCGACGTCGAAGAAATCGTTCCAGCCCGTGGGCGGGTTATCGCCGTAGGTCGACTTCTTGTACATCAACACCGTCCCGTAGTTCATCGCCGGGACGCTGCATTCCCCGACCTGGCCCTCCGGAATCTTCGAGATGTCGAGCTTGCTGAAATCCAGCTTCTGGAACAGCGTGCCGCAATGGACGAAGGGCGCGTAATCGCCCGTGTCGACCACGTCCCACTGCACGTTTCCGGATTCGACTTGCGCACGAAGCTTCGCGAGTTCCGTCGGGCCGTCGGACAGCAGGGTCACGCCCGATTTCCGCACGAACTCTTCGACGGCAGCGATCTGCCCGTCCTGGTAGATGCCCCCGTAGGACACGAAGGTTAGCGTCTTTCCGGCCAGGGACCCTTCGGCCACGGCTCCCGTTTCCGGAGCATCCTGGGCGTGAACGGCGACACCAAAACCAATCGCCCCCAGCAACGTGAGACCAAAAAGCCGGCTCTTCGAAACCATCTGCATAGACTTCCTCCCAAGCAAAGTTTTTTAGGTCCGGTCACCCGGTCACGGGCGTGTTCCAGATGCGGTACTGTTCCAGATCCTCCGGTGGCGATGTCGGCGGTGAAATGATCCACAACACCTCCGCTCGCGAGTTGCCCAGATTCGCTGTGCGGTGCGGTGTCGTGGTGGCGTATTCGATGCTGTCTCCTTCCTCGAGAACATACCGATCCGCGCCGAGGCTTACTTCCACCGTCCCGCGCAGCACCACGAGCATTTCATGGGCATTCCCATGCGTGTAAAGCTGCGGCCCCGTCGACCCGCCGATCTCGAATTCACCCGCATACACTTCGAGACTCTTGAGCGGCCGCTCCGACAGCAGAGTCTTGCGGCAGCCCTCCACGATCGGGAGCGCCGGCCGTAGGCTGCGCTTCAAGACACGGTGGGCAGGGGCGGATCGATCGTCGAACAGCTCTGCGATGCTCACCCCGAACGCATCGGCAATCCGCATCAGCGTACCGGTGCTGGCGCCGGTCAACCCCCGCTCCAGTTGGCTGATGAAACTTGCGGTAGTGCCGATGATTTCGCCGAGCTGGCGCAACGACATTTGCCGTGCCTTGCGCAGCCGCCGAAGCCGTTCTCCCAGACCGGCTTGGACTTCCGCCTGTGTCTTCGCGATGCCTGACTCTGCGGGGACGGCGTCCATGATTGAAAGCGCTCAGCGATGAGAACCTTAACGCAGCATAAAGTGCCAGTTAACACCGGGCAATATTTTTTAGTGCTGCTAACATACTTTTTAGTGCCACTAACATGCATCGACCGGACGGCTTTGGTGTTAGGCGTTTACCCGGGCTGCTCGTGGATTAGTTGTGTTTAACTCGGCCCGTGCCGGGCGGTGAGGCGGACAAAGATCGCCGCCGAAACGGCGTCCGGCCGGCTCGCGAATCCGGCGCCGACACATGCCGGGCGCCTGCGAATTGACTTCGCGCAAAGAGCAGGGTGTTCGCGGCTGATAAAAGAGCCGGAATGCTTCCTGCTTGGGCGCCGAGTACGGATGCCGCGAGCGACGAAGATGATGTGGCCGATGCGCAACGCGCTCGATTATGCGGATGGTGCCGCGCTCTCGATGGGCGCGTGCGAATTCTCCGGCGCTGCGGTGCCGCGGGGCACCTCGCCCGCGACCCGCTGGAAGATCGCCTCGGCCTCTTCCGGGTCGAAGTCGCGATGAAAGCGCTTGCGCACGCCGTAATCGGTGAGCGTGTGGTGGACCGTCGGCGTGATGCCGTGCCGGCGCAGGCTGTGCTTCACGCAGTGCAGCTTGCAGCCGTCCAGCGCGATGATCGGCCGGCCCGATCGGGCGAGGCGCAGGAGCGACGGCACGTCGCCGCCGACGCCGGCGATGCAGGACATCTCGGCGAGGCCCGCCCGGTCGAGGCGAAGCGCGATGCCGTTCGCCATCTGGGCGGCGCTCGAGCAGCCGGAGCAGGAATAGACCAAGGGCAGAACAGTGGTTGACGATTGCATGACGTCCCTTCCCTCACGCCGAACCGGGCCGGTTTCGCTTCATAGGCGATCGAAGGAGGCGATGCCTTGACCGCGGTCAAGCCCGACGGTTTTTGCAAGGATTGAGCCAATGAACGGAAAGCGATCGCCAGCGGGACGGCCGGAAGAATGCCCCGTGTCGGACGACCATCGGCGGCCGGATATGGGTCTGGATGCCCTCTGGCGCCTCCCGTTGTTCTCCGGGCTTTCGCGTGCGTTCCTTGAGGACCTTCTGGGGGAAACCAAGCGGATCCGCGTCGGGCGCGGCACCGCCCTCTTCATCCAGGGCGAGCGGGCGGATCGTTTCTACGTTCTGCTTCGGGGCTGGGTGAAGCTCTACCGGATCGACGACGAAGGGGCGGAGACGGTGCTGCGGGTGGTGGCGCCGGGCGAGGCCTTTGCCGAGGCGGCGATGTTCGCCAGCGGCCGCTTCCCGGTCTGCGGGCAGGCCGCCGAGGACGCGGAGCTGCTTGTCGTCCCGGCCCGCGCGCTGCTCGACCGGCTGCGGGCCGACCCGGAACTCGCCCTGCGCATGCTGGGGACCCTGTCGGCCCGGATGCGCTATCTCGTCGGCCGTCTCGACCGGGCGCAGACGGTCTCCGCCCGCCGCCGCCTGGCCGAGTTCCTGCTGCGCGCCGCCGGCCCGGGCGCCGGGGCGGTGACGGTTCGGCTGCCCTGCGACAAGGCGCTGGTGGCAGCGCAACTCGGGATGAAGCCGGAGACGCTGTCGCGTTCCTTCGCCCGGCTGCGCGCGATGGGCGTGTCGACCCGCGGCGGCACGGTCACGATCGCCGACCCGGCCGCGCTGCGGCGCTACGTCGGGCGCGATCCGCTCTAAGCGCACCGGGGCGGCCGGCCTGCGACACGCTGTCGCGCCGGCGCGCCGCTTGACCGCGATCAAGGAGGGTGCGGGAGCCCCCAACTAGCCTGCGCCGCACACTGCAACGCAGACCGGGACCCGCGATGAGCCATCTCCTCGACCGCCTCGCCTTCTTTCGCAAGACCGTCGGGACCTTCGCCGACGGCCACGGCATCGTCACGAAGGAAGACCGCCGCTGGGAGGAGGGGTATCGGTCGCGCTGGCAGCACGACAAGGTCGTCCGGTCCACGCACGGCGTGAACTGCACCGGCTCCTGCAGCTGGAAGATCCACGTCAAGGGCGGGATCGTCACCTGGGAGACGCAGCAGACCGACTACCCGCGTACGCGCCCCGACCTGCCCAACCATGAGCCGCGCGGCTGCCAGCGGGGTGCCAGCTATTCCTGGTATCTCTACAGCGGCAACCGCCTCAAATATCCGCTGATCCGAAAGCGCCTGCTTCGCCTCTGGCGCGAGGCGCGACGGACCCGCTCGCCGGTCGCCGCCTGGAAGGCGATCGTCGAGGATCAGGCCGCGGCCCGTCACTACAAGGAGGCCCGCGGCCTCGGCGGGTTCGTCCGCGTGACCTGGGACGAGGCGGCCGAGATCGTCGCCGCGGCGAACGCCTACACGATCCGGACCTACGGCCCTGACCGCGTCGTCGGCTTCTCTCCGATCCCGGCGATGTCGATGGTCTCCTACGCCGCGGGTACCCGCTATCTGTCCCTGATCGGCGGCGTCTGCCTTTCGTTCTACGACTGGTACTGCGACCTGCCGCCCTCTTCGCCCCAGACCTGGGGCGAGCAGACCGACGTGCCCGAGAGCGCCGACTGGTACAACGCCGGCTTCCTGATCCTCTGGGGCTCCAACGTGCCGCAGACGCGGACTCCCGACGCGCATTTCTACACGGAGGCGCGCTACAAGGGGACGAAGAGCGTCGTGGTCACGCCGGACTACGCCGAGGCGGCCAAGTTCGCCGACCTCTGGCTGTCGCCGAAGCAGGGAACCGACGCTGCGCTGGCCATGGCGATGGGCCACGTCATCCTGCGCGAGTTCCACCTCGACCGGCAGTCGGACTACTTCCAGGACTACTGCCGCCGGTACACCGACCTGCCGATGCTGGTCCGGCTGGTCGAGCGAAACGGAACCTACGTCCCGGACCGGCTGCTTCGCGCCTCCGATTTCGCCGGCGGCTTCGGCCAGGACAACAACCCCGAATGGAAGACCGTCGCCGTTGATTCGATCTCCGGGCGGGTCGTGGTGCCGCGGGGCTCAATCGGCTTCCGCTGGGGCCAGGAAGGCCAGTGGAACCTGGAGGAGAAGGACGCCGCCGGCAACCCCGTGCGGCTGCGGCTCTCGCAGATCGACGCGCGCGACGAGGTGGTGCCGGTGGCGTTCCCCTATTTCGGCAACCGCAGGCACGACTACTTCACGGGAACCGATCACCCGGACGTGCTGGTCCGGAACGTCCCAGTGCGGCGCCTGGCGCTCGCCGACGGCGAAGTCCTGGCGGCGACGGTCTTCGACCTGCTCGTTGCGAACTACGGCCTCGACCGCGGTCTCGGCGGCGGCAACGTGGCCGCCGGCTACGACGACGACGTGCCCTACACCCCGGCCTGGCAGGAGCGCATCACCGGCGTGCCGCGCGAGCAGGTCATCGCCGTCGCGCGGGCTTTCGCCGAGAACGCGGAAAAAACGCAAGGCCGGTCCATGGTCATCGTCGGGGCGGGCCTCAACCACTGGTACCACATGGACATGATCTATCGCGGGATCATCAACATGCTGGTGCTGTGCGGCTGCGTCGGCCAGTCGGGCGGCGGCTGGTCGCACTATGTCGGGCAGGAAAAGCTGCGGCCGCAGACCGGCTGGACCAATCTCGCTTTCGCGCTCGACTGGGCGCGCCCGCCGCGACAGATGAACGGGACGTCCTTCTTCTACGCCCACACCGACCAGTGGCGTTATGAGAAGCTGTCCGTCGATGAAATCCTGTCGCCGACGGCAGAGGCCGGCGACTGGCGCGACGCGTCCCTGATCGACTTCAACGTCCGGGCCGAGCGCATGGGCTGGCTGCCCTCGGCGCCGCAGCTCGATCGCAACCCGCTCACCATCGCCGCGGAGGCGGAGGCCGCCGGCCAGGATCCGGCCGCCTATCTGGTCGAGAAGCTGAAGTCCGGCGAGATCGCCTTCGCTTGCGAGGATCCGGACAGTCCCGGGAACTTTCCGCGCAACCTGTTCGTGTGGCGCTCCAACCTCCTCGGGTCGTCGGGCAAGGGGCACGAGTATTTCCTCAAGCATCTCCTCGGCACGCAGCACGGCGTGCTGGGCAAGGACCTCGGGGCGATGGACGGCCGCAAGCCCGCAGAGGTGCGGTGGCGCGATCCGGCGCCGGAAGGAAAGCTCGACCTCCTCGTGACTCTCGACTTCCGGATGTCGACGACCTGCCTCTACTCGGACATCGTTCTGCCGACGGCGACCTGGTACGAGAAGAACGACCTCAACACCTCGGACATGCACCCGTTCATCCACCCGCTGTCGGCCGCCGTCGACCCGGTGTGGGAGTCCAGATCCGACTGGGAGATCTACAAGCTCATCGCCCGCAAGTTCTCCGAGGTCGCCCCGGAGGTGCTCGGCGTCGAGAAGGACGTCGTTCTCGTCCCCCTGCAGCACGACACGCCGCAGGAGCTGGCACAGCCGCTCGACGTGAAGGAGTGGGCGAAGGGCGCCTGCGAGCCGATCCCGGGCAAGACCATGCCCGCAATCAAGGTCGTCGAGCGGGACTATCCGAACGTCTACAAGCGGTTCACCGCCCTGGGGCCCCTCATGACCGAACTCGGCAACGGCGGCAAGGGCATCGCCTGGAACACGGAGGCGGAGGTCGCCTATCTGAAACGCCTGAACGGCACCGTGTCCGAGGACGGACCGACGAAGGGGCTGCCGCGGATCGAGACCGACATCGACGCGGCCGAGGTCATCCTGACGCTTGCGCCCGAGACCAACGGCGAGGTCGCCGTTCGTGCCTGGAACGCGCTTGCCAGGCAGACCGGCCGCGACCACGCCCACCTCGCGCTGCCGCGCGAGGACGACAAGATCCGCTTCCGCGACATCCAGGCCCAGCCGCGCAAGATCATCTCCTCGCCGATCTGGTCCGGGCTCGAATCCGAACGGGTGAGCTACAACGCCGGCT
>CAZKCM010000065.1:0-25143 GCA_964551315.1 uncultured Rhodospirillaceae bacterium | reverse complement strand
CGGGCCGGTGCGCCTCCGTAACGGACCGCCGATGGCGCCCGCGTCCTTCCGGAGCCTTGCCGTATGTCCCTGCCCGTGATCGGCCTCGTGCTGCTGGCGGCGGCCATGCACGCCACCTGGAACGCGCTGGTCAAGGCGCGGGGCGACCGGCTGGTCATGATGGCGCTCACCGTCTTCGGCTCGGGGCTGCCGGCGTTGTTCGTGCTGCCCTTCGTGCCGTTGCCCGCGCCGGCGAGCTGGCCCTATCTCGCGGCCTCCGTGGCGATCCACCAGCTCTATAACGTCTTCCTCGTCTTCACCTATCGGCACGGCGATCTCAGCCAGGTCTATCCGATCGCCCGCGGCACCGCGCCGCTGATGGTGGCGGTCGGGGCCTGGGCACTGGCCGGCGAGGCGCTGACCCCCGTCGAGGCCGCCGGCGTCGTCATCGCCTCGGCCGGCATCATAAGCCTCGCCTTCGCCCGCAGGAACGGGACGGCCGACAACCCGAAGGCGATCGTCTACGCCCTCGTCACCGCGGTGTGCATTGCCGGCTATTCGCTCACCGACGGCATGGGCGTGCGCCGGACGGCGGAGGCCGCGAGCTACATCGCCTGGATGTTCGCGCTCGAGGCGCCGCTTCTGCTGCTGATCGCGATCCGCCGCCGCCACGGTCGCGTCGCCGCCGCCTTCCGCCCGCACCTCGCGACCGGCCTCGCCGGCGGGCTCATCGCCGCGGCGGCCTACGGCATCGCCATCTGGGCGATGAGCCTCGCCCCCTTGGCGCATGTGGTGGCGCTGCGCGAAACCAGCGTCATCCTCGCCGCGATCATCGGCACCGCGCTCTTGGGCGAGCCCTTCGGCGGCCGGCGTGTGGTCGCGGCCGCGGTGGTTGCCGCCGGCGCCGCCCTCCTGCAGATCGGCGGCTGAGGCCATCGCCGCGCGGCGGGCCGATCGGCCGAAACCCGGCGCCCCGGGCCGCGCGGCCGGCCCTTGACAAGCCGGGGGGCAGGCTTCACAAGCCTGAAGCTAGGCATCATTGGGCGGCCGCTCGGCCAAATCGACCGAAACAGAAGGCGGGCTCACAATAAACGAAGGGAGAGCGTTAATGAAACGGGCGCTTTTCGCCGCGGCTATCGCGGCCGTCGCGTGTCTTTGGGGACCGGGACTGCGGGCGGATACCCCGGACAACACCCTGGTGATGGCGTGGCAGTTCGACGACATCATCACCCTTGATCCGGCCGAAGCCTTCGAGTTTTCGGGCCTGGAATACGCCGCCCAGGTCTACGACCGGCTGGTCACCTACGACGTCAACGACGTCAGCAAGATCGAACCGATGGTGGCCGAAAGCTGGTCCGTATCCGACGACGGCAAGACCTTCACCTTCAAGATCCGCGACGACATCACGTTCCATTCGGGCAACAAGCTGACCGCCCATGACGCGGCCTACTCGCTGCAACGGGTCGTCAAGCTGAACCTGACGCCGGCCTTCATCCTGACCCAGTTCGGCTTTACTGCCGAGAACGTCGATCAGATGATCACCGCGCCGGACGACACCACGCTCGTCCTCAAGACCGACAAGGCCTATGCGCCGACCTTCGTGCTCTACTGCCTGACCGCCGGCGTCGGCTCCGTGGTGGATTCCAAGCTCCTGCAGGAGCATGAGGTGGACGGCGACATGGGCCACGCTTGGCTGAGGACCAACTCCGCCGGATCGGGGCCGTTCATGCTCCAGCAGTGGCGGCCGAGCGAGGTGCTTTCCCTCACCGCGTTCGAGGACTATTGGCGCGGCGCGCCGGGCCTCGATCGTGTCTTCATCCGTCACGTGGCGGAGCCGGCGACGCAGCAGCTGTTGCTCGAACGGGGTGATGTCGACGTGGCGCGCAACCTGCTGCCCGACCAGATCGAGGCGTTGCGCAAGGCCGAAGGGTTCGCCATCGACGAATCCCCGAAGGGCGGCATCTGGTATCTCGGTCTCAACGTCAAGCGCGAGCCTTTCCAGAAGGTCGAGGTCCGGCAGGCGCTTAAATACCTGGTCGATTACGAAGGCATCCAGAATTCGGTTCTCCGCGGCCAGATGCGGGTCCATCAATCCTTCCTGCCGCAGGGTTTCCTCGGCGCGATCAACGACAAGCCCTTTTCGCTCGACGTTGAGAAGGCCAAGGCGCTTCTCGCCCAGGCGGGCTATCCGGACGGGTTCTCCGTCACCATGGACACGCGCAACACCTCGCCGACCATGGACATCGCCCAGGCGATCCAGGCGAGCTTCGCCCAGGCCGGGATCAAGCTGGAGATCATCCCCGGCGACGGCGGCCAGACCCTGACCAAGTACCGCGCCCGCAACCACGACATCTATATCGGCAAGTGGGGCCCGGACTACCAGGACCCGCACACCAACGCCGACACCTTCGCCGCCAACCCGGACAATTCCGACGACGCCCCGGCCAAGCCGCTCGCCTGGCGCAACGCGTGGGACATCCCGGAGATGACGGCCAAGACCCAGGCGGCGGTCCTCGAGCGGGATCCGGCGAAGCGGGCGCAGATGTACGAGGAGCTGCAGCGCGAGCATCAGCAGGTCAGCCCCTTCGTCATCATGTTCCAGGAGATCGAGGTCATCGCCCGGGCGGCGAATGTCGAAGGCCTGATCTGGGGCCCCTCCTTCGACAGCAACTTCTACTGGAAGGCGACGAAGAAGTAGGTGTCCGAACCTCGTCGAGGATTGGCCGGAGGGGGAGGCGGCGCAGGCCGGCTCCCCCTCCGCGCCGCGAAGCGCATCGGCGGCGTTCTCCTTTCCGTTGCCCTCACCTTTCTCGGCCTTCTCCTCGTCACCTTCCTGATCGCGCGCGTCGTGCCGATCGACCCGGTCCTCGCCGTGGTCGGCGACCGGGCCAGCGCCGAAGTCTATGAGCGGGCGCGCATCGAGCTTGGCCTCGACCGGCCGCTCTACGAGCAGTTCTGGATCTACCTCACGGACGTGCTTCGGGGCGATTTCGGGACCTCGGTGCTGACCTCGCGCCCGGTCATCGAGGACATCGCCCGCGTCTTTCCGGCGACCCTGGAGCTGGCGACGCTCGGAACGCTGATCGGCGTGGCGGTCGGCGTGCCGATGGGCGTGATGGCCGCGGTCCATCAGGGGCGGTGGCTCGATCAGATCGTCCGCGTGGTCGGCCTCATCGGCCATTCCGTGCCGATCTTCTGGCTCGGCCTCGTCGGGCTTCTGGTGTTCTACGCCAATCTCGGCTGGGTCTCCGGGCCCGGCCGGCTTGACGTGTTCTACGAGGGCATGGTGCCGACGGTGACCGGCATGATCCTGATCGACAGCCTGATCGCCGGCGACCTCGACATCTTCATGAACGCGCTCAGCCACATCATCCTGCCGGCCGCGCTGCTCGGCTATTACAGCCTCGCTTACATCAGCCGCATGACCCGCTCCTTCATGCTGGAGCAGCTGCGCCAGGAATACGTGACGACCGCGCGGGTCAAAGGCGTGGCGGAAAGCCGCGTCATCTGGCGGCACGCCTTCGGCAACATCCGGGTGCCGTTGATCACGGTGATCGCGCTCAGCTACGCCACCCTGTTGGAGGGATCGGTCCTGACCGAGACGGTCTTTGCCTGGCCGGGGCTCGGCCAATACATCACCAACTCGCTCCTCAAGGCCGATATGAACGCGGTCCTTGGCGGCACGGTGGTGGTCGGCGCCGCCTTCGTCGGGCTCAACATGCTCTCCGACCTGCTCTATCGCCTGCTCGACCCCCGCGCACAATGAGGACGCCCGCCGCATGACGCAGATCGAGGAAGCCCGTCGCAGTGCAGGCCTCAAGGGCTGGCTCCTGACGGACGAGCCGAAATCGGCGCGCCAGGCGCGGCTCGGGCGGGCCTATGCGAGCTGGCTCGCCTTCACCGAGAACAGGCTGGCGCTCCTCGGGCTCGCGATCATCCTGCTGCTCGTGCTGGTTGCCGCCGCGGCCCCGCTCCTCGCCACGTATGGGCCCATCGCCCAGGACCTGTCGCAGCGCCTCCAGCCGCCCTCTGCCGATCACTGGCTCGGCACCGACGGCTTCGGGCGCGACATCTATTCTCGCATCGTCTACGGCGCGCGGCTGACCCTGTACATCGTCGTCCTGGTGACGGTGACGGCGGCGCCGGTGGGCCTGCTGATCGGCACGGTCTCCGGCTATCTCGGCGGCTGGATCGATGCCGTGCTGATGCGGATCACCGACATCTTCCTCGCCTTTCCGAAACTCATTCTGGCGCTCGCCTTCGTTGCGGCGCTCGGCCCCGGCATCGAGAACGCGATCCTGGCGATCGCCCTTACCTCCTGGCCGCCCTATGCCCGCATCGCCCGGGCCGAGACGATCACCATCCGCAACAGCGACTTCATCGCCGCGGTGAAGCTGCAGGGCGCCTCGGCGGCGCGCATCATCACCCGGCACATCATGCCCCTGTGCCTGTCCTCGGTCATCGTCCGGATGACGCTCGACATGGCCGGCATCATCCTGACGGCCGCCGGACTCGGCTTCCTCGGGCTCGGCGCCCAGCCGCCCTCGCCCGAATGGGGCGCCATGATTTCGGCGGGCCGACGGTATCTGCTCGATCAGTGGTGGGTGGCGACCATGCCCGGCATCGCAATCTTCGTCGTCAGCCTCGGCTTCAACCTGCTCGGCGACGGGCTGCGCGACGTCCTCGATCCGAAGCATCGCTCATGACCGACAAGCCGGTTCTGCAGGTCGAGGATCTTCACGTCCGGTTTCCGACCCGGACCGGACTCGTCGAGGCGGTGCGCGGCATCTCCTTCGCCGTGGGGCGCGAGAAGCTGGGCATCGTCGGCGAATCCGGCTCGGGCAAGTCGATGACCGGCCGCGCCGTGCTGAAGCTGGTCCCGTATCCGGGCGAGGTGCAGGCGCGGCGCATCGCCTTCGACGGCCTCGATCTGCAAGCGCTTTCCGAGCGCGAGATGCGCCGGATCCGCGGCAAGCGGATCTCGATGGTCATGCAGGACCCGAAGTTCTCGCTCAATCCGGTGATGACCGTCGGCGAGCAGGTGGCCGAGGCCTACCGCATCCACACCGGCGCCGCGCCGGCGGAGGCCCGCCGGCGGACCCTGGAGATGCTGGCGGCGGTGCGCATCCGCGACCCGGAGCGCGTCTACGACCTCTACCCGCACGAGGTGTCGGGCGGGATGGGGCAGCGGGTGATGATCGCCATGATGCTCATCCCCGACCCCGACCTCCTGATCGCCGACGAGCCGACCTCGGCGCTCGACGTGACGGTCCAGATGCAGGTGCTCGCGATCATCGACGACCTCGTCACGCGGCGCGGCATGGGGCTGATCTTCATCAGCCATGACCTCGGGCTGGTGGCCAGCTTCTGCGACCGCATCGTCATCATGTATGCCGGCCGGATCGTGGAGACCTGCAAGGCCTCGGAGCTCCACCGGGCCAGCCACCCTTACACCCGCGGGCTTCTGGCGAGCGCGCCCCGGATCGACGACGATCGGGAGATGCTGCCGACCCTCACCCGCGATCCCCGATGGGCCGAAGGCGCATGACGGCGGCAATGGCGTCTCAGGCGACGACCCAGGGACCGATGATCGCGGTGCGCGACCTCGCGGTCACCTTCGGCCACGGGACGGACGCGATCCATGCGGTGCGCGGCATCGATTTCGAGGTCGCGGCTGGGGCCAGCTTCGGCCTCGTCGGGGAATCGGGATCGGGCAAATCGACGGTCCTGCGCGCGCTTTCCGGCCTCAACCCCGACTGGACGGGCGAGATCGTTCTGGCCGGCCGGCCGCAGGGCCGGCGGCGCGACAAGGCGTTTCATCGCTTCTGCCAGATGGTCTTTCAGGATCCGTACGGCTCGCTCCATCCGCGCCATACGGTCGACGCGACGCTGCGCGAGCCGCTTGCGATCCACCGCCTGCCGGATGCCGAAGACCGTGTCCGCGAGGTGCTCGAGGCGGTGGGGCTCGGATCCCGCTTCCGCTTCCGCTACCCGCACCAGCTCTCCGGCGGTCAGCGCCAGCGCGTGGCGATCGCCCGCGCCCTGATTCTGGAGCCGAAGATCCTTCTGCTCGACGAGCCGACCAGCGCGCTCGACGTCTCGGTGCAGGCGGAGATCCTCAACCTGCTGAAGCGGCTGCGGCGGGAACGCGACCTCACCTACCTGCTGGTCACTCACAACCTCGCCGTCGTCGCCTGGATGTGCGAGCGGATCGCGGTCATGAATCGCGGACGCATCGTCGAGGAGCTGACCGCCGAGCAACTGCGCCGGATGGAGGCCGCACATCCCTACACCCGGCAGCTTCTCACGGCCTCGCTCGGCTATGACCGCGCCGCCGTGGAGCGCTTTCAGGAATTCGCCTGAGCCGGTGACGGCGTCGGAGACCGATCGGGGTCGAGGCCGCCGATCATGGAACGCGCGCGGCCGCGCGGTGTTAGCTCTAGACCGTTTTCACAAGGCCAGGAGGCCGTCATGACGACGCAGAGCGAGAGCGAACTCCGGAAGGACGAGACCCACAAGCTGATCTCCTCGGACAAGGTGGAGGGCACGCCGGTGGTCAACCGCCAGGGCGAGAAGCTCGGCACCATCGAGAAGGTCATGATCGACAAGCTGTCGGGCAAGGTCGCCTACGCCGTCATGTCGTTCGGCGGCTTCCTGGGGATCGGCGACCGCCACCACGCCCTTCCCTGGAGCGTGCTCGACTACGACACCAGGCTGGACGGCTACGTCGTCGACCTCTCCAAGGATACCCTGGAGAAGGCCCCGAGCTTCGGAACCGGCGAGACGCCGAACTACGACGACGAGACCTGGGGGCGGCAGATCCACGACTACTACCGCGCCCGCCCCTACTGGATCGGCTAGCGGCCCTGTCCGGTCCCGGGCCGGCGGCGTCAGTGGAGGCGCGCCGTCGGCCGGCCCGGTGCCGCCTTGCGGCGCTCCTGCTCGACGGCGATGAGCGTCCTGAGCGAGATCAGCGCCCGCCGGCTCTCCTCCACCTTCTGCGCATCCAGCGGGTTCAGATCGTCTTCGGACAAGGAGCGGTCCGTCGCTGCCGTCATCTCGAGGACGATCGCCTTCGCCTGCAGGAGCTGCCCGCCCGTCATCTCCCGGGCCAGACCCTTGAGGAAGCAGCGCAGGGCCTCGAGATGCTCGATGCGCGACACCGCGGCGGACGCGGATTGTGCCACGCAGACCTCCTGCTCATTGGCGGTGACGATCCAGTGCGTGCCGCCAGCCGAATCGACCTCGACGGGCAGAAGCGCATAGCGAGTTCCGCTCCGCCCGGTCGCGCCGGTGACCGGGTCGTTCCAAGTGACGAGTTCCATCCTGGCTGCTCCGCGTGGTCCCCCTGTGGCTCCGGCATTATCCGGCCGTTAGCGTTAACGGCGCTTTAACGGAACTTACCGAAACCGGCGCGGGCAACGATCGTTCCCTTCGCCGGTCCTCGCCGACGGACCCGCCCGTCACCGCCGCGCCGCATCCTCGAAGCCGGTCAGGACGTTGACCGCATTGATGCCGAGTGCGTCCACCGCATAGCCGCCCTCCATGACGAACAGCGTCGGCAGGCCGGCCGCGGCGATCATCCGGCCGATCTCCAGATAGTCCTCGTGCTTCAGCTTGAACTGCGAGATCGGGTCCTCTTCGAAGGTGTCGACGCCGAGCGAGACCACAAGGGCATCCGGCGCCGCCTCCCGGATTCGCCGCATCGCCGTCTCGAGCGCGGGGCGGTAGCGGTCCCAGCCGCTGCCCCAGCGCAGCGGCAGGTTGAGGTGATGGCCCTCGCCTTTCCCGGCACCCGTCTCGTCCGCGTGGCCGAGGAAGAAGGGGAACTCCTGCTTCGGGTCGGCGTGGATCGAGATCGTCAGCACGTCGTCCCGCTCGTAGAAGATCTCCTGCGTGCCGTTGCCGTGGTGGTAGTCGACGTCGAGAATGGCGACGCGCGACGCGCCGTCGTCGCGAAAGGCCTGCGCCGCGATCGCCGCGTTGTTGAAGAAGCAGTAGCCGCCGTAGAAATCGCTGCCGGCGTGATGGCCCGGCGGGCGGCAGAGCGCGAAGGCGACGGACTCGCCGCCGGCAACCAGCTTCTGACCCGTGAGGGCAACGTTGGCCGACGCGGTGATCGCCCGCCAGGTCCCGGCGGTGATCGGCGTTCCGGCGTCGAACGAGTAGTAGCTGAGCTTGCCGTCGATCGATTCCGGCTCGATGGAGCGCATGCCGCGCGCCATCCAGTTGAGCGGCAGCGCGTCATAGGCGCCGTGCGCCGCCACCCAGGCATCCCAGGCGGTGCGCAGGAACTCGACGAAGTTCTCCTTGTGCACGCGGCGGATTGGATCGAGCCCGAAATCGCGCGGCGGCACGACCTCGCCCAGACCGACCTCCCGCACCCGGCCGATGATGATGTCGGCCCGCTTCGGCATCTCGAAGCAGGGCTGCAGCTTGCCGTCGATCAGCTCGGCCTGGCCGTCCTGGAAGCGGTGGTCGTCGGTGTACACGGTCTTCATGGTTCTGTCCTCGCGGGGTCTTCGATGACGACATGCCCGGCGTCCCAGGCGCCGGGCCAGACTTCGGCCTCGCCGCGGCGCGACCGGCGGATGAGGCCGATCGGCAGATCGCGGGCGATCAGCATCGGTCCCGGCCCGTCGACCGTGTCCCAGGGGCCGATTCGGTCGGCGACGCCGTGGTGGTGGAGGGCCGGCTCGCAGGGCAGGAACGCGGCGGCACCGGAGCAGTTGCTCTCGCGGTCGCGCACCGGCTCGGGCGCGCCGATGGCGCCGACGACGCAGACGGCCGCCTGCAATTCGATCGCGCGGGCCTTGGCGCAGTCGAAGACCCGGTGATAGCCGGCGCGTTGCGACGTCATCGACGGCACCAGGATCAAATCGAGGTCGAGCGCCGCCAGCCGTGCGGACAGCGCTGGCATCTCGATGTCGAGGCAGATCAGGGTGGCCAGGCGCAGGCCCTCCCACTCGATCACCCGGACGCGCGCGCCTGGCCGGACGTCCCAGCCCGCCGGGTCCATTTCGCCCGGCGTCAGCGCCAGCTTGTCATGGGCGAAGAGGCGGCCGTCGGGCAGGATCAGCCAGGCGCGGTTCACCGGCTTCGCCGCCTCTCCGTTGCCGCCCGTCGCCACCGGCATGCTGCCGGCGAGCAGCGCCATATCGTGCCGGCGTGCCAGCGGCGCGACGGCGGCGAGGGCCGCTTCCCCCTGCTCCGCCATCCAGGCGATCTCCCGGTCCGGCGGCAGCCCCGCGGGCGCGAAGGAGAGCCATTGGGCGCAGGCGTATTCCGGCATGACGAAGATCTTCGCGCCGGCGGCCTTCGCCTCGGCCATGCGCGCGTCGATCTGTGCCGCCCAGGCCTCGATCCCATTGAGCGGCACGGCGAGGTTCGTCGCCCACAGCGCGACGGTTACGAAATCCATGACGTGGCCCCTGCTCCTCCCCGACGCGACGGTCCTCGAACGATCCCCGTCGGAATCGGGAATCGGCCGAAGCAAACCATTCTTCCGGCCGCGCTTCAACTGCCGCGGCTTCGGTCCTGCGCCGAATGAAGAACTGACCTGCAGAAACGGCGCTGGTGCCGGGACCGCCGACGGCCTATTCTCCCTAGCCACGGGCGCCGCCGCGCCACGTCCGATCTCCGCGGGGGTCCAGCGCCGTGACTCATGTCGGAACCGTTCCGACTGCTTCGAATGCCGCCGTCCGCGGCATTCTCTTCATATCGCTGTCCGTTCTGCTGTTCTCCTGCATGGATGCCCTGATCAAGTGGCTGGCGACGGACTATCCGCTCGGGCAACTCATCTTCTTCCGGAACTGCTTCGCCTTTCTGCCCCTCGCGCCCTTTCTTTACCGGGCCGGCGGCGTTGCGACGTTGCGCACGAGCCGCCTCGGCGGCCATATGGTGCGAGGCCTGGCCGGTCTCGCGGCTATGGCCTGCACCTTCCTTGCCTTCGCCCTGCTTCCGCTCGCGGACGCCGTGGCACTGACGCTCTCGGGGCCGCTCTTCCTTACGGCGCTCTCGGTGCCGCTGTTGGGGGAGCGCGTCGGCGTGCGCCGCTGGTCGGCGGTGGTCGTCGGCTTCGCCGGCGTTCTCGTCATGACGCGGCCGGGCGCCGGCGTGTTCGAGCCGGCCGCCCTGCTGGCGATCGCCGGCGCGGTTCTCTATGCCCTGGCGATGATCTCCATCCGCCGGCTCAGCACCACCGAGCCGCCGACGACGATCGTCTTCTACTTCACCCTGATCGCCATGATCGTCAGCGGTTTCTCTCTGCCGTTTCAGTGGACGACGCCCGACTTCGTCGATTTCCTGCTCCTCGTCGCGCTGGGGTTGCTGGGAGGCTCCGCCCAACTCGCGATGACGCAGGCCTTCCGCCTCGCCCCGGTCGCGCTGATCGCACCGTTCGAGTACACGGCGCTCATCTTCGCCATGGGGTTCGGCTGGCTCTTCTGGCGCGACGTGCCGGATGTCTACCTGCTCGCGGGCGCCGCCCTGGTGATCGGCAGCGGCCTCTACATCCTGCATCGCGAAGCGAAGCTGCGACAGGAGCGGGCGCGCCCCTGAGCGGCGGTCGAAGCCGGCCGCGGCCACCGGCCCTTCGGGTTGGTCCGGGCCCGGCGCGGGGCGGCATCGCCGGGTCCAGACCAACGCAGACCGTGGACGGGTTCTGTTAGGCGCTCTAAATCGGCCGCTTCGGTTGGCGCGCGGCGAAGCGTTCCTCGATCCGGTCCCAGATCTGCGCCTCGAGCTGGACGCCGTCGAAACGGTTGATCTCCTGCAGGCCGGTCGGCGAGGTGACGTTGATCTCGGTGAGATAGCCGCCGATCACGTCGATGCCGACGAAGACGAGGCCGCGCGATCTCAGTGCTTCGCCGATTGCCTCGCAGATCTCGTGCTCGCGGCTGGTGAGCTCTGCCTTCATCGGCCGGCCGCCGGCGTGCAAGTTGGAGCGCGCCTCGCCGGGTGCCGGCACGCGGTTGATCGCCCCGGCCGGCTTGCCGTCGATCAGGATGATCCGCTTGTCGCCCTGGCGGATCTCCGGCAGGTAGCGCTGCACGATCACCGGTTCGCGGTAGAGCTGCGTGAACAGCTCCAGCAGGGCGTTCAGGTTGTCGTCCTCGGGCCGGATGTGGAACACGCCGGCGCCGCCATTGCCGTAAAGCGGCTTGACGATGATGTCCTTGTGCTCGCGGCGGAAGTCCAGGATGGCGGCCCGGTCGGAGCTGATCAGCGTCGGCGGCATCAACCCCTGGAAATGGGTGACGAACAGCTTCTCCGGCGCGTTGCGGACATGGACCGGGTCGTTCACCACCAGTGTCTCCGGATGGATGTGCTCCAGGATGTGCGTCGCGGTGATGTAGGCCATGTCGAACGGCGGATCCTGGCGCATGAGGACGATGTCGAACGTCGCCAGATCAACCTGTTCCGGGGCGCCGAGGGTAGCGTGATTTCCGCGCTCCCGACGGACCTGCAGCGGCCGCACCCGGGCGTAGACCCGACCGTCGAGGAAGGACAGGTCGCGCGGCAGGTAATGGAACAGCGCGTACCCGCGCCGCTGCGCTTCGAGCGCCAGCACAAAGGTGCTGTCGGCATCGATGTCGATGCCTTCGATCGGGTCCATCTGAATGCCGACGGTGAGGCTCATGAGGCGGACTATAAAGCGAGCGGGTCTGCCTTCGCACGCGCAATCTGCTTGGGGCGGATCAGTTCAGTTGCCCCTTCAGTTCCTGCAGCAACCGGGCCGCCTCATGGCGCTGGGCGTCGCCGCCGGCGCCGCTGGACAGAAAGGTTTCCAGGGCCCGGCTGGCGGCGCGGAGGCTGCCGAGTTGAGCATGGATGATGCCGGCTTCCCGCCAAAGCGTCGCCTGGTCGGGGGCGAACAGTAGCATCCGCTCGATCACCTCGACCGCGCGCTCGAGCCGGTGGTCCTGGATCAGCCGCAGCTTGATGTTGTTCTGCAGCCGCAGGAGGATCGCGCGATTGCCGACCGGGGCGTAGTGTTCGGGCGTCAGCTCGGCCTCGGTGCCGGCCACCGCCTTCAGCAACCCGCGGAGATCGGCGGCTTCGTGCACGCGGTTGCCATGGAACGGGTCGAGGATCGCCTGCTCCGCGCCGTGCTGCAGACGCACCAGGAAATGGCCGGGGAAACTCAGCCCGTGGATCGTCCAGTCCTGCGCCCGCGCCGCGTGAATGTAAAGGATGCCCAGCGCGACCGGCAGGCCGCGGCGCCGGTCGATCACCTCCATCAGGTTCGCGTTCTGCAGATCGTCGTAGGTCACCGTGTCGCCGGCATAGCCGTGGCGGTCCGCGAGGATCGCATAAAGCGCCCGGATCTGCGCTTCGAGCCCCAGCCTGCCCGCCGCATCGGCCGCCTGGTTCGCCCCGGCCTCGGCGACCTCTCGGGCAAGCTGTGCAAGGTGCCGCCGGTAGGGTTCGAGAGCCGCCTGCGGGCGATCGAAGCTGGCGAGGGCGAGAGCCGCCTCGGCAAGATCGATCTCCTCGTCCGGCAGGTCGGCGACGCGGCGCAGAATGGCTTCGGCCTCTGCGCGAACGTTCCTCATTGGGGCCCTCTTGTCGGGTCTTCTCTCAGCCGCACGTAACTGACCACCCTGCGAACATAGGGAATGTCGCGCGCGTGGTCGATCACCCGCTGCAGCTCCGCCTCGTCTTGCGCAACGCCCATGAGATAGATGACGCTGTCGACCGCGTCGATACTGTAGTTGATCGAGCGGATCCGTTCGTCGAGGAGAATCTTCATCTCGAGCTGGCGCGCGAGCCAACCGTCCTGGAGGTAGTCTGAGAAACTGCGCGGCTCCTCGGCGATCCGGATCTCGTTGATCACCTCACCGACGCCCTCGGCCTGCCAGGCGAGCCGGACGGCCTCGATGCGCGTCTCCGGAGCCTCCACCATGCCGGTCAGCAGCACGCGGCCTTCATGCACCTGCAGATCGACCCGCTGGAACAACGCGGCGTCCCGCGCCAGCCAGCGCCTGTTGATCTCCAGCCAGATCACCTTGTCCTCGACCGACTGGCCGAGGCCGCGCTCCTCCGTCGCGCCGAGCCCGACCGCGGCTCCGGCACCGACCGCCGCTCCCACCGGCGAACAGGCGGCGAGGGCGGGCGGCAAGAGCGCCGCCGCGAGACCGGCGAACAGAAGGGACGGGATGCGGTGCGGAAATCGGCGCCGGAGGGTCATCGGCCTTCGATGCTGGTGCCCTATACTGTCGTCCGATCCTCGTCCCGCCAAGCATCGATTACGTGCCGCGGCCATCGGCGGGGCGCGATGCAGATGACGTCGAACCGGAGCCGGCAGTCCGCGAGATCCGGCCGCCCGGCGAGGAAGTGCCGGGCGGCCCGCAGGATGCGTGTCCGCTGCCGCTGACCGAGGGCCTCGGCCGCCGCGGCCAGGCTCTCGCGCGCCTTGACCTCGACCACAGCGACGGTGCGACCGCGCCGGGCGATGATGTCGATCTCGCCGGCCGCCAGGCGGCGGCCCCGCACCAGCACCCGATATCCCTTGAGCCGCAGATACCAGATGGCAAGCACCTCGGCGCGCCGGCCGTATCGATAGGCCCGGCGCCGCTCCTCCGTCCGGCCCTGGGCGGCCGCCGGCTTCATGACGCGGACTCCCCGGCCAGTTGCAGGGCGCGCGCATAGACCTCGCGACGGGGCCGGCCGGTGGCCGCGGCAACTGCGGCGGCGGCATCGCGCAGGCTCATATCGGCGAGCGCCCGACGCAGCGCGGCGTCAAGATCGGTCGCCGCCGCCTCGGCGGGTTTCGGCGGTGCCACGACGATCACGATCTCGCCTTTCGGAGCGCCGGCCGCGGCGTAGTGCTCGGCGAGCTCCGGCAGGGTGCCGTGCCTCACCTCTTCGAACAGCTTGGTCAGCTCCCGCGTGACCGCGGCCTCACGCGGCCCGAGGATCGCCGCCATGTCGGCGAGCGTCGCGGCGAGCCGTCCGGCCGCTTCGAAGAACAGGAGGCTGGCCGGAACCTCCGCCAGCTCGCGCAGGGCGGCCTGCCGCGCCCCCCTCTTGGGCGGCAGGAAGCCGGCGAAGAGGAAGCGGTCGCTCGGCAGGCCCGAGACCACGAGGGCCGCGATCGGCGCCGAGGGCCCGGGCGCCGTCGTCACCGGGATCCCGGCGTCGCGCGCCTCCCGCACCAGCTTGAAGCCGGGATCGGAGACGAGCGGCGTGCCTGCGTCGGAGACGAGAGCTACCGTCTCGCCGCGCCGCAGGCGGTCGAGGAGGACCGGCCGCTGCCGTGCCGCGTTGTGCTCGTGATAGGGGATGAGGGGCGTCTCGATGCCGTAGCGGGCCAGCAGGCGGCCCGTGACCCGGGTGTCCTCGCAGGCGATCACGTCGGCGTGGCGCAACGTGTCCAGCGCCCGGAGCGTGATGTCGGCAAGGTTACCGATCGGCGTCGCGACAATAACCAATCCCCTGGGAACCGGCTCCTTGGGCTTCGGCGGGCCGAGGTCCGGCAGTTTACTTCCACGGGTCGCGCCGCTAGGCTCAGGCCGACCTTGTGTGGCTCGGGAGATCGTGCCCCGTGAAAGCGTTCTGGATCCGCCGACCGGCGGTTTCTTTGCCATTTCCCCGCCGTCCTTGGGCCGCGGCTTGCGCCGGCGCGCTTCTCCTCGCGCTTGCCGCCTGCGCGCCTGCGACCATATCGGACTCCGACGCGACGGGGCAAGGTGCGCCGCAGACGATGCCGCAGCCGCCGGTCGCGGCCGAGGAGCCGGAGGCCCGGCCCGACATTCCGCCGTCGCCGCTCGTGCCGCAGAACGCCACGGCCCGGGTGGGGCTCCTTCTGCCGCTCAGCGGCACGCATGCGGCGATCGGGCAGGCCCTGCTGCACGCGTCCGAATTGGCGCTGTTCGACGCCGCCACCGATGACTTTGCGCTGATCGTTCGCGACACGGGCGGAACGCCCGAGGGCGCCGCCCGGGCGGCCGAGGAGGCATTGGCGGCGGGCGCGCAGCTTATCCTCGGACCGGTTTTCGCCGGCTCGGTGACGGCCGTGGCCCCGCTGGCGCGCGACGCCGGCGTGCATGTGGTGGCCTTTTCCACCGATCGGTCCGTCGCCGGCGACGGGATCTTCATCATGGGCTTTGTGCCCAACTCGCAGGTCGAACGCGTCGTCGGCTACGCCAGCGCTCAGGGTCTGGGCCGTTTCGCCGCCCTGGTGCCGAACTCGGCCTATGGCCAGACGATCGTCGTGGCCCTCGAGGAGGCGGCGCGGCGCTTCGGCGCGTCGGTGGCGCAGGTCGAATACTACGATCCCGCGGCGACGGACGTGTCCGGCAGTGTCGCGCGGCTGGTGAACTACGATGCGCGGGTCGCCGCGCTTGCCGCCGAGCGCGCCGAGCTTGAGGCCCGGCAGGACGAAGCCTCCCGGCAGGCCCTGGCGCGCCTCAATCGGTATCACACCCTGGGCGACATCGGCTTCGATGCCATCCTTCTGCCGGAAGGCGGGGCTCGGCTCCGTGCGATCGCGCCGCTGCTGCCCTATTACGACGTCGATCCCGAGCAGGTGCGCCTTCTGGGCACGGCGCTGTGGGAGGACCCTGACCTTGGCAGCGAGCCGGCACTGGTCGGGGGCTGGTTCGCGGCGCCGGATCCGGGGCCGTGGCAGGCGTTCCAGGAGCGGTACGAATCCGTCTACGGAACGACCCCGCCCCGCATCGCCAGCCTCGCCTACGACGCGACGGCGCTCGCGGCGGTGCTCGCTCGCAACGGCGTGCCGGATTTCTCCGACGACGCGCTGATGCAATCCAACGGCTTCGCCGGCATCGACGGAGTCTTTCGCTTTCTTCCGGACGGCACGGCCGAGCGCGGCTTGGCGCTGCTCGAGGTTCGGCCGGATGGCCTCGCCGTCATCGACCCGGCGCCGACGACCTTCGAAGAACGGTTGTTCTGAGGTCGCCCTGCGCCTTGGGTGGGCCGCAAGCCCGGTGCCGCCGGCGGGTGCCGGGCTCCCGTCCGCCTTGCGCGGCCGGCGTAGGCGCGCTGCGGACCGGCCCGCATTTTGCGGCGCAGCAACATGATGTCGAAGCCGATACGATCGTCCTTCAGTATCGTTCGATCAGCAATAGTGCGGTTTTTATGCCAGAGATCGGGCTTGAGAGCGAATCCCCGACGTCTTATAGTGTGCGCTGCAGCATAACCTTCGCCTGAAGCCGGGAACCGACGAGCCCGGTGGATTGAAGCCCTCGAGAGTGAAGGCAGCCGTGATCGAGAAAGCCGAAACCGGTTCCCGCCCGGCCGCAGAGCAGGATTCATCGGCGCGATCCGCCGGCGGGCCCGGCGATCGGAGTCCCGCGGCGCGGCCGGATCGACCATCGGCCAAGCCTTACTCACCCCGAAGCCATCCGCTGCGCCAAGTCCTGAACAACGAGCTTCACGCACGGCCGTTCGTGGCGCTCACGCCGCCGGAGCGCGTGTCTCATCTGGCGCTCCACAGCGGCGAAGAGGGGGCCGCCGAGGATTACGCTTGCCTCGCCAGGCTGTGCAAGCGCCATGCGGTCACGCCGCCGCAACCCGGCGTGAACCATTTCTCTCAGGATTTCGGCGCCTTTCGCCTCAGATGGGAGAGGCACACCGAATTCGTCAGCTACACCTTCTTTCGGAGTGGCCCCTTCGAGTTCGATGCGGCGTTCCGCGAGCCGGTCATCGATCTGGTTGCGCGCGACTGGCTCGAGGATCTGCCCGACACCGTGCTCGTCGCCGCGCATGTGGCCCTGTTGTCGCGCGACCACCCGCCGCCGACGACCGAGGAGCTGGGCCGAGTCTTTCACCCGGAATCATTGAGCGGCAGCCTCGTGTCGGGTGGTGCCGCGGCGGCGTTCACGGACTTCCACATCCACGCCGACGGCTTCTCGCGCGTTTTCATCCACGATCGCCATCTCGGCACGCGGCAGGCCGGCCGCCTGGTTCAGCGGCTGCTCGAGCTGCAGACCTACCGGATGATGGCGCTTCTGGCGCTGCCGCTCGCGCGTGAGAAAGCCCCCCAAATCGCCCGGTGCGAGCGCGATCTGGCCGAGGCAACCGCCTGGTTGGTCAAGACGGACGGTCTGGCCGAGGAGCGGGCGCTGCTCGACCGACTGACGCTGCTGGCGGCGTCCATCGAGGGCCTGTCCGCGGAGACGAGCTATCGGTTCCGGGCGACCGGCGCCTACCGCGCGCTCGTCGAGCGCCGCCTCGAGGATCTGAGGGAGCAGCGGATTCCCGGTCTGCAGACCTTCGCGGAGTTCATGGACCGCCGCTTCCAGCCGGCGATGCGGACATGCCAATCAACCGCCGAGCGGCTGGAAAGCATGTCGCAACGCGTGGCCCGGGTGAGCCAGCTGCTGCACACGCGGGTCGGCATCAGCGTTCAGGAGCAGAACCGGAACGTGCTCCAGTCGGTGGATCGCCGCGCGCGCATGCAGCTTCTGCTGCAGGAGACGGTCGAGGGGCTGTCGGCCGTGGCGATGGCCTACTATTCGGTCGGTCTCATCGCCTACGCGCTGAAGGCGCTGAAACCGCTTCCGCTCGAAATCGATCCGGAGATCGCGGCCGGAACGGCGACGCCGGTCGTCTTCGTCGCGGTCTGGCTCTTCCTCCGCCATCTTCGCAGGAAGATCCTGGGCGGGCAGGACGCCGATACCCGCTGAACGCGTCAAGCCTCTCAGGTCAGCAACCCGGCGAGAACCGCGTCGAGCCGCTGCCGCCCGGCCCGTGTGGCCCGAAGACCGCGCTCGTCGAGGACGAGAAATCCGCCGTCGGTCAGCCGGCGCAGGCGCCCGACGTCCAGGACGGCCTCGATGTCGCGGCCGGTTTCGCGTCGGAAACCGGTGCGGGTCACGCCGGCCGCGAGGCGAAGTCCCATCATCAGCATCTCCTCGACGCGCTCGTCCGGCAGGATGGGCGTGCGCTCGCGCGTCGCGTGGCCCGCCGCCTCCACGGCCGCGAGCCAGGCCTCCGGGGCCCGGTGTTGCCGCGTCGCCAGCTTGACGCCGTCAAGGGTCAACCGGCCATGCGCGCCGGGGCCGATGCCGACATAATCGCCGTAGCGCCAATAGGTCAGGTTGTGACGGCAGGCGCCACCGGGCCGGGCGTGGTTGGAAATCTCATAGGCCGGCAGGCCGGCGCTCTCCAGCAAGTCCTGCGTTTCCTCATAGAGCGCCGCGGCCTCCTCCTCCTCGGGCAGGACGAGCTCGCCCCGCCGATGGGCGCCGGCGAACACGGTGCCCGGTTCGATTGTGAGCTGATAGACGGAGAGATGATCGCCCGCGAGCGCGAGCGCCTCGCGCAGCTCCGCCCGCCAGGCGGCCACCGTCTGGCCCGGACGCGCGTAGATCAGGTCGAAGGAGTACCGGTCGAAATGGCGTCGCGCCAGGTCGAGGGCGGCGCGCGCCTCGGCGGCGTCGTGGCCGCGGCCCAGCGCGCGCAGATCCCGGTCGTTCAGCGCCTGCACGCCCAGCGAGACGCGGTTGACGCCGGCATCGCGGAACCCGGCGAACCGCGCCGCTTCCACCGAGGTGGGATTCGCCTCCAGGGTGATCTCGATGTCGGGCGCGAAGGTCCAGCGCGCCGCCGCGCGCCCGATCAGCGCGGCGACGGTCTCCGCCGGCATCAGCGACGGCGTCCCCCCGCCGAAGAAGATGCTGGTCAGCCGCCGGCCGGCCGTCTGTACGGCGTAGTGGTCGAGTTCGCGCAGCAGCGCCTCGCGCCAGCGTTCATGGTCGATCGACGGCCGAACGTGGCTGTTGAAGTCGCAATAGGGGCATTTCGACAGGCAGAACGGCCAGTGGACGTAAAGGCCGAAGCCGGTATCGGCGTCCGCTGCCTCCCGGCCCTCTTCCGCCGCACGGGGCAGCACGGGGGCAACAGGCGCATCGGCCGTGGTCATCGCCATGCCCTCACCCGAAGCAGGCGGCGATGAGCTTGCGGAAGGCGTCGGCGCGGTGGCTCATCGCGTGCTTCGCCGCCGGCTCCATCTCTCCGAAGGTGAGGGATTCGCCCTCCGGCAGGAACATCGGGTCGTACCCGAAGCCCCGCTCGCCCCGGGGCGGCCAGACGAGCGTGCCTTCGACCGTTCCCTCGAAACTTTCGCAATGGCCGTCGGGCCAGCACAGCGCCAGGGCGCAGACAAACCGCGCGCGGCGATCCTCGCGGCGAACCGCGCCGCGCGCCGTCAACTCTCGCTGCACCCGCTCCATGGCCACGCGGAAATCCCGATCAGGGCCCGCCCAGCGCGCCGACCGGATGCCGGGTGCGCCGTCGAGCGCGTCGACGACAAGACCTGAATCGTCGGACAGCGCCGGCAGGCGCGCGGCGACCGCCGCGGCGCGCGCCTTCAGCTCGGCGTTGGCGACGAAGCTGTCGCCGGTCTCTTCCGGCTCGGGCAGGCCGAGCGCCCCGGCCGAGACCACCGCCACCCCGTAGGGCTCGAGCAGCGCCGCGATCTCGCGCAGCTTGCCCGGATTGTGGCTGGCGATCACCAGCCGGTCGCCTTCGAACTTCCGCGCCATCGGTCCTCGATCGTCCAAAATCCCGCGGGCGGCCGCTTCGGCCGCCGTTCTTCGACTTCGCTCATGGCCTGACAAGCCCTGGGTGGGGGCTTGTGCGGCCTGTCCGGTGCCGCCCATCTAGTGCCGCCCGACACGGTGACAAGCCCGGCGGCGGGGCGAGGCGGTCCCTCCGGCGCCGGTCAGCCAAGGCCGAGCGCCGCGCGCTGCATGGCGGTCAGCTCGGCGATGCCGCGGCGGGCCAGGTCGAACATGGCCGCGTAGGCCGCGTCGTCGAAGGGCGCGTGCTCGGCCGTGGCCTGGACCTCGACGATGCGGCCGCCAGCGGTGAGAACGAAGTTCGCGTCCGCCTGCGCGGCGCTGTCCTCGGCGTAGTCGAGGTCAAGGATCGCCACTCCCTCGTAAAGGCCGCAGGACACGGCCGCCACCTGCTCGCGCAGCGGAAGCGCGGAAACGGCGCCGATCTCCTGCAGATGCCGAAACGCCTGGTGCAGCGCCACATAGGCACCGGTGATCGCCGCGGTGCGGGTGCCGCCGTCCGCCTGGAGCACGTCGCAATCGACCTTGATCTGCCGCTCGCCGAAGCCGGTGAGATCGGTCACGGCGCGCAGCGAGCGGCCGATCAGGCGCTGGATCTCCTGGGTGCGGCCGGACTGCTGGCCGCGCGCCGCTTCCCGGTCCGTCCGCGTCCCGGTCGAGCGCGGCAGCATGCCGTACTCCGCCGTCACCCAGCCGCGACCGCTGTTGCGCAGGAACGGCGGCACCCGGTCCTCGACGCTGGCGGTGCAAAGCACGTGCGTGTCGCCGAACCGCGCCAGGCAGGAGCCTTCGGCGTATTTGTTGACACCGACCTCGAGTCGGATCGGTCGCAGGGCGTCGGGGGCACGGCCGGACGGTCGCATGGGATTCCTCTTGTCGGCGTTCTGGTGGGCCGGAGTCGTTGGGCCTGATGGGGCGCCACGCTACCCTCCCCGGAGGCCGGCGTCCAGCCTTCGGGGTGCCCGGCCGCGCAGGCATCCGGGCCGGCCGCGTTGACGCTATTTCTACCGGTTACTACATTCCAGGCCTGAAGCGAGGACCATCAGATGGGAATGGATGAGGCAAAGCGCCCGGCGATCGGCGAGCTGAGCGAGCGATCCCGGGAGATCTTCAGGCATATCGTCGACGCCTATGTCGAAACCGGCGAGCCGATTGGCTCGCGCACGATCTCGCGCCGCCTTGGCATGAACCTGTCGCCGGCGACGATCCGCAACGTGATGGCGGACCTCGAGGATCTCGGCCTGCTTTACGCGCCGCACACCTCCGCCGGCCGGCTGCCGACGGACCTCGGCCTGCGCCTTTTCGTCAACGGCCTGCTCGAGGTCGGCAACCTCTCGCAGGAAGAGCGCGAGTCCATCGAAGGTCAGTGCTCGGCCGTCGGCCGCAGCGTGCCGGAGGTGCTCGAGGAGGCAACGGCCCTGCTCTCGGGCCTGTCGCGCTGCGCCGGGCTGGTCGTGGCGCCGAAGACCAACTACCCCCTGAAGCATATCGAGTTCGTCCATCTCGGCCCTGGGCGGGCGCTCGTCGTCATCGTCACGGAAGGTGGCCTGGTGGAGAACCGTATCATCGACGTGCCAAAGGGCATGCCGCCTTCCTCCCTGGTCGAGGCGAGCAACTATCTGGCGGCGCGGCTAGTTGGCCGCACCATCGAGGAGGCGCGCACAGAAATCCTTCAGGAGCTGGAAAGCCAGCGTGCCGAGCTCGACGAGCTGGCGACCCGCGTGGTCGAGGCCGGCCTCGCCACCTGGGCTGGCGGTGACAAAGGCGGCGCCCTCATCGTCCGCGGCCAGGCGAATCTGCTCGAGGACGTGACGGCGCTCAGCGACCTCGAGCGCATCCGCGCGATGTTCGAGGCGCTCGAGACGAAGGAGGCCCTGTTGCGCCTGCTCGAGGCGGCCAACGATGCGCAGGGAATCCAGATCTTCGTCGGAGCGGAGAACGAGCTGTTCAGCCTTGCCGGATGCTCGATGGTGCTGGCGCCCTATCGCAACAGCCGCGAGCAGGTCATCGGCGCCGTCGGAGTCATCGGCCCGACGCGCATAAACTACGCCCGCATCATCCCGATGGTCGATTACACCGCGCAGGTGATCGGCCGGGTGATCGGCTGAGTCCTCTTCCGGACGAACGACAAGACCCATATGCCATCAGGAGCAAGTGGACGATCGGAATGCCGAATCGCAAAACGGACGAAATAAGGGAAGAAGTGGATCGCGCCGCGGAGGCGACACCGTCGGTGGACGACGCCCCCAAGGCCGCGGGCACCGAGGATCGGGTCGAGGCTCGGCCGGAGGAGGCTTCTTCCGGGCCGGCCGAAAGCGCGGAAGCGGCGCCCGAGGCCCGCGAGCCCGAGGACGTGCTCGAGGCCGCACAGGCGGAGATCGCGCGGCTCAAGGACCAGCTTCTGCGGGCGCTGGCAGAGACGGAGAACGTCCGTCGGCGGGCCCAACGCGAACGGGAGGACGCCGCGAAGTTCGGCGTGACTGCCTTCGCCAGGGACCTGCTGCCGGTGGCCGACAATCTCCGCCGCGCGCTCGACAGCATTCCGCGGGAGGCCTTGCAGGAGAACGAGCTGCTGCGGGCGCTGGTCGAGGGCGTCGAGATGACGGAGCGGGAGCTCCTCTCGACCTTCGAGCGCCATCACATCCGCAAGATCGAACCGCTTGGCGAGCGCTTCGACAGCAATCTGCACCAGGCCATGTTCGAGGTGCCCGGCAGCGGACAGCCCGCCGGCACCGTGGTGCAGCTGCTGCAGCCCGGCTATCTGCTGCATGACAGGTTGATCCGCCCGGCGATGGTCGGTGTCGCCAAGGACGAGCCGGCCGGCAACGGCCAGGCGGAGGCCCAGCCGGGCGGCGACGCCGAAGGCGGCGGCGAGCCGCCGCCCCCCGGCGGTCGCGTCGACACCACCGCTTGACGCGCAGACCTCGATGCATCCGTGGGGGCGGGTTTCAAACCGCCCCTACTGCTTTTGGCTGCTCCGCGGAGTCTCGGGCGTGAACAGGAACTCGCCCGTCGGGTCGTGGGCGCCGAAGCGGCGGCGGGCGATGCCGCGGTTCCGGACCGCGTAGCAATAGATGCAGCCGTGCGGGCAGGTGTCATAGGCTCCGATGTCGCGGCTGACGGCGCAGGCGCAATCGGGCCGATTGCCGCGCCGCTTGGCGGCGATGGACCGCCCAGCTAGGTCGGACAGGCGGGCCGCGTCGATGCAGCGCGCCGCCTCGCTGCCTTCGACCTGAAGCTCGCGCTGCGCGCAGATCGTCAGGCGCAGCCCGTGATCCGCTGCGATCGCGGCCAGGTCGGCGATCAGGGCGCGCTTTTCCGCCGTTTCAGGATCGCGCCAGGCGAGTCCGGTGCGTCTGCTCAGCGCGGTGAGATTGACCCGCGTCTTGGCGTAGATGTGGGCGAAGGAGACGACAACCTCGTCCGCGCTCCCGGCAATGGCCGCCGCCAGCCGAGCGAAGGTCTCGCGGTGCCAGGCCGCGTCGGTCGCCGAGGTGAGCAGCACCGGGTCGTAGCGCCAGACGACCGACCGCCGGCCGAACCGGCCGGCGATGCGCCTCAGCTGGGCGATCGCTCGGTCCGCGTCGATCACCGACGTTTCCAGTGCCCGGGGATAGCCGGTGATCGTGTAGTGCAGGACGAACGGATAGCCCCGGCGCGCGACCTCGTCCAGCGCGCCGAGGAAGGGGCCCGCATTCTTGGTCCAGAACACGAAGCCGTCGACCGCCTCGCGGTCCAACGGCACGCGATAGGCCGGCCCGCCATAGGGGTTGATCACCCGGCAATGGCCGGCGTCGAGCCGGTTCAGGAACCAGGTGCCGTAAAAGGCGGGAATGTCGGTCCGGTAGCTGGCGGAGACGATCATCGCCGCGGCGGGGCATTCGGCGGCCCCCGCCGGACCTCGGCGTTGCGGGCCAGCGCGCGGAAGAAGAGGAACAGGGCGCCGCCGATGATTCCGAGCCCGGCTCCGAGCAGGACGAGATCCCGCCGCGGGCCCAGCAGAAGGCCCGCGAGCACCAGGCCGGCGCCGACGGCCATGTCGGCGATCATCAGCCCCTGGATGAAGCGATAGATTCCGTTGCGCGCGGGGTCGGATGGGTTCATGTCGTTCCGGGGCATCGCGGGTCGGGTCCGGCAGGTTCGGCGATCGCCGCGACCATAGTGACGGTGCCCGCGCTTCGCAATTCCCGCGGCGCTGTCCCGGGCGTGGCCCGTCGGGCCCGGCCGGCGGCCGGCACATTTCTTCTCCGCTGCCGGGCCCGGCGGTTCTTGCACGCTTGGTATGCGTGCATATATATCCCGTCGGACTGCATGGTTTCTCCGAGCCGTCCCGGGATTCCCCGCTTCCGGGACCTTTGTCTGGGGGTCCGGCCGGTGCTTCAGCGGAAGGCCGGGGTGGACTTGCTGAAAATTTAAGAGGGTGAGATGAGCAAAGTTATCGGTATCGATCTCGGAACGACGAATTCCTGCGTCGCCGTGATGGAAGGCAAGGACGCGAAGGTCATCGAGAACGCCGAAGGCACCCGCACCACGCCGTCGATGGTCGCCTTCACCGATTCGGGCGAGCGGCTGGTGGGGCAGGCGGCCAAGCGCCAGGCGGTGACCAACCCGGAGAACACCTTCTTCGCCATCAAGCGCCTCATCGGCCGTCGGTACGACGACCCGATGACGGAGAAGGACAAGGGCCTAGTCCCCTACAAGATCGTCCGCGGCGACAACGGCGATGCCTGGGTGGAGAGCCACGGCAAGAAGTATTCGCCGTCGCAGATCAGCGCCTTCATCCTGCAGAAGATGAAGGAAACGGCCGAGAACTATCTCGGCGAGACGGTGACCCAGGCGGTCATCACCGTTCCGGCCTACTTCAACGATTCGCAGCGCCAAGCCACCAAGGATGCCGGCAAGATCGCGGGCCTCGAGGTCCTGCGCATCATCAACGAGCCGACGGCGGCCGCGCTCGCCTACGGGCTTGAGAAGAAGGGCAGCGGCACCATCGCCGTCTACGACCTGGGCGGCGGCACCTTCGACATTTCGATCCTCGAGATCGGCGACGGCGTCTTCGAGGTGAAGTCGACCAACGGCGACACCTTCCTCGGCGGCGAGGACTTCGACAAGCGCATCATCGACTACCTGGCTGACGAGTTTAAGAAGGAGCAGGGCATCGACCTGCGCAAGGACCGGCTGGCGCTCCAGCGCCTCAAGGAGGCGGCCGAGAAGGCCAAGATCGAGCTGTCGAGCGCGATGCAGACCGAGGTCAACCTGCCCTTCATCACCGCCGACCAGAGCGGACCGAAGCACCTCAACATCAAGCTGACGCGGGCCAAGCTCGAGGCGCTGGTCGACGACCTGATCCAGAAGACGATCGAGCCGTGCCGCGCGGCGCTCAAGGATGCCGGCCTCAAGCCGTCCGAGATCGATGAGGTGATCCTCGTCGGCGGCATGACCCGCATGCCCAAGGTCATCGAGACGGTGAAGAACTTCTTCGGCCGCGACCCGCACCGGGGCGTGAACCCGGACGAGGTGGTGGCGATCGGCGCGGCGATCCAGGGCGGCGTGCTGAAGGGCGAGGTCAAGGACGTGCTGCTCCTCGACGTGACGCCGCTGTCGCTCGGCATCG
>CAZKCM010000064.1:1694-25389 GCA_964551315.1 uncultured Rhodospirillaceae bacterium | reverse complement strand
CTGGGTCTCGAACGTCGAGAGCACCTTCTACATCATCGGCACGGTGGCGGGCCCTCACCCCTACCCGGCGATGGTGCGCGACTTCCAGTCGGTGATCGGCAACGAGGTGCGCGAGCAGATCCTGGAAGCCGAGGGACGGTTGCCGGATTCGCTGGTCGCCTGCATCGGCGGCGGGTCGAACGCCATGGGCCTGTTCCATCCTTTCCTCGACGACCCGGACGTGGCCATGTACGGCGTGGAGGCCGCGGGCCACGGCATCGAATCGGGCAAGCACGCCGCCTCGCTGACCGGCGGCCGCCCGGGCGTGCTGCACGGCAACCGCACCTATCTCCTGCAGGATGCCGATGGGCAGATCCAGGACGCCCATTCGATCTCCGCGGGCCTCGACTATCCCGGCATCGGGCCGGAGCACGCCTGGCTGCACGACGTCGGGCGCATCACCTACGTCTCCGCCACGGACGAGGAGGCGCTGGAAGCCTTCCAGCTCTGCGCCCGGACGGAAGGGATCATCCCGGCGCTGGAGCCGGCGCATGCCCTGGCCCAGGTCGCGAAGATGGCCGGCGACCTGCCGAAGGACCACCTGATCGTCATGAACATGTGCGGTCGCGGCGACAAGGACATCTTCGCCGTCGCCGAGCGGCTGGGCACCAAACTTTGACAGCGACCGATCCCGAGACAATGCCCCCGACGACGATGTCCCAGACAACGCCCGAGACGCGCGGCGATTCCGGACGCATCGCCCGCCGTTTCGCCGCGCTGCGCGCCGAGGGACGGGCCGGTTTCGTGACGTTCATCACTGCCGGCGACCCCGATCTCGACACCTCGCGCACGCTCATTAAGGCGCTGCCGGCCGCCGGCGCCGACCTGATCGAGATCGGCATGCCGTTCACCGATCCGATGGCTGACGGCCCGGCGATCCAGGCCTCGAGCCTGCGGGCGCTCAAGGCCGGAACGACGCTGCGCAAGACGCTGGACCTCGTGCGCGACGTCCGCGCCGGGGACGACGACACGCCGATCGTCCTGATGGGCTACTACAACCCGATCTACAGCTATGGGGTCGAGGCCTTCCTGACCGACGCCCGGGCAGCCGGCGTCGATGGGCTGATCGTCGTCGACCTTCCGCCGGAAGAGGACGCGGAGCTGTGCATTCCGGCGCTGCGGGCCGGCGTGAACTTCATCCGTCTGGCCACGCCCACCACGGACGACCGCCGCCTGCCCGCCGTTCTGGCAAACACGAGCGGCTTCCTCTACTACGTCTCGATCACCGGCATCACCGGCACGCGCTCGGCGGCGGAGGCCGACCTGCGCGCCGCCCTGGCCCGGCTGCGACGCCACACCGATCTGCCGATCGCGGTCGGCTTCGGCATCAAGACGCGCGAGCAGGCGGCCGCGGTCGCCGCCCTGGCCGATGCGGCGGTGGTCGGCTCGGCCCTCGTCGACCGCATCGCGAACAATCTCGACGCGGATGGACGGGCCCGGCCCGGGCTTGTGGAGGCCGTACTGGAGCTGGTTTCCGAACTTTCGGACGGCGTGCGTGCGGCGCGACACGAATCCGCCAAGCCGTAAACCACTCGGAAACCATGGATCGGCTGTAGTCCTGATCGCCTCGGCGATTCACCCTATCTGGTAAGGCTGCGTCCTTAGAAGACCCTATGAGCTGGCTCAACAACTTCGTCCGCCCGAAATTGCAGGCGCTCGTCCGCAAGGTGGACGTGCCGGACAATCTCTGGGAAAAATGTCCGAGCTGCGGGCAGATGATCTTTCACCGCGAGCTCGAGGCCAATCTGCGGGTCTGCCCTCATTGCGGCCATCACATGCGCATCGGCGTCGTCCGGCGGCTGGAGATGCTGTTCGACGACGGCCGCTATCAGCGCATCGACCTGCCGCGGACCGACCCCGATCCGCTGAAGTTCCGCGACCGGAAACGCTACAGCGACCGCCTGCGGGAATCCCAGAGCCGGACGAACGAGCAGGACGCCCTGGTCGTCGCCCACGGCCAGATGGGCGGCATGGAGACGGTGATCGCCGCCTTCAACTTCGAGTTCATGGGCGGATCCATGGGCAGCGCGGTCGGCGAGGGGCTGATCGCCGCGGCCCGGCTTGCCGTCGAACTGCAGGCGCCGCTGATCGTCGTTCCGGCATCCGGCGGCGCGCGCATGCAGGAAGGCATCCTGTCGCTGATGCAGATGCCGCGCTCCATCATCGCCGTAGAGGAGGTCAAGGAAGCGGGGCTTCCCTACATCGTCCTGCTGACCGATCCGACGACCGGGGGCGTCAGCGCGTCCTTCGCGATGCTCGGCGACATCGCGCTTGCCGAGCCGGGGGCGGTCATCGGCTTTGCCGGCGCCCGCGTGATCGAGGAAACCATCCGCGAGAAGCTGCCGGAAGGATTCCAGCGCGCGGAGTATCTGCTGGACCACGGGATGGTCGACATCGTCGTGCCGCGCTCGCAGCTGCGCGAGACGCTGATCCGGCTGCTTCGCCTGCTGAACAACCCGATGCCCCCTGCGGCGCTCGCCGTTCCACCCGCGGAAGCGGCCGCCGGGCCGGCCAAGGACGGGGAGGGATAGGGGCAAAGGACTGGGGGCAAAGGCCCCGCCGCCGGAGAAGGCAGCCCGCGGCGCGACGGACCGGAAGACCGGAGGATGAATGGGTCTTGCGGCCGCAAAGTCTTTTTCCTACAGTCCCCGGCGATAGCCGCTCCCGACAGGGTTCGGGGGACGTTTGGGCTATCGGCCTCTGACAGGGTTCCGGAGGCGTCTTCTTCGTCCTGATCTATGGACGCCGATCATGGCGGAACCCGGCATGTCCGACTCCCTTCATCCATTATGGCACCGGCTCCGCCATTACCCCGCTTCGCGAGAGGGGGAGTAAGGCAGATGAGCATTCAAGAGCAATTGACCGTCCGAAACCTGCAGCCGACGGACGCTGCCCCCCCGGTGGGCGGATTCGTCGGTGCGACTGCGCCGGAGGCTTCGCCGCCGGCGAGCGACCGCGTCCTTGATCGGCTGATGGGCCTCCATCCGAAAATCATCGACCTTTCGCTCGACCGGATGGAGCGGATTCTGGCGGTCCTCGGAAACCCGGAACGCCACCTGCCCCCCATCGTCCATCTCGCCGGGACAAACGGAAAGGGCTCGGTGATCGCCTTCCTGCGGGCGATGCTGGAGGCGGCGGGCTATCGCGTCCACGTCTATACCTCGCCGCATCTGGTGCGGTTCAACGAGCGCATCCGCCTGGCAGGCCGGTTGATCACCGAAGAGCACCTGGTGCGGCTGCTCGAAGAGTGCGAGACGGCGAACGAGGGCCGGCCGATCACCTTCTTCGAGATCACGACGGCCGCCGCCTTCCTCGCCTTCGCGCGGATGCCGGCGGATATCCTCCTCCTCGAAACCGGACTCGGCGGCCGGCTGGACGCCACCAACATGGTCGACCGGCCGCTGCTGACCGTCCTTACGCCGGTCTCCCTCGATCACATGCAGCACCTCGGCGACACGCTCGATCGCATCGCCGGCGAGAAGGCCGGAATCATGAAGCCCGGCGTGCCGGCCGTGATCGGCCCGCAGCCGAAGGAAGCGGCCGCCGTGTTCGAGGCACGGGCGGCGCAGCTCGACACGCCGTTGAGCCGGTTCGGGCGGGAATGGTTCGCCGCCGCGGATGGCGAGGAGGGCATGCTGTTCCGAACGGGATCCGGCGAGGAATGGCGGCTTCCGCGGCCGGCGCTTCTCGGCGCTCACCAGATCGACAACGCCGGGACGGCGCTGGCCTGCCTGCCCTGGCTCAAAGGCTTCACGGTCGACGAATCGGCGATGCGCCGCGGCCTGGTGACGGTCGAGTGGCCCGCCCGCATGCAAAGACTGACGAAGGGACCCTTGGCCGGGATGCTCCCGGCCTCGTGGGAGCTGTGGCTCGATGGCGGCCACAATGGCGCCGGCGGACAGGCGATCGCCGGCATTGTCGCGGATTGGCGGCGCAGCGGTGACGACCGGCCGTTGCACCTCGTCTTCGGCATGCTCGAGAGCAAGGTGCCGGTCGATTTCCTCCGACCCCTGGTGCCGCTGGTGCACGACGTCTATGCCGTCGCGATCCCCGGGGCGCATGCGTCCCTGACCCCGGAGCAGGCCGCGGCCGCGGCGCGCGCCGCCGGGATCGAGGCGCATCCCGTCGACAGCGTTTCCGCCGCACTGGCCGCCGCGATCCACGCCTCCGAGGGCCGTCCTGGCAAGGTTCTCATCTGCGGCTCGCTCTATCTTGCCGGCGCGGTGCTGGCCGAGAACGGCTGACGCCGGGCGCCAAGGCTGCGGATTCGGGCACCCATCCTTGCGGTCGAGGCCCTTGCGAGGGCCTTGCGCACGGGTCCCACCGGCCAATCGCCGCGGTAGCGCGATGAACTCCGCTAACGCAGGATGTGCCGGTGATTGGCCGCCGCGGCCATATGAACGGCGATGTAATGGGCGTTCTTCAGCGGCGGCACCCGCCGGACCTCGACGCGACGGCCGAAGAAGAACGCCTTCAGCCGCGCAAGCGGAGAGGGGGCCGCGGGCATCTTTTTCGTGCCGATGGGCACGCTGCCGCGCGGCACGGCGAGTTCACGATATCGGCTGGTCGAACCGGTCATCTTGACACTCCTTCCCAGTCTGGGGCCCGCCGAAAGCGGACGGTGGTCCAAACGCGAGGGCGTGAACATTTCCCAAATTTGAAAGAAATTCTTCGCGTGTCTTGACGATATGGCAAATCTAGGGCCCCCGCCAGCCTTCCGACCGAGCTAATCTATACACCACAATGTGGTTAACTCTTTTTTATCCTAGAACCCGCGACGCACCGGGACCGCGGGTTCGGCCGCCGCGACACCCTGGGCCAGACCGATGGGCCCGGACCGGCCATAAAAAAAACCCCCGCCCGAGGGGCGGGGGTTTTGCACCGAGCCGGTGGGCCGTCTACAGCACGGACTCGACCCACTCGATGAGCTTGCTCTTCGGCAGGGCTCCGATCTTGGTGGCGGCCACCTGGCCGTCCTTGAACATCATCAGGGTCGGGATGCCCCGCACGCCGTACTTCTTCGGCGTCTGCGGATTCTCGTCGATGTTTATCTTTGCGACGGTGATCCGCCCGTCCATGCTGCTCGCGATTTCCTCCAGTGCCGGGGCGATCATCTTGCAGGGGCCGCACCATTCGGCCCAGAAATCGACCAGAACCGGGATCGGCGCCTTCAGCACGTCGGATTCGAAACTGGCATCGGATACGTTGGTCGTCGCCATGATCACTCCTTGGGCGATGGGGGCAACAGACCTCTCCCGGAGGCCGCAGCCGTCGCGGCGAATGTAGGAACCACCGCCGAACGCGTCAAGAAACGCGTCAGGGCCGGTAGCGGTCGAGCCACTCCGCTGGCAGCGGCATCAGCCGCGGGCCGTCGGTCCAGAGAAGGACGCATTCGATCGGCTTTTCCGGGTAAATCTTCGACAGTGCGGCGCGATAGCAGGCCATCTGGCGGAGATAGATGGCCGGCACCTCGGCCGGTGTCTCCGGCGGCGGCCGGTTCGTTTTGTAGTCAACGATCAGCACGGCCGATTCGGTGACCAGAAGCCGGTCGATCCGCCCGGACAGGATCTCGACGCCGTTTTCGCCCCGGACCTCGCCGACCACCATCACCTCTGCCCGGCTGCCGGGGCCGAACAGCGGCCCAAAGGCCGGATCGTCGAGGATGCGCAGCACCTCCGCCGCGATCTCCTCCTGCTGCGCCTCCGACAGCTCGTGCGTCGGCCGGGCCAGAAAACGGCGGCAGGCGGCCGCCCGGGCAGCCGCCGGAATGTCCGGAAGCGTCTCCAGCAGGCGGTGGATCAGGCGGCCGCGCCGGAAGCGCAGCCCGTCATCCTCGCCGAGCGGCGGCCGCACGGCCGGCTCCTCCTCGCTGGGGCGCGACGGCGCCAGCGGGCGCCAGGGCTGCGGCTCCTCCGGCGCGGCGGTCCGAAACCAGCCGGGTGGGGGCGTGGGCGGAGCGACCGGCTCCGGCGGGGCGGCCGTGCGGGCGTCCGGGACCGCGAGCTGCGGATCGGAGAGGCGCAGCAGCCGGCCGCGCCACCCATCCGTCGGGCCGAGGATGCCCGTGCAATCGAACTCCGCTTCCTCAGCGACCGTCGCCAGGCCGGCGCGAATCAGGTTGTACCAGCAGCCATCCCGCGGTGCCTGGCGGCCGCGCCAGCCGCAGATATAGAGCCGGTCCTCGGCCCGGGTCAGCGCCACATAGAGAAGCCGGCGGTATTCGCAGGCCTCGGCCGTCCGTTGGCGATCGCGCGCCGCGCGCGCCACCGCCTCGTCGCAGGACGTACGCGGGGACCACAGCGGCAGCGGGAACTCGTCGCCCGTTCCCCGCCGCCCCGACGAGGACCGCCCCTCGCACCAGAGAAGCCGCGCCGTGTGGTTCGGCATTTGCATCGTGTCCGGCAGGAAGACGATTGGCGCCTGCAGGCCCTTGGCGCCGTGGACGGTCATGATCCGCACCTGGCCGCGAAGGTCCTGCTCCAGGTCGCGCTTCACCTCCACCTCGCCGACCGCGAACCAGTGAAGAAAGCCCTGAAGCGACGGCGCGTGCGACTGCTCGTACAGGAGCGCGAGGTTCATGAACTCGTCGATGGGATCGGCCGCCTCGGGCCCGAGGCGGGAGAGCAGCGCACGCCGCCCGCCGAGCCTGCCCAGCAGGTCCGCATAGAGCTCGTAGGGCGGCACATAGTCCGCGGCCGCCAGCAGGTCCGCGAGGAAGGCATGGGCACGGGCGAACGCTTCTTCCTCCCCGGCGCGGTGCCGCAGCTCGCTCCACAGGGAGCGGTCGCCGCGCGCATGGGCCAGGCGGAACAGCGCTTCCTCGTCGAGGCCGATCAGCGGCCCCTTCAGGACGGTCGCCAGGGTCAGGTCGTCCTCGGGCAGCAGCAGGAACTGGCCGAGCGCCATCAGGTCCATCACCGCGATCTGATCGGTAAGCCGCATGCGGTCGACGCCGGCGACCGGCACCTGCCTCTGCTTCAGCTCGCGGACCAGCTCCTCGACGAAGGCGTCGCGGCGGCGGACGAGCACCATCACGTCGCCGGGCTGCACCGGGCGGTCGCGGGAGCGCAGCTTGTCGCCGCTCGCGATCATCCCCTCGATATGGGCGGCGATCAGGCGGGCCAGCCGCCCGCGCGGCGAGTCCCCCGGCCGGCGACCGACCGGCGGGTCCCATGGCTCGAGGTCTTCCGGATCGCGCGGCTCCGCCGGCGGCCACAGCTCGACGAGGCCCGCCTGGCCGCGCCGGTAGGGCTGGTGGACGATCGGCTGGCCGTCCAGCGCCACCCCGGCCTGCGCCTCGGCCGAGGCGAAGACCGCATCCACCGCCGACAGCACCGCCGCGGTGGAGCGGAAGGAGATGTTGAGCGGCACCTCGGCCCATTCGGCCCGGGCGTCTTGCACCCGCGCGCGGAAATGCCGCCGCATCGCCTCGAAAGCCGCCGGATCGGCGCGCTGGAAGCTGTAGATCGACTGCTTCGGATCGCCGACGGCGAAGACCGTCCGCAGCTCCTGCCGCGCGCCTTCGCCGGCGAAGAACTCTTCCGCCAGGGCCTGGACGACCTGCCACTGGTCGGGGTTGGTGTCCTGCGCCTCGTCGATGAGGATGTGGTCGAGGCCGCCGTCGAGCTTGAACAGCACCCAGGGCGCAACGCCCGGCCGCCGCAGCAGGTCGCGCGTCGCGAGAACCAGATCGTCGTAGTCGAGCAGGGCCCGCGCCTCCTTGTGGCGGCGGTAGGCCTCAAGGACGGCGGCGCCGAGGGCGAGCAGGGCGGCGGTGGCCTCCGCCAAGGTCGCCGCGTTGAGCCGCTCGCAGAGGGCAAGAAGGCGCTGCGCCTCGCTCTCCAGCACGGACTTCACGCCGGGAGAGGCCGCCTCGCAGGCGGCCGTGACCAGCCGTTCGCGCGCCTTGAATGCGGTGGCGCCCTTGCCCTGGGCCAGAAACAGATCGCGATAGAGGGCGAATCCCTTGGTCCGGCGGTCCGGCTCGGCGAGCCAGGCGGCGATGCCGTCGCCGCGCTGCCGGTCCGTCTTGGAGCCCCGCAGGAGCGCCTCGACGGCGAGCCGGAGGCCGAGGAGGTCCAGCGCACCGTCCTCGCAAGCCGCGGCGAGCAGGCCGTCATAGGACTCCCCGGGTGCGAGCCCCAGCGCGTCGCGGATCGCCGCGACCAGCCCGTCGAGCCCGCCATGCCGGTCGAGCAGCTGGACAAGCCGGCCGCGCTCGGCCAGGAGCGATTGCAGGAGCTCCGTGAAGGTCCCCTCCGACGCCTGCGCGGTGACCGTGGCGAGCGCCGCGGCGAGCCGCGGGTCGGCGCCGCCCCGCGCCCGGCCGAGGACCTCTTCGCGCGCGGCCTGCAGGAGTTCGGCGGCGCTGCGGTCGTCGAGCACCTCGAAATGCGGGGCGATGCCGGCCTCCAGCGGGAAGCGCCGCAGCAGGGCCTGGCAGAAGGCGTGGATTGTCTGGATCTTCATGCCGCCCGGCGCGTCGAGCACCCGCGCGAAGAGCCGGCGTGCCCGTCGGCACCGCTCCTCGTCAGGCAGTTCTCCGGTGAGATCCTGGATATCCTTCACCAGATCGGCCTCGTCGGCGGCGGTCCATACCGAAAGCCGGGCCGCGATGCGGTTTGCCATCTCCGCCGCCGCGGCCTTGGTGAAGGTGAGGCAGAGGATCCGGGAGGGCTCGGTGCCGTTGAGCATCAGGTTGAGCACCCGGTCGGTGAGCACCTTGGTCTTGCCCGTCCCGGCCGAGGCGGAGACCCAGACCGAGGTCCGGGCGTGGGCCGCCCGGCGCTGCGCGTTCGCCGCTTCGCGAAGGACGCTGATCCCGGTTGCGACCGTCACGCCTCGCCCCCCGATCCGCCGACGGACCATTCCTTGACGCGCGCCAGATGGTCATAGTCGCTGTGGCGCGGCGCGCCGTCCGGGTTGGGCTGCGAGAGGTAGGGCGTGTTTTCGTCGTCGAAGGCGGCGATCAGCCGGGCGAGGCCGGCGGAGGCCGCATCGGCCGCGCCGTCGACCTTGAGGCGGTCGATCCGGCCGGCCGGGTCGCCGCCCAGGAGCTGCCAGTAGGCCAACTCGCCGACCGGCGCCGGCGGCACGCCGTCGAACGCGCCCGCCTGCGCCATCGCCGCTTCGAGGGCGAGCTGGGGCGAGAAGCCGAGCTCGACCTCCCGCTTCGTCGGCAGGGTGCCGGTCTTGTAGTCGATGATCGCGAGGCCGCCGTCGTGGAACAGGTCGATGCGGTCGGCCTTGGCCGTCAGCTCGAACGGACCCGCCGGCCCCACCAGCGTCAGTTTGCCCTTCACCTCGGTGCGGCTGCCGGCCAAGTCGGCGCGGCGTCCCGCCTCCGTCTCGATGAACCAGCGCGCCACGCGTTCGAAGCGTGGCCACCAGAAGGCCCAGACGGCCGGCCGGCTGAGCGCCGGGCCGAACACCTGCCGTCCGATGGCAAGCAGGCGGTCGAGGGCGTCCGCCGGCAGCGGGCCCGGGCCGGGGTGGTCGCGCAGGAAGCGGTCGAGGGCGCGATGCAGAAATGCGCCGCGGTCGGCGGCGCCCGGGTCGGCGTCGAGCGGCTCGAGCGGCTCGAGCCGCAGGATGCACCGCGCGTAGATCGCGTAGGGATCGCGCATCCAGGTCTCGACCTGCGTCACCGAAAGCCGCCGCGGCCGGACGCTCACCGGCGGCCGCGGCGCCGGCGGCGCGATCGGCGTCACGCGCTCGGGCCGGTCGAGCTCGGCCCGCCAGTCGAGCCACGGGCGGGCGGCCTGCAGCCGGTCCGCGGGGATCCCGAGGGTCCGCAGCAGCCCGTCGAGCCGCATCAGCCAGCGCGAGGGCACGGTCGGCGTGCCCTCGACCCGCAGCGCCCGCGTCAGCACGACCTCCGGGGCCGAGAAAGCCTGGACGAAGTCGTGGGCGGCAAGGCCGATGCGCTGCTCCGGCGCCGGCAGACCGAACGCGCGCCGCATCGGCCGGCTGAGCCAGGGATCGGCCCAGGGCTCCGGCGGCCAGGTCCCTTCGTTGAGCCCGCCGAGGATCATCAGATCGACATGCTGCAGCCGCGCCTCCAGCGGCCCCCAGATGGCGACGCGCGGATGGCGGCCAAAGCGCGGTCGCACCACCTGTCCCGCGAGCAGGCTGCCGAGCAGCGCCGGGTAGCGGTTGCCGGGTAGCCGGCTGAAGCCGCCGGCCGCCTGTCGCAGGTCGGCAACGAAGTCGGCTGCGGCTTCGCCCGCCTCGCCGGCCCATAGCCGTTCGGCACCCGATTCCGTCGGGGTCGCGGCCAGCGCCTCCGCGAAGGCGACATGCGCGGCGAGAAGGGCGCCGAGCTCCGCCTGCGGCGCGGCGATCAGCGCGGCGAGCGGTGCCGCCGCCGCGGCGAGCCGCTCCACCCAAGGCTCCAGCTCGCCCCGCTGGTCGCGTGGGATCGCCGCCAAGAGCCCATCGAAGCCGGGGGCCGGCCGCGGTCCGCGCAGGACCGTCATTTCGAGACGGCGGGCAAGCGCGCGGAAGGCGGCGCGCTCCAGGCCGCCAGCGGCGAGCGGATGCTTCAGCACCGCCAGCAGCGGCACCGGCGCGACCCGCTCGACGAGCAGCTCCGCGGTCAGTCGGAGGAACACACCCGGCGGCGTGTCCGCGAGCGGCCACCCGGCGGAATCGTCGATCGCGATGTCCCATCGGCGGAGCTCGGCGGCGACGCGCCGGGCCAGCGCCCGGTCCGGCGTCACGAGGGCGGCGCGCCGACCCGGCACCTCCAGCGTCTCGCGCAGCATGAGCGCGATCACTTCCGCTTCCTCCTGGGGGCCGGGGCAATCGATCCGGGCAACGTCGCGCAGCGCGAGTTCGACGGCCTCAAGGTCGCAGCCGGCCGCCCAGTTCCGCCACCCGTCCGTGGTGGCCGCGGGCCTCAGCGCCTCGGCGATCAGGCGCGCGCGCATCGGCGGCGCCCCCCTCGGCACCCTGGCCGATGGTCCCGCTTCCCACTCCTCCGCCGCCGGCCAGACCGCGACCTCCGCCGGATGGTGCAGCCCGAGGCGTCGGAGGAGCAGACAGAGACCGTGCTGCGGATGGCTGGGGTCGTCGCCGATTGCCCGCCAGCACTCGTCGTCCGCCTCGCGGTCGAGGCCTGGAAGCACGATCCGGCCGCGCGGCAACCCGGCCACCACCTCGATGAGCGTCGCGGTCGCGGGGATGCTGCCCGTCGATCCGGCCACGATGACGGGGTCGGCGGGCGGGTCGCGGCGCCAGGCCTCCGCCTGGGCGGTGAGCAGCAGATTGCGGCGGACCGCCGGATCGACGCAGCCCTGCTCCTCCAGGATCCTCGGCCAGGCTTCGGTGAGGATTTCCAGGAACTTCAGCGTCTCCTGCCAATGGACGGCATAGTCCTCGGGCGCCAGGTTGCGGAGACCGTCGAAGGAGAGCTGTTCCGTCTGAATCTGGTCGAGCAGCCGGGCGAGCTCGGCCGCGAGGCGCGCGGCCTGGTCCACGGTCGGCGGCCGGCCTCCCTGCCCCTCCGCGCCGGCGAAAGCGGCCAGGATGGCGCGCGTGAGCAGGAGCCGGCGGCGCAGCGGCGGGATCGCCGGCGGCAGATCGAGGGCCTCCGCCGCCGGCCCGCCGATCTCCGCCGCGCCGGCCAGCGTCAGCTCATCCGCGTCGATGTCGCCCAGCGGCATCATCCGCGGCAGCAGCAGGGGGCGCCCGCCGCTCAGCCGCAGGAAGGCCTCCTGCAGGGCGCGGCAGGCACGGCGGTTCGGCAGCAGGACCGTGGCCCGGGCGAGCTCGAGCGGGTCGCCGCCGGCCTCCGCCAGAAGGCGCCCGGCCAGCGCATCGACGAAGGAGACTCCGGGCGGGATGGTGAAGACGGACCGGCGCGGAGGCGGCCCGGCGGTCATAATCCGTAGAGCCGGTCGCCGCCTTGTGCGATCCTCGCCTCGACCTCGGCGAGGTGCTGCGGCGTGCTGACGTGGTACCACTCGCCGTCGTGGCGCAGGCCGTAGAGGCGGCCGGCATCGATCGCCCGGTCGTAAAGGAGGTTGAGGGAAAAGGCGCCCTCCGGCGCGCCGGCGAACAGGCGCGGATGCAGGATCTGGACACCGGAATAGAGGAACGGCGCCACCTCCCATTCGCGCCGGCGGCGGATGCGGCCGGTCTGGTCGAGAAAGAAGTCGCCCGGCCCGTCATAGCCGACGGCGGTCACGGTCGGCTGCAACAGCAGCAGCGCGTCCATCGACGCGTCGTCCCAGGCCTCGGCCAGGCGGACCAGCGCGTCGACCTTGCCGTTGAGCCAGATGATCTTGCCGTTGGCGACGTAGAACGGGCCGTCGCCCAGGAGCGGCAGGGCCTTGAGGATGCCGCCGCCGGTCTCCAGGATCTCGGTCTCGCGGGAGAATTCGATCTTCGGCTGCCGGCGGTCCTTGAGGTGCTCCTCGATCAGCTCGCCGAGCCAGTGGGTGTTGACCACCGCGTGGCGGACGCCCGCCGCGGCGAGCCGGTCCAGCACGTAGTCGATCAGCGGCCGGCCGCCCACCCGGACGAGCGGCTTCGGCACGGTCTCGGTGATCGGCCGCAGGCGCTTGCCGAACCCCGCGGCCAGAACCATGGCGTGAGTCGGCCTTTCCGACGGCATCCCCTGATCGCCCCCCTTCCTCGTCGCGCCGCTATCGCCCGGCCGGAGGCTCCGGCAGGCGACGTGCGGCCAGCGGCAGATGCGCCTCGAACCACGCGCGCACCGGCGCCAGAACCGGATGGGCGAGGTTGCCTTCGAGCTGGCGCCAGACCCGAGGCATGTGAATCAGATAACCGGATTTGCCGTCGCGAACCAAGAGCCGCGTGAAGGTACCGAGGATCCGGCTGTGACGCTGGGCGCCGACGACGGCGAAAGCGACGGCGAAATCCTCCGGATCGAGGTCCGGAAAGCCGGCCAGGTAGCGCGCGCGCAGCTCCGCCGCCAGATCGGGCGCCACGTCGCGGCGGGCGTCCTCCACCAGCGACATGAGATCGAAGGGCTGCGGCGCGAGGACGGCGTCCTGGAAGTCGAGCAGCCCGCAGGCCGCCACGCCCTCCCGCTCGGGCAGCCAGAGCAGGTTGTCCACGTGGAAGTCGAAGAAGGCGAAGCTGTCCGCAACCCGGTGCCGCAACGGCAGCACCGCGCGCCAGGCCGCGAAATAGGCCTCGCGGGCCTCCTCCGGCAACGGCGCCTCTTGCGTCGCCGGCCAATACCAGTCGAGCAGCAGCCCCACCTCGCGCAGCGCCCGGCTGTCGTCGAAGCGCGGCAGCCCGGGATCGATGGCGGGCGAGAACCGGCGGTGCAGATCGATGAGCAGATCGACCGCGAGGGTGTAGAGGCGGTGCTCGTCGGCGCCGCGCGCCAGCAGGCGCGTATAGGTGTCGTCGCCGAGATCCTCGATCAGGAGCAGGCCGGCCGCCTCGTCGGCCGCAAAGATCTTCGGCACGCTGTAGCCCAGGCCGCCGAGCAGCCGGTCCACCGCGATCCAGGGGCGGACGTCCTCCGGCGGCGGCGCGTCCATCAGCACAGCGCGCCGGCCGTCCGCGGCTTCGAGACGGTCGTAGCGGCGGAAGGACGCATCGCCTGCCAGCACCCGGCGCGCGGCGTCGGCCCAGCCATGGGCGGCCAGGAACGTGGCGATTTGCGCCTCGCGGTCCCTGCGCCGGTCGTCAGCCATGGTTCGCCAGAAAAGCGACGCGCGGCGCCCAGCGTCCGCGACCGGTGAGCGAGGCCGTGCGCGCCTCCGGCCCCTCCTCGGCAAAGGCGAGGCCGATATCGAGGCGCTCCTCCGGCAAATGGGGGCCGAGTCGCTCCGGCCACTCGATGAGCGAGATGCCGCCGCCAAAGGCCTCCTCGATCCCGAGCTCGAGCGCCTCGTCCGGATCCGCCAGACGGTAGAGGTCGAAGTGCCAGATCGGAGCCACCGGCGAGTCGTAGGTCTGGACCAGGGTGAAGGTCGGGCTCGGCACCTCCTGCTCCCCGGCAAGGCGACCGATGAAGGCGCGGGCGAAGCGGGTCTTGCCCACGCCCAGCTCGCCCTCGAGTGCGATCACGTCGCCCGGTTGCGTCAGATCCGCAACCCGGCCGGCGAGGCGCTCCGTCGCCGTCTCGTCGGCCAGGCGCAGGGTGACGGACTCGGAGGGCAGAGCGGAGGATGTCATATCGGCAGGTTGTACCGAGCGCGGGCGGTCGCGGCAACAGCATCCGTGGCGCCGATCGCGGCCGGCATGCGCTGCCTCGGCCCGGAGGCTAATCGGCGCCGGGCACGCCTTTGGTCGTCGAATATTCGAAATGCAGCTCCTCGCCCGGATGGACGAGGGGGTAGATCGCGTGCGCCGCCATTGCGGCCTCCGAGAAGCCGGAGAGGATCAGCTTCAACTTGCCCGGATAGGTGGCGATGTCGCCGATGGCGAAGATGCCGGGCACGCTGGTCGCGCAGGTGGCCGGATCGACGCGGATGTGGTTGCGCTCGAGGTTGAGGTTCCAATTCGCGATCGGCCCCAGATTCATCGACAGGCCGAAGAACGGCAGCAGCACATCGGCCTCGAGACGCCGTTCCTGGCCGTCCAGCGTCGCCACCGTTACGGCGGTCAGCCGTCCGTCCTCGCCGTCCAGCCCGGCAAGCTGATAGGGCACGACCATCTCGATGACGCCGGCGGCCGCGAGTTCCTGCAGGCGCGAGACGGATTCCGGCGCCGCGCGGAACTTCGGCCGCCGATGGACGACATAGACCCGCTCGGCGAGCTCGGACAGCGAGAGCGCCCAGTCGACCGCCGAGTCGCCGCCGCCGGCGATGACCACGCGCTTGCCGCGGAAATCCTCCCGCCGCTTGACGAGGTAGAAGACGCTTTGCCCCTCGTACCGCTCAATCCCGGGCAGCGGCGGCCGGTTCGGACCGAAGGCGCCGACGCCGGCGGCGATGATGATCGCGCGCGCCTCCACCTTCGTGCCGTCGGAGGTTTCCAGGCGCCAGCCCTTGCCGTCGCCGATTTCGGTCAGGGTTTCCACCTGCGCGCCCAGATGATAGACGGGCTCGAAGGGCGCGGCCTGCGCTTCGAGGTTGCGGATGAGATCCGCGGCGTCGATCTTGGGATAGGCCGGGATGTCGTAGATCGGCTTCTCCGGATAGAGCGCCGCGCATTGCCCGCCCGTCGTGTCGAGCGCGTCGATCACGTGGCAGCGCATCTTCAACATGCCGCATTCGAAGATGGCAAACAGACCGACCGGGCCGGCGCCGATGATCGCGACATCGGTGGTGTGAACGGTTTCGGGCATCCTGATCTCTCAAACGGGGCGGCGATCGACGGACGCTAAAATGACCGGACCGGCCGGCGTTATCAAGACTGCGGGCATTCCGCTACCGGCTGGTAAAGGCCCGGGACTGTTTCCCAGATGCCGCGCGCCGAATCGAGTTGACGGCGTCGGCCTTCGCGCAAGAACGATCAAACGGAGCGCCGCGCGGGCCGGCACAATCGAAGGCGCTCTCGTGAGGCTCGCATGAACCCCGTCGGCAAGGCGCTCTGGTACATCGAAAGCCGCTTCGCGGAACAGATCACGCTCGACGACATCGCCGGTTTCAGCGGCGTCTCGCGCTACCATCTGTCGCGGGCCTTCGGCGAGGCGACCGGCTATCCGGTAATGCGCTACCTGCGCGGCCGGCGCCTGACCGAAGCCGCACGGTCTCTCGCGGCGGGCGCCACCGACATCCTGTCGGTGGCGCTTGAGGCGGGATACGGGTCTCACGAGGCATTCACGCGCGCCTTTCACGACCAGTTCGGGATCACGCCCGAAGCCGTTCGCGCCCGGCGCGGTCTCGATGGCCTCGAACTCGTGGAGCCGATCAAAATGGACGAAACCCTCATCGCGACTCTCGAACCGCCGCGCTTCGAAGACGGCAAGCCGCTGCTGATCGCCGGTTCGTGCGAGCGCTACACCTGCGAGACCAGCAAGGGCATCCCCGCCCAGTGGCAGCGCTTCGGTCCGCATTTCGGCCATGTCCCCGGGCAGATCGGCCGGGTGGGCTATGGCGTGTGCTGCAACGCCGACGAAGAGGGCAATTTCGACTACGTCTGCGGCGTGGAGGTGCCCGACTTCTCGGAGCTTCCGTCGGAATTCGCCCGCCTGCGGATCCCCCGGCAACGCTACGCGGTGTTTCGCCACCGCGACCACATCTCGACGATCCGTCGGACAATCAACACGATCTGGAACAAGTGGCTGCCGGGGTCGGGGCACGAGGTCGCCGACGCCCCGGACTTCGAGCGCTACGGCGAAGACTTCGACCCGAAGAGCGGAACCGGCACGGTCGAGATCTGGATCCCGATCCGGACGTGACGACGGACGGCATGCGCGGCGGCGTTCCCGCCGCGCGTGCCCTTCATCCGAATCCGGACAGCGTTCCATGTCGGTGCCCGGAAACGCCATGCTGCTTTAGAGTTCGGACAGACCGTGGACAGGGTCTGTCAGACGCTCTTAGGCCTCCAGGGCCAGCTCGTTGCCGAAGATGTAGTTGCTGGGGTGCATCCGGAACCCCTTCACGCGCTTGTCGTAGAAGGTGAAGACCGAGCGCCACATCGGCTGCACGATCGGCCCGTCCTCCTGCATGATCCGCTCGAGCTCGGCCACCACGGCGCGGCGTTCGTCGACGTCGAGCAAGCCCTCCGCCTTGGTCAGCAGATCGTCGAAGGCCTTGTTCGAGTAGGAGGACTCGTTCCACGGAGCGCCCGTCCGGTAGCCGAGGCCGAGGCACATGATGGCGAGCGGACGGTGATACCAGATCGTGAAGCCCATCGGCACCTTGGTCCACACGTCCCAGTACTGGGCACCCGGCACCACGTCGATCTTGACGTTGATGTTCGCCTCTTTCCACTGCTCTGCCATGACCTGGGCAGCGATCGGCATCCATTGGATGTCCGCGGGGCAGGTCAGCGTGACCTCGATGCCGTCGGGATAGCCCGCCTCGGCCAGGAGTTTCTTGGCCGCATCGACGTCGCGCGTCCAGGCCGGGAGCTTGGCGTATTCGGGATGGGCCGGGCTGACGTGGTGGTGCTCGCCGACCACGCCGACCGACCGCAGGGCCACCGCCGTGACCTTCTCCGAATCGATGGCGAGCCGCAGGGCCTTGCGCACCCGCGGATCGTCGAAGGGCTTTTCCGTCACCTTGCCGCGGACGACGCCGGTTTCGGCGGTCACGGCGTCGTACATCTGCACGAAATCGAGCTGCTTCATGGCGTCGAGCGTCAGGACATCGCCGGAGAAGAGCCCGTGAACCTGCCTTGAGCTCAGCGCCGCCATCGACGCATTCGGGTCATCGCCCAGATCGACGAACTCCAACCCGTCGAGATAGGGGCCTTCGCCCCAATAGTCGCTCCGCGCCTTCAGAACGGATTTGCGTCCGACCTCATGCGCCGTCAGCTCGAAGGCGCCGGTGCCGTTCGATCCCGGACCGAACTTGCCGCCCTCCTCGGGATCGAGGATCAGGAGGGGATAGTGGAACAGATGCTCGGGCACGGCCACCTGCGGTGCCTTGGCGTTGAGGCGCACCGTGTGATCGTCGACCTTCTCGATGGCGCTGGCATCCCACAGCGCGGTGCCGTCGTCGTTCATCATGTAGCCGGCCATGAGCCCGAGCACCGACGAGCCGGTCGCTGGGTCCAGGACGCGCCGGAGATTCCAGACCACGTCATCGGCGACGAAGTCGCGGCCGCTGTGCCACTTGATTCCCTTCCGCAGGCGGAGCGTCCAGGTTCGGAGGTCGTCGCTGACCTCCCATCCCTCGAGGAGGTAGGGCCGCGTGATGTTGTCGTGGCCGGTCTTGGTCAGATACTCGCAGACCTGGCGGCAGACGTTGCTCTTCTCCGCCCAGTCGAAGATGTGCGGATCCGTGATTTCCTTCACCCGCATGGCGATGCGAAGGGTGCCGCCCTTGGGCATGGCCGCCTTGGCCGGGGCGGCAATGCCGTCGCCGAAGACCTTTCCGACGAAGCCGTAAGCGGCGGTCGCCGAGAGCCCGAGAAGCGTCGAGAGCCGCAGGAACTCGCGGCGATCGATCCGCCCTTCGACGAGCTGCTCCTTGAGGATGCGAATATGGGGATGATTCTTGCGCGACATGACAGCCTCCCGTCCTTCCCGGCCTGGTTACGGACTACAACAGCCCCTCTCGACGGTGTAAACGCGACTATTTCTCATGTTTCCGATAACTTCGGGTTATGCTGTACGCCGCCGCGGCGATGCTCGCCCCGGCAGAGGGAATGCCGCGGCTGACCGAATGATGACCGTTTCGGGTGATAAGACGTCATGCATGGCCTGCGCGCAAAGCTGCCTCCCGTCAACAGCCTCGTCGTGTTCGAGGCGGCCGCTCGCCTTCTGAGCTTCACCCAAGCCGCGGCGGAGTTGAACGTGACCCAGGCCGCCGTCAGCCGCCAGATCCGGGTGCTTGAGGACCATCTGGGCCAACCCCTGTTCCGCCGCGGGCACCGGTCGATCCGGCTGACGCCAGCGGGCGCCCGGCTGCAGGCTGCAGTCGCCATGGGCCTGGAGCACATCGCCAACACGGCGATCGCTATCCGCAGCGAGCCCACGGCGGATCAGATCACGGTTTCGACCTCCATCGCCTTCGCCACCTTCTGGCTGATGCCGCGGATCGCGCGGTTTCGCGCCGCCCATCCGGAGCTGGAGCTGCGGCTGGTCGCGGCCGACCCGTTCGTCGATCTCGTCGCCGATGACATTGACATCGCCATCCGCTACGGCGACGGCAACTGGCCGGGCCTCGCGGCGACGCGTCTGTTCGACGAAGAGATCTTCCCGGTCTGCAGCCCGGACTACCGGGAGGCGCGACCCGATCTGGATACGCCCGCCGACCTGCTGCGCGCATCGCTGCTCCATCTCGAGGAGATCGACCGCTCCTGGATCACATGGCCGGTCTGGCTGCAGGCGATGGGCGTGGAGCCGCCGCGATTCCTCCACGGCCACCGGTTCAACAACTACGCCATCCTCTTGCAGGCGGCTCGGGACGGGCAGGGGATCGCGCTTGGATGGCGGCGGCTGATCGCGGATCTTCTGGCGGACGGCTCGCTGGTCCGACCGATCGACAGTACGCTCCGCTCGCGCGAGAGCTACTTTCTGGTCATGCCCGAAGCGGCAAAGCCGGACCGCCGAACGAACGCGTTCCGCGATTGGATCCTCGCGGAGAGCCAGGCGGAGGACGGCGCTCTCACATAACTACAAGTCATGCACGTGATCAGCAAAATTGCCGTTTACGGCGCCCTCGGCCGTGCGGAAGCTTCGGGGACATCGTGCGAGGATCGGAGCGCCTATTGATGAATTCTCTCGCCAATCGAAGCCCCCGCAATCCGCGCCCCGGCACGGCCGTCGAGGCGACGCAGGGGCAGGCTCCATGGGCCGGGGCTCTCACGGCCGTCCTGCAACCGACGGCCGAAGCTTCGGGCCTGCCGAACGTCGCCTACACCGATGACGCCTTCCTGGGCGTGGAGCGCGACCGCATCTTCGGCCCAAATTGGGCCTGCGTCGGCTTCGCATGCGACCTGCCGGCGCCCGGCGACGTCCGGCCGTTCGATCTGCTGGGCATGCCGCTCCTGGCGCTGCGGGACGATCGGGGCGAGATCAGGGTCTTCCACAACGTCTGCAGCCATCGCGGCATGCGGCTGGTGGCGGAGCCCTGCCGCGTGCAGGGCGCGCTGCGCTGCCCCTATCATTCCTGGGCGTACGGGCTCGATGGCCGTCTCCGAGCGACGCCGCATATCGGCGGGCCGGGCAGGAACAGGGCCGAGGGCTTCGATCCCGCGGCGCATGGGCTGAAGCCGGTCCGCACCGCGCTGTGGCTCGACATGATCTTCGTCAATCTTTCCGGCGATGCCCCGCCCTTTGAAGATCACGTCGCGCCGCTGGTCGAACGCTGGGGCCTGTACGACCTCGAGCGGCTGCGGCCCGGCGGCGCCGATTCGTCGCTCGACATCGAGGTCAAGAGCAACTGGAAGCTGGCGGTCGAGAATTATTGCGAGAGCTATCATCTGCCCTGGGTCCATCCCGGCCTGAACAGCTACTCGCGTCTCGAAGACCATTATCACATCATCGAGGACGGATTCGCCGGCCAGGGATCGCGCGTCTACGCTCCGGCGTCAGCCGAGGGCTCGCCGCTTCCCCGCTTCGCGGGCGTGCCGGCGGACCTGTCCCGCAACGCCGAATACGTGGCCCTGTTCCCGAACCTGCTGCTCGGGGTCCATATCGACCATTTCTTCGCCCTGTGGCTGGAGCCGCTGGGCCCGGAGCGGACGGTCGAGCACCTCCGGCTCTATTTCCTGGAGGACGGCGCCACGGACGAGGCTTGCGCCACGGCACGGGCCGCGACCCTCGAGGCGTGGCGGACGGTGTTCCTCGAGGACGTCGGCGTGGTGGAGGGCATGCAGCTCGGCCGCGCCTCGCCGGCCTTCAACGGCGGCTGCTTCTCGCCGGTGATGGACACGCCGACGCACCAGTTCCATCGCTGGGTCGCGAGCCGGCTCCTCGACTAGCCGGCAACCCCGCCGCCGGGATGGCCCGCCGGGGTACATCCCGCAACCTTCCGGGACGGCCCGGCGTTAATGCTCGTGCGGGCGCACAGCCGGCCGACACCGGCAATCCCGGATCGGAAGATGGCCAACGGCGCGACATCTCCCCCGCGGGCCCGGCCGGCGCGGATTTCGCCGGCCGCGCCGCGAATGTCTCCGCTGACGCTGGTCGCACTTATCGTTGTGGCCGTGGCCGCGCTTTATCTCGGCCGGGACATCTTCGTTCCACTCGCCCTGGCGATCCTGCTCAGCTTCGCCCTGGCCCCCATCGTGGTCCGCCTGCGGCGGTGGGGTCTCGGCCGCATGCCGTCGGTGCTCGCCGTCGTCTTTCTCGTCTTCGTCGCCATAGCCGCCTTCGGCGGCGTCGTCGCCACCCAGATCGTCGACCTGGCCGACAACCTCCCGATCTACGAAATGAACCTGCGCGGCAAGATCCGGGAACTGCGCTCGGCAGGAAGCGAGGACGGGATCGTCGCGCGCACCTCGGACATGATGCGCGATCTCAGCAAGGAGCTTGAGGCGGTCACCGACGAGCCCGCCGAAGGCATCGAAGGACGGGCCGGCGACGAAGGAGAGATCGATGTGACCCGGCCTGTCCCGGTCGAGGTGCATGCGCCCGAGCCCAGCCCGCTCGAGGCGCTGCGACAGATGGTCGGACCGCTCCTCGGGCCGGTGACGACGGCCGGCCTCGTTCTGGTCTTCGTCATCTTCATCCTGCTCCAGCGCGAGGATCTGCGCGACCGGCTCATCCGGCTCGCCGGTTCAGGCGACGTCCATCGCACGACCGAGGCACTGGACGACGCGGCGCATCGGATCAGCCGCTACCTCCTGATGCACCTCGTCATCAACGTTCTCTACGGCGTGCCCGTCGGCATCGGTCTCTACTTCATCGGCGTGCCGAACCCGCTGCTCTGGGGCCTGCTCGCCACGGTGCTGCGCTTCATTCCCTATATCGGACCGGTCGTGGCGGCGCTGTTTCCGATCGCGCTGTCCTTTGCGGTCGATCCCGGCTGGACGATGCCGTTGCTGACCGTCGCCCTGTTCCTGGGGCTGGAGCTCTTCAGCAACAACCTGCTCGAGCCGTGGCTCTACGGCTCGAGCACGGGCCTCTCCTCGGTCGCCGTCCTGGTCGCCGCGGTGTTCTGGACGATGCTCTGGGGCCCGGTCGGCCTGCTGCTGAGCACGCCGCTCACCGTCTGCCTGGTCGTCCTCGGCCGGCACGTCCCGCAGATGCAGTTCCTGGACGTGCTGCTCGGCAACGAGCCCGCCCTGCCCGTGGAAGTGAAGTTCTACCAGCGGATGCTGGCCCGCGATCCGGACGAAGCGACCGAACTGGCCGAGGACTACCTCGAGGACAACGCGCTCGAGGATCTGTACGAAGAGATCATCACGCCGGCCCTGGGATTCGCGGAGCGGGACCGGGTCGCCCGCGGCATCGACCGCGAGACGACGCAGGCGATCGCCGAAGACGTCATCGACATCATCGACGACCTTGCGGCCGAAGACGAGAGCGCGGCGACGGAGGACGACGTCCCCGCCGACCGGCCGTCGGTCCTGTGCATCGGCGCGCGCAACGCCCTGGACGAGGCCGCCGCCGCCATGCTTTCCCATCTGCTGCGGCGGCACGGCATCGGCAGCACGGTTCTGCCGAGCCGCGCCGTCTCCTTGAAAACGCTGTCGCGGCTGGAACGCGACGGGGTGATGCTCGTCTGCCTGTCCTACGTCAATCCGGCGGCCCAGCAGCACGCGCGCCGACTCGTCAAACGGCTGCGGGCCCATTTCGGCGACCGGGTCGAAGTGATGATTGGATTGTGGAATGCGGAAGCCGAGGCCAGGGAAACGGCGACGGCCATCGGCGCGGATTCGGTAGTGCCGTCACTTCGGCAAGCCGTCCGGGAGATCCGGGGGCGTCTCCAGGAGATGACCCGGCCGGCGGCGTCTCAGAACTGAGCGTCCGGTCACGAGGAAACGCCTCTGCCCCGGTCCCAACGTCGTCCGGTGCCAAATCGAGAGCACGCTCAGCCCTGCGCTAAGACGTTCCGGAGGGCGCCGCAGGAAGGTGACAGCCTTTCCGCTACCCTGGCCGCCCTCAGCCGAAACTTGGATCGGATCTTCTTCACACCTTGGTGAACTCTTAGGGTCCACCCCGCAACCCTTGCATTGAGCGAGATCAAGGCAAGCGTCGCACGGGCGCCGCAGAATTCGGCCAGTTCGGATCGCGAGCCCCGAGATGAACGCCACACAGGATCCTTCTCCGACGTCGACGCCGCGGCTGACGGCTTCGATCGGAATTCCCTTGTCCCCTTGGCATGAGGGCCATCGCGCTTGCGGTCGTCGCCCCGGCATTGACCGCATCGCCGGCCATACGCGTCACAGCGTGGCCGCCTTTTCCCGATCTCTTCCTGGTGGTCTGCCCCTTGATGTATCTGTTGATGCATCGGGGCCACGGTCATGATCACGTCAGGCACTGCCGGGAACGACGCCGGCAGGGCGCCGTTAATCGGTGGTGGCGACGGCCCTGTGGCGGACGCGCCGGATCGGAGTGGCCGGGGTGCTCGCACGGATCGTGATCCGGCTATGACCAGCGGCAGGGTTGGCCCGGCGCAATCCGCCTCCGGACGGCGCTGAGAGGATTGTTGACGTGATGGCTATCCTGAGCACCGCCTTCTCGATCGTCCGCCGCCTTCTCGTGGCGGCCGCCGTCGTTGCCTCGATGGAGTCAGCACCCGTCGCCGCGGTCGATGGGAGTGGCGCGGATCGGGCCCACCAGGCGGAGGATGTGGCCGCCCATGCCTGCTGCGTCCCGGAGCGCGCCGCGCTGGGCGGGCTGATCTGCACCCAGACAGGCTGCGGATGGACCTTGCCCGCCGCCATGGGCTGGCCGGTGCCCGCGGATCGGCAGGCGTCCTGGTGGCTGGGCCTGACCATCCTCCCGGGGGATGTCGTTCCCGATATGGTGCTTCCCCCTCCCCGCGCCTGAGACGACGTTCGCAACCCGGCGCCCCGCGCCGGCCCCTTTCTTTACCAACCCGAACGTTCTCAAGGAGAAGCACCATGAAATCGTTGCTTCCGGCTCTCGCCCTTGCCGCCGGCC
>CAZKCM010000064.1:0-1594 GCA_964551315.1 uncultured Rhodospirillaceae bacterium | reverse complement strand
CGCCGGCCCAGCAAGCCGCCCCGTCCGAGGCGGCCCACGCCGCACACCATCCCGAGGCGACCCCGGCGCAAACCACCGCGCCCGCGGCCAGCGCCCAGGCCCAGATGGGCAACGGGCTGGCGCCGGAGGGCGGAATGATGCAAGGCGGCATGATGGGTCAGGGCGGGCAATGGCCGGGCGGGATGATGTCCGGCACGGGACCCACCATGATGATGCACTGCCCGATGATGCCGGGCGACATGGCCAGGATCGAGGCGGCGTTCGGCAAGGATCCAAGGATCCGCGAACTCGCCCAGAGCATCGTGACGGCCCAGGAGCAAGAGATCGCGACGATGCGGTCCTGGCTCGCGGCGAACGCAGAACAGTGAGGTGAAGACGATGCCCCTCAACATGACGATCGGCCGGCGGGCGCTCCTCGTCGGCCTTGCCGCGGCTCCCATCGCCGTTTCCGCCGTCCCCGAGACGGCGGCGGAGACCCTGCCCCGCATGACGGTCACCAAGGACCCGAACTGCGGCTGCTGCGGGGCCTGGGTCAACCACATCCGCGAGGCAGGATTTCCTGTCGAGTTGATCGAGTCCGCCGCGGTGGACCGTCTGAAGGCCCGCCTCGGCGTACCCCAGGCGCTCGCCTCCTGCCACACGGCGGAGGTCGGCGGCTACGTCATCGAGGGACACGTCCCCGCCGCCGCGATCAAGCGTCTTCTCAGCGAGAAGCCACGGGCGACGGGTCTCGCGGTTCCCGGCATGCCGGTCGGCTCCCCGGGCATGGAGGTTGAAGGTGTCGAGGATGACACCTACGAGGTCGTCCTGTTCGGGCCGGCGGGCCAGCGGAGCTTCGCCCGGTACCGAGGCTCGCGCCCGGCCTGATGCCATGGCGCTCCCGGTCGATGACGGGTGGGAGCCTTGCCGAATGTCGAGCCCCCGCAGACCGCGGGGGCTCACCGCATCCCGGGCGGAGAGCGGCCTTTACGCCGCGAGGCGGCTGAGTGTGCCCACCGTCGGCGCGAGACATCTGTCGGAAGCTTGAGCCTGTAAGGCCGGAGGCGCTGCTGCGTCTCGATTCGCAGACCGCGGATCGGTTCGATCCGTCCGATGTTTGCGCGTCCGCACCGGCACGGCCCGCTGCGCCACCGGCACGCCTTTTCATGATCGGCGACCACCATTGGACCACGCGGCTGAGGGCCGGCGCTTCGCGGTCGTGCCGCACCGCCCGGCAGCCAGATAACGGCCCGCCAAGCGGGGCAAAGCGCGCGAGAAAGTGACGGCCGGCGACCGAGGCCGGCCGTCGGATTCCACACTGTAAGCGAGTGGCTCGGCCAGGCCGAGACGCGTGGCCGGCGCCTGTCCGTCTTCGCCCGTTTCGACGTCGTTGAAGACGGTCCGATAGACCTCGATGAGCTTCTAGATGCGTTCCGGGTTGTAGGCGCCGTAGCCGGTCCCTGCGTCAAACGGCCGGCGCCTCGCTCCCGTCGGCCGGGAAGGTGGGTGGCTCGGCCCGCGCCGGGATGCGGCAGATGACCCGCGTCCCGCTGTCGGGTTCCGATTCCAGAGCCACGCTGCCGCCATGCAGCTCGATCAGGCTTTTCACCAGCGC
>CAZKCM010000063.1:0-25533 GCA_964551315.1 uncultured Rhodospirillaceae bacterium | reverse complement strand
ATGTAGCTGTTGGTGACCCCTTCGGCCAGCACGTCGCCGACGAGCGCGTTGCCGTTGCCGTCCTTCTCCGCGGTTTCCCACAGCGCGGCCCAGGAGCCAACATCGCTCCAGCCGACATCGAGCGGTACGACGGCGGCGCCGTCGGTCCGCTCCATCACGGCGTAGTCGATCGAGCGGGCCGGCGCAGCCGCGAAGGCATCCTTGTCAAGGCGCAGGAAATCGAGGTCGCGCACCGCCAGGGCCACGGCCTTGGCGGTGGCCGACAGCATCTCCGTCTCCAGACGTTCGAGCTCCTCCAGGTAGCGGGCGGCGCCGAACAGGAATATGCCGCTATTCCAGGCGTAACCGCCGTCGGCCAAATAGGCCTTCGCCGTCTCGAGATCCGGCTTCTCGACGAATCGCTCTACGCGGAAGCAGCCGGGGCAGCCGTCGAGCGCCTCGCCGCGCCGGATGTAGCCGTAGCCCGTCTCCGGCCGGTTGGGCGTGACGCCGAAGGTGACGAGTGCGCCGCGGCCTGCGGCACGGGCGGCCCGGTCCACCGCCTCCCAGAACCCGTCACGGGCCGCGATGTAATGATCCGACGGCAGCATCAGCATCATCGCCTCCGGGTCCCGATCGGCGAGAATATGCGCCGCCGCGGCGATCGCGGGCGCCGTGTTGCGGCCGACCGGCTCGAGCAGGATGGCGGCGGGCGTGACCCCCAGGGCGCGCGCTTGCTCGGCGACCAGGAAGCGGTGCTCGTCGTTGCAGACGACGATCGGGGCCGCGAATCGCGTGTCATCCGCCACCCGGCGCAGCGTTTCCTGCAGCAGCGTCAGCTCCGAGGTGAGCGCCATGAGCTGCTTCGGGTAGGTCGCCCGCGACACCGGCCACAGCCGGGTGCCCGAACCGCCGGAGAGGATGACCGGATGAATCTTCATCGCCTTGCTGCCTTCTGACGCCCGAACGACAAAACCGACAAGTAAGACCACGGGGGTCCGAAGACACGGAGAAGTAAAAGGGTCTCCTGTGCCTCCACACCCCCGTGGTTCAGAACTTTGCGGTTCAGAATTCTCGGAGACTAGCCGTTGATCGCGCGCGGGTCGAGGGCGTCCTGCAGGCCGTCGCCGAGGAAGTTGAAGGCGATCACCGTCAGAAAGATCATCAGCCCCGGCCAGATCGCCAGCGCCGGGGCGTTCCAGATCAGCTCCTGCGCGTTGGTCAGCATGTTGCCCCAGCTCGGCAGCGGCGGCTGGATACCGAGGCCGAGGAAGCTCAGGACCGATTCCAGCAGGATGATGTTCCCGATCGACAAGGTCGTCGCCACGATCAGCGGCGAGACCACGTTCGGCAGGATATGCACCGCCATGATCCGGACCGGGCCCGCGCCCAGCGCGACCGCCGCGCGGACGAACTCGCGCTCGCGCATCGACAGCGTTGCCCCGCGCACCAGCCGCGCCACGGTCGTCCAGCCCACCAGGCTGATGAGGATCGCCATGCGGTAGAAGCTCGCCGCCTCGGACCGGACCACCGTGTCGGGCAGTCCCAGCTTGCCGAAATCGACGGCCGCCAGCACGATGAGCAGCGGCAGCAGCGGCAGGGCGATCACGCCGTCGGTCAGCCGCATCAGCAGCGCGTCGAAGCGGCCGCCGAGATAGCCGGCGACAAGGCCGACGAGCGTGCCGATCACCCCCGCGGCGACGGCCACCACCAGGCCGATGGCGAGCGACACCCGCCCGCCGTAGAGCAGCCGCACCAGGAGGTCGCGGCCCAACTCGTCCGTGCCCAGAGGATGGGCCGGCGAGGGTGGCTGAAACCGGTTCAGCAGATCGACCGCCTCGGCGTCGGCCCCGAGCCAGGCCTCGACCAGCGGCGCAGCCAGCACGGCCACGGCCAGGACGAGCAGCAGGGCGGCGCTCGCCACGGCCAGGCGGTGCCTGAGGAAGCGCCGCCACAGCCGGCCGCGGAGCGGCCCGACCGCGCCGGCCGGGAGGCGCGCGGCGGCGGACAGGGCGGCCGCGGCTTCGATCCGGTCCTCCTCGCGCCGCACGGAGCCGGCCTCAGCGGTAGACGATCCGCGGATCGAGCCAGGCATAGGCGAGATCCGCGAGCAGGTTCGCCAGCAGCACCACGCCCGTCGCGAAGAGGAGCCCGATCAGCGCCAGGTTGTAGTCGTTGCCCATCACGGCGTCAAAGATGGTCTTGCCCATGCCGAGATAGGCGAAGATGGTCTCGGTCACCAGCGCGCCGGAGAACAGCGTGCCGAAATCGAGCGCCATGATGGTGACGACCGGGATCATGGCGTTCCGAAGCGCGTGGCGCAGGACCAGGCGCCCGGTGCCCACGCCCTTGGCGCGGGCGGTGCGGATGTAGTCCTGCCGCAGCGCCTCGATCATCGCGGCGCGGACATAGCGCAGGAGCGTGCCGGCGCTCACCAGCGTCAGGGTCAGCACCGGCAGGACGAGATGTCGCGCCCGGTCGGCGAGCGCCGCCAGGCTGCCGGGCTCGAGTCCGGCGCTCGCCGTGCCGCTTGCCGGCAGCACGCCCAGGATCACGGCGAACAGGATGATCAGCAGGATGGCGAGCCAGAAGGTCGGGATCGAGATTCCGGCGAAGGCCGCCAGGTTGACCAGGCCGTCGACCGCCGAATGCGGGCGCAGCGCCGCGACGATCCCGGCGGGCAGGGCAAGGGCGAGGGCGAGAAGGAAGCTCGCTCCCATCAGCAGCACCGTGTTGCCGAGTCGCGGCCAGAGGATCTCCGGCACCGGTCGGGCATAGAGGCGGGAATAGCCGAAATCGCCCTGCAGCGCGGCGCCGAGCCAGGCCAGATAGCGCTCGTGCAGCGGCCGATCGAGGCCGTAGACGGCCTTCAGCCGCGCGGCGTCCTCCGGCGTTAGCGACGGATCCGAGGCGATCATCAGGTCGATCGGATCGCCGGGCATCAGGCCGATCAGCCCGTAGATCACGAAGGACATGATGAGCAGCACCGCCGCCGTCTCCAGAAGGCGCTGCAGGATGAAACGGGTCATGGGAAGGCTGTCCCCTCCCTCCCTAACCCTCTCTTCCAAGAAGGGAGGGACACTTCGGAACGCAGTTGAGAGACCCCTTCCCCTTGCGGGAGGGGTCGGGAGAGGGGTGAAGATGTAGTTGCCCTAAGCAATGACCTCTACGAGGCCTCCTCGACGCGCCAGTCCTCGACCCACAGGGTCGAGGGGCCGAGATGGCCGGTGGGAGTCACGCCCTCCAGCCATTTCGGCAGGATGAAAGGCTGGGCACGGAAGTAGAGCGGCAGGGCCGGCAGCTCCGTCGCGTAGACCTCCTGCAACCGGTGCCACATCGCCTTGCGCTTGTCGCGGTCGAGCTCCACCTCGATCGCGTCGAGGAGCGCGTCTACCGTCTCGTTCCGGAAGCCGGCGTAGTTCTGCCCCGTATAGGCGTTCTCCGGGGTCGGGATCGACTCGGAATGGAGGATCGTGCGCGGCAGGTGTTCCGGCGCGCTGATCCAGGCGAACAGGACCATGCCGGTGAACTGCCGCTTGCTCAGCGTTTCGGCGAAGAGGACGCGCGCCGGCTGGTTCTGGATGCGGATGTCGATGCCGACCGCCCGCCACTGGCTCTGCAGCACCTGCTGCAGCAGCTCGCGGGTGCGGTCGCCGGCGGTGGACATCAGCGTCAGGCTCAACGGCTCGCCGGCGGCGTTGTGGCGGATGCCGTTGCGGATCTCGGTCCAGCCGGCCTCGTCGAGCAGCGCCGCCGCCCGCTCCGGGTCGTAGGGGTAGCGCGGCACGGCGTCGGTGTGGACCCAGTCGAGCGGGCTCACGCTGGTCAGCGCGACGGGCTGACGCCCAGCGAAGAGCTGCTGGGTGATCCTCTCGCGGTCGATGGCGTAAAGCAGCGCCCGACGCACACGCCGGTCGGCCAGGATCGGGTTCTCGAGGTTGAGGTCGAGATGCTCGAAGAACAGCGCCGGCTTGTAGACGAACGCGAACCGGTCCCCGTGCCGCGCCTCGAAGGCGAGCGCCTGGTCGATGGTGATGCCGACCTCGCCGGGGATGGCGTCGATCGCGCCGGACAGGAGGTTGGCCTCCAGCGCCGCGGTGTTCTCGATGACCCGGACGACGATGCGGTCGAAGGCCGGCGGCTCCCCCCACCAGGTCGGGTTGCGCTCGAGCACGATCTGCGCGCCCGGCGTGACGCCGGTGACCTTGTACGGCCCGAACCACAGACCCGGGTTGGTCGGGTCCGTTTCATAGAGTGAACGGTTCCGGTACTCGGCCGGGGCGGCGGCGAAGACCGCGCGCTCCAGATGCGCCGGCAGCAGCCGGAAGTCGTTGATCGCGTTGTAGGTGAAGTCCACGCGGTCGAAATGCATCGTGAAGGTCTTGTCGTCCTTCACGTCGATCCCGAGGACGCGCCGATAGAACTCGGCGTTGCTGATGCCGCTGCGGGGATGGGCGCCGGCCTCATAGGTGAACAGCACGTCCTCGGTGGTGACCGGAACGCCGTCGCCCCAGGTGGCCTCCGGGTGGATGCTGTAGGTAACGGCGACACCCTTCTCGCCGTTCTCCAGCGTTTCGATCTTGGCAAGCCCGTTCTCCAGCGTCGGCAGCTCGGTGCAGAGCATGCAGACCAGCTCCCAGCCCGGGTCATAGGCGGTGAAGGGCCGGTGCGCCATGTCGATGACGTAGGACTTGGCCGCCATCGAATCGATGTTTGGATTGAGCGTGGAGGGGAACTGTGTCATGCCGATGACGAGCTGCTCCCGCGCCGCGGCGGCGGCCGGGCCGCCGGTCCGAAGAAAGCCGTCGGGCCCGCTCAGGAAGAGAGCCGCGGCCACGGCGAGCCCGATCGCCAGCGCCTTTGCGCGTCCTGCCATCGAAAGGCCTCCATGTTCTCACTATCGATGATAGCAAGGGGGGCATCGGGATGACAGGGTCGAAGCCTCTGTTCCGGCTTGGGTTTGTAGGGGGCGCGGAAAGCTTCGGCCTCGCGCTGGCCGATCCAGAGTTACGCAGGTTCGGGGTTATGCCGGTGAGGGCGTCTTTCCGCCATGCGCGGCGGACCAGCCTTCGGGGTTCTCAAGGAAGGCGCGGACTTGGCTGAGGCCCTTGGCATCGAGGGCGCCAGTCTCCTCCGCGGCGGCCAGCACGTCCCACCAGGTGGCCAGCCCGTGCAGCCGCACGCCCTCCGCGGCCAGGCTTTCGACGCTCTGCGGGAAGATGCCGTAGTGGAAGACGACCAGCGCGTGGGCGATCCGGCCGCCGCCGTCGCGGATCGCGCGGATGAAGTTCAGCTTGCTGCCGCCGTCGGTCGCCAGGTCCTCGACCAGCAGGGTGCGGCAGCCCTCCGGCATCGCCCCCTCAATCTGCGCGCCGCGGCCGAAGCCCTTCGGCTTCTTGCGGACGTAGAGCATCGGCAGGCCGAGCCGCTCGGCGATCCAGGCGGCGTAGGGGATGCCCGCGGTCTCGCCTCCGGCGACCGCGTCGAGCGCCTCGAAGCCGATCCCGCGCTCGATGGTCTCGACCGCCATGTCAACCACCTTCCGCCGCGCCCGCGGGAAGGAGATGATCTTGCGGCAGTCGATGTAGACCGGGCTGGCCCGGCCCGAGGTCAGGATGAACGGGTTGTCGGGGCGGAAATGCACCGCCTCGATCTCCAGCAGGATGCGGGCGGTGGTGCGGCCGGTCTCGGCGGTCGTTTCGGTGGCGGTCATCGTCGGCGTCCTCTGGTGAACCGGGCCACGTTCTATCGGCAAACCGCCGGCGCGACAACCGCCGCGCGGGCTGCCGCTCCGGCGAGGCTTGTGCCGCCCTTCGGACCCGCCTACCCTGGCCGCGCGTGAAGATCCGCCGCGTCTGTGTCGAAGGTCCACGGCCATGTCCGACATCGTTCTGGTCGCCCGCGACGGCGACATTGCCACTGTCACCCTGAACCGTCCGGAGAAGCTCAACGCGCTGAACCTCGCGATGTGGCAGCGGCTCGGCGAGACGATGCGGGAGGTCGCCGCCGACGCGACGATCCGTTGCGTGGTCCTTCGCGGCGCCGGCGAGCGGGCCTTCAGCCCGGGAGCGGACATTTCCGAATTCGTCACCGCACGCGCCACGCCGGCGCAGGCCGAGGCCTATGCGGAAGTCATGTACCCGGCCTTGTCCGCGGTCCGCGACTGCCCGCATCCGACCGTGGCGATGATCCACGGCCTCTGCGTCGGCGCCGGGCTGGAGATCGTCTCCCTCTGCGACCTGCGCATCTGCGGCCGGTCGAGCCGGTTCGGCGTGCCGATCCAGCGCCTGGGGCTCACCATGGGCTATCCGGAGATCGCCGCGCTCATCGAGCTCGTCGGCCGGCCGACGGCGCTGGAGATCCTGCTCGAAGGCCGCCTGCTCGAAGCCGACGAGGCCTACGAGAAGGGGCTCGTCACCCGCGTCGTGCCCGACGAGGAGGTCACGGCCGAGGCGCTGGCGGCCGCGCGCCGGATCGCCGACGGTGCGCCGCTGGTCCATCGCTGGCACAAGAAGTTCGCCCGCCGCTGCCTCGACCCCAGACCGCTGTCGCCGGAGGAACGCGCCGAAAGCTTCGCCGCCTGTGCCACCGAGGACTATCAGATCGGCATTCGGGCCTTCCTGGCGAAGGAGAAGCCGCGCTTCCAGGGGCGGTGAGGGGATCGGCAGGGCAGCGGCCGCCGCCGCGCCGCTGTCGCGCCGTCCAAAACATAATAGCCGGCTGTCACAATATTTTACGTGGTATGGTTAATATTTTCGCGGGAATGCACTAAAGCTCTGATTCCATTATTAGCCGTATCGCGGCATGAACTTTGCTTGTCTCCGGCCATAAAACCGCATTTGCGGGCTTTTGGACCTGGGGAGATTAAGTAATGACTTTCGGCAATCTGATGCGCGGCGCAATGCTGGGTATCGCTCTGACGGGGCTCGCCACCGCGGCGGAGGCAACGACCTTCCGGATCAGCAACATGACCTTTTCGGGCGCTGCCCTTACCGATGCGGGTCTGAAGGTGGAAGCCGCCTCTCTGGCGCCGATCGAGTTTACGTTGGAAAATGCAGGCGATTGGGTCGTGCTGGATGTCTTCCAGATCTGGACGAACGAGCAGGATCTCGACCTGTCTGACATCGTGGGACAACAGTTTTCGCTGGGTCTGGAATTCGATCTGCCCGCTCCACCTTTCGGCGGTTCGGTTCCCGGCGAGACGACCGGCGGCAACATTCTCGATTGGGTTTTCAACAATGTTGACCCGGAGATCGAATGGCTGAACTCGGTGATCTTCAATTTCGGCGCTCTCGGTGATGGCGCGTTGAAGGTCACGATGTTCGACACCCATTTCAGCAACAACGGTGTCACGACCGTCAGGGGCAAGTTCAAGCTGCTGGCGGAGGCGACGGAGGTGCCGGAACCGGCGGCGATCGCGCTTCTGGGGACGGGCCTGGTCGGTCTCGGGCTGCTGCGGCGGCGGCGGATGGCCTGATCGGGCTGTCAGGGTTTTTGACAGCGGCGGCTCCCGGTTGGGAGCCGCCGCTTTCGTCAGGCGGGTCCGGTTCGGTTGTTTTCCGGCTCAGCGGGTTCGCCCTCCAGCCTCTCGCTGCCGGGGCGATAACGGAACACCCCTTCGCCCTGCGCGATGAGGCGGCCGGTCTGGTCGCGGACGTCGCAGCGCGCAAAGTACAGCCGACGCCCGGCGGCGGTCTGATGGGCGGCGGCGGTGAGCCTGTCGCCGGTGCGGGCCCGGGCGATGAAGTGGGTGTTGAGCGAAACCGTCACCGCGCCCCGGCGGCGGCCCGGCACGGGGCAGTAGCAACCGGCATAGCCGCATGCCGTGTCGATCAGCGTCGCCAGAACCCCGCCATGCGGCGCGCCGGCGCGGTTGAGGTGGTCGGGGCCAAGCGTCAGCTCGACCTCGGCATAGGCGTCGCTCCAGACGGTCAGGCGATAGCCGAGGAGACGGCCAAACCGGCTCGGCGCTTCGGGGCTTTCTTCCAGGGGATCCGACATGGGTGGGGAAGCTGCCGGATTGGCGGCCGCCTGTCCAGCCTCCGAGGTATCCGGTGGAGACGAATGGTTAAGGAATCCTCGCCAGACTTCCTCGCGAGCGCCCGACAAGCGCCGGCGGCGGCGCGATGGGATGAAGCGGCGCAGGCTGTTGTGGTGGTATTTTTGTGCGCCTGCAAAATGCTGTGGCGATGAGTCGAGAGCGCGATTACGTTGCGGACCGGGAACGGTTTTTCGCAGGATCGCCGCAATGTCGTCTTTCGGTCTCGACTCCGCCGGTGCGTCGCCGATGACGTCGGAGAAGCCCGCCGCTTCGCCGCCGCTGTCGGAGAGCCAGATCGACGCGCTCGTCGAGACCGTCTGTCGTGCGCTGGCTCGGGGGCAGAGCGTCGTCGTGATGTCCGAAGGGCGGATCCTGGCGCGCTATCTGCCGGGCCGGCCCGACGCAGGGAGAACCGCCGAGGCGGAAGACGAGTCCGACCGAAAGCGGTAGCGGGCCGGGCCGTGCGGCCCGGCGGCTCCCGATCCGGCGGTTCGTGCGTTCGGGGCCGGGCGGAGCCGGCCGATCCGCTCAATACCGCGTTGTCGTCGTCAGCATCGCCTCGTCCCGCGGCGTGCCGAGCCAGCCGCCGATCGCGCCCGCGATCGCCCCGAGCAGCAGGGCGATGAAGGTGGAGATCGCCACGGTGGAGACGGCATCCGTCGTCGCTTCTGCCGCTTGCAGCGCGGTTTGTTCCGCCTGCGCGGCCGCCTGCTGATAAGCGTTCTGCCACTCCTGCAGGCGTTGCTCCGCTTCCTGACGGGTCATCCCGGTCCGCTGGGTCAGCAGATTGATGACGGCTTCCCGGTCGGCGGGCGAGGGCTCGCCCTCCGTGGTGAGCATGCGGCCGAGGGCAGAGGTGAGCGCCTCCGCCGTGGCCTGGGGATCGTCCGAACCGGTGGCGAGCAACTCCCGGGCCTGCTGCTGCACCTGCTCGAGCGGTCCTCCGGTCGCGCCGGTCACCGCGGAGGCCGCGGTGGTCGCGGCTTGGCCGGCGGCCTGACCGAGCCCCGACACCACACCGCCGAGGGCGCCAAAGGCACCGCCGACGATGCTGGTGGCGGCGGTGGTCAGGAGATAGAGGACGACGAGCGTGGTGGCGGCCCAGGTCACGAGGCCGTGCAGCAGGCCGGCCGAGCGGATCGCCATACCGGCCAGGCGAGCCGCCACCCAGCCGCCCGCCAGCGCGGCGAGGATGCCGGACAGGGCCCACCAGATGCTGGCGCCAAGGGTGATTTGCCCGGCTTGCGGCGTGCCGCCGGCGGCGGTGGGGTCGACCGTGCTGAGGCCGATGCCGACGCCGAGTGTCGTCAGCAGGAAATGCGTGATCAGCGAGATGACGACGCCGGCGAATATGGCGCCCCAGGAGATGCGGCGAAACGCGGCCGTAACCGGCACCGCGGAGGTGGCGGACGGCGATATGCTAGGGCCTGATTCGTAGTCTGTGCGGCTAACCATGGGCCTAGCTCCCGCTTCTGTGAGATTGCTGAGAAACAGGAGCGCGGGGGGAAAGTTCCGATCGGTGAGGGCGATCCGGTATTGTCCGGGAAGAAAGGCAGTATAGACCGCCGCATCTTGACTCTCGCTCTTCCCAATTCTAGAACAAAACAAGAACAAATGAGCGTAGGGGAACCAATGGGCGATCCGGAGAAAGCGGCCCGGGTGGCTGATCTACGGGCCCTGCTGCGGCGGCTGGAACGGCGCGGCGCAGCCGCCGCCGAAGGTGACACCGACCGGTCGTCGCTTGCCTTTGGCCCGCCGGAGATCGATGCCGCCCTCGGCGGTGGTCTGCCTCTTGGCTGTCTGCACGAGGTCGTGTCGGCCGAAGCGGAGGACGCCGCCGCGACCGGCTTCTGTGCCGCGCTGCTCGGCCGGCTCGCCGCGGCGGGCGGGCCGGTGCTCTGGATCGGCGACGGGCCTTACGCGCCGGGCTGCCTTGCCTTCGGCCTCGATCCCGGGCGGGTGATCCTGGTCGAGGCTCACCGGGCCGCGGATCGGCTTTGGGCGATGGAGGAGGGGCTGCGCTGCGCCGCCCTGGCCGCCGTGCTGTGCGAGCCGGCGGGGCGGGTCGGCCTGACGGCCAGCCGCCGCCTGCAGCTGGCCGCCGAGGCGGGTGGCGTGACCGGGTTCCTGCTGCATGGCCGGCCGCCGCCGGGAGCGGGCACCGCCGCGTCCGGCCGGCCGCTTCCCCCGGCGAAGCGAACGGGGAGCAGCGCCGCCGTAACGCGGTGGCGCGTCGCGGCGGCACCAAGCGCGCCGGCCGGCACCGGCCCGGTCGCAAGACTGCCGGGTCGGCCGTGCTGGCGGCTGGAGCTGCTGCGCTGCCGCGGCGGCCGGACGGGAGACTGGCTGGTGGAGTGGCGCGATGAGACGGGTGATTTCGCTTTGGCTGCCATATCTTGCGACGGACCGGCTGCGGCGGCCGGGCAGCTTCGGTCCCGGGCGATCTGATCCGCGAGCCGATCTCCGGCGCGGACGGGGCCACCCTCTCGTTACCGTCCGCGACGAAGGCGGCCGCTGCATTCTGGTCGCCGTCGATGCGGCGGCCGCAGCGGCGGGGCTCCGGCCCGGTCTGCCGCTCGCCGATGCCCGCGCGCTGGCGCCCGGCCTCGACGTCCGGCCGGCCGATCCGATCGGCGAAGCCGAAACGCTGGCCCGCCTCGCCGAATGGTGCGGCCGCTACAGCCCCTGGACGGCGGTCGAAACCGCGGAGGAAAGGGTCGGCGGGGTGATGGGGGCGGGGATCTGGCTGGACGTCACCGGCTGCGCCCATCTCTTCGGCGGCGAGGCGGCGTTGCTCGACGATCTTCTCCGTCGGTTGCGGCGCCTCGGATACGCCGCCCGGGCGGCGCTCGCCGACACGCCCGGCGCGGCCTGGGCCCTGGCGCGGTTCGGCCGCGTGGGCGGGGACGGCGGCGGAGGCGATGTCCCGACCGCCATGCCCGTGACCGTCACGTCCGGCGGCGGGCTCGTCCTCGCGCCCGGCGCGATGCGGGCGGCGCTGGCGCCCCTGTCGGTGGCCGCGCTGCGCCTTGCTCCGGCGGTGGTCGAGGGCCTCGACCGGCTTGGCCTTCGGCGCGTCGCCGATCTGTATCCGCTGCCCCGGGCGACGCTGACCCGTCGCTTCGGGTCGGCGCTCGGGCTCCGCCTCGACCAGGCGCTGGGACACGTCGCCGAGCCGATCTCGCCGCGCCCGCCGGCGGCGGCCCGCCACGCGCGGCTGACCTTCGCCGAGCCGGTCGCCCATGCCGACGGCCTGGCGGAAGGGCTGCGCCGGCTGACGGCGGCGCTGTGCGATTCCCTGGCCGCGGCGGCGCTCGGCGCCCGGCGGCTCGAGCTGGTCCTCTACCGGGTCGACGGCAGCCTGGGCCGGACCGGCATCGGCACCAGCCGCCCGACCCGCGATCCGGCCGCCTTGCGGCGCCTTCTCCTGGAGCGCCTCGAGGGCTTCGACCCCGGTTTCGGCATCGAGGCGATGGCGCTGGCCGCCCCGGAGACCGAGGCCCTGCCTCCCCGGCAGCCGGCCCTCGCCGGCCGCGTCACCGATGATTCCTCCGACGATGCCGGATTGGCGCCGCTGATCGACCGCCTCGGCAACCGGCTGGGCTTCGACCGAATCCTCCGCTTCGTCCCCCGGGAGAGTCATCTCCCCGAGCGCGCCGTGGCGCCGGCGCCGGCGCTGGCCCCGAAGGCCGCCGCCGCGTGGCGCACCGCCCCGCGCGCCGACGTGCCCCGGCCGGTGCGCCTGCTTGCCCGGCCCGAACCGGTCGAGGCGATGGCGCTGCTGCCCGACCACCCGCCGGCCCTGTTCCGCTGGCGCGCCCGTCTGCACCGCGTCGCCCGCGCCGCGGGGCCGGAGCGGATCGCGCCCGAGTGGTGGCGCCGTCTCGGGGAGTCGGCCGAGCCGCTGGACGGCGCGGGGAAGGATCACGCGCGCGACTACTTCCAGGTCGAGGACGCCGAAGGGCGCCGCTTCTGGCTATACCGTGAGGGGGCGGGCGGGGCAGGGCGCTGGTACCTGCACGGGCTGTTCGCCTGAGAGGCCGCCGCCATGCCGCCTGCCGCGCCTTCCGCTGACCTCCCGGCCTATGCCGAGCTGCAGGTCACCAGCAACTTCAGCTTCCTGCGCGGCGCCTCGCACCCGCACGAGCTGGTGGAGACCGCGGCCAGGCTCGGCCTCGCTGCGATCGCCCTCACCGACCGCAGCAGCCTGGCGGGAGTGGTGCGCGCGCATGTGGCGGCGAAGGAGGCCGGCCTCCGCTTCGTCGTCGGCACGCGGCTGGATTTGCAAAAATCTCCCTCGGCGGGGGAGGGTTGGGGAGGGGCAAGCCCGTGTCTCAGCCTCCTGGTCTATCCGACCGACCGGGCGGCCTATGGCCGGCTGGCGCGGCTGCTCACGCTCGGCAAGCGCCGCGCGCCCAAGGGGCAGTGCCATCTGAGCCTGGACGACCTGCTCGACCATGGCGAGGGGCAGATCGTCGTCGCGCTGCCGCCGGGGGCTTTCCGGGAGGCGCAAGGCGAAGGCTTCGCGGCGGCGCTGCGCCGTCTGGCGGACGCGTTTCCCGGTCGGGCCTATCTCGCCGGCCATTGCCTCTATCGCGGCGACGACGTCCGCCGGCTGGCCGCTCTCGCGGACCTCGCCGGGCGCTGCGGCACGCCGCTCGTCGCCACCAACGACGTGCACATGCACGTGCCGGAGCGCCGGCCGCTGCAGGACGTCCTCACCTGCATCCGCGAGCACTGCACCCTTGACGAGGCCGGTTATCGCCTGTTCGCCAATGCGGAGCGGCATCTGAAACCGCCGGCCGAAATGGCGCGGCTGTTCGCCGATCACCCCGACGCCGTCGCCCGGACGGTCGAGATCGCCGAGCGCTGCCGTTTCAACCTGGATGACCTGCGCTACGAATACCCGACCGAGCTGACGGCCGAGGGCCGCACGCCGCAGCAGGAGTTGGTCCATCTTGCCCGGACGGGCGCCGACCGGCGCTACCCGGGCGGCGTGCCGGAGAAGGTGAGGGCGATGCTGGAGGACGAGCTCCGGCTGATCGAGCAGCTCGGCTACGCGCCCTATTTCCTCACCGTCCACGATATCGTCCGCTTTGCGGAGCGGCGCGGAATTCTCTGCCAGGGCCGCGGCTCGGCGGCCAATTCGGTGGTCTGCTACTGCCTCGGCATCACCGCCGTCGATCCGACCCGCATCGACCTTCTGTTCGAGCGCTTCGTCAGCACCGAGCGCAACGAGCCGCCCGACATCGACGTCGATTTCGAGCACCACCGGCGCGAGGAGGTGATCCAGTACATCTACGAGAAATATGGCCGCGACCGGGCCGGGCTGGCCGCCACCGTGATCTGCTACCGCGGCCGCAGTGCCGTGCGCGAGGTCGGCAAGGCGCTGGGACTGTCGGCCGACACGGTCGGCGCGCTGGCCGGCGCCGTCTGGAGCTGGGACAGCGAGGGGCCGGCGGCGGAGCAGGTGCGCGAGCTCGGTCTCGATCCCGAGAGCCCGCGCCTGGCGGCGACGCTCGCGCTCACCCGCCAGCTCATCGGCTTCCCGCGCCACCTGTCGCAGCATGTCGGCGGCTTCGTCATGACCCGGGGGCCGCTCGAGGAGCTGGTGCCGATCGAGAACGCGGCGATGCCGGGCCGTACCGTCGTCGAATGGGACAAGGACGACCTCGACGCGCTCGGCATCCTGAAGGTGGACGTGCTCGCGCTCGGCATGCTGACCTGCCTCGCCAAAGGGTTAGCGCTTCTGAAGCGGCACCACGGCCGCGACCTCAGTCTCGCCACCGTGCCGGCGGAGGACCCGGCGGTCTATGAGATGCTCTGCCGCGCCGATGCGATCGGCGTCTTCCAGGTCGAGAGCCGAGCGCAGATGACCATGTTGCCGCGCCTCAAGCCGAGGGAGTTCTACGACCTGGTGATCGAGGTGGCGATCGTCCGGCCGGGGCCGATCCAGGGCGACATGGTCCATCCCTATCTGCGCCGCCGCCAAGGCAAGGAACCGGTCGAGATGCCGCCGGCACTGGAGCCGGTGCTGGCGAAGACGCTGGGCGTGCCGCTGTTCCAGGAACAGGCGATGCGGATCGCGATCGTCGCCGCCGGCTTCTCGCCGGAGGATGCCGACCGGCTGCGCCGGGCGATGGCGACCTTCCGCCATGTCGGCACGGTCCACACCTTCCGCGAACGCTTCATTCAGGGAATGATTGCCAACGGCTACGATCCGGAGTTCGCTCAACGCTGCTTCAAGCAGATCGAGGGCTTCGGCACCTACGGCTTCCCGGAGAGTCACGCCGCCAGCTTCGCGCTCCTGGTCTATGTCTCGGCCTGGCTGAAATGCGTTCACCCGGCCGCCTTCGCTGCGGCGCTGCTGAACAGTCAGCCGATGGGCTTCTACGCGCCTGCCCAGATCGCCCGCGACGCCCGCGAGCACGGGGTGGAGGTGCGGCCGGTGGACGTGAACCACAGCCGCTGGGACTGCACGCTCGAAACGGTCGAGGGCATGTCCTCTCCCGCTCTTCGCCTCGGGTTCCGACAGGTCAAGGGACTGGCACAGCGCGACGCCGAGCGGATCGTTGCGGCACGCGGTCCCTTGCCCTACCCCGATATCGAGACGCTATGGCGGCGCAGCGGCGTCTCGCCGGCAGCGCTGGAACGGCTGGCCGAGGCCGACGCATTCGGCTCGCTCGACCTCGACCGGCGCCGGGCGCTGTGGGCGGTGCGGCGGCTGGGCGATGCGCCGCTGCCGCTGTTCAGCGCCGCCGGCATCACGGTCGAAGGGAGACCGGAGCCGACAGTCGCCCTGCCGGTTGCGACCCGCGGCGAGGAGGTGCTCGGCGACTATGCCAGCCTGCGTCTGTCGCTGAAGGACCATCCGCTCGCCCTGCTGCGCGCCGAGCTCACGGCCGAGGGCATCGTGCCGGCGCGCGACCTCGCGGTGCTGCCGCCGAACGGACGGGCCACGGTCGCCGGCCTCGTGCTGGTACGGCAGCGGCCGGGGACGGCGAGCGGCGTCATCTTCATGACCCTGGAGGACGAGACGGGCGTGGCCAATCTGGTGGTCTGGCCGCAGATCTTCGAGCGCTTCCGCCGGCCGGCGCTGCGGGCGGTGCTGATGGTCGCGCGCGGCCGGCTGCAGCGCGAGGGTGAGGTGATCCACCTCGTTGCGGACCGGCTGGCCGACCGCTCCGACCGGCTGCGCGCGCTGGCGGCCGGAGTACCGCGGGTCGCGGCACGGGCCGGCGACGGGCAAGCGGCATTCAGCCGCCGGGCGGCACTGCCGCGCTCGCGCGACTTCCACTGAAGCTCATCCGACCCGCCTTCACGGTCGCGGATTCCGGGCCGCCGGCGAAGTTCCGGTCCGGCGATCACAGTCCCAGGGCGGCGGTGTTCCGGCCGTTGCAACGCGGGTACTCAGCCGTTCCGCGGATCAAGGTCCTCCGCCTCGGCGTTGTCCGCGAGCATCTCGGCCGTATCTTCACCGAGGTCGAACAGGCGCTCCGTCTCGACGGCGACCTGCCCGGCCACGCAATCGGCACCGACAACACTTGCAGGATCGAATAGAACGGATGTCGGGGATCACCATCGCGACCGACCCTACTGTAACGGCGGCCGGCGGCCGCACCGGCAGCACGACCCGGCGTGGCGGGTTCCGGATCGCCTTCGTCCTCCTGATCGCCGGCTGGGTCCTGCTGTCCTGGCCATGGCTGATCGATGGCCAGATCATCCCCTGGGACGCCAAGAACCATTTCTACCCGATCCTGCGTTTCATCGCCGAATCGTTGCACAGCGGCCAGTCGCCGTTCTGGAACCCCTATCACATGGGCGGGTATCCGCTGGTCTCCGACCCGCAGTCGATGCTGTTCTCGCCGCTGATGGTCGGGCTCGCGGCGCTGGTCGAGAAGCCGTCCATGCGCCTCGTGGACGCCGCGCAACTCTTCCACCTGTTTCTCGGCGGCAGCGGCGTGCTCCTGTTCTGCCGCAGCGCCGGCTGGCATCCGGCGGCCGGCCTCGTCGCCGCACTCGTGTTCATGTTCGGCGGCTCCGCGGCCGGCCGCCTGCAGCATACGGGTATGATCCTGAGCTATGGCTATCTGCCGGTCGCGCTGCTGCTGCTCAAGCTCGCCCTCGATCGCGGCTCCGTCCGCTGCGGCGCCGCATTCGGGTTGGTCGCCGCGATCATGGCCGCGCACCGCGACCAGGTCGCCTTTCTCGGCTGTCTTCTTCTGATCGGCTACGGCGTCCACCGGCTGCTGGCCTGCGAGCATCGGCTCGACTTCATCCGGACCCGCTGGCGGGCGGTCGCCGCCGGTGCCGCATTGGGCATGGCGACGCTTGCCGTGCCGCTGCTCCTGACCTTCCAGGTCCTCGACCTCAGCAACCGGCCGGTGATCACCTATTCCGCCGCCGCGACCGGCTCCCTGGCGCCGGTCAATTTCGTGACCATGCTGGCGCCCGACTATTTCAGGTCCATCAGCACGCTGACCGACTATTGGGGGCCGGGCGGACCGGCCTGGGATATCGACGACTGGACCGACCGCTCGATCACCTATCTGTATGCCGGTCTGCTGCCGGTCGTGCTGCTCGTCCGATACGGTGTCCTCTGCGGCTGGCTCCGGGCGCGAGAAGTGCGGTTCTTCCTGATCGTGCTGGTCTGCGCCGTGATCTACGCGCTCGGCAAGCACACGCCTCTCTTCAGGCCGATATTCGACCATGTGCCGGGGGTGGACCTCTACCGCCGGCCGGCGGACGCCACTTTCATTCTGAACTTCGGTCTCGCGATGGTGAGCGGCTACCTCCTCGAGCGCCTGCTCCGGAACGGCGCGCCGGCGCAGCCGCCGCGCGTTGCGCTGCTGGTCGCGGCTGTCGGGGCCGCTCTCCTGTTCGCGGTGTTCGCCATGATCGCCGCCCGCCACGGGCAGTTTCCGCACGCCATGAAAACGCTGCTCTTGGCGGGCCTGGGCCTCGCACTGACGGCGTTCCTGCTCCGCCAGATCGGCCGGCACGGCATGCGGAGCCCGGCCTGGATCATGGGTGCCGTGCTGCTGCTGGTCCTCGATCTGCGGCTGCACAACAGCGGCGCCGTGTTCAACGCCCAGGATCCCACGCAGTTGGCCGCCTTTGACGCCCGAGGCAACGGAGGTGCCGTCGCCGCCGCGCTGCGCGACCATCTCGATCGAGCCGCCGAACGGCCCGGGGACCGTTATCGGGCGGAGATCCTGGGGCTCGGCGGGATCTGGCAGAACGCGCCGATGATCTTCGGCATCGAAGCAACGCTCGGGTACAATCCGCTGCGCCTCGAAGCCTACGAGACTGCGACCGGCGCGACCGAGACATCCCACGAGAGCGAGCGGCGCTTCTCCGCACTGATGCCGGGCTATCGCTCGACGCTGGCAAACCTGCTGGGCATCCGCTTCATCTGCACGACCGTGCCGATTGAGCGCCTCGATCCCGGGCTGCGGCCGGGCGATCTCCGCCTGGTCGACAAGATCGGGCGCGTCCGGATCTACGAGAACCCGCACGCACTGCCGCGTGCATTCCTGGCCGAGAAGGCCCTGCCGGTAGACACCGCGGCCGTGCTGCGGAGCGGTGTCCTGCCACCGGTCGATTTCACGCGGACGGTGCTCCTCGATCCGTTGCCGGCAGAGTGGCACATGCCGGTCGGAACCGGCGGCGCAAGGCCGGGAAGCGCTACCATCACGGCCTACACCAACACCGAGGTCAAGGTAGAGGTCAGGGCGGAACGGCCCGCCTTCCTGGTCCTGAACGATCTCTACTACCCGTACTGGAAGGCCTATGTCGACGGCGAGGAGACCGAGATCCTTAAGGCGAACATCCTGTTCCGCGCCGTGATGCTGCCGGCGGGCGCGCACGAGGTCGTGTTCCGCTTCGAGCCGCTATCGCTCGGCAGCATTACGGCGTCCATCTTCGAATAGGTGCCGCGCGCCCGGTCGGTATCAATTCCGAGAGCTCCGACTCTCGTTCGCGGCAAGGGGCGTCATCGGCGCGTCGGATAGCGGCGGATTGCAGACGACATCCCGAGCGCCGTGTCCGACCTGGATCTGCGATACTCGGGCGAGGGGCGACGCCATGGTCCGGACGTCGTCAGCGATCCCCGGCGAGTTGTTCGAGATCGGCAAGCAGCGCCGCGTGGAACCGCGCCAGGGTGTCGTTGTCTTCGCCGGCCTCGCGCAGCTCGGCAAGGGCGAGTTCCCCGAAGGTCCGCAGTTTGAGGATGACGCCGTCCAACGTACGCGCCGGGGTCATGGCAAAGGCTTCGAGCATCGACGATGCCGCCAGGGCCGCGGCATCCATGGCCGCCTCCCGCTCCGGCGTAACGTCACCGCCGGCGCCGCTATCCAACACGGACTCCGCAAAGAATGCCTCGAGTTCTCGCCACCGCGTATGAAGCGCGCGGAGTTCCGCGTCGTCCGGCACGACGCACGGGGCGAGGACGGTGCTGTCGAAGGTTCGCGGTCCGGTACCGGTCCGGGTCGGCTCAGCCATTATAGTCGCTCCCGCCTGAGGGGCTGGTCGGGCCGTATCGGCCCGGCGCAGTCGCCCCTTCGGGGCCACTTGCCCCGCTGTCCGCGGTCCAATATCGGGCGGGAGTTCTTTCCAGTTGGTTAAGTTTCTACAGTGTTCATGTATCCAGATTCTTGGGTTCCCTAAAGTAATACGATCTCGACAATTTTATACACATCAGAGACCTTGGCGTACACGTTCGATACGGCAACAATTTTGTCAGCTTCCGACTTCCGATCGGTCGGGCTTGGCATGATCGGCACGAGGGTCGAGCCGGGTTGCGGCGGGACTGGTCATCGGCACACCGACGAAACGGTCCCGCTCCTCGAGCGGCACCGGAGCACGCCGCGTCATTCGCCACACGACGAAGCCTGCCAACGCACCGGCGACCGCGGCCGCATAGATGAACAGGCCGCCCGGCCCGATCCAGTCCATCATGGCCGTCGCCACGGCGGGCCCCACGACCGATCCGGCCGACCAGGCGAGCAGAAGGCTGCTGGCCAGCGGCACCATCTGTCGCGGTTCGGCAAAGTCACTCGCATGGGCAAGGCAGATGGCATAGATCGACAGCGCAAAGCCGCCCCAGAGCAGGACCAGCAGGCAGAGGGCCCAGAGCGGGACGGCATTGCCCAGAATGGCGACCACCAGCGAGATGGCGGCCACCGCCGCGGCGGACCCCGCAATCACCGCGCGCCGGTCGCCCCGGTCGGAGAGCCATCCGAGCGGCCATTGCAGCATCAGACTGCCGACCTGCATGAGCGCGAGCAGCACTGCCACTGTGCCGGTCCCGAGGCCCTGCGCCACCCCATAGAGCGGCAGCACGCCCGTCACAGCGGTGTTGATAAGCCCGGCGCTGACGCAGCCGACCACCCCGGCCGGGGCGATGCGGTACAGCTGGCGAATGCCCAGCGTCAACAGCTCCGGAGACGGCGGGGCGGCGGCGGCGGTCATCGCCACGGGGATGAGCGACAGGGAGTAGAACGCGCTCGCTGCCATAAAGAAGCCGATTCCCATGGCACCGCCATCCGCCAGCGCGAGCTGGCCACCGGCGACGGCAAGCTTGTTCGTGATCATGTAGAGCCCGAGCACACGCCCGCGGAATGCCGACGGCGTCTGTGCGCTGATCCAGGCATCAGCCACCGTCAACAGGCCGGCGGAGCAAAAGCCCGTAACGAGACGCAAGCCGGTCCAGAGCGCCGGATCGAGCGATATGGTGAAGGCGAGCGATGCGGCGGCGATCGCCGCGGCGAACACGGCGAAGGCGCGGATGTGGCCGACCCGTCGAATGATCCGCGACGCCATCAGGCAGCCGACCAGGAATCCGACCGAATGTGCCGTGACGACGAAGCCAACTATGGTTGCGGGATGTCCGGCGGCGCCGAGCTGGGCCGGAACCAGAAGGCCGAGCCAGCCGTTTGCGACCTGTAGCAGGAACGCACCGGCGATGATTGCCGCAAGCGCCACGAACGCGCCACCCGTGCTGTCTCGATTCATTTATTGACGCGACTGGCGATGCGAACCAACACTAGCGAGGCTGAGGGGCGTCCGTTCGCGCTCGATTCCTGACCGGAACACTCTAACTTGGTCTGGCCATGATGGAAGCGGAGAAGAAGCGGAATTCCCGTCGGAGGCGGGCGTCGGCAGAGAACGAGCCGGCCGTGGAAACGTCGTCGACGAGCCTGATCGCCAGCATCTACGCAAGACGCTACGCGGAGTCGGTGGCTGGCCCCGCCGGCGGGGCCGACGAAACCGCGTCGCGACCGAAGCGGCGCAAGACGGACGGGAAGCAGCGCTGACCGGAGCGGGCAGCGTAGATCGGGATCCTCACCCCCGAGCGAATACTCCACGGTCGCTTCTGGCTGGTCGGCTGCGGCCGGGGCGCGGAGAAGCCGGCTTTGCCCTTTCCGGACCCGCAACGTGCGTAGGCGCGCATCCGGCGCGGGCGTCGGGAACGGGGCCACCAGCGGGCACCGGACCGCCTCCGGCCGGCCGGATCGGGTCGGACGGCGGCGAAAAGACGCGCGCGGACACGCTCCCGAACCAACTTGCCCGGTGGCGCACGCAAGCGACCGACGGCATCGGCGACAGCGGATTGCGGGTCCCTCGGCCGGTGCCGAGGCCGATCGTCGCGAAACGCGTACCGCAGCGGTCCCGGACAGCCGAGGACCTACTCGGCGGGCCTGAGCTGCGGCTGCGCCTCGCCGGCCGGCGGCGTGTCGGCGCGGCGGCGCTGCAACAGGGCCAGGATCTCCCCGACGATGCCACGGCGGAACGCCAGGACCACCACAACGAAGATGGCCCCCTGGATCACCAAGACCCACTCGCCCGTCTGTGCGAGATAGTTCTGCATCGTGACGACGACCGTCGCGCCCACCACCGGACCGAGTACCGTACCGACGCCGCCGATCAGGGTCATCAGAATCACTTCGCCCGACATCTGCCATTGGACATCGGTCAGCGAGGCGAGCTGAAATACGATCGACTTGGTGGCGCCGGCGAGACCGGTGAGGCCGGCCGAAAGAACGAAGGCGAGAAGTTTGTAGCGGTCCACGTCGTAGCCGAGCGAGACCGCGCGCGCCTCGTTTTCGCGGATGGCCTTCAGAACCTGCCCGAAGGGCGAGTGGATGGTTCGGTAGATGAGCAAGAATCCGGCCAGGAAAATGGTCAGAACGAAGTAATAGAGGGCGCTGTCGTCGGTGATCCCGATCAACCCCAGCACGGGCCGGCGCGGCACTCCCTGGATGCCGTCCTCGCCGCCCGTGAACGGCGCCTGCAGCGCGTAGAAGTAGATCATCTGCGCCAGCGCGAGCGTGACCATGGCGAAATATATGCCGGAGCGCCGGATCGCCAGCACGCCGAACACCAGCCCCAGGGCTGCGGCCACCAGCGCACCGGCAAGAATGCCGACCTCGCTCGACCACCCCCAGACCTTCACGGTGTGGGCGGCAACATAAGCGGCCGAACCGAAAAAGGCGGCGTGCCCGAATGACAGCAGGCCCGCATAGCCGAGTAACAGGTTGAAGGCGCAGGCGAACAGCGCGAAGCACAGCACCTTCATCAGGAATACGGGATAGACGACGTACGGCGCGACCAGCGCCAGCGCGAGCAGCAGAACGATGCCGAGGATCTTCACCGGGCCATTCTCCTCAGCGCGGCTGCCCGAACAGGCCGGCCGGGCGCAGCAACAGCACGATCGCCATGATGACGAAGATCACGGTATTCGAGGCCTCGGGATAGAACACCTTAGTAAAGCCCTCCACGACGCCCAACCCGAAGCCGGTGACGATGGCGCCGATGATCGAACCCATGCCCCCGATCACCACGACCGCGAACACGACGATGATGAGGTTGGACCCCATCAGCGGACTGACTTGGTAGATAGGCGCGGCCAGCACGCCGGCGAGCGCGGCGAGACCGACGCCGAAGCCGTAGGTGAGCGTGATCATGCGCGGGACGTTGATCCCGAAGGCCTGAACCAGGGTGGGATTCTCGGTCGCAGCACGCAGATAGGCGCCCAGCCGGGTGCGCTCGATGACGAACCACGTGCCCAAACAGACCATCAGCGAGGCGACGACGACCCAGGCGCGGTAGTTCGGCAGGAACATGAAGCCGAGATTGTGGCCCCCCGCCAGCGCCGCCGGGATCGGGTAGGGCTGGCCCGAGGAGCCGTATTGATTGCGAAATATGCCTTCGATGATGAGGGCGAGGCCGAAGGTCAGCAGCAGCCCGTAGAGGTGGTCCAGGTGGTAGAGCCGTCGTAGGAACAGGCGCTCCAGCACGATGCCGAATGCGCCGACGATGAAGGGCACCAGGATCAGCGACAGCCAGTAGCTGAGGTCCGCATACCGCAGCAGCATCCATGCCGCGAAGGCGCCCATCATGTACTGCGCGCCGTGGGTGAAATTGATGACGTTGAGCAGGCCGAAGATGACCGCCAGCCCCAGGCTCAGCATGGCATAGAACGCGCCGTTGATGAGGCCGAGCAGGAGCTGGCCGAACAGGACCTGTGGCGGGATGCCGATCAGCTCGAACATGGAATGTCTCTCGCGGGCCCGATGCCCGTAACGCTCAGTTCTTCAGATACGGGCATTCGCTTTGCTCGATTGGCCGGAAGGCGTCCTCGGCCGGGATCGTGCGCAGGACCTTGTAATAGTCCCATTCGCCCTTCGACTCCTCCGGCTTCTTGACCTCGACCAGATACATGTCGCGCATGATCCGGCCGTCGGCGCGGATCCAGCCGTCCTTGGTCATGAAGTCGTTGATCTTCATCTCGCGCATCTGCTTGGCGACGGCGTCCGGATCGTCGGTCCCGGCCTCCTGGATCGCCTTCAGATAGTGCATGACGCCGCTGTAGACGCCGGCCTGCACCATGGTCGGCACCTTGCCGTCCATCCGCTCCATGTAGCGCTTCGCGAAATCGCGGGTCGCGTCGTTCTGGTCCCAGTAGAAGGCGGTGGTGGCGACGAGGCCCTGTGCGGTCTCGAGGCCGAGCGCGTGCACGTCCGAGATGAACACGAGCAGGCCGGCGAGATTCTGCCCGGCCTGAGTAATGCCGAACTCCGCCGCCTGCTTGATCGAGTTGATGGTGTCGCCGCCGGCGTTGGCGAGACCGATGACCTTCGCCCCCGACCCTTGCGCCTGCAGCAGGAAGGAGGAGAAGTCGGAGGTGTTGATCGGGTGGCGCACACTGCCCAGCACGCGGCCGCCGCCGGCCTCGACCGCGGCGGTCGTGTCGCGCTCCAGCGAGTGCCCGAAAGCGTAGTCGGCGGTGATGAAGAACCAGCTGTCGCCGCCCTGCTGGACCATCGCCTTACCGGTCCCGTTCGCGAGCGCATAGGTGTCGTAGGTCCAGTGCAGGCCGGTCGGCGAGCAGGACTTGCCCGTATGGTCGCCGGCGGCCGCGGCGGAGACGATGCTGATCTTGTTCTTGGTCCTCGCAACCTCCTGGACGGCCAGCGTGACCGACGACGCGCCACCGACCACGACCATATCCACCCGCTCCTGGTCGAACCACTGTCGGGCGATGTTCGAACCGATGTCGGGCTTGTTCTGGTTGTCGGCGAAGATGATCTCGATCGGCTTACCCAGCACCTTGCCGCCGAAATCCTCGGCAGCCATGCGAACGGCGTTCACCTCGCCCTGCCCCGTAATGTCGGAGTAGAGGCCCGACTGATCGTTCATCACGCCGATCTTGACCACGCCATCGGAGACCTGCGCACCCGCCGGGGCAACGATCCCGACCGCGAGCGCGGCGGCGACTGCCCACCTTTTCATACCGGATCCTCCCTAGTGTCCGAGTTGGTGGTTGCGCACCGGTTGCCCCGCCCGGTCGCTGTGCCGGACGGGGCGGCCGCCGCTCAGCCCTTCTTGACGAGGGGGCACTCACCCTGGTCGATTGGCCGGAAGGCGTCCTCGGCCGGGATCGTGCGCAGGACCTTGTAATAGTCCCATTCGCCCTTCGACTCCTCCGGCTTCTTGACCTCGACCAGATACATGTCGCGCATGATCCGGCCGTCGGCGCGGATCCAGCCGTCCTTGGTCATGAAGTCGTTGATCTTCATCTCGCGCATCTGCTTGGCGACGGCGTCCGGATCGTCGGTCCCGGCCTCCTGGATCGCCTTCAGATAGTGCATGACGCCGCTGTAGACGCCGGCCTGCACCATGGTCGGCACCTTGCCGTCCATCCGCTCCATGTAGCGCTTCGCGAAATCGCGGGTCGCGTCGTTCTGGTCCCAGTAGAAGGCGGTGGTGGCGACGAGGCCCTGTGCGGTCTCGAGGCCGAGCGCGTGCACGTCCGAGATGAACACGAGCAGGCCGGCGAGATTCTGCCCGGCCTGAGTAATGCCGAACTCCGCCGCCTGCTTGATCGAGTTGATGGTGTCGCCGCCGGCGTTGGCGAGACCGATGACCTTCGCCCCCGACCCTTGCGCCTGCAGCAGGAAGGAAGAGAAGTCGGAGGTGTTGAGCGGGTGACGGACGGTGCCGAGCACGGTGCCCCCGGCCGCCTTGACGGCGTTCATCGTGTCGCGCTCGAGCGCATGCCCGAACGCATAATCCGAGGTCAGGAAGAACCAGCTGTCACCGCCCTGCTTCACCATCGCGTCGCCGGTGCCGTTGGCGAGCGCATAGGTGTCGTAGGTCCAATGGAAGCCGTAGGGCGAGCACTGCTTTCCGGTGAGATCGGACGAGGCCGGGCCCGACATCAGGAAGATGCGCTTCTTCTCCTTGGTGATGCCCTGCACCGCCAGCGCAACCGAGGAGGTCGGCACGTCGCTGATCGCGTCCACCCCCTCCTCGTCGATCCAGCGGCGGGCAATTGCCGAGCCGACGTCCGGCTTGTTCTGGTGATCGGCGAAGATCACTTCGATCGGCTTGTCGAGCACCTTGCCGCCGAAATCCTCGGCCGCCATGCGGGCGGCGATCACCGAACCCTGCCCGGTGATGTCGGCATAGAGGCTGGACTGGTCGTTCAGGACGCCGATCTTGACCACGTCGTTTGAAATCTTGCCCTGCTGCGCGTGGGCGACCCCGGCAGCGAGGCAGGCGGCGGCAACGCCGGCAAGCAGTCCCTTCGTCAAACGCATGCTGTTTCTCCCCTTTCCCATTCGTTGCTGGTTGTTGAAGCCTGCCGGTCTAGACGCCGAGATAGTTGTGCAGCCGGTCGATATTGGCGTCGAGCTCGGAGCTGTGGAGCATGTCCACCACCCGGCCGTTCTCCATTACGTAGTGACGGTCGGCGACGGTGGCGGCGAAGCGGAAATTCTGGTCGGCCAGGAGCATGGTGAAGCCGCGTGCCTTGAGCTGTCGCAGCACCTCGCCGATCTTCTGGACGATGACCGGCGCAAGCCCCTCGGTCGGCTCGTCGAGCAGCAGCAGTTTCGCCCCGGTGCGCAGGATGCGGGCGATCGCCAGCATCTGCTGCTCGCCGCCGGACAGCTTGGTGCCCTGGCTGCGCAGGCGCTCGGCGAGGTTCGGAAAGAGCAAATAGATCT
>CAZKCM010000062.1:4281-25933 GCA_964551315.1 uncultured Rhodospirillaceae bacterium | reverse complement strand
GTGTTCGGGCCGACCTGAGCGCCTACGGAGCGGCAACCGAGACGTTCGGCGCCGATCGGTCAGCCACCGCCCGGGCCGTGCGGGCATTGCAATGGGCCCGTAGCAGCGCGCATAGCTCGACCGCCGCGGCCTCCAGCCGCCCTGCCGACGCGGGCGCGAGCGCCTGAACGGTCAGCACGGCGCGCGTGGTCGAAGGGACCATGGCGCTGCGCGCGTCCTGATGCCAGTTCCAGCGGCGGCAAAGGCATTTCTCCGCATTGGCGTAGACCACCTCGCCCGGCTTGGGCGGGTCCGGCGTCCGATCCGGATGACCGAGGGCGACGAAGCTGTCGCCCGGCCGGGCGTAGCGGAAGCTGAGGGGCGGTGCGACCCGGTCGAGGTCGTCCGCGCCCACCGGCATCAGGTACCGCGCCGAGACCGCGTCGTAGAGATCGACCAGCGTGTTGACCCGCAGCAGTCCGGCCCGGCGCTCGACGTTCTTGAGGAGCCGTTCGACGGAAGAACGGTAGTTCGTCTTCTTCACGCCGAACGCCTTGTAAGCCTCGCGCCAGCACCGGATTTCCGGCATCGCCGCGATCGGCGTGGAGACCACGGCGGCGCTGACCTCCGCCTCGACCGCGGCGACGAGCGCCTTCACCTTCGGCGACCGCTCGGCATCGATCCTCAGCGCCCGCCGACGACCACCAGGGCCACGCGGACGGCCGGAAGATCGGCCACTAGACCGGTGATGTCGAGCGTCGGCACCGCCCCCTCGATCACGGCGCCTGCTTTGGATCTGCCCCGCCCGGGCCGATCCCAGGCGAGACCGCGGCCAAACGGAAGCGCGCACCGCGTGCGAACGCCGTCACAGACGTGTGAACGCCGTCACAGAACGGCGACTGGATCCACTCTAGGTTCGCCGCCACCCGGACAGCTTGAGGAGAGCCAAAGATGCTCACGAACGGAGAACATGCGCTTGCCACGGTCGCACGCCCGCGTCGCGGTCTCGCCGCGCTGTTCACGGCGCTTCTGGAATCGCTGAACGCCTTTGAGGAGCGATCGCGGCAGCGCCGTGCGCTGGCCGCCCTCGATGACCGCCTGCTCGCCGACATCGGTCTGGATCGATGGACGGTAGAGGCGGATTTGGCCAGGCCGTTCTGGAAACCCTGACCTCGGCGGAGGCGGCGGATTGGCCGAGACTTGCCGACACTGCCTCCCAACCACTCTGAAAAGCACAACCGGAGGAGGAATCATGGCACTGAAAGACAAGCGCGGGGTACCCGTTTCCACCAACAGCCCGGAGTCGCTCGACGGCCTCGAAAGGGCCACGGATCTGCTTCTCGGCTATTTCGCCGATCCGCTCGCCGCCATCGACGACGCGCTCGCGGAGGATCCGGACTTCGTCATGGGTCACTGTTTCCGAGCCGGCCTGTTCGCGATCTCCACCGAGAAGGCGGCCGAGCCCGAGCTGCGCCGGAGCGTCGAAGCCGCGGAGGCCTTGGCGCATAGAGCCAACGACCGCGAGCGCGGCCACATCGCCGCGGCTCGCGCCTGGCTCGACGGCGATTTCGACCGCTCCGTCGATCTTTACGGTCGCATCCTGATCGAATATCCACGCGATCTGTTCGCCTTGCAGATCGCCCATGTCGGTGACTTTTTCCTCGGCCGGTCGGCAATGCTGCGCGATCGGGTGGCACGCGTACTGCCCGAGTGGGACGAGGACATACCCGGCTTCGGATACGTCCTCGGTATGCATGCCTTCGGTCTCGAGGAGACTAACCTCTACTCCAGGGCGGAAGAGACCGGGCGGCGCGCCGTCGCCCTGATGCCGAAAGACCCTTGGGCGATCCACGCCGTCGCCCACGTCATGGAAATGCAGGGCCGCCTGACCGAGGGCATCGAGTGGCTGACGTCCCGCACCGACGATTGGGCGCCGGAGAACCTCTTCGCCTACCACAACTGGTGGCACCTTGCCCTATATCACCTCGAACTCGGCGAAACCGACCGGGTCCTCGATCTCTATGACAGCTCGATCCGACCGAAGCCTTCAACGGTCGCGCTGGAGATGGTCGACGCCGCCGCACTCCTCTGGCGCCTGCATCTAAGGCGCATCGATGTGGGAAAGCGCTGGAAAGAGTTGGCGAACAGCTATGAGCCGATGGCAGAGGACGCCTACTATGCCTTCAACGACGTGCACGCGATGATGGCCTTCGTGGCCGACGGCCGCGACACTGCGGCGAAGCGGTTGCTTGCAGCCCTGGAGCGGCGGGTGGCGGGCGGCGGCACGAACGCCGCGATGACCCGTGACGTCGGTCTGCCGCTCTGCCATGCCCTCGCCGCGTTCGGAACCGGCGATTACGACACGGCCGTCGGTCTGCTCCTGCCGGTTCGGACGATCGCGCACCGGTTCGGCGGCAGCCACGCCCAGCGCGATGTGATCAAACAGACGCTGATCGAGGCGGCGCTGCGCGCCGGACAGGGGCGCCTTGCCCGCGCGCTGATGGCGGAGCGCACCGATCTGAAGCCCATGAGCCCGTACAACTGGCTGGCTACGGCCCGCGCCCTGGCCCAGATCGGCGACAGCGAGAGCGCCGTGCGCGCACGGGCCCGTGCGCGTGCGGCAACCCTACAACTGGGTTTGCAGGGTTCGCGTTTCAGCGCCCGCGCCGTTTGACGGACACCGCCCGCAGGCTGCTCCCTTTCCGGCCGTCCTCCGGGAGGGGACGCAGCCTGCGCCGCGGCAACGTCGTCTTCGTTCCGAAACGGCCCGCGAACCGAGCCGCCTCACGCCGTCGGCAGTTGCCGAAACTCGGTTTCGCCCGGATCCTCGGCCGGCGATTCCACCACGCTCTCGACATGAGCGAGCGGCGGGCCCTGCCAGCAGGCGGCGATCATGTCATCGACGGCACTGGCATCACCCGCGAACAGCGCCTCGACGCTGCCGTCGCGGCGGTTGCGGACCCAGCCGCGCAGATTCCGCCGCGTCGCCTGCTCGGTCGTCCAGGCGCGGAACCACACCCCCTGGACACGGCCCTCGATCCGTACGCGAACGGCCTTCTCTCCAGACACCGACGCCCTTCCGATCCCGCTTACTCGAACTCCAGGATGGCTTGATCCACCGCCAAGCTGTCGCCGGGCGCAGCGTGGAGGAACGCCACCCGGCCGTCGCATTCAGCCCGGAGCAGGTTTTCCATCTTCATCGCCTCGACCACGGCAAGCTCCTGCCCGGCCTTGACCTCCTGGCCCACGGTCACCGCCAGCGAAACGAGCAGGCCGGGCATCGGCGACAGGAGGAACTTGGAGAGGTCCGGCGGCTGTTTAACGGGCATGAGCGCCGCCAGTTCCGCCGCCCGCGGGTCAAGGACCCGCAGATCGAACTCGGCACCTGCGAAGGAGAGGCGATAGCCGATCCCCTTGCGATCGATCTGCACCGAGACGGTCTCGCCATCGACGCTGCCGTGATAGAGCGGCTCGCCGACGCGCCAGTCGCTCACCAGCTCGTGATGGGTGTCGCCGCTCTCCACCGCATGGCCGCCGGCCGTCTCCTTCACGGTCACCCGGTGGCGGCTGCCGTCACCAAGCAGAACCACCCATTCGCGGCAGCCGCTGTTCTGCGGCGCCGGGCGCAGGCGGCCGCTGATCTGGGCATTCCGCGCCTGATACTGGTGATGGATCACCGCCGCGACGGAAACCAGCCGAGCCTTCTCCTCGGCCGTCAGCTCGGCGCCGGAGAAGCCGTCCGGAAAGGTCTCGGCGATGAAATTGGTGGAAAGCCGCCCCTCCGCGAAACGGGGATGCCGGACCACCGCGGCGAGGAAACCCAGATTGTGGCTCACACCGCGAATCGAGAAGCGATCGAGGGCATCGCGCATGGTCGCGATCGCCTCTTCGCGGCTGCCGCCATAGGTGATGAGCTTGGCGATCATCGGATCGTAGAACACCGAGATCTCCGCGCCCTCATAGACACCGCTGTCCACCCTCAGGAAGGGGCTCGCCGGCGGCTCCCGATACCGGGTCAGCCGGCCGGTCGAGGGCAGGAAGCCGCGCGCCGGATCTTCCGCATAAACGCGCGCCTCGATCGCCCAGCCCTTGTGGGCGACGTCCTTCTGCTCGATCGTCAGCCTCTCGCCGGCGGCGATCCGAATCATCTGCTCGACCAGGTCGATGCCGGTGACCATCTCGGTCACCGGATGCTCGACCTGGAGGCGGGTGTTCATCTCCAGAAAGTAGAAGTTGCGGTCGGCATCGACGATGAACTCGACGGTTCCCGCGGACCGGTAATCCACAGCGCGGGCGAGCGCCACCGCCTGCGCACCCATGGCGGCCCGGGTCTCGGCATCGAGGAAGGGACTCGGCGCCTCCTCGATGACCTTCTGGTGGCGCCGCTGGATCGAGCATTCGCGCTCGCCCAGATGGATCACGTTGCCGTGACCGTCGGCGAGGATCTGAATCTCGATATGGCGCGGCTCCTCGATGAACTTCTCGATGAATACCCGGTCGTCGCCAAAGCTCGCCCGCGCCTCGTTCATCGCGCCACGAACGCCGTCCCGCACGGCGTCGTCATCGATGGCCACGCGCATGCCCTTGCCGCCGCCGCCGGCCGAAGCCTTGATCATCACCGGATAGCCGATCTCGCGGGCGATCTCGACGGCCTCGTCCGCGTCGCGGATGACACCGAGATATCCGGGTACGGTGTTGACGCCGGCTGCCTTCGCCAGCCGCTTCGATTCGATCTTGTCCCCCATCGCGGCGATCGCCTCGCGGCTCGGGCCGATGAACGTCACGCCGGCGCGCTCGAGAGCCTCGGCAAAGGCCGGGTTCTCGGACAGGAAGCCATATCCGGGGTGAACCGCTTCCGCTCCCGTCTTGTCGATCGCCGCCAGGATGTTGTCGATGACGAGATAGCTTTGCGCCGCCGGTGCCGGACCGATCGGAACGGCCTCATCAGCCTCGCGAACATGCAGCGCGTCGGCATCGGCGTCGGAATAGACGGCAACGGTCTTTATGCCCATCGCCCGCGCCGTCCGAATGACCCGGCAGGCGATCTCCCCCCGGTTGGCGATCAGAATTTTCGAGAACATCGTCCGGAAAACGTGCTCCTCACCCTGTTTCTCACCCGAGGCGTCGCCCGGCGGGGCACCCCCCGGGGTTAATAATCCTTAATTTTATCCTCATCCGGTCGCGCATCCGGGCCGAGCATCCCCTCTGATGAGCGTCCATTGTCGACTTAAAGCGGTATGTTATCGTGCTTTTTCCACGGGTTCTCGACGCGCTTGTCGCGCAGCATGGCGAGGCCCCGCGCGATCCGTCGGCGGGTGCTGTGAGGCATGATCACGTCGTCGATGAATCCGCGCGCCCCCGCGACGAAGGGATTCGCGAACTTCTTGCGATACTCCTCGGTGCGCGCGGCGATCTTCTCCTCATCGCCGATGTCCGCACGGAAGATGATCTCAACCGCACCCTTTGGTCCCATCACCGCGATCTCCGCGCTCGGCCACGCGTAGTTAAGATCGCCCCGCAAGTGCTTGGAACTCATGACGTCATAGGCGCCGCCATAGGCCTTTCGCGTGATCACCGTGATCTTCGGCACGGTCGCCTCGGCAAAGGCGAAAAGGAGCTTTGCGCCATGCTTGATGATGCCGCCATATTCCTGCGCGGTTCCGGGCAGGAAGCCGGGCACATCGACGAAGGTCAGGATGGGGATGTTGAAGCAGTCGCAGAAGCGCACGAACCGCGCCGCCTTGCGCGAGGAATCGATATCGAGACAGCCGGCCAGCACCATCGGCTGGTTGGCGACGATGCCGACGGTCGAGCCCTCCACCCGGCCGAAGCCGATGATGATGTTCTTGGCGTAATCGGGCTGCAGCTCGAAGAAGTCACCCTCGTCCACGACCTTCTGGATCAGCTCCTTCATGTCGTAGGGTTTGTTCGGATTGGCCGGCACAAGCGTATCCAGCGACGGCTCGAGGCGGTCACCCGGATCGGCCGTCGGCCGGACCGGCGGGCGCTCGCGGTTGGAGGCCGGCAGGAAGTCGATGAAGCGGCGGAGCTGCAGCAATGCGTCAACATCGTCCTCGAAGGCGAGGTCCGCAACGCCCGACTTCGTTGCGTGGGTCATGGCGCCGCCGAGCTGCTCATGCGTCACCGTCTCATGCGTGACCGTTTTCACGACATCGGGCCCGGTCACAAACATGTAGGAGGAGTCCTTCACCATGAAGATGAAGTCGGTCATCGCCGGCGAATAGACCGCGCCGCCGGCGCAGGGCCCCATAATCAGCGAGATCTGCGGCACGACGCCCGAGGCCAGCACATTGCGCTGAAAGACCTCTGCATAGCCGGCGAGCGAGGCGACGCCTTCCTGGATCCGGGCGCCGCCGGAGTCGTTGAGCCCGATGACCGGTGCCCCGACCCGCATCGCCTGGTCCATGATCTTGCAGATCTTCTCCGCATGGGCCTCGCTCAACGAGCCGCCGAACACGGTGAAGTCCTGGCTGAAAACGAAGACCAGGCGGCCGTTGATGGTACCGTAGCCGGTGACCACGCCGTCGCCCGGAATCTTCTGGGCCGCCATCCCGAAATCGGAGCAGCGATGCTCGACGAACATGTCCCATTCCTCGAAGGATTCGGGATCGAGCAACAGCTCGATGCGCTCGCGCGCCGTCAGCCGACCCTTCGCGTGCTGCGCCTCGATCCGGCGGGCACCGCCGCCGGCCCGGGCGGCCGCGCGCTTCTCTTCGAGTTGCCGCAAGATGTCGTGCATCGCCGCTTTCTGCCCTGCGAGATTGTGGAGATATTGCAGGCGCGAAACGCCGCGAATGCAGATAGCACCAAAGCCGCCGGAGCGCAAACGGACCGGTGCAAGCCAGCCGGAGCAAGCGAGCAGAGGGGAAGGCGACCGACCAAACCGGTCGGCCTGCGACCGGCCCTATTGACGCAGCAGCGCCATGAAGCGCGCCGTCGCCTCGATGTCCCGGCGCAGCGCCTCCCGGCGCGCGGCCGCCTCGGAGTCCTCGCCCCAGGTCTCGATCTGGAAGGTCTCGTCGAGCTGCGAGGCTTCCCAGGCATCGGCTGCGTCGAGACGGCCTTCCATCAGGGCAAGCGCGATGATCAACGACCCGCAGGCGGTCGTGGCCGCGTGCAGAGCCGCCAGCGCCATCGTGTCGAGGCCGGCGACCGCCGCACGCAACGCCGCGACGCTGGAAGGCGGTTGAGTTTGCGGGATGACCCCTGTGGTGACTCGCAAGGGTGCGTCGAAGCGCAGCGTCGCCCAGTCCAGCAAGGGCTGCCACACGGCCTGCTGCCTGGCGACCAGCTTGGCCGGCCCCTCGGCCCGATAGCAGACGAGGTCCGTCTCCGCGTAACCGGCGACTTCGTCGATAACGCCCTCCCGCTGCGCGGCGACGCGGTCGATCGAGGTCGCCGCCAGGCGCATGAGCGGCATGGTCTCGGGCTTCACCACCTCGCCCTGGCTGCGCCACTCATCGGCGATCGCCTCCGCCAGCGCCCGGTTCGGCAACAGGAGGGGCTGCCGCCCGGGCGTTCGCACCGGCCGGCCATCCAACGCGATGCCGCAGCCCCCTTCTGCGTCCACCGCCTCGGCGTCCTTATAGAAACGCTTCATCCACCTACCCGTGCGGTCTGCGCCATCGCCCCTCGTCCCCGCCGGAGGCCGACGACTATATGGTTCCCCGCCACCGTGCCGTCCAGAGTCGAGCGGCCTCCGCCCGCACCCCTCGCCGTTTTGCCGCGCCGATGGTTCGCCTATCCGGCCGCCCAGTCCAGCAGCGGCTCGGATGTCGGCTCGGGATCGAACCCGAAGAAGCGCCAGGTCGCCGCCATGTGGGGTGGCAGGGGCGCGACGATGCGGATCACCCGCCCGTTCGGGCGCGGCAATTCGACAGTCCGGGCATGGAGATGGAGCTGCCGCGGCAAGGCCTTCCCCGGGAGGAAGGCCGCCGCGCCGCCGTACTTTCCGTCACCGAGGATCGGCGTGCCGATCGCCGCACAATGCGCCCGGAGCTGATGCGTTCGCCCCGTGAGCGGCATGAGGGCGAGCCAGGAGGCCTGCTTGCCCGCATGGTCGACAACCCGGTACAGGGTGACCGCCCGCTTGCCCTCCTCCGGATCGGCGGTGACGCGCTCGCCCGCCCGGCCCGGCCGCTTGCCCAGAGGCAGATCGATCCGCCCCTGCGCCGGCTTGGGTACGCCCACCACGACGGCCCAATAGAGCTTGCGCACGTCCTTGTGGCGGAAGGCCTCGGCCAGGTCCGCCGCCGCGCGGGCGTGACGGGCCAGCAGCAGCACCCCGCTCGTGTCCTTGTCGAGCCGGTGCACCAGCCGCGGACGCTCTGCCGCGTCGAAGCGCAGGGCGTCGAGCATGGCGTCGAGGTGCCGCCGGGTTCCCGTACCGCCCTGGACGGCGAGACCCGCCGGCTTGTTGATCGCCAGCATGTCGTCGTCGCGGTAGAGCACGGCGCGACGCAAGGCAGCCGCTTCCCGTTCCCAGGCCGCGCCCTCGACGGCGCGCGGCGCGCGGGGGGCCGATCGATCGCCTGGCTCCGGTGGACCCGCCGCCTCGAGCGGCGGCACCCGGATCGCCTGGCCCGGCCGCAGGCGGGTGTTCGAACGCGCCCGCTTGCCGTCGACCCGGATCTGCCCCGTGCGCAACAGCTTTTCCAGCCGGCCGTGGCCCAGCGCCGGGAAGTGCCGGCGGAACCAGCGGTCGAGCCGCAGATCGGCCTCATCCGCCGTCACGGCGATCGTTTGAATGCCGCTCATGTGGAACCGCTCCAGCCGTGGTTAGGGCGCAGGAGATGGGTCGGAGCCGCCATCACTCGCCGCCGCGCTCCCGCCGCAGCTTCGCCCAGTAGTCGAGGCGCTTGCGAATCTCCCGCTCGAACCCCCGATCGACTGGCTCGTAGAAGCTCCGCCGCGCCATACCTTCGGGGAAATAGTTCTGGCCGGAAAAGGCGTCCGGGGCGTCGTGATCGTAGGCGTATCCCTCGCCATAACCGAGGTCGCGCATCAGCCGGGTCGGCGCGTTCAGGATGTGCTTGGGCGGCATCAGGGAGCCGCTCGCCTTCGCCGCCTTCTTGGCCGCGCCGAGCGCCCGGTAGGCGGCGTTCGACTTCGGCGCCGTGCCCAGATAGATCACGCACTGCGCCAGCGCCAACTCGCCCTCCGGCGAACCGAGACGATCGTAGGCATCCCAGGCCGCGAGCGCCTGCTGCAGCGCATTGGGATCCGCGAGGCCGACATCCTCCACCGCGAAGCGGACCAGGCGGCGGGCGATGTAGAGCGGGTCCTCGCCGCCCGCGAGCATGCGTGCGAACCAATAGAGCGCGGCGTCCGTGTCGGAGCCGCGGAGCGACTTGTGCAGCGCGCTGATCAGGTTGTAGTGCCCCTCTTGCGCCTTGTCGTAGAGCGGCAGCCGGCGCTGCACCGCCGCGGTGAGCGACGCCGTGTCCAGCACCCGCGGCGCGCCGTCCGCGGCCGGCGGCAAGGCGAACAGCGCTTCCGCCATGTTCAGGAGGTAGCGGCCGTCGCCGTCGGCCATTGCCCGCAAGGCCCGGCGGGCCTCGTCGTCGAGCGGCAGCGACCGTCCCTCCGCCTGCTCCGCCCGCCGCAACAGCGTCTCCATCGCCTCGTCGTCGAGGCGGTTGAGGACGAATACCTGCGTCCGCGACAGGAGCGCCGCGTTCAGCTCGAAGGACGGGTTCTCGGTCGTGGCACCGACCAGGATGACGGTTCCGTCCTCGACATAGGGCAGAAAGCCGTCCTGCTGGGCCCGGTTGAAGCGATGGATCTCATCGATGAACAGCAGCGTGCCGCGCCCTGCGGCCCGCCGCCCCTTTGCCGCCTCGAAAACCTTGCGCAGATCCGCAACGCCGGAGAAGACGGCCGACAGCGGTTCGAAGTGCAGATCGGTCCTGTCTGCGAGCAGCCGCGCGAGCGTCGTCTTGCCGCAACCCGGCGGCCCCCAGAGGATCATGGAAGACAGACGCCCGGTGGCGATCATGCGCCCGATCGGCGCGTCGGGCCCGAGCAGATGGTTCTGCCCGACGATCTCCTCCGGCCGCGTCGGCCGCAGCCGATCCGCGAGCGGGCGCGGTGCCTGCGATTCGAAGAGTCCTGTCAGCGGTGAGTCCTCCCCTGCCATCTGCGCCCCGGCGGCCACTCAGCCGATGACGACCGCATGGACCTCGCCGTCGCGGCGATAGGTAATATGCCAGCGGTTCGCCGGCCGCGACAGGGCGGCCATCAACTCGGCGACGGTATTGACGTTCCGGCCGTTGATCTCGAGCAGGATGTCGCCGCGGGCGAACCGGGCGCGGTCGGCGATGCTGCCGCGTTCGACGGCAACGACGATCACGCCGCGCCATTCACGATCCAGCGACAACTCGACGGCGAGCGCCGGCGATAGATTGGCCACGGTTGCCCCGGCAAGCGGATGGCGGCCGCTCAGCAGGGTCGTGCTCCGCGGCGGGTCCTCCGGGGCGGCGGTGAGTTCGATGGGAATGCTCAGTCTTTCCCCGTCTCGCAGGACCGAGAGCTCCGCGGTGCTGCCAACCGGCAGGGTCGCGAGCCGAAAGCGCAGGGCCGCCGGATCCAGCACCGCCCGACCGTTCACCGCGACCACCACGTCGCCGACCCGCAGGCCGCTGCGCTCTGCCGGACCGCCGGGATAAAGCTGGCTGACCACCACGCCGCCCGGCCGATCAAGACCCAGCGCCCGTGCAAGGTCCGCCGTTACCGGCTGGCCGGCCGCGCCGATCCAGGGCCGGACCAGTTGGCCTCCGCTGGCCTCGGCGGCAACGATCGCGGCGACCATGTTCGAGGGAATGGCGAAGCCGATTCCAAGCGAGCCGCCGTCGCGCGAGAAGATCGCCGTGTTGATGCCGACCAGCTTGCCGTCCATGCCGACGAGGGCACCGCCGGAGTTGCCCGGGTTGATCGCCGCGTCGGTCTGGATGAAGAAGCCGTAATCGGTGATTCCGACGCCGGTTCGTGCCACGGCCGATACGATGCCGCTGGTCACCGTCTGGCCGACGCCGAACGGGTTGCCGATCGCCAGAACGAGATCGCCGACCTCGAGCTCATCGGAGTCGCCGAGCTCGACATAGGGCAGCGCCTGCGCGCCGGCATCGATCCGCAGAAGGGCCAGATCGGTCTGCTCGTCCGCCACGACGACTTCGGCGTCGAACTCCCGCCGGTCGGCGAGAACGACGCGGATCGCATCGCTGCCCTTGATCACATGATAGTTGGTGACCACGAGTCCGTCCGGCGCCACGATCACCCCCGACCCGAGCGAGTTCTGGATGCGCTCCCGCGGGGGGCCGCCGAAGCGGAAGGCATCACCGAAGAAGCGTTCGAGAAGCGGGTTCCCGGCGAAGGGCGAGAAAGGCCGGGCCTCGACGATGCGCGCGGCGTAGATGTTGACGACCGCCGGCGCCACCTTTTTCACCAGCGGCGCGAAAGACAGCTCGATCTGCGCCTCGGACTGCGGAATCTCCTTCGTCCCCGCCTGGCCGATCGCCATCGGTGATAGAAGCAGGACGCAGAGAAGAAGCAGCCGGAGTCCCCGGCTGCAGCCCGTCGCCCTTGGGAATGCATTCCGGATCATCGCCACAAATCTGGAGACCCGTCCGTCGCCCTGCCAGCCCGCGATTGGAGGAAAGCGGTTCCTGAAACGGCGAAGGCAGCCGCAGGGCTGCCTTCGCGCTACGTCAAACTGTGAGCGCGACGCCCTTCATGCGGCGGATTCGGCCTCCTCCGCCTCTTCCGTCCGCCCGGAATCCTGCCCCTTTGCCGTGGGATCGCGATCGACCAGCTCGATGATCGCCATCGGCGCGGCGTCGCCGTAGCGGAAACCCGCCTTTAGCACGCGGGTGTAGCCACCCGGCCGGTCGGCGTAGCGCTCGGCCAGGGGACCGAAGAGCTTGCCGGTCAGGCCGGTGTCGCGCAGCACCGCCAGCGCCTGCCGCCGGGCGTGCAGATCGCCACGCTTGCCCAGCGTGATCAGGCGCTCGACCACGCGCCGAAGATCCTTCGCCTTCGGCAGGGTCGTGCGGATCTGCTCATGCTTGATCAGGGCCGCGGCCATGTTGGCGAACATCGCCTTGCGATGGCTGCTGGTGCGGTTCAGTTTGCGGCCGCTCAGGCGGTGACGCATGGTGCCTTCCTCCTCGTTCTCCTGGCCTCGCGCACGAGACCGATTGCGGGTCCCGCCGCCGCAGCTCTCCTCGGCCGTGCACGGCGGGGTCGGGCCGGACCGGCCCGGTGGCTATCCGTTCAGGTCGATGGTCAATACGGCTCGTCCAGGCGCTTGGCCAGATCCTCGATGTTCTCGGGCGGCCAATTGGGAATCTCCATACCGAGATGAAGGCCCATCTGCGCCAGAACCTCCTTGATCTCGTTCAAGGACTTACGGCCGAAGTTCGGCGTCCGCAGCATCTCTGCCTCGGTCTTCTGAACGAGATCGCCGATATAGACGATGTTGTCGTTCTTGAGGCAGTTCGCCGAGCGGACCGAGAGCTCGAGCTCGTCGACCTTGCGCAACAGGTTCTTGTTGAACGGCGGCTCTGCCGCGCGCTCCTCTTCCCGGGCGGCCGTCGGTTCTTCGAAGTTGATGAAGAGCTGGAGCTGGTCCTGCAGAATGCGCGCGGCAAGCGCCACGGCATCTTCCGGCGACACCGCGCCGTTGGTCTCGATCTGCATCGACAGCTTGTCGTAGTCGGTCACCTGCCCGACACGGCTGTTCTCGACCTTGTAGGTCACCTTGCGGACCGGGCTGAACAGCGCGTCGACCGGGATCAGCCCGATGGGCGCGTCCTCGGGACGGTTCTGCGAGGCGGCAACATAGCCCTTGCCGGTCTCGACCGTGAACTCCATGCTGAGCTTGGCGCCGTCGTCGAGGGTGCAGAGCACCAGGTCCGGGTTCATGATCTCGATGTCATGGCCGGTCTCGATGAGGCCGGCGGTAACCTCGCCCGGCCCCTCGGCACGCAGGCGCATGCGCTTCGGCCCCTCGCCGTGCATCCGCAGCGCAATCGTCTTGATGTTGAGGACGATGTCCGTCACGTCCTCGAGCACGCCGGGAATCGACGAGAACTCGTGCAGCACACCGTCGATCTGCACGGCGGTAACGGCGGCGCCCTGCAGCGAGGACAGCAGGACGCGGCGCAAGGCGTTTCCGAGCGTCAGGCCGAAGCCGCGCTCCAGGGGCTCCGCAACGACCGTGGCCTCGCGCTGCGCATCGGCCCCGGGCTCGACGTTCAGCTTGTTCGGCTTGATCAGTTCGGTCCAGTTCTTTTGAATCACGGAGGACGATCTCATAGCTATCTACGGCTCCCTTTGCTAGGCTTGCCGGCCGCGCACGGCGCCGCGGGCGAAATCGCGCCCGCGGGACCTTGTCGACATCGCGGGTCGTGGCGTCGCCGAGCGAGCGGCACCACGCGGCCCGATCACACCCGGCGGCGTTTCGGTGGGCGGCAGCCGTTATGCGGAATCGGCGTCACATCCTTGATGGAGGTGATGGTGAAGCCGGCCGCCTGAAGCGCCCGCAAGGCCGACTCCCGGCCCGATCCGGGCCCCTTCACCTCAACCTCCAGAACCTTAACGCCATGTTCCATCGCCTTGCGGGCCGCGCTGTCGGCGGCCATCTGCGCGGCGTAAGGCGTCGATTTCCGGGATCCCTTGAAGCCCTGGCTTCCGGCCGACGACCAGGAAATCGTGTTGCCCTGGGCGTCGGTGATGGTGATCATCGTGTTGTTGAAGCTCGCGTTCACATGCGCAACGCCGGAGGTGATGTTCTTGCGCTCCCGGCGCCGCAGACGCGGCGAAGCTGCTTTGGCCATTCTCGATCCCGTTCTCTAGCGGCTGTTGTCTACTTCTTCTTGCCGGCAATCGGCCGCGCCGGTCCCTTCCGGGTCCGCGCGTTGGTGTGGGTCCGCTGCCCGCGAACGGGCAGTCCCTTGCGGTGCCGCAGCCCGCGATAGCAGCCCAAGTCCATCAACCGCTTGATGTTCATGGCCACCTCGCGGCGCAGATCGCCTTCGACCCGATAGTCGCGGTCGATGATTTCGCGAATCCGCACAACCTCGTCGTCGGTCAGCTGGTTGACGCGCCGGTCTTCCGGTATGCCGACTTTCTCGCAGATCTCCTTCGCCTTTGCCCGCCCGATTCCGTGGATGTAGGTCAGGGCGATCTCCACTCGCTTTTGCGTCGGAATGTTGACGCCAGCAATACGCGCCACCTGGAAAACTCCTCAAGTTTCAATGGAACAGGCCGAAAGGCTCGGCCACCGCGAGAGACCGAGGGCGCGAATTATAGGAACTTAAGCCCTCAAGTCAACCGTTAAGCCTTCCTTAATGCCTCCTCGATTTGCCGTGTCACCTCGTCCACATCGGCCATACCGTCGACCCGCCGAAGCAGCCCCTTGGCCTCGTAATACGGCAGGATCGGTGCCGTCTGTTCCCGGTAGGCCTCGAGCCGCGCCCGAACCGTCTCCTCCGTGTCGTCCTTGCGCCGGGTGAACTCGGTGGACCCGCAGACGTCGCAAACCCCCTCCACCTTCGGCCGCCGGAACCTGTCATGATAGCCAGCGCCGCAGCGGGCGCAGCTGAACCGGCCGGCGATCCGCTCGACCAGGGCTGCCTCGTCGACGGCGATCTCGATGACGAGGTCCACGCGCTCGCCCTTCTCCGCCAGCATGGAATCGAGAGCCTCGGCCTGCGGAACGGTTCGCGGAAATCCGTCCAGAACGAACCCGTTCTTGCAGTCCGGCTCCTCGATGCGGTCGGCGATCATCCGGATGATGATCTCGTCGGGCATGAGCTGCCCCGCCTCCATGACCGCCTTGGCCTGCTGCCCAAGCGGGCTGCCGGACGCGACCGCCGCCCGCAGCATGTCTCCCGTCGAGAGATGCTTCAGGCCGTGCGCCTCTTCCAGCCGGCTGGCCTGCGTGCCCTTTCCGGCGCCGGGCGGGCCGAGGAGGATCAGATTCATCCGCGCCGCCCCTTGAGCCTCGCCTTCTTGATCAGCCCCTCATACTGATGCGCAAGAAGATGCGAATGGATCTGCGCCACGGTGTCCATCGTAACCGAGACGACAATAAGTAGGCTGGTGCCGCCAAAATAGAAGGGCAGCGAGTACTCCGAGATCAGGATCTCCGGCAGCAGGCAGACCACCGCCAGATAGATTGACCCCACCACCGTGAGCCGCGTCAGGACATAGTCGAGATATTCCGCCGTGTTCTTCCCGGGTCGGATACCAGGGATGAACCCGCCATACTTCTTCAGATTCTCGGCCGTATCCGCCGGATTGAACACGATCGCCGTGTAGAAGAAGGCGAAGAAGATGATCAGCGCCGCGTAAAGCACCATGTAGATCGGCTGGCCGTGGCCGAGATAGGCGATGAGCGTCTGCAGCCAGCCGGGGCCCTGGCTGCCCGTGAAGCCGGCGACGGTCAGCGGCAGCAGCAGCAGCGAGCTGGCAAAGATCGGCGGGATGACGCCGGAACTGTTCAGCTTCAGCGGCAGGTGCGAGCTCTCCCCGCCGAACATCTTGTTGCCGACCTGGCGCTTCGGATACTGGACGATGATGCGACGCTGGGCCCGCTCGAAGAACACGATGCCGGCGATAACGGCGATCGCCATCACCAGGATACCGAGGATAAGGACGGTCGAGAGTGCGCCGGTCCGCCCGAGTTCCAGCGTGCCGGCCAGTGCCGCCGGCAGATTGGCCACGATCCCGGCGAAGATGATCAGTGAGATGCCGTTGCCGACGCCTCGCGCGGTTACCTGCTCGCCGAGCCACATCAGGAAGATGGTACCACCGGTCAAGGTGATGACGGTCGTCAGCCGGAAGAACAGGCCCGGGTCTATGACCGCCGAGGCGCCGCCCGCCTGCATGCCCTCGAGGCCGACCGCGATGCCATAGGCCTGAACCGCCGCGAGAAGGACGGTACCCATCCGCGTGTATTGGTTCAGTTTCTTGCGGCCGGATTCGCCTTCCTTCTTGAGCGCATCGAGGGTTGGCGACACGCTCGTCATGAGCTGCATGATGATCGACGCCGAGATGTACGGCATGATGTTCAGAGCGAAGATCGACATGCGGCCGAGCGCACCGCCCGAGAACATGTCGAACATGCCGATGATCCCGCCGGCCTGCTGTTGGAAGATCTGATCCAGGATGACAGGGTCGATCCCCGGCAGCGGGATATAGGTCCCGAGCCGGTACACGATGAGCGCCCCGAGCGTGAACCAGATCCGCTTCTTAAGTTCGGTCGCCTTCGCGAAGGCGCCGAAGTTGATATTGGCGGCGAGTTGTTCGGCGGCAGAGGCCATTCAGCAGCAGTCCTTGACTTCGGGGAATCAGGCTTCCGCGGATTCGGTTGCAGCGGGCTCGGTCGTTTTGACGGTTCCGCCCGCCTTTTCGACGGCGGCGATCGCCGCCCTAGAGGCGCCCGCGACCTCGATCGTCAGCTTCGCCTTCAGTTCCCCCTTCGCCAGGAGGCGCACGCCGTCCTTCACCCGGCGGATGACACCGGCCGCGCGCAGGGCCTCGGCGTCGATCGTCTGACTGGCATCAAGCCGGCCGGCGTCGATCGCGCTCTGCAGACGGCCGATATTCACCTCCGCATACTCCCGACGAAAGATGTTGTTAAACCCGCGCTTCGGCAGACGCCGATGCAGCGGCATTTGCCCTCCCTCATAGCCGTTCAGGGCAACGCCGGTGCGCGACTTCTGGCCCTTGACGCCACGGCCGCCCGTCTTGCCCTTGCCGGAGCCGATGCCGCGGCCGACGCGCGTCCGCTCCTTGCGTGCTCCCGGGTTGTCGGAGAGCTGATTCAGTTTCATGAAATATGGTCCTCTTGTTCCGCCGTTACCAGACCTGATCGCCCGGCCTGCCGGAGTTTCTGCCCCAGTTGCAGGTCCTTCAAACGCCCGTCGGCCGCCTACCGCTCCACCGGCTCGACGCGGACGAGATGCCGCACCTTGGCAATCATTCCCCGGACCGCCGGCGTATCCTCGAGCACCCGGCTGCGATGCAGCTTGTTGAGGCCGAGACCGATCAGGGTCTGACGCTGGTCTTTCTTACGGCCGATCGGACTCCCGATCTGCACCACTTTCAGCACTGCCTTGCGCGCCTCTGCCATGATCTACTCCCGGGCCTCGGCGGCGGCGGCAAACTCCCGACGCCCGACGAGGTCGCTGACCTTCTTGTTGCGACGCGCCGCCACGCTCCGCGGTGAGCTGCTTCGGCTCAGCGCGTCGAAGGCGGCCTTGATCATGTTGTGCGGGTTCGACGTACCGACGGACTTCGCCACCACGTCCTGCACGCCGAGCGCCTCGAAGATCGCGCGGATCGGCCCGCCGGCAATGATCCCGGTCCCGGCATCGGCCGCCCGAAGCACAACCCGACCCGCGCCGAAGTGGCCGTTGACGTCGTGGTGGAGGGTGCGTCCCTCCCGCAGCGGCACACGGATCATGCTCCGCTTGGCCTGCTCGGTGGCCTTCCGGATCGCCTCGGGCACTTCTCGTGCCTTGCCGGCGCCGTGACCGACCCGGCCCTTGCCGTCGCCGACCACCACCAAGGCGGCGAATCCGAAGCGCCGGCCGCCTTTCACCACCTTCGCCACGCGGTTGATGCTGACCAGCTTCTCGACGAGCTCGCTCTCCTCGCGGGAGCGGTCGCGGTCGCGGCGGTCCGATTTCGGTGCTCTTGCCATGTCTTGACCCTCTAGAAGGACAGGCCGCCTTCGCGGGCGGCGTCGGCCAGGGCCTTCACCCGGCCGTGGAACAGATAACCGCCGCGATCGAACACGACCTCCTTGATACCCGCGGCAACCGCGCGCTCCGCGATCAGCTTGCCGACCTCCTGCGCCGCGGCCACGTCTGCGCCGGTCCTTAGCTTTTCCCTGAGCCCCTTGTCGAGCGTCGAGGCGGCCGCCACGGTCACGCCGCGCCCGTCGTCGATGATCTGGGCATAGATGTGCTTATTCGACCGGAATACCGACAGGCGCGGCCGGCCACCCGACTTGCGGCGAATCTGCAGGCGAACCCGGCGCCGGCGACGGGCCCGAAGCTCTTGCGGTCTGGACATGGCTCCAATCCTACTTTTTCTTGCCTTCCTTGCGGAGGATCGTTTCGTTGTCGTACTTGATGCCCTTGCCCTTGTAGGGCTCCGGCGGGCGGAAGGCGCGAATCTCGGCCGCGACCTGCCCCACGCGCTGCTTGTCCTTGCCCGTGATCGAAATGGCCGTCGGCCGCTCGCACTTGATCGTGATGTCCTCCGGAATCGGATAGATCACGTCGTGGCTGTAGCCAAGCTGGAGCTGCAGGTTCCGGCCCTGAACCGCGGCGCGGTAGCCGACCCCGTTGATCTCCAGATTCCGGGTGAAGCCCTGCGACACGCCGGTCACCATGTTCTGCACCAGATTGCGGGTCGTTCCCCACATCATCCGGGCCTGCTTGCTGTCGTTGACCGGCTTCACCCAGACGTTGCCGTCCTCGAGCCGAGCCTCGACGTTGTCGTTGAGCCTCAGGCTCAACTCGCCGAGCTTGCCCTTCGCCGTAATCCGGCGGTCGGCAATCTCGACCGTGACGCCACCGGGTACCGCGACGGGGTTCTTACCAACGCGAGACATCTTCCTTCCTCAAAATACGCGGCACAGCACCTCGCCGCCGACATTGGCGGCGCGGGCCTCGTTGTCCGACAGAACGCCGCGCGGCGTCGACAGGATCGAGATTCCAAGCCCGTTATAGACCCGCGGCAGATCGGCAATCTTCGAATAGACGCGGCGGCCTGGCTTGGAAACGCGGCTGATTTCCCGGATCACGGGCTGCCCCTCGTGATACTTCAGCTCGATCCGGAACTCTCGAACGCCGGACGCCCCTTCGTTCTGCGAGTAGCCCCGGATGTAGCCTTCCCGCTTGAGCACCTCAAGCACGTTGGCCCGCAGCTTCGAAGCCGGGCTCGATACCGTCTTCTTGCCGGCCCGCTGGCCGTTGCGGATCCGGGTCAGCATATCCCCCAAGGGATCGCTCATCGCCATAAGCACGGCCCTCCTTTACCAGCTCGACTTGACCATGCCCGGGATCTGCCCGGTCGACGCGAGTTCGCGCAACGCGATCCGCGAAAGCATGAACTTGCGGTACACGCCGCGCGGCCGGCCCGTCAGCGCGCAGCGGTTGCGTTGGCGCACCGGCGCGGAATTGCGCGGCAGTTGCGCGAGCTTGAGCTGCGCCGCAAAGCGCTCCTCCATCGGCAACGATTCGTCGAAGGCGATCGCCTTGAGCCGGGCGCGGCGACCGGCGAACCGCTTCGCCATCTCTCGACGCTTCTTGTCCCGTTCGATCGCACTCTTCTTAGCCATTTCCTGTTCCTCCAACGCCCATCAGCTCGTGAAGGGCATGTCGAAGCCCTTCAGCAGGGCCTTCGCCTCGGCATCGGTCTTCGCCGTCGTCACGATCGCGATGTCCATGCCGCGCACCTGATCGATCTTGTCGTAGTCGATTTCCGGAAACACGATCTGCTCCTTGAGGCCCAGGGAGTAATTGCCCCGGCCGTCGAAGCTGTTGCCCGGCACGCCCCGGAAATCGCGAACGCGCGGCAGCGCGATCGTGATCAGGCGATCCAGAAACTCGTACATCCGATCCCCGCGCAGCGTGACCTTGCAGCCGATGCTCATCCCTTCGCGCAGCTTGAAGCCGGCGATCGACTTCCGCGCCTTGGTGACAAGCGGCTTCTGACCGGTGATCGCTGCCAGCTCGTTCACCGCAGAGGTGAGTTTCTTGCTGTCCTGCACCGCCTCGCCGACGCCCATATTGACGACGATCTTCTCGAGGCGCGGGACCTGCATCGGGTTCTTGTAGCCGAACTCGGCCATGAGGGCCGGACGCACGACCGTGTTGTAGTGCTCTTGCAAGCGGGTGGCCATGGTTCTAACCGCCTATCGGTCTATCGTTTCGCCGGACCGGCGGGCGAAGCGCACCTTTCGGCCGTCTTCGAGAAACCGGTACCCGACGCGGGTTGGTTTGTTCGACGCCGGATCGATATGGGCAACGTTGGAGATGTGGATCGGCGCCTCCTTCTCGATGATGCCGCCGGCCGACCGCGGCGATTGCCGCTCGTGCCGCTTGACGAGGTTGACGCCCTGCACCAGGACGCGGTTCTCGTCACGGATCACCCGCAGGACCTCGCCGGTCTTGCCCTTGTCACGGCCGGTTATGACTATCACCCGGTCGCCCTTCTTGATCTTGAACTTGGTCGCCATCACAGCACCTGCTCGCCGGGCCTCTTCAAAGGACTTCCGGCGCCAACGAGATGATCTTCATGAACTTCTTGGCGCGGAGCTCGCGCGTCACGGGACCGAAGATACGGGTACCGATCGGCTCGCCCTGCTTGTTGATCAGCACCGCCGCGTTCCGGTCGAAGCGGATGGCGCTGCCGTCGGAGCGACGGATCTCCTTGGCGGTCCGAACGATCACCGCCTGGTGCACGTCGCCCTTCTTGACGCGACCGCGCGGAATCGCCTCCTTGACCGACACGACGATGACGTCGCCGACCGAAGCGTATTTCCGCTTCGATCCACCCAGCACCTTGATGCACTGCACCCGCCGAGCGCCCGAGTTGTCGGCGACCTCAAGGTTCGTCTGCATCTGAATCATGTCTGCGACCCCTCAGCGCTAGCAGCGGCGTCGGCGGCTCCGATGACCTCCCACCGCTTGCGTTTCGACAGCGGCCGGCACTCGCGAATCGCCACCATATCGCCCGTCTTGTAGGCGTTGTTCTCGTCATGGGCGGCGTACTTCTTCGACCGCCGGATAAACTTCTTGTAAAGGGGGTGCATGACCCGTCGCTCGACGCGGACGATGACCGTCTTGTCGGCCTTGTCGCTGACCACGACCCCCTGCAGGATGCGCCTCGGCATTGTCCTCTTCTCCTACGACGCGGCGCGCGCCTTCTGATTCAAAAACGTCTTGATGCGCGCTATGTCGCGCCGCACTTGCCGCACCCGCGCGGTGTTCTCGAGCTGCCCGCTCGCTTTCTGGAAGCGCAGGTTGAAGGCCTCTTTCTTCAGCGCCAGAAGCTCGCTCTTGAGCTCGTCCGGCGTCTTGTTCCGCAGATCCTCCGCCTTCATCGCTCAGCCCTCTTCGCCCAGCCGCGTCACGAACCGGGTCTTTACCGGCAGCTTCGCCGCCGCCAGTTCGAACGCGCGCTTCGCCAGATCCCGCGGCACCCCGTCGATCTCGAACATGATCCGGCCGGGATGGACCCGGGCGGCCCAGAACTCCGGCGAGCCCTTGCCGCTGCCCATGCGCACCTCGGCCGGCTTGCTGCTCACCGGCACGTCCGGGAAGATCCGGATCCAGATCCTGCCGACGCGCTTCATGTGACGCGTCACCGCACGCCGCGCCGCCTCGATCTGGCGGGCCGTCACGCGGCCGGGCTCCGTCGCCTTCAGCCCGTAGGTGCCGAAGTTGAGCGTCGTACCGCCCTTGGCGGTGCCGTGGATGCGGCCCTTATGGGCCTTGCGGAATTTCGTTCGCTTGGGTGCCAGCATTTCTTGTCTTCCTCGCTCCGATCGGCCGGTCGACCTATCGGCCCACCTGCTGCTCCTGGGCGCGCTTGTCCTGCGCCATCGGATCGTGCGCCAGGATCTCGCCCT